>WYBT01000027.1 GCA_011525785.1 Planctomycetaceae bacterium
CTCCCCCCCGCGAAACCTGCCCCGGGGGGGGTGTATTTTCTGACCCCCCCTCAACCCGGTACGTCGCGGGGGGGCGCTCCCCGGGGGGGGGGCGCCCCACCCCCCCCCCCCGCCCGCGCTCATTGGGGGAGGGCGAGGCTCGCGCGCAGGCATTGCGCGAGCGCGTGACGCACTTGCGCGATGGGCAGCGCGCTGGGGCGCAAGGCGCTGGAGCGCTCGGCGAAGAAGTCCTGCTCGCGCGCGCCGAACCAGACCTCGGGCGAGGGCGAGTCCGCCGGCTGCGCGCGCCAGGCGAGCGCGTCCTGCGCGCTCACGCCTTCGAGTTGGTTGAGCTGCGCCACCAGCGCGTGCAGATCGGGGCGGGCCGTGCGCTCGCGGCCCGGCGTCTCGAACCACGAGCGCGTCCCGAAGATCAAACGGAAGTGCGCGCCGCCGCGGCAGGGCGAGGCGACGAGCACGCGATCGCTGCGCGCGACACCGAACAGCGCGTGACGTCCGGGCGCGAAGGGCTCGCTCGCCGGGCGGGCGACGAAGGTGGTCCAGTCCAGGTGCGCGACCTCGTCGCGCGCGCAGCGCTCGAGCTCGGCGAGGTCGGCGTGCGTTCGCTCCAGCTCGTCGCGCCACAGGTTCTCGTAGGGCGCGCTCTCGCCGTCGAGGATCGCGGGCAAGCGCTCGAGCAGGAACTCGGTCGCGAGTTGGTGGCGCTCGAGCGACGGGCGCTCGCGCAATTGCTCGGCCAGCGGAGAGCGCTCCGGGTCCGCGCAGCCGGCCACGATCAAGTCCACGCGCAGCGCCGCGTCGCTGGGCAACTCGAAGAAGTCGCCGGCGGCCGCGGCTTCGAGCAGCGCCCGCTCGCGCTCGAGCGCCAGCGCCGGATGCCGCACGGCGAACAGCGCGCAGGTTCCGTCGGTGTCGAAGTGGTTGTTGACGATCGCGACGCAGCCGCGGGCCCAGTGCTCGCGCTCTGGCTGCGCGAGGCGCGCGAACGCCAGGGCGCAGCCCGTCGACAGTTCGTGCGCGAACTGCGCGGGCGTGCGGTGCCCGGGCCAGTGACTCAGATTGAGGCCCGGCGCATTCCAGGCGCCGTCGACCGAGATCACGGGCTCGCTCAGCCCCTCGCTCGCGATTCGAACCGGTAGTTGCACGACTTCGCTCCTCGCAAGCGTTCGCGCCCGTGGCGCGACGGCGCGCTCGCCCGATCAGTTGTTGGCGTCTTCGGGACCGGGCTTCTCGCCGCGCGCCAGCTTCTCCATCAGGCGCTTGAGCTTCATGGTGTTGTTCTTCGAATCGCGCTGCGCGATCTTGATCACCTCGCGGACGTCGCTCGCAAGGTCCTTGCGCGCGAGCAACTGGTCGGCGAGCACGGCGGCGCGTTCGTACATCGAGAGCGCCTTGTCGTAGTCGCGCTCGAGGTAGTAGTGGAACATCACGGCCGTGTCGTTGAGGTAATTGGGGTTCTCGGGCTCCAACTCGAGCGCGCGTTCATAGGCCGCCAGTGCGCGCTTCCACAGCCCGTCGAGGACCTCCTTGGTGGCCTCCGGTGACTTGGCCCAGCGCAGCGCATCGCCGTGGTCGCGCACGAACAGCCCCAGGTTGTTCCAGTAGCGCGAGACCTCGGGCTCGATGCGCGTGAGCACCTCCGAGAGGAAGGCCGCGTCGAGATTGAGCGGTCGACCGGCGTGCTTGGCCCCGTCGGCGCACCAGCCCACCAGGTACTCGATGAACTGCAGGTTGAGCGGCTTCTCGCCGCGCAGGGACTCGATCAGCCCCTCGGGCGAGCTCTCGTCGTAGGCGCGCAGCGCGGCCAGCGCTTCGGCGTACTTCTGCTGCGAGAAGCAGGCGCGGAACACGTAGTACCAGCTGTTCGCGTAGCCCGGCCAGAGCGCGACGGCGCGGCGGTAGGCGCTCTCGCAGGCCGGCCACTGCGCGGCCTCGAAGGCGTTCAATCCCAGCCACCACGACAGCGTGGCGTAGAGCGGATCGCTGGCCTCGTGCGACGCGAGGAAGCGCTTCTCGCCCTCCAACAAGCACGGCCCGGCGAGTTCCGCGCCGAGCACGCCGCGCACCGCGCCGAAGTCCACGCGACTGGGGTCCCAGCCGATCGCCGAGGCGTAGTGTTCGCTGGCCTGCGGCTTGGCCTGTGCAAACGCATGCAGGTGGCCGAGCTGGATGTGCGCTTCGGCGAGCGCAGCGCGCGCAGCGGGCTCCGCGGGGGCGCCGTAGAGCTTCACGGACTGCTCGAAGGCCGAGCGCGCCGCAGCCCAGTGCGCCGCCTTGGGCTCGGGCTCGGTGGCCGCGCTGTACTGCGAAAAGGCGACGCGGCCGAGCATCGTGCTGGCGGCCGGGGAAGTGGGCTGCGCCTCGACGGCTTTGGTCGCGGCGCGGCGCGCGCGCTCGAGATCCTGCGCGTACCAGGCGCACTCGGCGAGCGCGACCCATGCGTCGCCATAGCGCGCCGCGTCGGCGTTCAGCGCGCGCTCGAGCGCCGTCGCCGCATCCTCGAACTGGCTCTGCGTGAAGGCGCTGCCGCCGCCGCTCGCGATCGAAGCCTTGGTGAAGCCGAGCAGCGCCAGTCCGTACAGGTAGTCGGCGTCCGCGGCGGGAGCGTTGGCCGCGCGCAGCTCGTCGACTGCGACCAGCGCGTCCTCGAACGCACCCTGGGCGATGGCGCCGCGCACGACCCACACGCGCGTGCGCGGGGAGTTCGAGTCGAGTTCGGCCGCGCGTGCGAAGCTCGCCTGCGCTTCGGCCAGCTTGCCCTGCGCCAGCTCGCGCCGCCCCTGCTCGATGAGTTCGTCGACCGACTGGGCCAACGCGCGGTGGGGCGTCGGCGCGGGCGCGGCGGAGACGTTGAGCGACAGGGGCCCGAGGGCGGCGCACAGGATCAGGAGGTGTTGCATGACGGCGGCAGGTCAGGGTTGAGCGGCGAAAGCCACGAGCGCGCGGACGGGCGCGCGCTCAGCGCAGCGTGCGCTTGATCGCTTCCTCGCACTGGGGCAGGTAGGTCTCGACGACGATGGGGCGCGGGTCGGGGCCGATCTCCACGCTGCGCAGGAAGTGGATCTTGGCCTTGGCGGGCTCGCGCTTGTAGTCGAGCAGCAGCACGCCCATGCACTCGTGCGCGTCGCCCCAGGCCTCGAGCAACGCGCGCCGTTCCTCGCCCGCAAGGCTCGGATCGCCGGCGCGCAACTCGCCCAGGCGCAGCGCCTCGCGCAGGAACTCGCGCACGATCGGCAGGTCGCGCTTGAGCTGGTAGACCGCGACTTCCGAGGCGTCACACAAAAGGCGCACGTCGTTGGGGGAGAGCTGCGCGGCGTCGACGAAGGCCACGTAGCTGCTCTTGAACCAGCGGGCGGCGCGTTCCTGCGCTTCGGTCGCGGCGCGTTGGAGCGCCAAGGTCCAGGTCACGCCGTGGGATGGCTTGGCGCCGATGCCGGCGCGGCGCCGCAGACCTTCGAGCTGCGCGGGATCGACGATGCGGCCGTCGGAGGCCAGTTTGAGTTCGCGCGCCAGCACGAGCGTCTGCTCGGCGGCCGTGCGCCAGCTCTCACCTGCGAGCCGCGCCCACTCGACCACTTCGGGAGACTGGGCGTGCAGCTCGGACCAGATGCGCGCGGCCTCGACCCACTCTCCGCGCTCGCGCAGCGCGCGCGCGGCGGCGGACAGGCCCTCCAGCGCCGGGGGCACGCGTCCTTCGAGCGACCAGTGCAAGGCGCCCGGGGCAAGTGCGCCCACCGAGCGGAACTGCGCCAGTGCCGCGTCGATCCGCTGCGCGCCGAGCGCGATCCAACCCGCGCGCGCGCGGCACCAGGCGCGCTCGCGCAAGCTGCTCTCTCGCGCGCCCTCGGTCAGTGCGCCCCAGCGTTCGAATTCGGCGTCCGCCTGGCGCAGTTGCGCCAGCGCCTCGTCGCCCTCGGCGCCCAGCGCCCACTCGAGCCGCGCGCGGGCGCTCGCCAGCCACAGCGCCGGATTCTCGGGGTGCTGTGTGCGCGCGCGCTCGACGGTTGCGACCAGGTCCGTCCAGCCGCCGCGCTCGCCCGCAGCTTGTGCGAGTCGTTCGGCGACGCGTTCGCTTCCCGGCGTGACCTCCAGCGCTCGCTCGAGCGTGCGCACCTGCGCGTCGACGTGGCCCAGCTCGCGCTCGACGTGCGCCAGGCGCAGCCAGGCCGTGCTGTCGTGGGACTCGCGCGCCACCAGGCGTGCGAGCGCAGCACGCGTCGGTTCGGCCTGCGCGCGTCGACGTTCGCTCGCGGGCAGGGACTCGAACCAGGCCCAATGCGCTTCGGCCACGGTCCGCTCGGGCGTCTCGTCGGCGTCGATCTCCGCTCCCAACGGGTCGGCGCCGAGCGCCTCCCAGCCCTCGCGCGCGAGCGCTGCGGCGTCCTCGAAACGGCCCAGGGCGCGCGCGGCCCGACTTGCGCCCAGTCGCGAGCGCGCGCCGGCGCCCGCGCTGAGGAACGACTCGAAGGCCTGTTCGAGCGACTCCTCGCGGCGCGTCAGCAGGCCGCTGCGCAGGCTTGCCTCCGCGCGCAGCAACAGCGCGCGCGGCTCGCCGGGCGCCTCGGCCAGCACGGCCTCGATCACAGCCAGCGCTTCGTGCGGCTTGTGGCCGTTGAGCAAGGCCCTCGCGCGCGCGATCGCCGGTGCGGTCAAGAGTTCGTCGAGCAGCGCGCGCGCGGCGGCGAGCTGGTCGTTCTCGATGTGCTCGATCGCGCGGCGGCGCAGCGCAGCGCGAGCGGCATCGGTCTCCGCCGCGTTGTTCGCTGCGCTCGGAGTCGGCGGCGCGAGCGGCTCTGGTTGCTTGGGCGCGGGCGGCGGCTGCGCTGATGTGTCCGACGCGACGCTCGCACGCGGCTCGTCGGGTCGCTCGTGCGCGATCGGGGCCGCGGGTGCGGCGCGCTCGATCTGGGGCGTGGGGCCCTGAGCGCTCGCTGTCGCGGCGCGCGGCGGCCGCTGGTCGGGCGTGGAGGCGTCGCGGGGAGCGGAGCACGCTCCCAGGGTCGCAAGCAGCCAGGCGCAGCAGGCGACGCGGAGCACGGCGGTGGAGTTGGTGCGCAGCGGAGTGAGTGGGAGACGACAGGTCGGACCCTGCCGACGTTCCTCACAGTCTAAGGCCGCGGCGCGTGTGGCTCCACGCTGGCGCCGCGGGCGCTCGAGAGCAGTGGAAGAACTCGGGCCGCCGGGCGTCGCAGGGTTGGCGCGGCCGGCTCGGGACGCGCGTGGAGGCGCGCTGGCCGAGCGCGCTTCGACGCACGCTCGCCAGGGCTGCGCTGCTCGGCGAGCTTGCGCTCGCGCCGGACGTTCGGCGCGGATCGCGGACGCGCCGGGCACGCCCGCTTCTCTCCCCAGAACCTACTGCGACCGCGCTAGTCCGGTGCATGCTGCGCGCTCGAGGCGAACGCCGTCCTCAGCGACCTCTCAGGTCGCCTGCGGATGCCTTCACCCCGAGCGCTTGCGAGCCCACGGGCTATCGCGGTCTCGCTAC
>WYBT01000028.1 GCA_011525785.1 Planctomycetaceae bacterium
AGGACGGCGACCTCGCGCTCTACGACGGCGATCCGTTCGAGTACACCTCGCACTGCATCGGCACGGTGATCGACGGCGTCGTGGTGAGCGAGACGGTGCGCTAGCGCTCGATCTCGATCGTCACGAGCGCGCCGCCGCCGGGCGCGTTGGCCAGGCGCATCGACTGGCGCGCGCCGTACATCAGCTCGAGCCGGTGGCGCGTGTTGGCGAGGCCGATGTGCACGCGGCCGTCGTCGTCGAGCGCGGTGGCCGAGCTCTCGAGCACGTGCGGCGCGAAGCCGGGGCCGTCGTCCTCGACTTCGACGCGCAGGCGGCCAGCGACGATCTTCGCGCGCACTTGGATGCGCCCGCCGCTCTCGCGCGGCGAGATGCCGTGCCGCACGGCGTTTTCGACGAGCGTCAGGACCGCCTGCGTCGGCACGCGCGCCTCGCGCGTCTGCGGCTCGACCTCGAAGGCGTACTCGAGCCGCTCGCCGAAACGCACGCGCTCGATCTCGAGGTAGCGCTCGACCAGCGAGAGTTCGTCGGCGAGGCGCACCTCGCGCACTTCGCTTTGATCGAGCGCGCCGCGCAGCAGGCTCGCGATCGACGAGAGCATCGCCAGCGCGCGCTTGGTCTCGCCCTCACGCACCAGGCCGCCGACCGAGTTGAGCGCGTTGAACAAAAAGTGCGGCTGGAGCTGGCTCTTGAGCGTGTCCAGGCGCGCCTGCGCGACCTCGCCGCGCAACTCAGCCTCGCGCAGCGCCAGATCAGCCGCGCGACGCGCCTCGCGCTGCGAACGCAGGAAGGCGTACACCGCGCCGCCGAGCGAGAGCACGAGCCAGTAGACGAGCAGTTCGCGCGTGATGCGGAACCAGGCGTGAACGCCGGCGCGTTTGGGCGCGAGCCACTCGTCCTGGAACACGACGTTGGCGAGCGCGTCCTCGTAGTACTGGAACAGCTTGGAGATCACCAGCGAGAGCGGGATCTGCACCAGCGCGGCGACGACCCAGGAGCGGCGCCAGCGGAAGATCGCGCGCGCCAGGTACACCAGCGGCGCGCCGACCAGTCCCCACGGCGCCCACACGAACAACTGCTGCAGGAACAACTGCCAGGGGTCGAAGGCGCGGTCGCGCGCGCCGAGCCAATCGGCGACCTGCACCGTCGTCGAGCCGGCGGCGGCAAGTGTCACGGCCACGGCGAGCACGACGCGACGCCAGGGCGATGTGAGCCAGGACTCCACGTCCTGGATGTGCGCGGCGGATCCGTCGTGCTCCTTCACCGCGGACTACGGTAACGCTGGCTCGCGGCGCACGGCGCACCTGCAGCACGAGCGCGGCGCGAGCGGCGGCGCTGAACGCGCCAAGCGCGCTTGCTAGTCTCCGCGACGGATGATCGAGAAGCTGCTCCGCGCCATCGGCGTGTTCTACGCCTTCGGCGGCGTGCTGGTGTTGATTCGACTCGAGCAGGCGCGCCTCCTGGACCAGGTCTATGCAGCGCTCAGCGGCGGCGAACGCGCGCGCCATCACGTCCGCGCGGTGCTGCTCACGATCGGAGGCGTACTCACCTGCGTCGGCGGAGTCGCGCTCGCCGGACTGAGCGCGCGCACGCACTGGTTGATGGGCCTCAACACGCTGGTGCAGCTCGGCTGGCTCGCATACGCGGCCGCGTACTTCCCGCCGACAGATGACGATGACCGCAAGGGACGCAGCCAGACGGCCAGTGCGGCGGTGGTGTACGCGCTCGCGTTCGCGCTCGTGATCTGGACCGACACCAGCGAGCGCGTGGAGCTCTCGAACTCGCAGCGGATGGACGGGCTGCTCGCACTGCTGCTCACCGTGCTCGTCGCCTGGCAGGCGTGGCTGCTCGGCCGCGGCCGTCTGCACGCGACTCGTCCGACTCCGCAGCCCGCGCACACCGCGCCGTCAGGTCCGTTCACGCGGCCGGCGCACGTCGAACTGCGACCCTACCCGGGCGCCTGGCCGCTGTGGGACAGCGACAGCGGCGCCAACGTCGATCCCAGTCGTCTCGAGCTGCCGCACGAGCTGATCACGCGGCTGCAGGAGTTCGAGAACGCCGTGCTCGCCGCGCTCGAACAGGATCCCGAGCAGGGTTTGGTGTTTCGCGACGCGCGCCGCAAGCGCGAGCTCGAGCGCGAAGCCACGGCGCTCGCGACAGCACTCGAAGCGCACCTGGGCGCGAACGCCGTCGCCTGGCGCATGCCCGACGAGCTCGACTAGCCCGACCTATTCACGAACCGCGTAGCGAAAACGTCGGAGCGCCGGTCCTGCGAGGTTCTTCGGCGCGAGGGCTCGGAAGCGACCTGCCAGGTCGCTGAGAACATCTCGCGCCCCAAGAAAACGCAGCAGGGCAGGATGATCCGGCGTTTGCAGTAGCGGGCCCGTGAATAGGTCGGGCTAGCGCTACACGAGCTGCGAGAGCAACGTGCGCGCCGGCACGGCGATGGGATCACCGCGCTCGAAGCAGTCGGCGTCGACGTAGGGGGTCTCGAGCTCGCACTGGAAGGCGTGTTTCGTTCCGAGCACGGCGTGGAAGTGGCGCAGCGACTTCCCGATCGGCTCCGACGATGACTTGGCCTCCACGAGAAACCACGGCTTGCCGTCTCGCACGACCACGAAGTCGACCTCGCGCCCGGTTTTGTCGCGTAAGTAGCAGAGCTCGAATCGACCGAACCCCAGGTCCGTCCAACCCTGCACGGCCTTGTAGAGCTGACAGCCGATGAACGTCTCCGCGCGGCGACCGGGGTCCGCGACCGCCGCCCAGTCGAACTGGAACCAGCGCGGTTCCTTCCGCAGCGCCTTGGCGACGTTCTTGAACCAAGGCCGCACGAGGAAGCCCTGGTGCAAGTGTGTGAGGATTCCGACCCAGCGACGAACGGTGTCGACCGAGACCTGGACCTCGCGCGCGAGCGAAGAGTGCACGAGCGGCTGTGACGAGCGTTCGAGCAGGAGCCTGGCGAGGATCTCGATCCGGTCGAGCTCCTGAACGCCCGTGAGGTCGCGCACATCCTCGCGCAGGAGTTGCTGGTCGCGCAGCGAGCGCCAGCGCGTCGAGAAGCGCGCATTGCGCAGGAAGAACGGCTCGGGGAACCCGCCGTGCTCGAGCAGCGCGCGCCAATCGGCATCGGAGATCTTCGCGGGCGGCGCGTGCTCGCTCTGCGGCGCCTCGACACGAGCGCACTCGGCAACGGACATCGGGTGCATGTGGTAGAGGAAGTAGCGCCCCATCAGGCTGTCCCCGCCGCGCCGATAGACGTCGAGGCGCGAGCTCCCGGTGACCATCACGGCCAGCCGCTGGCCATGCACGTCGAACAGGCCCTTGAGGAAGCTCTTCCAGCGCGGATAACGGCGGAGTTCGTCGAGCACGACCCGCACTCGGCGCCGACCGAGTTTGGACACGCCAACGGCCTCCGCGAGCGCGCCCGGCCCCTTCACGATCAGGGCGCGGTGCCCGGGGTCGTCCCAGGTGAAGTAGGCCTCCGGATCGGAGAGCGCGCGGCAAACCGTGGTCTTGCCCACCTGCCGCGGACCTGCGACGAACAGCATCTGGCGGTGTTGTTCGAGCTGTTCTTCGAAGATCGATTGGTAGACGCGGCGGCTCGGTTCGGCCTGGACCATTTGACGCAGGATCGTAAAAAAGTCCGGACCGTTTTACGATGCTCCGTCAAACGGTCCAGCCTGCGCGGGGTTGATGCACACGCCCGTCGGGGACCCCTTGGCCGCCCGTGTCTCGAGCTCAGCCGAACCGTGGCTCCAGTGTCCGCTGTGATCGCCTGCTCCAGCACCGAACACCGCGGCACGGAGCAGTGAAGCGAAACGTGCGCGTCAGAACGACTCGTTGAACGCCACTTCGCCGGTCACGCCGACCTGGTAGGCGCTCACGCGGCGCTCGAAGAAGTTCGAGAGTTCCTGCACGTCCTGCAGCTCCATGAACCCGAAGGGGTTCTTGGCGCCGAAGCGCGGGCGCAGGCTCAGGTTCTGGAGGCGCTGGTCGGCCACGTACTCGAGGTACTGGCGCATGTCGCGCACCGAGAGGCCCGGGACGCCGCCGCCGAGCAGGTCCTCGGCGAACTGGGTCTCGCAGTTCACCGCGTCTTCGATCATGGCCACGATCTGGCGCTCGAGTTCGGCGTCGAACAGCTCGGGCTCTTCGCGCCGCACGGTCTCGGCCACCTCGAGGGCGAAGCTCATGTGCATGCTCTCGTCGCGGAACACCCAGTTGGTGCCCGAGGCGAGGCCGTTGAGCAGCCCCTTGCTGCGCATGAAGTAGACGTACGCGAACGCGGCGTAGAAGAAGAGCCCCTCGACGCAGCAGGCGTAGCAGATCAGGTTCAGCAGGAAGCGCCGGCGGTCCTCGCGGGTCACGAGCTTGTCCACCGCCAGGCCCGACTCCATCCACTTGAAGCAGAACTCGCCCTTGCGCGCGATCGAGGGGATGTTGTGGATCGCGGCGAAGGCCAGCTCGCGCTCCTTGATGTCGGGCACGTAGTTGTCGAGCAGCGTCAAGTAGAACTGGACGTGCAGCGCCTCCTCGTAGATCTGGCGCGAGAGGTACATGCGCGCCTCGGGCGAGTTGATGTGCTTGTAGAGGTTCAGCGCGACGTTGTTGGCGACGATCGAATCGCCGGTCGCGAAGAACGCCACGAGGCGGTGCACGAGGTGGCGCTCGGCCGGCAGGAGCCGGCTGCGCAGGTCGACCAGATCGCTCGAGAAGTCCACTTCCTCGACCGTCCACGTATTGCGGATCGCCGACTTGTACATCTCGTAGAAGACGGGATAGCGCATCGGGCGGAGCGTGAGCTCGAACCCAGGGTTGAGGATCATCGGACGCTGCGCGACGGCCACGGACATGTCGGGAGGTGCTCCTGGAGGCGGATCTGGCGGGTGAAACGGGGCGGAACGGCTACTGGCAGGCTTCGCAGGACTCGGGATTCTCGAGCGAGCACGCGACCGCGGCGCTGTCGGGCACGGCCGCGGCGGCGGCGCTGCTCACCGTCGTCTGGCGGATGCGCGTCGCCGGCCGCGAGCGCAGGTAGTAGGTCGTCTTGAGGCCGGTTTTCCAGGCGTACATGTACATCGACGAGAGCTTGCCGATGACCGGGTTCTCGATGAACAGGTTGAGCGACTGCGACTGGTCGATCCACGGCCCGCGCGCCGCGGCGAGGTCGATCAGCGCCTTCTGCGGCAGCTCCCACGCCGTGCGGTAGACCGCGCGCAAGTCAGCCGGCAGGAACTCGAGGTCCTGGATCGAGCCCTCGGCGGCCTTGATCGAGTTGCGCACGGTTTCGTTCCACAGGCCGCGCTCCTTCAAGTCCTGCACGAGGTAGCGATTGATCTGCAGGAAGTCGCCCGAGAGCGTCTCGCGCTTGAAGAGGTTGGAGACCTGCGGCTCGATGCACTCGTAGCAGCCCGCGATCGAGGCGATCGTCGCCGTCGGCGCGATGGCGATCATCAGCGAGTTGCGCAGGCCGTGCACCGCGATGCGCGCCTTCAGGTCGTCCCAGCGCTTCTCGTTCGTCGGCTTCACGCCCCACAAGTCGTACTGCAGCTTGCCCTGCGCCGCGCGCGTCTGCGGGAAGTTGGGGTGGTAACCGTGCTCCTGCGCGAGATCGCAGCTCGTCGCCAGCGAGTGGTAGTAGATCTCCTCCGACACGCGCGCGCTGATCTCGAGCGCTTCCTTGCTGTCGAACGGCAGGCGCAGCTTGAAGAACACGTCCTGCAGCCCCATCACGCCCAGGCCGACCGGGCGCCAGGCGAGGTTCGACACGCGCGCCGCCTCGGTCGGGTAGTAGTTGATGTCGATCACGCGGTCGAGCCGGCGCACGGCGACGCGCACGATCTCACCCAGGCGCGCGTAGTCGAACTTGCCGTCGACGACGAGTTTGCCCAGGTTGATCGAGCCCAGGTTGCAGACCGCCGTCTCGTCCTTCGAGGTGACCTCGATGATCTCGGTGCACAGATTCGAGAGGTGCACCGTGCGGCCCGCGCCGCCGGTCTGGTTGCACTTCTCGTTGGAGGCGTCCTTGAACGTCATCCAGCCGTTCCCGGTCTGCGCCAGCGTGCGCATCATGCGCGCGTACAGATCGCGCGCCTTGACCTGGCGCACGTACTGCTTCTTCTCCTCGGCCTCGAGGTAGGCGCGCTCGAATTCAGCGCCGAAGAGGTCAGTGAAGTGCGGGACGGCCTTGGGGTCGAACAGCGACCAGGTCGCGTCGGCCTCGACGCGCCGCATGAACAGGTCGGGGATCCAGTTGGCGAGGTTGAGGTTGTGCGTGCGGCGCGCTTCGTCGCCGGTGTTGTCGCGCAGCTCGAGGAACTCCTCGATGTCGGCGTGCCAGCTCTCGAGGTACACGCAGGCCGCGCCCTTGCGACGCCCGCCCTGATTGACGGCCGCCACTGAGCTGTCGAGCGTCTTGAGCCAGGGCACGATGCCGTTGGAGTGCCCGTTGGTGCCGCGGATCAGCGAGCCCTTCGCACGCACGCGCGTGTACGACAGGCCGATGCCGCCGGCGTACTTGGAGAGCTTCGCCACGTCCGCGTAGCGCTCGTAGATCGCGCCGAGATCGTCCTCGGGCGAGTCGAGCAGGTAGCACGAGCTGAGCTGCGAGCGCGTCGACCCCGAGTTGAACAGCGTGGGCGAGCTCGGCAGGTACTCGAGCGTGCTCATCAGCTCGTAGAACTCGATCGCCTCCTTGGGCGACTGCGACAGGCCGCAGGCCACGCGCATGAAGAAGTACTGCGGCGTCTCGAGCGCGTCGCGCGTCGAGGGGTTCACCAGCAGGTAGCGGTCGTAGACCGTGCGGATGCCGAAGTACTCGAACAGGTCGTTGCGCTCGGGCTGGATGGCCTGGTCGAGCTTGCGGTGGTGCGCCGTGACGAAGTCGGCGAGCTGCTGCGAGATCAGGCCGTTCTCGAAGGCGGCGCGCACCGACTGCGAAAAGCTCATGATGTTCTGGTTGCGCACTTCCTTGTCGATGAAGGCGCACAACAGGCGCGCGGCCAGGCGCGAGTACTGCGGCTCTTCGGCGATCAGCGACGCAGCGGTCTGGATCGAGAGCTGGTCGAGCTCGCGCGTGGTCGCGCCGTCGTACAGGCCGCTGATGGTGCGCATCGCGACGCGCATCGGGTCGAGCTCGGCCAGCCCGGCGCAGCAGCGCGACACCGCGCGCACGATCTTGTTGACGTCGACCGGCTCGAAATCGCCGGCGCGCTTGCGCACGCGCATGCGGGTCTCGGGCACGAGCTGAGACTCGCGCGCAGCGCCGCCATCGGGGCGCGGCTGCACGTCGCGGGGTTGGGGGGTCAGGACGACCTCGCGCTCGGTCGAGCGCGGCTGCACGGGGGACGCGGAATCCATGCGACCTTCTCCTGGTCGGGTTCGGCGACGAACGGACGGGTGGCGGGCGGGGACGGGAACGAGCGGCGGGCGGAAGCGCGCGTCGAGGCGAGGCCGCCGACGGTCATCCGGACCCTGGACTGAAGAGGACGAGCAGGGGGCCCGCACAGACGGCGCGACCCACCCCCTCGAGCCACGCCACGGGAACCGCGGAGACCGTCCTAATAGTGGTCGAGCGACCGAACAGCCCCTAGATCTCGTGGTGGGCCGCGGAGCTTACGTTCGGGGCAGACTCGCTCAAGGCGCCGCGCCGACGATCTTCTCCGCGCGCGCAACTCCTTGCTTCGACGCGCTTTGGAGATGCAGCCCTGGCCGCGTCGAAGGTGCTCCGCCGGGGCCAGGACGCGCCGCGGACGATTCGCCGTCCCATCAAGACGCCGCGCCGCGGTTGTTCGGGCCGCCAGAGGCGAGAGGAGCTGGTGGCGGCGGGCCTCCGGCACCCCGCGCGCGCCGTCGCACAGCGGCGACTGTCGACCGCGCTCGCAGCGGCCCCCACGCGATCATCGCCGCAACGAGTTCGACGTCCTACGCGACCCGCGGATCCTCGACGCGCGGATCGCCCCAGCCTCCACGCGTGCTCGGCGCGCCGCAGCTCACCGGCGGATCCAGGTGAACGCCGCCGCGCCGGCATCCAGCGGCGCGCGACGCGGTTCGAATTGCCACGTGGAACCTTCGACGACCGTCGGCGCGAGCTCGATCTCCAGCATCGGCCCGAGCGGCGCGGCGAGCGTGACAAGCCCTTCGGACGGCGCTGCGAACTCGCCCTCGGTCACCTGGGTCGAGTAGCCGTCGCGGCGCTCGAAGACGCGGAACTTCACAATGCACTCGGTCCTCAGCGCGGGCCCGCCCAGCAACGCAAGGGACAGCTCGCCGCCGGGCTCGAGGTCGACGGTGGCGATTCGCCCGGGGTGCAGGCGCTCGTCGAGAACGAGGGGCGTCTCGCGGTGATGTTCGGCTGAGACCCCCACCGTCTCAGCCGCGGCAGGGATCCAACCCAGCCAGACCGCTCCAGAGGACTTCCGAACCGTTACGCCCCCCCCCTGCTCGAGCTTGACCGCCAAACCGCTGACGCCGCGACCTGAGCCCGCGTCGCGGGCGCGGATCTCCCACAGTTGGGCGGCGTCGATTCGCCACTCCACCTCACCATCGACCGGCGCCCAGAGCGAGTACGTCTGGCTGCCCAGCAAGTCAGCGACTCCCAGCGTCTGAAACTTGTTGTCGAAGTTGGCATGCAGCCGATACGGGCCCGTCGCAAGCCCAGCGAGCGTGCACCTGCCCTGCGAGTCGGTCCACGCCTGGCGTGCAGGAGGCGGGTTGCGACTCCAACCTGGATGAGACGTCGGGACACCTCCGTTGAGTGTGGGGTGCTCGGCGAGCGCGCGATGGTCCACTTCGGCCCAGGCCCGCACGCACATTCCAGGAACCCCGCGCCCTGACGTGTCGACCGTGCGCACCCGCGCGTCGTGCGCGCGCGCGACGCTCACTCGAAGCTCACCCGCATGAGACAGCGCCGCGGCGATCGGGTGCAGCCGCGCGGGTACGTGCCCAGGCGCGAACACCAGAACCTGCGTGATGCGCTCGGCGAATGGGATGGCGACCCGTTCGCCCTCGCGCCGGACGTTCCTGGGTGACGGTCCCGCGTACTGGACGTCCACCACTGCCGCGAGCGGGCGACCAGCCTCGTCACTGATCGCCAGGCACAGCGGATCGTCGTCCGTGAGTAGGAGCTGGAGGTGCGTCAGCCCGCTGGTGAGCGTGACTCGCGCCTGCGCGAACTCCCCCTCGACGCCGCTCGCGAAGATCTGCAACGGAAGCTCCACCGGCGCCGCCAGCGACACGCGCTCGTCGCCGCGGCCTTCACACAGCTCGAGGTCTGGCAGGAAGTCGCTCTCGGCGCTGCTCGGGTCCACCTCCGCCCAGACCAGGACGTCGCGGGGCGTGGCGCCGTCCGCGCGTTGGAGGCGGATGAGCAGCTCGCCCAACTCGTACAGCGAAAGCTCGCCCCGGGACCGCAGATCGCTAGCGAGACAGCGCACGCGGGCGTGACTCGGCCCGTCGACGGCCAGTTCTGCCTGATCGTCGATGTGTGCAGGCAGCACCAGCGTTCCGTCGCCGTTGCTGACGCCCACGACGTGCGGGGGTAGCCAGAGCCTCGCACCCGCCAGCGGTCGCTTCGTCGTTGCGTGCAACACCCGCAGTGTCGCGCCTTCGAGGTCGGCGCGCTCGAGAATGACCAGGCGCTCCGCGCTCGGCTCGTCAGCCTCGCTCGAGCCGATCAGGCTTCGACGACTGGGCACGAAGCCAGCCGCGTGCACGCAGAGCTCGCCGGCAGCGACGCCGATCGACTCGAGCAACGCGCTCCCGGTGACGTCCGTGAACCTCGCGACGGCCGGCGTCTGATTCCACTCGGAGGCCCGATCGAGTTGCAGCGGCAGCCACGCAACGTCCGCGCCCACGATCGGACTTCCGTCGGGATCGGTCACTCGCACACGGAGGTCCCGACGGCGCCCGACCCACACAACCGCTCGCTCGTCCGCCACCAATTCGAGCCGCTGGTCGATAGCCGCCCAGCCGTCCGTCTCCGCGACCACACGCCAGCGTCCGGGTGGAACCGGGATCGGCTGATTCACGTCCTCGACCTGAAAACCGATTCGCGCTCCGACGCGCTCGACGGACTCCAGGGCCCAGCGAGTTCCCGTGGGCGTCGCGCCGTCAGGAAAAACGCATAGCGTCAAGCTCGCAGCGGCGACAATCGCGCGTGCGAGTGGCTCCGGAGGAGCGGCGTTGGGAGTCGCCACCGACTCTCGCGCGGAGTCCGTCAACAGCTCTACCTCCGACAGCCCGTCCGCGGTTCGGCCCGCGGCTCCGGACGGCGAAGGCGCCTCGCGCTCGACTTTCGCGGAGAGCCAGACGATCAGGGCCACGACCAACACCGCCGCGAGCGTCAGCGCCAACGCCGGTTTTTTGTCGATCGTGGCCACGGGCAACAGTGTAGAGGTCGTGCTACTTCGGCTGCGGGAGAGGCGAGTAGTTGTAGGTTCCAGACGCCCCGCCGGCGCCGTGGCCGTCTTTCACCGTGACCGACCCTCCCGTGGGCACACCAACCGACGACGAACTGTCTTTGTTGATCGTCGTGGTGGACACGACAGCGCCCTCCGAGTTCTTGACTTCGACAGTCACAGTGGAGTTCCCGTTGTTGCTCACCGTGCACGTACCTGCCGCCGGCGCGCCGTTGACGACGGTTTGTGATCCACCGGCGCCAACGCTCCAGTTGCCACCACCGCCGCCTCCCTGCGGTGAAGCTGCTTCCGCGCGTTGTGACAAGAACGATGGGCCGACGGCGACGAGCGCAAGAACGAACAGGCTCGTGAGAAGGAGCAGCCATTTTCTGGACGATTTCGCAACTGCGGTGTTCATTGGACCTCCGAACTGGCCCGCGCGAGCAGGTCGACTTCGCGAGTGCGCGTCGCACCGCGGCCGGGGTGGCGGGGCCCACGGCCGTGAAGACAGGTCCGAACGAGTTCTCGAAAGTTCGCACGAGATCTTTGGAATTCGAAGTACTTCCGCCTACGCGAAGTCGAGGCCCGGGAGCCCGAATCGAGAATGGGACGAACCGTCGAGTCGCAGTTGCCAGCGCTGACAATGTCCAAGCGCGCGTCGATGGCTGGGGCGGAGCAACGCACGTAGCCGCGCAAGCGCGGGAGGCCTCGGCGCTCGAGACCGCCCCGGGCATCGATGACGAGGTCGGGCGAGCTCGCGCGCACGAGTCGGGCGCTCACCCGTTCGTGGACGAGCGAGCTGCGCGGGTGGCTCTCCAGGTCGTCGCGGGGGATCTCGTTGGCGGCTTCACTCGTGCGCAGAACGCGCGAGTTGCGCGGGTTGAGGCGCCCGCTGTCGAGCCGCCGCACGCCGAAGCCGACGGCAAACACTCCGCCTGCTGCAGGCCTCACGCGCGTGTTCCGGCCCACGTCAGGCTGGCCGGCATTCGCGACCAAGTGGAACGCCTCGATGGGCTCACAATGGCGAGTCCAGCGCAGCATCGGGGCCAGCTCCTCGCGTTGGGCGCGGTCGATTTCCTGCCGCGCCACCGGCGTCCGGCGCTCTTGCGTGCTGCTCACAGCGCTGTCGAGCGAGTCCCGGCCACGGGGGAGTCCGGCGCGGTGCGCCGAGCCCGATCGGGGCCGGTCCTTTCGGCCAGCAACTCGATCTGACTGGCGCTCGGCGCCGTGTGGCTGGCAGTCATTGCGGACCTCCTTGCCGATCGAGGAGCGTCTCGTGCGGGGTTGCGCGCTCGCTCGAGTCATCGGCGGCAGCGCCCGCAAGGGCGGCATGGAAAGGAGACGTGGCGCGCATCAGCGTCGCGAGCGCCTGCCTGACGTGCCGGGACTGCTCGGCGGTCAGTGGTCGACCTTTGCGCGCGGGCGGGTCTGGGCTGGAGAGGAGCTCGACGAAGGTGCGGCGAACGTCGTCGGGCAAGCGGTTGAAATTGGCCATGGCGGCCCGCGCCTGGTTCCACTCCAGCCCCAGGTTGTCGGCAAGCCACCCGGCGAAACTCTCGCGCTCCGCAAGCGGCGAAATCCCACCGGACAGCGAGGAAGACGCGTCCTTCTGGGCTCGCTCCAGCGCACGGATCGACCCATCAATCGCATGGTCGATGTGGCCTCGGACCCACGCCGGGATCTCGTCGTGACTGCAGTCGGCGGTGAGGCGCTCACGCGCGAGTGGCGGATGCAGCGACGACGAGATTCGCGCACGCGCCGCTCGCCAAACTTGGTCGATCTCGAGCAGGAGCGCTCGTTCGCGCACCCGCCGCGCGACCCAGGCGTACAACTCCGGCCCATCGCGATCTGCGGATGCGGACTGGCGCGAGAGCGCTTTCGCGCCCCCGGGTCCCGGCGAATCCCCGTGGCCTTCGTCCGCAGGCAGGTGTTCGGGGCGAGTACTCAACGACTGAACTCCACGGAAACTGTTCAGCGCAGACAAGGCGCGTAGCGGTTGGCCTCGAGGAGGTCGGGGTACGAGGCAGAAGTTCGGGTACGTGACCAGCTCGCGCACGATTCGAAACGTACTGCGGCCTCGGTGGGCTATCGACGTCGTCGCCGATCGAACGGCGAAGTTCTCAGAATTGGGCTGGCTCCGTTGTGACCAGCGCGGGCAAGCCGATGCGGATTCCCCATTCGCACTTCCGAAGATTGACGTTGGATTGCGTGAGAGATGCGCCGCAGCAGGTCGGATCTTTGAGGGAACGTCGGCCGTTCGCGCTATCCCTTGCGAAGAGACCTTGCGGCGCACTCGTACTGACTCGTCTACCAGCGGAAACCGGACGGACACTCGAGGGGTCGAATCCCGTGCGCGACAGCGATCGAACGAACCCCGCAGGCCCCGGACTCGACAACGAGCGCTGGCGGACGCTGCGCGCTGGAGCTCGCCGTCGCCTGAGCCATTGGCGCGGCATCGAAGTCGATGTCGACGATCTGATCGCGGAGTCGTGGCTCGTGCTCGCGCAACGCGGCGCCCTCGACACATGCGACGCCCAGCTGCTCGAACGTATCGTCACCATCGCGCGAGGACGCGCGGTCGACTCAATCCGGCGCAGATCGATGCGACGCGGCGGCGACAGTCCGGAGCTGCTGGAGGCCGCTGACTGCGCCACGGCGTCGCCCTCCGGCTCGGGCCCCCTGCAGCGCGACTTGCTGAGGCGGCTCGCGCCGCAGCAACGCGCTGTCATCTTCCTGCGCCACGGCCTGGGCCTGGAGTTCGAGGCAATCCGGAACGTTCTCGGACGCCGCTCGACCCACGCCGTTCGATGTCTGCACTCGCGATCCAGACGGACACTGATCGAGTTGGCGATTTCGAAGTGAGTTCGAGGTCTGCCGCCGGCCAAATGAGCAGGATCTGGTCTTCGGCAAGCACCCTCAGCGGCGCCTCGCCACAGCGTGCCTCGTCGGAGCGCCGGTCGCGTCGCCGAACAACGAGTGAGAGCGTCGGCGGAGACTCTCCCGGACTCTCTCTCGCCCGCGCCGCGCACTCGCCGCGAAGTTCGCCCGGGCGCCTCACTCGCACACATTGCAGGCCAGCGCCGTTGTCCCCAGACCGTGCGAGGCGGATCATCCGTCGATGCCCCACTTCGACCCTTCGGCCGCCGCCCAGCCCGGCAGCGGCATCTACGGCCTGCCCAGCACCCGCGACGAGGCCGGCGTCCACGTCCTGCCCGTTCCGTTCGACGCCACGGCCTCGTACCGCAAGGGCGCCTGGATGGGCCCCGACGCGGTCGCCGCCGCGAGCCGGCAGGTCGATCTGTTCGACGCCTTCACCGGGCGGCCCTACGAGGCCGGGATCTGGCAGGCCGAGCCGCTGCCGAACGCGCTCGAGCTCAACCAGGAGGCCTCGCGCCTCGCCGACGGGATCATCGCCGCCGGCGGCGACCTGAACGCAGCGGGGCACCTGCGCGCGGACCTCGCCCGCGTGAACGCGATCGGCGCTGAACTCAACGAGCTCGTCCGCAAGGCCACGCGCCAAGTCCTCGAGCTCGACAAGCTGCCGGTGCTGCTCGGCGGCGATCACTCGACGCCCTTCGGCGCGATCCAGGCCTGCGCCGAGCGCCATCCGGGACTGGGCGTGTTGCACTTCGACGCGCACGCCGACCTGCGCGTCGCCTACGAGGGCTTCGAGTGGTCGCACGCCTCGATCATGGAGAACGTCACGCGCCGCCTCCCGAAGGTCGCGCGCCTCGCACAGGTCGGCATCCGCGACTTCTCCGAGGACGAGTACGAGCTCTCGCGCCGCTCGAAGGGCCGCATCGTCACGCTCTACGACCGCGAATGGCAGCGCGCGCGCCTGGCGGGCGGCGACGAGGTGCTGCGCATCGTGCGCGAGCACCTGAGCACGCTCCCCGAGCACGTCTACGTCTCCTTCGACATCGACGGCCTCGACCCGGCGCTGTGCCCGAGCACCGGCACGCCCGTGCCCGGCGGCCTCTCGTGGGCCGACGCGATGCTGTGGCTCGAGGAGCTGGCCCTCAGCGGCAAGCGCGTCGTCGGCCTCGACCTCAACGAGGTCAACCCCGGCCACGACGTCGAGGGCGACAGCTGGGACGCGATGGTCGGCGCGCGGCTGCTCTACCGCATGATCGGCGTGGCCTTGATGACGCGGCGCTGAGTCGGGCGGCGCGGCCCGCGGAGTTTCGTGAACCGCCTCGAGAGTCGACGGCATCCAGCGCCTCGGGAGAAGGCGCTGGCATGACGGCCCGCAAGCGAATCGTGCTCTACAACCCGAGCCTCGCCGAGGGGCGCGGGGGCTTCCCCGTTTCGCGGGACCAGCTCCCACTCTCGCTGATGTCGATCGGCGCGTGGCCGGACCGCGAGGGCTATGAGGTCGTGATCGTCGACGCCAACCTCGGCGATCCGGGGCTGAGCAAGCGCCGCGTGGTGGAAGCTTGTGAGGGCGCGCTGCTGTACGCGACGACCGGCATCCTCGGCGGTCAGGTCGCGGACGGGCTCGCCTGCTCACGCGCGGTGCGCGCCGCCCACCCGCGGCTGCCGAGCTTCATCGGCGGCTGGTGGGCCTCGGTCGTGCCGGAACTCCAGCTCGCGACCGGACTCTACGACGCCGTGAGCCTGGGCCAGGGCGAACTCACGTTCCTCGACCTGGTGCACGCCGTCGAGTGCGGCGCGCCGCTCGAGGAGGTCCCCGGGCTCGCGCTGTGGCGCGATGGCGCGCTCGTGCGCACGGCGCCGCGGCGCGTCGAGGGCTGGGACAAGCTGCTGAATCCGCCCTGGCATCTGATCGACCTCGCGCAGTACCGCGACGCACAGCTGAGCGGGCGCAGCGCGCGCGAGGCCGCGCGCATGATCACACCGCCGGGATTCAACGGGCGCGCCGTGTGGGGCATCACCTACTGCTCGAGCTTCGGCTGCCCCGAGCCCTGCGCGTTCTGCTGCTCGCCGCTGGTCAGCGGCATGCGTTGGCAATCGATGCCGGCCGCTCGAATGCTCGACGATCTGCTCGGGCTGCACGAACGCTGGGGCTTCGACTGCGTGCGCTTCTACGACGCCAACTTCGGCGTGCACGAGCCGCGCGTGCGCGAGTTCTGCGAGGGGCTCGCCGCGCGCGGCACGCCATTCGAGTGGCACGCGATGATGCAGACCTTCTCGCTGCTGCGCTGGAAGCCGCAGACGCTCTCGGTGCTGCGCGACGGAGGCCTGTACCACGCGCTGGTCGGCGCAGAGACCGGCGACGCCGGCATGCGCGACGCGATCGGCAAACACTCGCAAGAGGGCGACAACCTGCGCACCGCCGAGCTGCTCGAGCGCCTGGGCATCGCGTCGCTGTTCACCTACATCGTCGGCTACCCGGACGAGGACGAGGCCTCGATGATGCGCACGCTCGACGAGTGCCGGCGCATCGCGGCGACCTGCTCGCTCGCGCGCGCGATGCCCTGGCCCTACCGCCCCATCCCGGGCACGGAGTTCTACGCCCGCGCGCTCGAGCTCGGTTTCCAGCCGCCGCGCACGCTCGAGGATTGGGGCCGCGTGGGCGAGTACCACCTGTGGGAGAAGGAGTGCTGGCCGAACCAGATCCCGCGCTCCGTGCAGGTAGCGCGCCAGACGCTGGAGCACTACGTCTCGCTCTCGCTGGGGCTTGTGCGCGGCCGGATCGGCGGATGGGAGCGACGGGCGCTCGCGCGCGTGCGTTCGGGCGACTTCCGCTTCGCGCGCGCCGAGGCGCGCCTGTTCACGCTGTGCCACCGAGCGGCGAGCGCGCTCGGCCTCGAGCGCCTCGCGCGCCGCGACATCCACGCCGGGATCCAGACCAGCCGCATGCCGCGACGCAGCGCGTCGTCACCGATGGGATGAAGCGCTTGCGCTCAATTCGCGCGGGCGCGCTTCGCCGGCCGCTCGGGCAACCACGCATCGCGCGACGGCGTGAAGCCGTTGCGACGCTGCAGCATGCGCGTCAGGTGATGGTGCTCCGCACGGTTCTCGACCCACATCGCCGAGCAGTCCTCGCACGAAGACCAGTCGCGGAAGTCGAACTCCATGTGGGCTCGTCGCAGGCTCTGCATGGCCTCGTTCGTCCACAGCTCGCGCAGCGACTGCTCTGGGAAGCGCCCGATGCGCACGCGCGCATCGAAGTCGTAGCGGCAGACGGAGATCGTGCCGTCGGCGAGCAGGTACAGCGTGTCCCACGGGTAATGGCACGGGAAGCGGATCGCCTTGTACAGCCGGTCGTGGATCCGCTTGGGCAGCAGGCTGCGCTGGTGGAACTCGCCGTCCTCGACGTAGTCGGCGTGGTTGTGCACGTACTGGAACAGGAAGTCGTCGGCGTAGGGCGCGTAGGCCGCGAAGAAGCGCCGCTCGACCTCGCGCGTGAAGAGCGGGGTGACGACGCAGGTGACCGTGATCGTCGGCAGCCGCACGCGGCCCCAGGGGCTGTCGCGCACGGGTCCGATCTCGTCGCGCAAACGCCGCAGCGTAGCCAGCCCTTCGATCACGACTTCGGGCTTCAAGCCATCGCGTGTCTTGGCGAGCACATCCGCGTCCGCGGCGTCGACCGAGACGTTGAGCAACTCGGGGCCGCCCTCGACCAGCGAACGAGCGAGCGCCTCGCGCCGCAGCAGCGTGCCGTTGGTCGACAACACCGCGACCCGTTCGCGCTCCGCAGCCATGCGCACGAGTTCGCCGATGCGCGGGTGCAGCGTCGGCTCGCCGATGGTGTGCAGCGTGAGGCGCGGAATCCCCAGGTCGACCATCTGGTCGAGCAGCTGCTCGTACATCTCGAGCGAGAGGTACTTCGCCGGCCGCACCATGTCCTTGTTGCCGCAGTACTGGCAGGCGAGATTGCAGGCGTTGGTCGGCTCTACGACGATCCGTTTGGGTGTCGGAGGTACGAGGCCGCTGGGATGCTCGCGACGCAACCTCAAGGCGGCGAAATGCTCTCTGGTGAAGCGCACGTAGTTCGTGCGCCGCACCCAGTCGCGAACCGGTCCAAGGAGACGCGAAATCGGCCCACTGCGAGAATTCATGGTTCGCTCCCACGCTCGCCCGCCCGCTGGATCCTAGGCCCGATTCGCACGCGAGCGCAAGGAGCAGCGCGATGAACGAAGCGCTCTCGCGCGCGCCGCCGCTCGAGCTCGAGCGCGCCACCGTGCTCGTCAGCGGAGCGTCCGGCTTCCTCGGCGCGCACGTCGTCCGCGCGCTGCGTGCGCGAGGCGCCGTGGTGCGCGCAATGGTGCGGCGTCGCGCCGGCCGCGAGGATCTCGAGCGCGATGGCGTCGAACTCGTCGAGGCGAATCTGCTCGACGAGCGCAGCCTGCGCGCGGCCTGCGCCGGCGCCGACGCTCTGGTCCACTGCGCCGCGCACAAGGGCCTGTGGTCGCGCGTCGCGCTCGAGCAACGGCGCGTGAACGTCGAGGGCACAGCCGCGATCCTGCGCGCTGCGCACCACGGCGACTTGAAGCGCATCGTGCACGTGTCGACCACGGGAGCGATCGGCGGCTCGCGCGAGCCCGAGACGTTGGACGAACGCTCGCGCTGGGGTCTGTACGAAGCGCGCGTGTCGTACGTCGCAACCAAACACGAAGCCGAACAGCGCGCGCTCAGCGCCGCGTGGGGCGGCATGCCCGTGGTCATCGTCAACCCCGGCGCGTTGCTCGGACCGCGTCTGTTCGGCGGCGAGTCGTCGACCGTCGCGCGTGCGCGCCGCGGCGGTTGGCGCTGGGCGCCGCCGGGCGGCGCATCGTTCTGCGACGTGGAAGACGTCGCGCAGGGCTGTCTGGCGGCGCTCGCGCACGGGCGCGTGGGCGAGCGCTACATCCTCGGCGGCCACAACCTGACTTGGGAGCAGCTCCAGCGCGGACTGGCGCAAGCCGCGGGCGCAACGACGCGCACACTCCGAACACCGCGCGCGGTGCTCGGACCTCTGCGTTGGAGCGCATCCGCGCTCGACCTCATCGGCCTCTCGCGACCTCCGTGGGCCCCCGAGCGCTTCGCGACTTGGGGTTGGTACGTGTGGGTCAGCTCTGCGAAGGCCGAGCGAGAGCTCGGGTACCGCGCGAGGCCGCTGGCAGAGACGTTGGCGCGCGCCTGCGCGACACGTTGAGTCAGCACATGTCGAGAACGCTCCGATCGAGGACTAGCGCGCCGGCCGTGAGCACGCCGCGACGCCGTTGTGACCACGTCGCCCAAAGACCATCATCCGCACGCGCCGCACGAAACGGAACGCGCGCGGCGTCGATGGAGTTCACTTCGATCCTGCAGCGCGCGGCGAGTGGCGAGAAAGCCGCGCAGGAAGAGTTGTTCGCGCGCATCGCGGCGCGGCTCGAGGTGTACGTCGAGCATCGGCTCGGGCGCGCGTTGGCGCGGCGCGTCGAGGTGCAGGACGTCGTGCAGGAAACGCTGCTGCGCACGTTGAGCGTGCTGCCGGGCGCGACGCTGAACGGTGAAGGCCCGTTCCTCGCGCTGGTGTGCAAGATCGCGCGCAACGTGATCGCCGACATCGCGCGGGCGGCGCGCAGGCAACGGCGCGGAGGCGGAGCGGCGCAGCTCTCGCTCGCGCGCTCCGACTGGAGCACGGCGGGCGCGGCGTTGCCGCCCGACTCGAGCGCGGGGCCGTACACGCGCGCTGCGTTGGGCGAGACGCGGGGCCGCATGCTGCAAGCGTGGCGCGCGCTCTCGCCTGAGCAGCGGCGCGTGATTGCGCTGCGCCAGTTCGAGGGCCTGTCCGCGCGCGAGACGGCGCGGCGAGTGGGTTCGAGCGAGCAGGCGGTGCACGCACAGTTCCGGCGCGCGCTGAGCCGCTGGGGCGAGGAGCTCGAGCGCCTGGGCGGGGCCTCGAGCTGCTGAAGAGCGGTTTTTCGCCTTTCGCGCGTCGAATCGGGCGGCGGACGGCGCTCCGGCGGGGCAACTAGACTCGCCAGGAGCGCATCTCATGACCAAACACGACACGGCTGACCTCGTCGACGAACTGGTGGCGCTGTACGCCGAGCGCGTGGCGCGCGGCGAGCCCCCGCGCGCCGAGGAACTCCTCGCACGCGCGCCTGAGCACCGTGCGGAGCTGCTGCGCTGCTTCCACATGATCGATGGAGCGCCGCAGACCGGGAACCTCGGACTGCCCGGGCAACTGGAGCTGGGCGACTACCGCATCGTGCGCGAGCTCGGCCGCGGCGGCATGGCGGTGGTCTACGAGGCGGAGCAGCTCTCCTTGCGCCGCGCGGTCGCGCTCAAGGTGCTGCGCAACCACCTCACGCTCGAGCCGCGCCACGTCGAGCGCTTCCAGCGCGAAGCGCGCGCGGCGGCCAAGCTCGCCCATCCCAACGTCGTGCCGATCCACGCGGTCGGCGCCGACGGCGGCCACGCCTGGATCGCCTTCGAGCTGGTGCGCGGCCCGACGCTCGCGAACGTGATCGCCACTTTGCGCGGACTGCGCGCGCGCCCGAGCGCAGCGGATCTCTCGCGCGCGAGCGGCGCAGGCGAGCTGGCCTCGTACCCCGGCTACGCGCACGGCTGCGTGCGCCTCATGCGCGGCGTGTTCGAGGCCATCGCCTTCGCGCACGAGCGCGGCGTGATCCACCGCGACCTGAAGCCCTCGAACATCCTGATCGACGCGAAGGGCAAGCCGCTGGTCGCCGACTTCGGCCTCGCCAAGGACATGGGCGAAGCCTCGCTGTCGATCACCGGCGAGACGCTGGGCACGCCGCACTACATGTCGCCCGAGCAAGCCGGCGCGCTGACGAGCCGCGTGGACGAACGCACGGACGTGTACTCGCTGGGCGTGACGCTGTTCGAGCTCCTCACGCTCGCGCGGCCCTTCGAAGGCGACACGATGCAGCAACTGCTCGCGCGCATCGCGACCTTCGAAGCGCCGAACCCGCACGAGATCGCCGCGGACATCGACGAGAGCGTGGGCGATGTGGTGCTCAAGGCCCTGAGCAAGGACCCCGCGCAGCGCTACGCGAGCGTGAATGCGTTCCTCACCGACCTCGAGCTCGCGTTGAGCGGCGCGCAGACCAGCGCGGCGCCCACCAGCGGCCTCAGCGCCGTGATGCAACGTCACTTCGACTCCTCGTTGGAGGGCGCGCCCTTCGAATACAGGTCGCGCGCGAGCCTCCTCGGCCTCCCGTTGCTGCACGTCGTGCGCGGCGTGCGCGACCCGATCACTCGAAAGCCCAAGTGGGCGCGCGGTGTGTTCGCGGTGGGCGACTTCGCGGTCGGCGGCTACGCAGCCGGCAAGCTTGCGATCGGTGTGCTGGCGCTGGGCGGGATCACGATCGGCCCGTTCAGCATCGGCGCGCTCGCCCTGGGCGGCTGGGCCGCCGGAGGTCTCGCGCTCGGCTACGACGTGATGGGGCTGTTCGCCGCGGGGAAGGTGGGCACCGGCTTGTTGGCGCAGGCGGTAGAAGTCCAACGCGACGCCGCCGAGCTCCGCGCACACTTCGATGGGTCCAGCGGCCCGCCGATGGAGTTCCCGCTCAGCCTCACGGCTGTGGTCCTGTCGCTCTTCTTCCTCGGCGGCGTGTGGCGCAAGCGCGCAACGAACCCTGCGGTCGCGCGCATCGTCCAGATGGTCGCGGTGGCCATCGCTCTGCTGTCCGCCTTGCCCGCCGCACTGCTGCTCGTCGACGTGCGCATGGGGTTCTTCGGGACCTGGGTCTACGTCGTGGTGGTGAGCGTGGTGGGGTCCGCGATCCTGCGCTGGCTCACTGGCGCCGGACGAGCGCGCGACGAGCGCGAGCCGCGTGTCACTGGGCGCTGAGTAGCGCGCTAGCTCGCGGGCCGCCAACCGCCTCGGAGGTCCCCATGCTCGCCGTGCTCTCGCTGCTCGTGTCGCTGGTCCAGGCGGAGCCGCCCAAGCTCCAGCCGCGCACGTACTCGTCGCCCTCGGGTGAGTGGACCTGCCATGTCGATCCGAGCTCGATCTACGGCGCGGGATCCTCTCAGGTCGTCGTGAAGCGCGGAGCTGCGCAAGCGTGGGCCAGCGAGTTGCCGTTCACGTTCTGGGAAGCGTGCGTGACGGACACCGGACATTGCGCGGGCTACGCCTTCACGCACGGATGGGCACAGATGATGGCGCGGGGGCACGTCGTGGTCGCCGTTGTCGACCCGCAAGGCAAGTTGCTGCGCGACGAACGCATTGAGCGCACGGGGAGCCGCTTCATCCACGGACCGGTCAGTCCCAATCCACTTGGACTCTTCGCACAGCAAGCGCTCGATCGCTTCGTCGTTCGCGTCGCTGATGAAGACGTGAATGGACAGAACGAGGAGTGGTGGCCTTACCGCCTCTCGAGCGGCGAAAAGCTCGAGCCGCTCCGGCCGAAGGAGAAGCTCGACGACCCCAAGCCACTGCGTTGGTCGATGGACGCGCGCCCGATCGCAGGAACTCCGCTCACGCTGGTGCAGTGGTACGTCGCCCAGCGGCGCTCGAGCAGAGATCGCGACCTCGGGACGTGCTTCGTGCTGGTGGACGCCGACTACGAACCGGTGTGGACGCTCTCGCTGCCCGAGGACTTCTTGCTCGCCGAGGAAGAGGACACGGTGGAAGCCTTGCACGAGCTGCGCTCGAAGAGCGGCATCCTGGCAGTCTCGCCGAAGCGCTTCGAGCTGCGCCACGTCGAGATCCACAAGCGCGTGGCGTACGAGGTCCGCGCCGATAACGACGCGTTCAACGGCTGGAGTGTTCGAGAGGTCGCGCGTACGCCGTACGACGAGACACGTCCCAAGCCGAAGCCCTTCGATGAGGTCACCCTGCAGAGGATCGCTTCGATTTCGCTGCCGTCCGGCGCGCCGACTGACGCGGCCGAAGCGGAGAAGATCAGCAACGTGTTCTTTGACGGTCGTGGCCGAATCCTCTTTGAGCACGGACGCGCCAAGGCTCTGCACGTTTTCTCCGATGCTTGGCGCCGCGAGCACGTGCTGGTCCCCGATTCGAAGGGCCTCGACAAGTTCCGGTTCTACAGCGGCCTGCTCGTGAGTGCTCCCGATGGCCGCGTGTACGCCAGCATCGAAACACACAGAGACCGCCACCTCGTGTTCTCCGCTGGGGGCGAATGCCTCGGCCCGGTCGAACTCGGCGGCCCGCAGGTCGCCTTCCTCGCCAGCGGCGAGCGTTGGGCCGCAGGGTGGGCGCTGCGCGAGGGCGAGCGTGTCCGCAAGCTGGCGCCCGGTAGTGAGGAACTCGCGAGGATCACGCGTCGCCCGAGCGGCAGGTTCTTCGTCGATATCGAGGCGATTGGATGCAGGCCGAGCGGCGAGCTGGCTGTGCTCAGCGAAGACAACGACTTCGAGCTCGATCTGTTCGACGTCGTCGGTGCGCCGCAGCGAACGATCGCACTGCACGGCGCGCGAGCGGACTGGTGGACCGTTCGCTACGGCGAGCGCTGGATCGTCCTCAGCGACACCTCCAACGCCGCGCTGTTGATCTCTCTCTCGTCGGGCCATGTTTCGCTTGCGCGGGTCGCAGACGGCGCGCCGGGAACCGCACACGCCTTCGAACTCTCACCCGACGGACAAGAGCTGTGGTGCGCGACGCAGGAACCGCCTGCGCTGCACCGCTACGCGCTGCCGGACTGAACGACGCACGAAGGCCGCCGCACGCGGCGCTGTCACTCGAACCAGCGCTCGGGCGACTCGCGGAAGAACTCCTCGAGCGGCACGCCGGAGGCGCCGACGATCCAACTCGAGGCCTTGGGATAGCGCGCGAGGAAGGCCGAGAGCCCGCTGACTCGACCTCCGCGCCCGCTCTTGACTTCGATCGCCCAGATCTTCGAGCCGCGCGAGACGACGTAATCGACTTCGGCCGGTCCGTCGCGCCAGTAGGTGACGCTCCAGGGCGAGCCCTGCAGGTGGTTCAAGAGGTGCGCGCCGACTGCGTTCTCCACAAGGCGGCCCCACCACGGGCCGTCGGCGCGCGCAGCGGCAAAGTCGAGCGACGTCGTCGCGCTCACGAGCGCGTTGTTCCACAGCACGAGCTTCGGGCTGCTCGCGCGCTGACGCACAACGCCCTTCGAAAAGGCCTGCAGCCCAGAGGCGAGGAACGCCGTCTCGAGGAGTTGCAGGTAGCCCGACAGCGTGACCGTGTTCCCCGCGTCCTGCAGTTGCCCCAGCATCTTGGTGTAAGACAGCACCTGCGCCGGATGGTGCGCTGCGAGCGCGAACAGCTGACGCAGCAGCGCCGGCTTCTGCACTGTCTGCATTTGCAGGACGTCGCGTGCGAGCACCGTCTCGATCAGGGAATCGTTGACGTACCTGCGCCACAGGCGCTCGTCTCCCGCGAGTTCGGCCGCGCCCGGGTAGCCGCCGAAGAAGATCCAGCGCTCGAGGTCCCACCCGAACTCGGTGCGGCACTCGTCGAGCGTCCAGTGCGTCGCGCGGTGCAAGAGAAACCGGCCGGCGAGACTCTCGGTCAGGCCTCGCTGCACGAGCAGTGACGACGAGCCGAGCAGGAGCACACGCACGCCGCCCTTGGTGCTGACCTCCTCGTCCCACAGGCGTTTGACCACTTCGCTCCAGCCCGGGACCTTCTGGATCTCGTCGAGGATCAGCAACACGCGGGGAGTTGCTCGCGTGACTCGGGTCCGCGCCAGGCGCCATTGCGTCTCGATCCACTCGGGCGGATGAGCGAGCGGCGCGTCGCCGGTCGCCTCATGGGTCGGCCAGCCGAGCCGCTCGCGCACCTGACCTGCGGCGGTCGTCTTGCCGACTTGCCGCGGACCGATCAGGACCTGGAGCAGGGGCTTGGCATGCTGCAGACCAGCCAGAGCGGCGGCGATCAAGGGACGGTCGAGAGGCATGGCGGCGAATGAACCTTACTCAGTCATCGAGCAAAACTACTCAGTGAGTGAGTAAATTCACGAGACACGCGCCCGAGCGGCCGGCCGAGAAGCCGCGAACGCGCAGCGGTCGCCAGCCCCTGGAACCCTTGAAGAGCAGCCAGGCGGCGTAGGCTCAGCCGGGATCCAGCGGAGACGTGGTAGCCATGAACGCCAGCCAACAACTCGTGACTAAGCTCTACGACCTGTTCGCCGCCGGCGACGTGCCGGGTTTCCTCGCCCTGCTGCGCGAGGACGTGGTGTGGAACGAGGCCGAGGGCTTCGTGCTGTCGGACCGCAATCCGTACGTCGGGCCGCAGGCGATCGTCGAGGGCGTGTTCGCGCGCGTCGTGGCGACCTGGAGCGACTTCAAGGCCACGCCGCGCGAAATCGTCGGCGGGCCGGAAGTGGTGACGGCGTTCGGGCGCTACACGGGCGTGCACAGCACCACGGGCAAGCGCTTGGACGTGCAGTTCGCGCACACCTGGTGGCTTCGAGACGGCAAGGTCGCGCGCTTCCAGCAAATGGTCGACACCGCTGGCGCCGCGCGTTCGATGAGCTGAGGCCCGACGACGTGGCGGCACTGGCGCGTGCAGCGGCGCTCGTGGGCCTGGTGTGCGCAAGCGCGAGCTGCACTTCGCTCGCGACGCCGCCGCGCGCGCCGCAGGACCCCACGAGCGTGTTCGTGCTGCGCGAGGCGCGCCACGTGGGGCTGGTGCTCCCGGTGCACTCGGGCGAGCACGTGGAGCGCTATGTCGAGTTCGGCTTCGGCGACTGGGCCTGGTACGCGCTCGAGCGCAACGCGTGGCACGACGTGTTCGCCACCGTGCTCTGGCCGACGCAGGGCGCGCTGTGTCGACGCGAACACGACGCGCGCTCGGCGCAGGAGCTGCGCGACGCGGCGCACTGGACCACGCTCGAGGAGCTGACGGTGTCGCGCGCACGCGCTTCGGCGCTGCTCGAACGACTCGAAGCCGAGTTCTCGGCCGGCGCCGCGCGCAGCGTTCGGCTCGAGGCCTACGACATGAACTTCGCACCGTGCGAGCGCAGCTACTGGTTCGCCGACACCTGCGCCGACGCTGCGGCCGTGTGGTTGGAAGAGCTCGGCTGCGAGGTGGCGTGGGCGCCGATCCGCATCGCGTTGCGAGTCCGCGGCGCTGCCGCGACCAACTCGACGAAGACGCAGGTAACTCGCCCCGCGACCGGGCTGTAGGGCGCCCCCGCCATGTCGAACGAACAGCCCGATCAAGTCCCGCCGAATCCGTTCGAACAACAGCCGCCGGCCCAGGGGCCGAGCACTCCGCCGAAGGTGGAGGTGCACGCCGAGCCGGCGCGCGGGACGACCGATCCGGGTCGCGTGTACGACGCGCCGCCGTTCCAGCGCCAAGCGCCGCCGAGCCCCGCTGGCGGCTCGTCCGCTGGCTCGTACGGCAGCTCGCCGGGAGGCTCCTCCACGCCGCCGCGCGAGCCCTCATCGAGCTCGGCCGCCGCGGCCGGCGCTCCCGCGGTCGGCTGGGCCGTCGCGTGCCACCTGATCGGCATGGCGGACCTCGGCGTGAACATCCTGCTCGCCGGCTTGATCTTCACCGCCGCGCTGTGGCTGCTGCGCCGCGGCGACGATGCCTTCGCCGACTTCCACGGCGCCGAGTCGCTCAACCTGCAGCTCAACCTCCTGTTCTGGCAGGTCGCGGCGGTGCCGCTGATCCTGTGCTGCCTGGTGGGCCTGCCGATGCTGATCATCTCCCCGTTCCTGAAGATCGGGCTCCTGCTCTACGGCGCCTACCGCGCCAGCCGCGGCGATCGCTGGCGCTACCCGTTCATCCTGCGCATCGTCGGCTGAGCCTCGAGGCGGCCGGAGAACTTCGCGGGTCGACCTGCCGAGCGCGGGTCGGCCCGCGAACACGTTGAGCGAGCGAGTTCGGGCTCTTGCTCCGCGCGCGAGCCTAGAATCGGCCCCATGCTGCACGGCCCGCGCCCGCTCATCGCCATCAACGGAGAGATGACCTCCGGGGACAGCCCGTCCGTCACGCTCAAGAACCGCTACGCCGACGCGGTGCTCAAGGCCGGCGGCATTCCGCTCGTGCTCGCGCCGGTGGGCGGCCCGGCGGACGTGCGGCGCGTGCTCGAGCGCGTGGACGGCCTGCTGCTGTCGGGCGGCGACGATTTCGACACCGTGCGACTGGGCCTGGGGCCGACGCATCCGGCCGCCAAGCCCGTGCCGACTGCGAAGCAGGACTTCGACGTCGAACTCGCGCGCGCCGCGCTGGACGCTGGACTGCCTATCCTCGGCATCTGCTACGGCATGCAGCTGCTCGCGCTCGTCGAAGGCGGCGCGCTGCACCAGCACCTGCCCGACGACCGGCCCGGCTGCGCCCCGCATTCGGGCGGAGTGGTCCACACGGTCGAGCTGGCCGGCGCCAGTCGCCTGCGCACGCTGCTCGAGTGCGAGGCGCTCGACGTGGTTTCGCGCCACCACCAAGCCGTGGCTGCGGTCGGCCCGCGCTGGAGCGTCGCCGCGCGCGACGGCGAGGGCCTGATCGAGGCCATCGAGCGCGGACAGCACCCCTTCGCCTTCGGCGTGCAGTGGCACCCCGAACTCTCGCCCGAAGGCGGCGCGAACGACCGGCTGTTCCGCGCGTTCGTCTTCGCCGCCGGCATTCGTTCCGCACAGCTCCGGTACCCGCGCGCATCCGCGGGGCTAGACACTCTCGCCGGCGCAACCCGCTGAGCCCCGCTCTCGCGCATGTTCAATATCCAGCCTCCCAAGCCGCCGTCCGCGCCCTCGTCGGGCATGTTCACCGACGGCGAGCGCAAGCGCCTCTTCCTCTACCTGTTCGGACTGCTGGGCATCTGCGGCGGATTCGCCGCGACGTACATCAACCTCGGATCCGGCGCGTCGCAGGAGCAAGCCGAACAGGAGGTCGCTCAACTGCGCTCCGAGATCGCGCTGCCGGCGCTGCGCATCGAGCAGTACCGCGCCGAGGCCAAGGACGCGACCCAGGCCGAGCGCTCGCTGCTCGAGACGCCCGCGCTCGAGACCGCGCTGGCGGACGCGCGTCTGTACAACGCGCAGCACTTCGAGCCGATGAAGGGCGTCGACCTCGACCGCGCGCTGTGCGCGCAGTTCGCAGAGAGCTCGAGCGAGTTGCGCGGCAAGGTCGTGCGCCTGCGCGGGATGCTCGAAGAGTTGATCCAGTTCGAGTCGGCGCCGGGCGTGGTCGGCCACTACCGCGGCCGCGCCACGCTCGAAGACGGCGCTCCCGCCTTCGTGGCCTTCGTGAGCAGCGGCGAAGTCGAGCTCGGCGCAGGCGACTTCATCATGCTCGAGGGCTTCTTCCTCAAGAACCAGGCGCAGAGCACGACCGACTCGGGCTGGGTCGAAGGTCCGCTGATCGTCGGGCCGCGCGCACAGCGCTCGTACCCCGCGCTGGGCCGGATCACCGCGCTCACGCCCGACGATTTCCTCGACGTCGAGGACGACAGCCTGACCGAAGGCCTGCGGCCGACGCCGTCGGTCTATTGGAAGCTGCTCGCCTACGCCCGCGACCTCGAGCCCAACGCGATCGACTGGTCGAAGGCGCCGTTGCTCGATGCGGCCACGATGCAGCAGCTCGCCGCCGACCCCGCGCGTTTTCGCGGCATGCCGATGCGCATTCCGGCCGCCGTCGTGCAGGACATCTGGCGCCAGTCCAAGCGCGAGAACCCGGCGCGACTCACGCACCTCACCGAGGGCTGGCTCGGCTCCTACGAGTGGCTGCGCAGCGCGCTGCGGGTGGTGCGCTTCGATTCGCCGATGCCCAACCCGGGCATCGTGAAGAGCGGTCAGATGACCGCGCAGGGCTTCTTCCTGCGCGTGCACGCCTACGAGTCGGCCGAACGCGGAACACAGCTCGCGCCGCTGTTCGTGCTGCACTCGATGGCGCCCTTCACGCCGCAGAAGGACCGCACGCTGGGAACGATCCTGGCCGTACTCGGCGCGTCGTTCGTGGCGGTGCTGGTCCTGTTCCTGCTGCTGATGCGGCGCGACGAGAGCAAGGCGGCGGCCCTGACGCGCCAGCTCGTCGAGCGCCGGCGCGAGCGACGCGCACGCGCCAAGCAAGGCGCCGGCGCGCAGTGACCGCGCGATGACGACGCGCATCGCCGTCGCCACCGAGCCCGGCTACGAGGTCCTGGTCGGGGCAGGCGTCTTCGAGTTCGCCCGCGAGCTCGCGGCGCCGCGCGACGTGCTGGTGCGCGACAGCGGCCTGCCCGAAGCGCTCGGCTGGCTGGAGACGAGCGGCGCCATCGCGCTGCCGCCGGGCGAGGAGGCCAAGGACTGGGAGAGCCTCGGCGCGCTGCTGGGCGCGCTGGCGCACGAGGCGCTCGATCGCTCCACGACGCTGTTCGTGGTCGGCGGCGGCGCGGCGCTGGACCTGGGCGGATTGGCCGCGGCGCTCTACCTGCGCGGAGTCGAAGTCGTGTACTGCCCGACGACGTTGCTCGCGATGGTCGACGCGTCGGTGGGCGGCAAGACGGCCGTCAATCTGCCCGAGGGCAAGAATCTGGTCGGCGTGGTGCGTCAGCCGCGCGCGGTGTTCGCCGACACGCGCTTTTGTGCGAGTCAGAGCGAGGCGGAGTTCCGCTCCGGGCTGGGCGAAGTGCTCAAGTGCGCCGTGATCGGCGGCGAGCGCGGGCTCGAGTCGCTGGAGCACGACGCTGCTGCGCTCGCCAAGCGCGATGCGGCGGCGCTCGAGCGGACGATCGCGCGCTGCGTGCGGCTCAAGGCGCGCATCGTCGAGCGCGATCCGCTCGAGCGCGGCGCGCGGCGCGTGCTCAACCTCGGGCACACCTTCGCGCACGCCGTCGAGCGCGTCGCGGGCTTCGGGCGCGTGCCCCACGGCGTCGCGGTGGCCGCCGGACTCGGCGCTGCGCTGGAGTTGGCGCGTGCGGCGGGCGTGCTGCGCGATGCGACGTTGCCTGCGCGCGTGAGGCGGATGGCCAAGCGTCTGGGACTGCCCGCGTCGATCGACGCGCTGCGCGAGGAGTTCTCGCTCGCGCTGCCGCCGCGCAAGCTTCTCGAAGCGATGCGCCACGACAAGAAGGCCCTCGCGGCCCAGCCGCGCTTCGTGCTGCCCGAGCGAGCCGGCAAGGTGCTGCACGGCGTCGCCTGCGAGCCGTCGCTGGTCGAACGCGTGCTCGCGCCCAAGCGCAAACGCGCGCCGGGGACTGCTCGTCCACGGCGCGCGTAGTGGGCGCTCGAGCTCGCTGGCGCGAGCTCCTGATCGAGCGCATCGCGCTAAGGGTTCTGAGCGGGAGTCTGCGACTGCGCCGACTCGCGGTTGGGCAGCGCCGCGCCGGGCTCGTCGCTCTCCTTGAGCTTCTGCTCGAGCGTCTCGAGCATCGGCTTGAGCTCCGAGAGCACCGACCAGGCCTCCACCACGTGGCTGGAGTGCGCCGCGAGCTTGGCGCGGTGCAGGGTGAGTTCGCCGCGCGCCTGTTCGAGCTCGCGGGTAAGCGCCTGCACGCGCTCGGCGCTCTTGGCTTGCTCGCTGGCTTGCGCCGCACGCAGTTGCTCGAGCTGCGCCTGAGTCGCCTCCGCGGCAGCGCTCAGTGCGCGCACCTGCTCAGCGCTCTGCGCCTGGTGAGCCGCGTGGGCATCGCGCAGACCGCGCAACTCCGCCTCGGCCGCTTCGGCGCGAGCCTGCGCCGCGTTCGCCTGACCTTCGTGCTTGGCCAGCGCCTCGTCGAAGCGCGCCTGTTGCTGCTGCGACTGGGCGCGGGCGCCGGCGAGCTCGCTCTCCAGCGCGGCGATGCGCGCGCTTTTCTGCTCGACCGACTTCTGCGCGCTCAGGGCCTGCCCGCGCGCCTCGTCCAGGGCGACGCGCGCCTTGGTGAGGTCGGCGGTGTAGATCTCGCAGCGCTGCGAGGTCTGGGTGAGCTCCTTGCGGGCCGACTCGAGCTCCTTCGACAAGCTCTCCTGCGAAGCGCGCGTCGTTTCGAGCTGCGACTTCGCGCTGGCCAGCTCCTGCTGCGACTTGCTCGCTTGCGCGTTGAGCTCAGCAGCGCGCGCCGATTCCTTGGCCAGCATCTGCTTGGCCCCGGCGAACTCGCCTTCGAGCTCGAGGATGCGCAGCTTGCTCTCGCCCACTTCGCTGTCGCGACGGGCGATCACTTCGTCCAGCTGCTGCACGCGCTCTTCCAGCGGCGCGAGCAACTCGATCCGGCGCTGCAGTTCCTGTTCGCGGCGGGCCGACTGTTCGAGCGCCTGCTGGCGCGCGTCGATGGCCGCCGCCAGGTCGCGGCGCGCAGCCTCGAGGAGCGAAGTGAGCGGCTCGAGCTCCGCTACGCGCGTCTCCAGCCGGCCGACCTTGGCGTGAGAGGCCTGCTCGAACTCGGCGGCGTTGGCGACGGCCGTCTCGAAGCGCTGGCGCAACGCTACGAGCTCCTGCTCGAGCTTGTCCTTGGCCGGCTCGAGCTTCTGGACCTGCTCCATGAGCTCGGTGATGCGCGCGCTGCGGCGCGAGATCTCGGCCAGCTGTTCGCTGCTGACGCGGTGGTGCTCGCGCTCGATGTCCCACAGCTCCGGATTGGCGCTGCGCAGGCGCACGCTGCGATCGGGCGTCGCGCCGGCGCGGGTCGGCGGAGGCTGCGTCTGCAGCAGGCGCTGTTTGAACTCGCCCTCCATCGCATCGAACTTGGTCACCAGCTTGATGACGGTCTGCTCGAGGCCCTCGTACACCTCGTAGCGTGTCTGGAGTGCGCGCGTCATCTGGCGCTCGAGCTCTTCACGCTCCGCGCGGCGCCGGCGATCGCCCAGCACCCAAGTGACCAGCGAACCGACGATGAAGCAGGTGGTGAGCGCGAGGGCGAGCGGGAAGGTGAGGATGGGCATGGCGGCGGCGTCCGGAGCGTGGTGGCGGCCCGACGGAGCGCGTTGATCGGCTCGCGCGCGCCGCGATCCGTAGCCCCGAGCGCATTTCCACGCCGGCGCGCGCGCCGCGCGGGGGGTGCGAAGCAATCGACAGCGCGGAGCGCTTGTGCTCCAATCCGCCGGCTTCGGAGCGACCTATCTGGCGCCTCGGGGCCCTTCCACTGCCGCCGCGCCTCCCCCACCCACGCCCCACATGCCGCGTCGCGACGACCTCGAGTCGATCCTGATCATCGGCAGCGGGCCGATCGTCATCGGCCAAGCCTGCGAGTTCGACTATTCCGGTACGCAAGCGTGCAAGGCGCTGCGCGAGGAGGGGTACCGGGTGATCCTGGTCAACTCCAATCCGGCCACGATCATGACCGACCCGGAGATGGCCGATGCGACCTACATCGAGCCCATCACGGTGAGCGCCGTGACCAAGATCCTCGAGGTCGAGCGGCCCGACGCGATCCTGCCGACCATGGGCGGTCAGACCGGGCTCAACACGGCGCTGGCGCTGTACGACTCAGGAACGCTCGACCGCCTGGGCATCGAGATGATCGGCGCGCGCGCCGACGTGATCCGCAAGGCCGAGGACCGCGACCTGTTCCGCTCCGCGATGGTGCGCTGCGGCCTCAAGTGCGCGCGCAGCGGCGTGGCGCACAACATGGACGACGCGCGCCGCGTGATGGGCGAGATCGGCCTGCCGTGCGTGATCCGACCGGGCTTCACCATGGGCGGCTCGGGCGGCGGGATCGCCTACAACATCGAAGAGTTCGAAGAGATCGCGGCGCGCGGCCTGTCGCTCTCGATGAACAGCGAGATCCTGGTCGAGGAATCGCTGGTGGGCTGGAAGGAATACGAGATGGAGGTCATGCGCGACGTGAAGGACAACGTCGTGATCGTGTGCTCCATCGAGAACCTCGACCCGATGGGCGTGCACACCGGCGACTCGATCACGGTCGCGCCGACGCAGACGCTCACCGACCGCGAGTACCAGGACATGCGCAACGCCTCGATCCGCATCATGCGCGAGATCGGGATCGAGTGCGGCGGCTCGAACGTGCAGTTCGCGATCAACCCCGACGACGGGCGCATGATCGTGATCGAGATGAACCCGCGCGTGTCGCGCAGCTCGGCGCTCGCCTCGAAGGCCACGGGCTTCCCGATCGCGAAGTTCGCCGCCAAGCTCGCCGTGGGCTACACGCTCGACGAGCTGGTCAACGACATCACCAAGAAGACGCCGGCCTGCTTCGAGCCGACGATCGACTACTGCGTGGTCAAGATCCCGCGCTTTGCGTTCGAGAAGTTCCGCGGCGCGGACACCACCCTCACGACGCAGATGAAGTCCGTGGGCGAGACGATGGCCATCGGCCGCACCTTCAAGGAGTCGCTGCAAAAGGCCATGCGCGGGCTCGAAACGGGGCGGCCGGGCATGGGCCTGGACCCGCGCGATCCGGCCGAGCCGCTGACGCAGGACCACGACCAGCTCACGCGCACGCTGCGCACCCCGAACGCGGGCCGCTTGCCGGCGTTGCGCGCTGCGTACCGCGCGGGCTGGAGCACCGACGAGATCCACGAGGCGACCAACATCGACCCCTGGTTCCTCGAGAACATCCGCGAGCTGTGCGACTTCGAGCGCGAGCTGTCGGGCGCGCTGCTCACCAAGGAACTGCTGCGCCGCGCCAAGCAACTGGGCTACTCCGATCGCCAGATCGCGCTCGCCGTCGGCGCCACGGCTGAAGCGGTCGCCGCGCAGCGCGAAGACTGGGGCATCGAAGCGACCTACAAGCTGGTCGACACCTGCGCGGCCGAGTTCGAGGCCTCCACGCCGTACTACTACTCGACCTGGGAAGACGAGAGCGAAGTGCGGCCCGGCAAGACCGAGAAGATCGCGATCCTCGGCGGCGGCCCCAACCGCATCGGCCAGGGCATCGAGTTCGACTACTGCTGCGTGCACGCCGCCAAGGCGGTGCGCGAGATCGGCTACGAGGCGATCATGGTCAACTCGAACCCCGAGACGGTGTCGACCGACTACGACACCAGCGACCATCTGTTCTTCGAGCCGCTCACGCACGAGGACGTGATGAGCGTGCTGAAGACGACCAAGCCCAAGGGCGTGATCGTGCAGTTCGGCGGACAGACGCCGCTCAACCTCGCGGGCGGCTTGCACCGCGCCGGCGCGCCGCTCATCGGCACCAGCGTCGAGTCCATCGACCGCGCCGAGGACCGCAAGCTGTTCGCCGAGATGATCGTCAAGCTCGGGCTGAACCAACCCGACAACGGCATCGCCACCAACGCCGGCGAGGCCTTCGCGATCGCGCGGCGCATCGGCTACCCGGTGCTCGTGCGGCCCAGCTACGTGCTCGGCGGACGCGCGATGGAGATCGTGTACGACGACGAGTCGCTCGATCTCTATATGCAGAACGCGGTGCAGGCCTCGCCGGACCGTCCGGTGCTCGTGGACAAGTTCCTCGAGGACGCGATCGAGGTCGACGTCGACTGCATCAGCGACGGCGAAACGGTCGTGATCGGCGGCGTGATGGAGCACATCGAGGAGGCCGGCATCCACTCGGGCGACTCGACCTGCGTGCTGCCGCCGCACACGCTCGACCGCGGGCTGCTCGACGAGATCGTGCGCACCACCAAGGCCATGGCGCTCGAGCTCAACGTGATCGGCCTGATGAACGTGCAGTTCGCCGTGAAGGGCGAGCGCGTGTACGTGCTCGAGGTCAATCCCCGCGCGTCGCGCACCGCGCCGTTCGTGTCGAAGGCCATCGGCGTTCCGCTCGCCAAGCTCGCCGCCAAGGTGATGTGCGGCATGAAGCTCACCGAACTGGGCTTCACCGAAGAGATCATCCCGCCCTACTACTCGGTCAAGGCGCCGGTCTTCCCGTTCAACAAGTTCCCCGGCGCGGACATGCTGCTGGGCCCGGAGATGCGCTCGACCGGCGAGGTCATGGGCATCGACGAGAACCTGGGCTTCGCCTTCGCCAAGGCCTTCGAAGCCGCCGGCATGAAGCTCCCGCGCCGCGGCAAGGTGTTCCTGTCGGTCAAGAACGCCGACAAGCGCGCGATCCTGTCCGACGCGCGCTTGCTCGCGCAGATGGGTTACGAGCTGCTCGCCACGGACGGCACGTACAACGCGCTCAAGAACGCCGGCATCAAGGCCGAGCGCGTCAACAAGGTCCACGAAGGGCGCCCGCACATCGTCGACCGCATCAAGAACCGCGAGATCGCGCTGGTGCTGAACACGCCGCTGGGCAAGCAGACGCGTCACGACGACAAGCAGATCCGCTCCGCCGCGATCATGGGCGGCATTCCCTGCATCACCACGCGCGCCGGCATTTCAGCGCTCGTCCAAGCGCTGCTCGCACTCCACAGCGGCGAGTACCTCGTCAAGCGCATTCAGCACCACCACCGCTTCCGCACCAGCGGCAAGGCCCTCGCAAAGGCCTGACGCGGCCCGGAAGTGCGCTGGCTCGGACGATTCTTCGTCCTTCACCCGTTCCGGCGCTCGACGCCGATCGCGGCGCTCCTCGACGCCCGCGCAAGGTCCGCTTAGGCTCGCGTAGGCGGAACGTGGAGCGAAAGCGAAGGGCGAAGGGGCATGAGACTCGCGGTTCGAAACGTCGCGCTCAGCGCGGCAAGTGTTGTGGGCTTGGTTTCGGCGGTCGGCGCGCAGAACGAGATCTGGCCGGTGTGGCGCGATCAAGGCGCGCTCACAGGCGCGCGGGAACTCGCTGCGACGGCCGATGGCGGAGTGATCATCGCGAGCAACAGCGGCGCGAGCGGTGAAGTGCGCGCGCTCGATGCACTGGGGCGATTGCGCTGGAGCACGGCGCTGCCGATCCCCGCGCTCCCGGGCGCGCGCGTCGAGGGCGTGGCTGTGCTAACGAACGGCGAGGTCGTCGCGCTCGTGAGCGATGGCGCGAACGTCTCGGCGGGAGGCGGCAACTACTTTGTGTCGCGCATCTCGGCGAACGGGGCGCTGCTCGCCACCACTCCGTACGGCGGTCCCGACGAGGACGCGGCCTTCGACATCGCGGCGCACCCCAGCGGCGGATACGTAGTCGTCGGGTCGTCGCAAGATGGATACGGGGCGCCGATCACGCCCGGCAGCGCTCAGGCGGGCTTCGTCGCGCACCACGACGCGAGTGGGACCGAGCTCTGGGTGCGACGAGTAGAGAGTCTGACGGCGACCGTCGGGTTCAACGCTGCGGTCGTGTCCGCTCAAGGCGAGATTCGCGCCTACGGTTGGTCGTACAACCCGCTGGATCCCTACCGCCGCGAGTCGTGGGCCTCCCTGACGGCAGGAGGGTCGATCCAGACGACCAGCCTCAACGGGGCCTTGGGCGAGTATCGCTGGGCGCGGCTGGCCTCCGATGGCTCGACGTTCACGGGCAGCCAGGGATTTTCGGGCGCGGTCGCGAGCGCGGACTCGCTCCTGCGTCGGACTACGTCGCAGGGCGTTGAGACGAGCTGGTTCCTCAGCACCGGATTCGGCGCGGACAGCGTCCATCACGCCGCCGTCGACGACGGCCAAGGCGGCATCTACGCCTGGGTGACCGACGCGGCGCCGACTTGGGCCGGCCAGCCCGCGTTCACCGGCGTGGTCCGCTACAGCAGCTCGGGACAGGTCCTGTGGAGCCAGGCGGAGGCGAGCGCCGTCGACGCCGCGGTTCCGCTGCCCTTCAACGAGATCGCCACCTCGACCGCGGGGACGGGCGCCGTGCAGCGCTACTCGCGCGGTGCGGTCGGGACGCCGGGCTGCTCCGGCCAACCGAACTCGACCGGTTCGCCGGCCGTGCTGCGCGCCGCCGGCAGCGCGCAGGTGAGCGACAACGCCCTGGTGCTGTTCGCGAACAACCTGCCGCCGAACGTGAACACGCTGTGCGTGGTCTCGCGCAACGCGGTCTCGGTCCCGAGCTTCGCGGGCGGCCTCGGGACGCTGTGCCTGGGCGCGCCGCTCGCGCGCGTTGCCGGCGTCCAAGCCAGCCCGCTGGGCCTGGGCGCGTACTCCTTCAACCTGCTCGCGACCCCCAGCCCGACCGGCCCGCAACCCGCGCAGCCGGGCGACCTCTGGCGCTTCCAGGTCTGGTACCGCGACGTGGTCGCCGGCTCGGCCACCACGAACCTGAGCTCGTCGGTTTCCGTGCTGATCCCCTGAGGGGTCGCGTCCCCTACCGCCCAGCCCCCTCCGCCGCGCAAGTCGGGGTAGAGTTGGGTGGGAGAGGGCGGCGCAACGAGCGAAGAGCGCCGGAACGGGCAGAACCCCGCGGCGCTCGGCTGCGTCCATGAAGTGCCTCCCGCGCGCCAGCATCGGGCCCGCGGGGGGCGCTCCAGTCTGCGCCGGGCCGAACGGCCGCCCGCAGCGCGCCCCAGGAACCCCGAAGCGAAGCTCAACTTCATGCGATCCAACCACCTGCGTTCATCGTTCTGCACCTTGGCGGTCGGCGTCTGCGCCAGCCTGGCCGGCGCCCAGGAGGGCGAGGTCATCGGCGGCAGCAACCCGCCCCTCCCGCAGCCCACCGAACTGCGCCTGAGCTTCGAAGAGGCCAACGCGCTGGCCAGCCACCCGCGCTGGCTGTCGCTCAAGTACGCCGAGTTCGACACTTCGGGCGAACTGCCGGCGGCGCCGGAAGACCTTTCCGCGCGCGCGGGGCGGCCGGACGAGCGCGGCTACTTCGTGGTGCAGTTCCAAGGCCCGATCGGCGACGAACACCACCTGCGCGCCGCGGAAGTCGGTGTCGAGCTGCTCGACTACGTCCCCAACCACGCCTTCATCGCCCGCGGCACGGCCGAGCAACGCGCCAGCCTGGGCGAACTGGCCGAGACGCTCTGGACGGGCGAGTTCCACCCGGCCTATCGCCTCGACGAGCGCCTGCGCCTGGCGAGCGAGCAGTCCGAGTACGACGCGGTCCCGCTGCGGCTGGTGGTGAGCGCCTTCCAGGGCGTGGAGCGCGCCACGCTCGATGCGCAGCTCGCCCAGTTCGACCTGCGCGCCGTCGAGGGCGACCAGGAGACCGGACGCTGGGTCGTGATCGTCGAAGGCACCGCCAAGCAGGCGCGCGCCCTGGCCCGCGCGCGCGACGTGCAGTGGATCGAGCCCGAGGGCGTCTACACCACGCGCAACAACAACGCGACCTGGGCCGTCCAGACCTTCGTCAACCTCAGTCGGCGCGTGTGGGACGCGGGCTTGCGCGGCGAGGGCCAGGTCATCGGCCACGTCGACAGCGCGCTGGCCACCAGCTCGTGCTACTTCTCCGACCCCAGCGGCGCGCCGGTCGGCCCGACGCACCGCAAGCTGGTGTACGTCGGCGGCTCGGGCTCGAGCTCGCACGGCACGCACACCGCCGGTTCGTCCGTCGGCGACTCCCAGCCGGTCAACGGCTCGACCGCCAACCGCGGCATGGCCTACCTCGCCAAGCTGGCGCACACCGGCACCACCACCGGCCTGAGCACCACGCTCGCCACGCACCGCAACAACGGCGCGCGCGTGCACACCAACTCGTGGGGCAACGACAGCACGACCTCGTACGACTCGCTGTGCACCACGGTCGACTCGTTCTCGTGGAACAACGAGGACAACCTGGTGCTGTTCTCGGTGACCAACACCTCGACGCTCAAGAACCCCGAGAACGCCAAGAACCTGCTGGCCGTGGGCGCGTCGCAGAACGGTGCGAGCGGCAACAGCTTCTGCTCGGGCGGCACTGGGCCGACCGCTGACGGTCGCCGCAAGCCCGAAGTGTTCGCCCCCGGCTGCAACATCTCGTCGGCCTCGACGGGCTCGTGCGGCACCAACAGCCTGACCGGCACGAGCATGGCCTGCCCGCTCGCGACCGGCGCCGCAGCGCTGGTCCGCCAGTACTTCATGAACGGCTTCTACCCCTCGGGCGCCGCGGTTCCGGGCGACGCGTTTACGCCGACCGGCGCGCTCGTGAAGGCCGTGATGGTCAATTGCACGGCCGACATGACCGGCATCAGCGGCTTCCCGAGCAACCAAGAGGGCTGGGGACGGCTGGTGCTCGACCAGTCGCTGCACTTCACCGGCGACCAGAGCAAGATGATCGTGGAGGACGTGCGCCGCGCGCAGGGGCTGAGCACGGGCCAGAGCACGTCGCTGCAGTTCACGGTCGTCACCAGCGCCGTTCCGCTCGAGATCACGCTGGCCTTCCACGACGCGCCGGGCACGGTCAACGCGGCCAACCCGGTGATCAACAACCTCGACCTGCGCGTCACGTCGCCGACCGGGACGATCTACCTGGGCAACGTGTTCGCCAGCGGCGTTTCCACGACCGGCGGAACCGCTGACGCGAAGAACAACGTCGAGCGCGTCGCGCTCAACTCGCCCGCGGTGGGCGCGTGGACCGTCGAAGTCATCGGCACGAACATCCCGCAGTCCGGCCAGGGCTACGGCCTGTGCATCACCGGCGACATCACCAGCGGCGGCGGCGGCGGCAGCTCGAACCCGATCAACTACTGCACGGCCGGCCTGACCACGAACTTCTGCCTCGCGACGATGTCGTCGAGCGGCGTCGCGGTCGCAGGCGCTCCGAACGGCTTCACCGTGACGGCGAACAACGTCGAAGGCGCCAAGCAGGGCATCCTGTTCTACGGCGTGAGCGGCCGCGCCAGCTCGAGCTGGGGCCCCGGCAGCGGCAGCTTCCTGTGCGTGAAGACTCCGGTGCAGCGCATGGGCACGCTCAACTCGGGCGGCACCGCGGGTTCGTGCAGCGGCGCGCTCAGCCTCGACTGGAGCGCCTACGTCGCCGGCAACCCCGGCGCGCTCGGCAGCCCGTTCTCCGCGGGAGCAGTGATCAACACTCAAGCCTGGTTCCGCGACCCGCCGGCGCCGGGCACGACCAACTTGAGTGATGGGTTGGAGTTCACGGTCCAGCCCTGATCTGCGAGTCCGACATCGGCGCTCCGAGCAGCGCCCCGAGCGCGCGGCCAGCCTCTCCTCGAGCGGCTGGCCGCGCGCGCTTTCGCTGCGCTGCACCGCCGCTGAGCGCGAAGAAAAGTGCATTTCTGCCGGCGGCGGCGACCGCTGGCGGCGCGCGAGCGGCTGCTAGCTCCATCCCTCGGCCCCGCGCGCGGCGCTCCCAATCGCCGGCTCGTGACCGCCCTGTGCCTCCCACCGTTCCCGGACAGCCCTGGAGGCAAGTGATGAAGTTCCACCGTTGTGTGTCGAAGGTCCTCGCCGTGGTCGGACTCGCGCTGGGCGCGCTCGCGACGCCGCAACTGACCGGCGGAGGCGCCGGCCAGTACCAGCAGCCCAAGCCGAACCTGGCGGTCGTGCTCGCCGCGTTGCCGGCCGATCAGAGCGACACGATCTACGACGTGCGCTTGAGGGTCCTCGGCGAAGGACTGGGCCGCGTGCGCGGCGAAATGCGCCAGCGGCCGCAGGTCGAGCCGGGCGGCGAAGTGATCGACCTCATCTATCGGCTCGAAGGTCAGCACGTGACGCTCGACGACGGCCGCGTGCTGGTGCAGGCCGCGATCCTGCTCGACCTCGCGCAGTTCGGCGGCGAGGGGCTGGTGCAGGTGGGCGAGATGGAAGGGCTGATGTTCCCGATCCCCGGCGCGCTGGGCTACTGCCCGGTGCTGCCGCCGACGGACAAGACCGAGGTGCTGCGCCGCGACCGCTCGGGCAAACTCGTCGCCGCCGCTGGCGCGCCGGTGCTGGTCGAGCCCTCGATCGCCCCCGACCCGTTCCCCGGTGAGTTCATCGCGCGCTGGATCCTGTACTGAGCTGCACTCGCGCGCGCTGCGGGCGCCGGGGTCCTCGAACTGCGAGGAACCCGGCGCTCGCGTCATTTCAGGGCGAGTCGCGCGCGCAGGGGCCGCGTGTCGAGGATCACGGTGGTCTTGTCGGTCGAGCAGCTCGCGATGCGTGTCCCGCTCGAGTCGAAGTGGAGGTTGTAGGGCTGCTCGCGGTGCGGGCGCAGCTCGCTCACCACGCCCCCGTGCACGAGGTCGATGAGCGCGAGCACGTGCGACGCAACGGCGAGACGCGCGCCGTCGGGCGAGATGTCGATGTGGCTGACGCCGTGGCGCAGGCTCGCGAGCTCGCACACGAGTGCGCCGCTCGCTCCGTCGTGCAGCGTGATCGCGCCGCTGCGGCCAGCGACGACGAACTTCGCGCCATCGGGCGTGAACATCACATCGGCCACGTCGGCGTCGGCGCACTTGACCTCGAAGAGCTGCGCGCCGCTCGCCAGATCCCAAACGATGGAGCGGCTGTCGCGCGCCGCTGACACGCAGCGCTTGGAGTCCGGGCTGAAGTTCACCGCGAGAACGGTGGAGCTGTGTCCGCTGAGCTCGCGCTGCTTGGAGTAGTCCTCGAGACCCCAGACGACGACGTCCTTGCCGACGCAGGCCGCGGCACAGCGTCCGTCGCGGCTCACGGCGAGGTCGTAGGTCCCGCTCGCGAGCTCGAGTGAGCCCAAAGCTGCTCCCGAACTCGCATCCCACGCGCGCAGAGCCTTCTCCCAGCTCCCTGAGATCAGCCGCTTGCCGTCCGGCGTCCAGGCCAGAGCGTGGCACGACTGGCCTTCGGGATGCGCCGCCCAGCTCGCACGCACCTCGAGCGTCGCGCCGTCGCGCACCGTGATGCGGCCGTCGTAGCTCGCCGTCGCGATGCGGCTGTCGTCGGGGCTGAAGCGCGCGACGTAGACCGCGTGCGAGTTGATGCACTGCGGCGGGCCGAACACGCTCGCGTCCGCGCTCCACGCGCGCAGCGTGCGGTCCTTCGAAGTCGACAACAGCGCGCGACCTTCGCGCTCGAACGCGCAGCTCACCACGTCGTCGCCGTGGCCGCGCAGCGTGGCGAGCGGGCGCCAATCGCTCGTGCTCCACAGGCGTAGCGCACCATCGGCGGACGCAGTCGCCAGGCGCAGGCCATCGGGCGAGAGCGCGAGCTTCTCGACCGCGTCGGTGTGTCCGCGCAGGCTCGCCTCGAGCTCGCCGTTCGTTGCGTTCCACACGCGCGCGGTCTTGTCTCTCGAGGCGCCGGCCACGGCCGTTCCGCCCGGAAGCCAGAGCACATCGTCGACTGCGTTGTAGATGCCCTCGTCGGGGACCGCGCACTTCGTCGGCTCGCCGCCGGCCACGTCCCACACGAACACGCAGAAGTCCCACGAGCCCGCGGCGATGCGTTGCCCGTTCGGCGAGAACGCCAGCCCCACGAGCGGCTTGCGGCCGCCTTCGAGCGTGCGCACGAGTTCGCCCGTGCGCGAGTTCCACACGTGGACGACGCCCCACACGCCGCGCGTTGGGTTGCGCTCGTACGAGCACGACGCGACGAGCTCGCCATCGGGACTGAACGCGGCGCCGCCGACCGGATTGGCGTGCAGCGTGAAGTCGACCAGCAGCTTGCGCTCGGCGACGCTCCAGACCTTCACCGTGCGATCGAACGAGGCGCTGACCACGCGCTCTCCCGCCGCGTCGAAGCGCAGGTAGGAGAGGCTCTCCTTGTGGCCCGCGAGTTCGCACGACAGCGCGCCCGTGCGCGAGTCGCGCAGTTCGATGCGGCCGTCGCCCATGCCGAGCGCCACGACGTCTTGCGTCGGACTCGCAGCGAGCGCCGCGGCGTGACCGGCGCCCAGGTCGACGGCGAACAGCGATTCGTCGAGCGACGCGTCGCGCACGCGCCACTCGAAGCCGCGCTGCTCCGGCCGGGTGCGGTCGAGCCAGATGCGAGCCTCGGCGTGCTCGTCGAGTCGGATCGCAGCCTCGGCCGCGGCCATCTGCGCGCGGTAGAGCTCGCGCTCGAGCTCGGCGTTGGACTGGACAGCGAGGACGGTGAGCAGGAGCTGGATCACGACGCACTCCGTTGCTGGGTGTCGACCGCGGCCTCGCCGAGCAGGCGCTCGACGTAATCGCGCAGGTGAACGACGGCCGCGTCGTACGCCTCGAAGTTGCGGTAGGCGCGCGCGAGCATCACCGCGCCCTCCATGGTCGTCAGCACGAACACCGCAAGCCGCCGCGGGTCCGAGTGCGCCGGCAGTCGATCGCGCGCGGCTTCGAAGCACGCCTCGACCGCATCGAGCCAGCCGTCGAAGTTCGCGACCAGCAGTCCGCGCGCGCGCGGATGCGTCTCGACCACCTCGAGCACGAGGTTGCCGATCGGGCAGCCGTGCTTGAACTCGGTGTGCTCGAGCATCCGCCGGTAGCCGCCGAGCAGTCCGAACACGCGCTCGATGGGGTCGCTCGTGCTCTCCCAGATCGGCTGGAGCACGCCTTCGTAGAGCGTCTGCTTGCGCCGCTCGAGCGTCGCGTGCAGCAGGTCTTCCTTGGTCGGGAAGAAGTAGTAGAGCGAGCCCGGCAGCACGCCCGCCTTGCGCGCGATCTGCGCCAGCCCGGTGGCGGTGTAGCCCTGGTAGACGAACAGCTCCATCGCGGCGTCGATCAGTCGCTCGCGGGTGTCGGGGGCGGGGTTGGGGGTCATGGGCAAGGGAAGTTGGCGCTATTGGTTGGTCACCCAACTATCTGCACACCGTAGACGCCCGGGCCTGTCCCGTCCAGCGCGCGCCTGCCGGAAATGGGGCTTGCAGCCCGCGGGCGAGCGGAGATCGTGGGCGCTCCATGAATGCCCCCCATCGCCTCGGAGTGTGCTCCTGGTCGCTGCAACCGACCTCGCCCGCGGACCTCGCCGCCAAGCTGCGCGCCATCGGCGTCGACGCCTGCCAGCTCGCGCTCGACCCGATTCGCGAGGGGCGTTGGAAGCTCGACGCGACGGGCGAGGCGCTGCGCACGGCCGGCATCGAGATCCGCTCCGGGATGATGGGCACGCACGGCGAGGACTACTCGACGCTCGAGACGATCCGCGTGACCGGCGGCGTGCGGCCCACGCAGCACTGGGCGAAGAACCTCGAGATCGCGCGCGAGGATGCGCGCATCGCGGCCGAGCTGAAGCTGCCGCTCGTGAGCTTTCACGCCGGGTTCCTCCCCCACGACCCGCGCGATCCCGAGCGCGGCGTGCTCATCGAGCGACTGCGTCAGATCGTCGACGTGTTCGCCGAGCGCGGCGTCAACGTCGCCTTCGAGACCGGTCAAGAGGACGCGGACACGTTGCTCGGCTTCCTGCGCGACCTCGCGCGGCCGCGCGCCGGCGTCAACTTCGATCCGGCGAACATGATCCTGTACGACATGGGCGAGCCGGTCAGCGCGCTCGACAAGCTCGCGCCGCACGTGCGCCAGGTGCACATCAAGGACGCGGTGCGCACGACCAAGAAGGGCGAGTGGGGCGCGGAGGTGCGCGCCGGCACAGGTCAGGTCGCGTGGGACAAGTTCTTCGCGACGCTCGCGCGCCACGGATTGAAGGTCGACCTGATGATCGAGCGCGAAGCCGGCGACTCGCGCGTCGAGGACATCAAGGCTGCGCGCGCGCTCGTCACGCGCCACATCGCCGTCGGAGTGAAGTCATGAGCACGAAGCGTCCCATCGGTGTCGGAGTCATCGGTCTGGGCTTCATGGGTCGCACGCACATCGGCGCCTTCGCGGCGGCGAACGCGGCGGGCTTCGCGAACAAGCTCGTCGCCGTTTGCGACAAGAGCGCGGAGCGTCGATCAGGTCGCGCGAGTGAAGCCGGCAACATCGCCACGGGCGGCGCGGGCGAGCAGCTCTTCGATCCGACGCAGGTGCGCGGCTACGAGGACGCGGCGCAGCTCCTCGCCGACCCCGCGGTCGAGCTCGTGAGCATCTGCACGCACACCAGCACGCACGTCGAGCTCGCCAAGGCGGCGCTCGACGCGGGCAAGCACGTGCTGCTCGAGAAGCCCGTCGCGCTCGACAGCGCGTCGATCGAAGCGTTGATCGACGTCGCGCGACGCGCGAAAGGCCTGTGCATGCCGGCGATGTGCATCCGCTTCTGGCCGGCGTGGGCCTGGCTGAAGCGCGCCATCGAGTCGGGCGAGTACGGAGCGGTGAAGAGCGCCGTGTTCCGCCGGCTCGGCAGCCGCCCGCAGTGGAGCGCGGAGTTCTACGCCAACGCCGCGGCCAGCGGCGGCGCGCTGTTCGACCTGCACGTGCACGACGTCGACTTCGCGACTTGGTGCCTGGGCGTCCCGCGCTTCGTCTCGGCCGGCGGCTCGAGCGATCACGTCAGCGCGCTCTACCACTACGACTCCGGCCCGCAGCACGTCGTCGTCGAAGGCGGCTGGGATCACACGCCCGGTTGGTCGTTCAAGATGGCCTACACGGTGGTCTTCGAGCGCGCGACAGCCGACTACGAGTTCGGCCGCGCGAACGAGCTCGTCCTCGCGCGCGACGGAGCTTCTGCGCCGATCGCAGTCGACGCGCACAACGGATACGACGGCGAGGTGCGCCACCTGCTCGCAGCGATCGCCAGCGGCTCGCGCAAACTCGATGCGACGCTCGAGGATGCGCTCGCGCACACCCGCGTGATCGAAGCCGAGCGCAAGAGCCTGGGCGTGCGCCAGCCGGTGCTCGTGAGGCGGTAGAGATTCGCGATGCGAGCGCCGCTAGCCGTCGGGTTGGGACTGGCCGCGCTCGCTGCGTTGTTGCCGTATCTGCTGTTGCGCGACGATGCTCCGCCGAGCGTGCCTGCAGCAGCGCCAAAGGCGGACGCGCCCGCGCTCGAGTTCGAGCGAACTCCCGTCGTCGAGTCGCCGCACGACGCGGCGCCCGTGGAGCCCGAGGTCGTCGAGCCCGCCTCGCCGCCCGCCAAGCAACCCGCGCCTCCGCGACCGGCGCCAGCCGCGCTCGCGGAGCAAGCGGATGTCGCTCTCGAACGCCTGCCCGAAGGCTGGACGCCGCCGCGCGAGGAATTCGGCCGCGTGACAGTGATCGTGACGTCGAGGCCCGATCGCAAGCCGCTCGAAGGCGTGCTCGTTTGGCTCGAGAGCGACCTCGAGTACGGCCTCTACGAGATGCCCGAACCGCTCTACACCGACGTTGAGGGGCGAGCGACGTTCGAGCGCGTGCCGGCAGGTGAGATGCGTGTGTCCAGCAGACCAGTCGGCGGGAACCCACGACTGGCAGTAATAGACGGCGAGACATCGACCGTGGCGCTGAGTGTCGGAGTCTGGCTGCGCGCCGTCGAAGGCGTGGTGCTCACCTCGAACGGGCAGCCCGCTTCCAGCGCGGAGATCTGGCGCCCCGTGCTCGACCCCGCCCACGACTTGCCTCGGCCGCTCGCGCGCACCGACGAGTCGGGCAAGTTCCGACTATGGCTCACGAACTTCGGCGACTCGTATCTCTGCGCGCGGCGCGGCGACTCGCTCCCGTCCAACATCGCAACTATTCCGCCTCACGCTGACGGCACAACCGAGCGCGTCGAGCTGTTCCTCGGTCCGATCGGCCAGACACTCGAAGTGCGAGTCGTCGGTCCGCAATGCGAGATCATCGCAAATGCGCGCGTGTGGGCTTGTCTCACCGGCGAGCGCTCGCTCGACCTCCCTCAGTGGAGCACGATCCCCATGCAGCCCAACAACAAACTGTGGCGCTCGCGTACGGACTCGCAGGGCCAGGCGACGCTCGAAGGTCTCCCGCGCGGCTTGCTGTACGTCGGCGCCGCCGCGGATGGCCACGTCTCAGAGGAGTTCGCGATTCGCCTTCCTCACCCTGAACTACCTGTTGAGCCGTCGTTCCACACCATCACGGTCGCCGGCGGACGCTGCACACTCACGTTGCTGCCGGGCGCGACGCTCGAGGGTCGCGTGCGAATGCCCGATGGCAGCCCTGCAGTTTGGGCCGCCGTGCGCGCCGGGAATGAGAACCAGATCGACTCGGTGACAACGCGCACGGACGAGAACGGCTACTTCAGGCTGCACAACGTCTCGACGAGAAGCCGCCGCGTGTACGCGCGGCTCGGCGACCTCGGCGCGTCGGAAGACCTTCCGCGCGCCGCGGCTGACGGGACGCGCTGGTGGTCGCCGGTGCTGCGCTACGACGGTCGGCGCTGAGGCTCCTCCGTCGGAGGATCTTCGGGACGATGCGAGTTCGCAGCCCGCTGCGGCTGGCAGCTCTCGACGCGAGCGGTCCCGCGCCGAGAGCGTGAGGCATCAGCCGTTCTCGACCAGTTGCGTGAGCTCGCTGATCTCGTCGACCAGCGCGTCGAGTGTCGCGTCGTAGCCGCGCGGGATCACGGTGGTGCGGACCGTTCGACCCTCCGGATGAGGCGCGTAGTCCACTTGCACACCCACGGCATCCGGGAACCTGCTCATGAGCAGATCGTGGCCTGTTCCCGCGCTCTCCGCTTCGAAGTGCTCGACGTACTCGCCATGCGCAATCAAGTCGTCGATCAGCAGCTTCTGCAGCTCCAACGCCGTGGCGCGCCGATCCTCCAACAGCGCCTCCAGCGAATCGCGAGCTGAATTCACCGCCAGCGACTCTCCGGCGCTCACGGTCGTGGCCGCGGACTCTCTGTCGGGGCGCCGCAGCGCCGTCCAACCCACCGCGAGTACGCCGGCCGTGATGGCCAGCGAGAGGCCGATTCGCATGACACTTCGTCGCATGAGGGTCTGTCCTAGTTCGGGAAGATGCACGGCGTGCACGCCACCACCACCGAAGTGAACGTGACCGCGGGCGTCGAAGGGCACGGGACCGCGATGGGGGCGGACGAGCCGTTGCAGGCGTTGGTGCGGCTGAAGTTCTGAGAGAGCGGCACACCGTCACAGGTCAGCGTCATCGTGCCGAAAAACGCGCATCCGCCGCAGTCGGGCTTCGCGGTGATCAGGAGCGCGCTGATCGTGAGATTGCAGGATTCGTGGCCCGGGCACGTACCGCCCGATGGGAACGCGGTGTACGGAAAGCAGCGCCTGTTGGCGGCGGTTTGCTCAGGCGAGATCCACGCTCCCAGTACCGGTGCGACGAGAAGCGCGGTGAGCGCAGTGAGCTTGCTGAACTTCGAAGGGTGCATGTGGTCTCCGTCAATGCGATGTCGGAACGGGGTGAATGGGTTGCGCAGCTGGAGGGCCTGTACCGCTCGCCCGAACCGCTGCCGCGCGGCGCCGAGCCGCGTCCAATCACTCCATGACCTCGCTCGGGCTGATGGTCGGCGCGAACTCGGATTTCGGCCGGTGGCCTGCCCTCGGTCCAGGTGCAATCGCCCGGCGCCGAGCGGAGCTACTTCGTCGCAGCGCGGACCTGCTCGGTCCAGCCGCGGAAGTCGCTGAAGTCGGTGTGTTCGAGCACCTTGCCGTCAGCGATGCGCAGCACGGCGACGACGCGCAAGTTGAACGGAACGTCGCGTGCGCCCGGGGCAATGTTCTTCCCGCGCAGCGTGTACTTGAGGCGGCCGATGGCGAGCGCGCGATCGCCGGAGCTGAACTGCTCCTCGAACTCGAAGCGCAAATCGTCGATACCGCGCGTCGAGGAACGCAGCAGACCCACGATGGCCTCGGGGCCGGTCACGGGTCCGACTCGCGGACCGATCTCCGCCGTCGTCGGATCGCTCCACACGCTTCGCTGGTCGTAGAACGTTCGCAGGCCTTCGACGTCCCACGCGGCGTAGCGCTCGAAGTACGCGCGCGCGACCTCCGCGACGCCGCGCGGCTCTGACTTCTCGGCTTGGGGCGCTTGACCGGCGAACGCGAGCAACGGCAATCCGACGACGACGGTCAACCAGGGAGTGCGCATGGCATAGGGTCGATTACAGGTGTAGCGCGCGGAACAGCTCAGGAGCCACGTCGACGCTACCGCATCGAGCATGACCCGCGACGCTCGCAACCAACGTTCAACACTCGCCATGACCCGCGCCGTACAGCGCGGCCCGCAGCTTCACTTCATGCGGATCGCGCCCATGCGCGAGCCGTGCTGCACGAGCACGAACTCGGTGGCGACGGCGCCTTCAACTTTGAATTCGAAGCGCACCTCGTCGTCTTCGGCGGACACAAAGCTGTTCTCACCCTGGTAGCGCAGTCGGTACGGCCCTTCGTACGGCGACTGGAAGTAGAGCTGGCGGTCGCGCGCCTCGATCGTCGTGCGCGTGCAGCCCATGTAGTACGAGCCGGCGTAGATCTCGCACTGCTCGCCCGTGAGCGGCAGATCGACGATCTTCGCTTCCGGGATGTCGAGCACGACCTGCGCGAGCGCCTCGCCCAGGCCCGCGAGCTCCGCGCGCGGCTCCCGCGTGGCGAGCGCGACGACCAGGCTCGACTGCGGATGCCAAGCGACGCGGATCGCTCCGGCGCTCGACGAGCCGGCCAGCGAGAGGCGCGGGCCGCGCTCGAAGCTCGAGAGCAGGAATCCGAACGCGTACGGGGCCGTGGCGCCGCCGATCGAACGCTCGACGTCGAGCAGCTCTGCGCGCAGCGCCTGCGGCAGGAACTCGCCCTCGGCGGCGCGCATCAGACGCGCGAGGTCGGTGAGCGTGGTCGACACGTCGACGACGCCGAGCAGCGCGCTGAGCGACTTCGCATCGGCGAGTGCGCCACCGACGCGGAACGAGGCCTCGCGCGCACTGCGCGAAGGCGCGCCGGACTCGAGCTTCGTGTCGGAGAGACCCGCAGGCTCGAACACGAGGTCGGCGAGGGCCTTGTGCAGCGGCCGGCCGCTCAGCTTCTCGACCAGCGCCGCCGCGATCAGCGCGTTGGACTCGCTGTAGGCGAAGCACGAGCCGGGCTCGGCGTCCAGCGGCCTCGCAGCGAGCCACGCGAGCACGCTCGCGCTCGTGTGCTCGACGTCCTGCGACGCGATGTGATCGACGTAGCTGGGGATCCCCGACGAGTGCGTGAGCACTTGAGCGACACTCACACTCTTGCCGCCGAACTTCATGTCCGGCAGGTGCTCGGTCAGCGCATCGTCGAGCTGGAGTTTGTCCTTCGCGGCGAGCCGCAGCAGCGCGAGCGCAGCGAACGGCTCGATCGCCCACGGCGCCGAGCGCGCTCGCTCGAGTCCTTCGCGCGGCGCGTGTTCATCGCTCGCGCGCCAACCGCTGAAGACGTTCTCGTCGCCGAGCCAGACGCCCGCAGACAGATCGGGCAGCCGCTCCTCGGCGGCCGCCTGGTCGAAGGCCTTCGCGATCCGCGTTCGCAAGTCGGCGCGCTGCTCCTGCCGCAGCTCCGATCGCCCCGCCTGCGGCCGCGACCAACTCGCGAGCGCGAGCAACCCGACTCCAAACGTCACCGCGAACACCGCATGCCTGCTGCGCGAAACCATGGCGTCCTCCTGCGGCGGTTTGCCGCGCGAAGACGAGGCTAGTCCTGCGGATGCTCGCGCGCGGATGGCGGTGTTCGGAGACGAGAGCGCCTCAGTTCGTAGTCAGAGCGCCGCTGGGAACCTCTCAGGCAAAACACTGCTGCCGCGGCGTCTGGGATCTTCGACGCGCGCGCGATTCTCGAATCGGCTCTCTCACGCGGCCTCGGCCGCGCGCTGTGGGACCTACTTCGAGCAGCGCCTCAGCCGGAGCGAGAAGTCGCCCCTGAAGTGGTGCTCACGGATGTCCCGTCCAATAACGAGGATCTCGCCACGTGGCATCGAGGACGCGGCCGGCCGGGTCAGGTTGCGCGTGTGCGTCGTAGTTGCCGCTGCAAGCGCATGCGTCTCGAGCTGCGCGCCAGACTCGGCGCGCAGCTGCGAGACGCCGGGGTCAGATCACGGCGCGAGATGGACTTGGAGCGAGCCCGTCATGCTCGAGCCCAGCGGCGCGGCGGAGTCGCGGAACCAACCTTGGAGGTAGAGGACCTCGCCCGCGGAGAAGGGGGATCCGAGCGCAGCGGGATTCGCAGCGAGCCACGCGGCGAGGTCGAGCGAGTGGACGCCGCTGCACGGACCCGCGCCGCCGCTGTTTCCGACGCCGGTGCGTTGGCGCGGAGCTCCGACGCACAGATAGCTCGCACCACCCGCGCCCCAGGGTTGCTGCGGGATCGTGCTGAGCCCGTAGAAGATCACGCTCGCCCGCTGCGGGTCGAGGTCAACGGCCTGGACCACGAAGCTCGGCGCCGCAGCGGACAGTCCGCAGCAGCCACTCGCCTGCAGGACCGGCGTGCACGTCGACGTGCCGTTGACGCCGCCGAAACAGCCGGGGAACGGCCCCGTCAACCAGTCCGTCAAGTTGTCGCAGTTGTTGTCGATCCCGTCGCACAGCTCCGGCATGTCGGGATTGACCGCGGGGTTCGCGTCATCGCAGTCCGTCGGGCGCACGGACCAACCGGCGGGCGCGGGCAGGCAGAACTGCGTCGGCGCTCCGACCGCGTCGCCGAAGCGATCCCCGTCGAGGTCCGCGTAGTGCGGGCCACAAACAGCGCGCACGAAGATGTCCGTAACGCCGTTGGTGTCGCCGCTGATCAGCGTCGAGGCCCAACTCGAGAACGCCACGAGCCCCCCGTCGCCGCTGAGAGCCACACCGAGCGATTCCCCGCTGGTGTCTTGCCCGAGCGCGTCGAAATCGACGCGCAGGGTTCCGCGCTGACGCGGCACGCCGACGAACGCGTTCTCCCAGGGGTTGTTGTCGCCCGGCAGCATCGTGGAGTCGTCTGAGATGAACGCGACGCACAGCCCGTTGCTCGAGAGCGCCACGTCACTGACGCCGTTCCCCCCGCCGCCGAACATCGGCGGCGGCAGCAAGCGCCTGTCGACGCGCGCGTGCTCGCCGCTCTGCGTGTCGAGCCAGAACAGACCCGTCTCGCCACTCAGCACGCCCGGGTTGTAGACCGTGTACACGACGTAGCGGCCGTCGAACGACGTGCCGGCGGCGGTCGAAGCATGCAGATCGGGGCGCAGGATGCTCACGCTGCCGCTGGCGAGGTCGAGCCGCACGAGCGACTCGCTGTAGCCCGCGTTGTTCGCGAGCCAGTCGACGCGCACGAAATCGACGAAGCGCCCATCACCGCTGACCGCTGGCGCGCCATGCAAGCGCCCGTCGACCGTCGCAGTCATCTGCACGTCAACCAACGTCCAGGTCTGCCCCGTGGACAGCTTGCGGATCGTGACGCCCGACCAGCCGAAGGGAACGCCATCCTGGTAGGCGACCACATTGCCGTCGGCGCTCATGTCGAAGGCCCAGTACGACTGCTCGTCATTGGCCGTGGTGAGCGCGAGGGTCGTGCCCGTGACACGGTCGCGCCGGTACAAGTCGAGGGCGCTGTCGAGGTCGCCCGGGTGCAGCGCGTTGGCCAAAAACAGCACGTAGCGGCCGTCGTTCGACAGCCGCACGCGGGAGGCCACGTGGGAGATCGTCCGCTCCCCGGCGCTTCCGACGCTGGCGATCGCGGTGGTCTGCAGCAGTCGGTCGCGCACGAAGACGTCGGCGCGCGAATTGAGATCGCCCGCGACGAGGTTGCTCGCATGGCTCACGAAGGCCACGAAACGCCCGTCGGGCGATAGACGCGGCGCGGAGCAAACGGCGTTGGCTTGCACGCCGGTCGAGGAAACGCTGACTCGCTCGATGGTCTGTGCGGTGGCAACGAGGCTTAACGAGCACAGACCCAGAGCGGTGGACAGGACCACGCTGTAGCTAAGCGACATGAGATCTCCCAGGGCGAGAAGGGCGGCGGGCTCAGGCGTCCGCGCACCCGGATCGCCGCGACGTATTCCGACCCTATCCCCACAAGCCCGTCTCGGGGTCTCGAAGTTGCCGGATTTTCTCCGCGATCAAAGCGGCGGTCATGCCGATCGCCGCGCGCGGTTCAGCCCTGCTCGCAGGCGGACTTGAGCTTGGCGAGGCCGCGCTCGAAGCTCGGGCCGACCATCGAGTCGAAGGCCAGCGCCAGGTAGCCGCCGATCACGGGCAGGTCGAGTTCGCCCTCGATGACCCACTGGACCTCGACCGTGCCGGGCTCGAGCTGGCGGTAGTTCATGAGCGCCACGGAGGGCGAACGGTTGTCGCCGTCGATGAACACCATGTCGTAGGTGATGCCAGCCTGGGGATCGCAGCGCGTGAAGGTGAGCTCGCCGTTGCCGGAGTCGCCCGTCCAGCGCTGGTGCGCGCCGATGCCGGTGGTCTTCTCACCCAGCGTGACGACGATCGTGGGGTCGTCGTCGCGCCAGGGCTCCCACTGCCCCCAGTTCTTCAGGTCGCCGCACAGCTCGTGCACGCGCGCGACGTCGGCCTTGATCGAAGTGCGGCGTTCGACGCGGAAGTGGCTGCCGAGCGCAGCGCCGACGCCGACGAACACGGCCACGAGCACCAGCAACGCAATGACGATCTTCCTGAGCATGGTCGTTCTCCTTGGACGACCACGCTAGCGAGCTGACGCCGCCGCGCGCCAACTGCATGTTGGCGCGCAGCCGTAAATCACTCCATGTGCGCGACGACGCGCTCGTCGCCCATCTGCAGGGCGAGCTGCGCCTGGCGGGTGTCGCGCGGCGCGAAGAAGCGCTTGAACACGCCCTGGAACACGTTCTCGTAGACGCGCAGCACGCCCTTGGTGCCCAGGCGATAGACGAAGTCGGTGATCGCCCAGTAGCGCGGCCCGTACAGCCCCTGCGCCTTGCTGTAGATGCGCGCCTGCTCGGCGACCATCCACTCGCTGAACAGCATGTAGGCGATCAGGTACGGCTTGGTGGCCCAGCGCCACTTGATCATGCGCGGCGCAAAGCGCATCAGCGACGGGAAGCGCACCAGGATCGGGAACAGCTTGTGGAGGTTCTCGATCTCCTGCTTGTTCTCGAACAGGATCGAGGTCGTGCGGTTGAACTTCTCGGGGAAGTCGTCGTAGGCCGACACCGCATACCCCATTTGCTTGGTCATGTCGGCGATGTCGAACTCGGGGTAGGGCTGCATCAGCGACACGAGCGGGTGGTCGACCTTGCACTCGATGTTGAGCCGCACGGTGTCGAGCTCGTCCTCGAGCGTGCCGCCCGGCCCGCCGAGCATGTTGAGCGAGCCCAGTCGGATGCCGTAGCGCTTGATCCACTCGGAGGCATCGGTGAGCTGCTTGCGCGTGGTGTTCTTGCGGAACACGGCGTTGCGCACGTAGTCGCTGGCCGCTTCGAAGGCGATGCGCGCGTACACACAGCCGGCCTTCTTCAAGAGCTCGATGTGCCGCTCGGTCGTCATGTTCGCCATGAGGATCACGTCGAACGGCAGACCGATCTCCTTGGGGTAACGCTCGCAGAACTCCTCGAGCCAGTCGTTCTTCAGGTTGAAGATGTCGTCGAGGAAGTGGACGAACTTCAGGTTGTACTTCGCGCGGACTTCCTTGATCTCGGCCAGCACGTGGTCGACCGAGCGCTTGCGCGTGTATTCCTTGTTGTTCGCGCCGTAGACCTTCTTCTTCCACGCGTGGTGGAAGCAGAACGAGCAGTTCATCGGGCAGCCGCGCTGCGTCACGAACACCTTGCGATCGCTGTCGCGGTAGATCGCGCCGGCCTCGTAGATCACGTCGCGGTCGGGGAAGCCCAGCGAGTCGAGGTTGTTCGTCAGCGGCCGCTGCGGGTTGCGGATGATCTCGCCCGTCTCACGGTGCTTGAAGTAGAAGTTCGCGGTCTCGTAGAAGTCCTCGCCGCGCGACATCTTGTCGAGCAGCTCGACGATCGCCTGCTCGCCCTCGCCGCGGCACACGGCGTCGATGCCCTCTTGCTCGACGTACTCGGGGCTGAAGGTCGGGTGCGGTCCGCCAGCGATCGCGAACACGTTGGGGAGCACCTGCTTGACCTTGCGGTTGACGTCCGCGAAGTACAGGTGCAGGCCGGTCGTCATCGAGTAGCAGATGACGTCGGGGCTGTACTCCTTGAGCTTGGCGATCCAGTCCTTGTCGGGCAGGAACAGCGCCCGGCACTCGTGTCCGGCGTCCTTGATGGCCCGCGACAGCCACATGATCCCGAGCATTTCCTGGGGCAGGTATTCCTCGAGGAAGAGGACCTTCATGCGCTTGGCGGTGGTGGCGACCATGGTGCGTGGCTGGCTGGCGGACGGGCGAACGGCGGGCTGGCGTGACGACGGGCGTGGCGACCGCGCAAACTCTAACGTGGGCGTGAGAGTGTAGCGGGGTGCGGCTTGCTCGATCGGCGGCTGCCCCCCCGCGGACTCAACACAGAGTAGTCCCGCCACATCAATCCCGCCGCTTGGCTCTGGCTGCGGGGCAGGGAATCCGCGCCCCTCACGTAGGAAGAGTGCGGCTGGCATAGCGACTATGGCCCGGCACCGGGCGCCTCAGCCCTGCACCACGAGAAGTCAGGTCGAATTCGACGCTGAGGTCTTTTGGGGTGGCGGGGGAGGCATCGGGCAACGGTGGAGACCCCTCCAGGGCCCTTCCCACGGGCGTTGTGGTCGGACAATCCGCTCACGGGCGCAAGGATTCGGGCGCCGAGGTTCAGGTCGCCGAGCGGCCGAGGCCGACCACGGCTGCGGGCTCCGTTGCAGCCCCGAAACTCGCTTCGAAACCTCTGGAGCGGCAGCGCCAGGGCCTCGCACGGACGAGTTCGACGCTCCGCGCTGCCTGCCGCCCCCCATCCACCCAAGATGAACTTCGAACAGCTCGCTCGCCTGGCGCTCACGAATGCCTGCACCCAACTGCTGCCCAGCCCAGCGGATCAACCAGCCCACGTCCGGCCCGATGAACTGCGCATCGCCGCGGTGATCGGGTTCACTGACGACCATGTGCGCGGCACGCTGGGCGTCGCGGCAAGCATCGGCGGCCTGGAGCGCGTGCGCCGGCACATGGGCGCGCCGCACACCAAGAACGGCGCGGCGGACGCGCTCGGCGAGCTCGCGAATCTGGTTCTGGGGCACATCAAGCGCGAGTGGTCGCGCTACGGCGCGCTGGTCACGCTCTCGACCCCGCTGGTGATCCGAGGCGTCGCGATCGAGATCTGCGGCCGCGGCGCCGGCCACTGGTTCGAGCATGCCTCCGGCGTCGGCGGAGACCGCCTGGTGGTCTGGATGGACGTGCACGTCGACAGCGAACCTGCGCTGCTGGCCGAGCCCACCGATGTCGGGCTCGCCGCTGGCGGAGACCTGCTGCTCTTCTGAGCACAGCGCGCCTGCGTTTCATGTCCACCGCTCGCAGCATCGCGCGCACGCACGCGCTGCGCCGCTGGCTTGCGCCCGCGTTCCTCGCGACGTGGGCCGCGGGGCTCAGCGTCGTGATGGCCTCGCTGCTGGTCGGCCACTGGGTGACGCTGCCCCGACCTGCGGCGGACGACGCGCGGCTGAAGGCCGGGCTCGCCTCGTTGAGCTGGGGCTCTGAGTCACCGCGCTGGCGGCTGCACCACGTGCTGTACGCCGGTTGCGACTGCTCGCGCGACGTGCTCGAGCGCTTGCTCGACTCCGAGCGGCCCAGCGCCGTCGACGAGCTCGTGCTGCTGGTCGGCCAGGACGCGCTCGTCGAGCAGCGCTGCGCTGCGCGCGGTCTGCGCGTCGAGCGCCTGACGCCCGATGCACTGCGCCAGCGCTTCGCGGTCGAGTCGGCCCCGCTGCTGGTCATCACCGCGCCCGACGGGAGCACGCGCTACTGCGGCGGCTACACCGACCGGCGCCGCGGACTCGCGCTCCAGGACACCGACGTGCTCGCCCGCTTGCGCCGCGGCGAGCTCGTCCAGCCTCTGCCGGTCTACGGCTGCGGCGTGTCGTCGTCGCTGAAGGACGCGCTCGATCCACTCGGTCTGAAGTACTGAAACCCCAAGTCTTCCCGTGATGAACTCCATGACCGCTCCCGCCAAGACCTCGCTGCTCGGACGCCTTCGCGACCAGGTGGTGCTTCCGCCGACGCTGAGCGCCTTCGAACGCTCCTACCTCGCACGCATCAACCGCATCGCGCTGTGGTTCTTCTGGGCGCACCTGCCGCTGCTGACGGCGCTCGCCTGGATCAACGACACCGGACCGCTGTCCGCCGCAGCGCTCACGCTGGCGGTGCTCGCAGGTCCGACCGTCGCCATGCGCACGCTCGCCTCGCCGCGCGCGATCTCGATGGTGTTCGGCTTCACGGCCATGTGCATGGGCGGCGTGCTCGTGCACGTCGGCCAGGGCCCGGTGCAGATCGAGATGCACTTCTACTTCTTCTCGGTCCTGGCGATGTTGGCGCTGTTCGCCAATCCGCTCGTCATCCTCACCGCGGCGGCCACCGTGGCGACGCACCACCTGCTCATGTGGTTCGTCGCGCCGCGCAGCGTGTTCAACTACGACGCGCCGCTGTGGGTGGTGCTCGTGCACGCGGCGTTCGTGGTGCTCGAGACGATCGCCGCCTGCTTCATCGCACGCAACTTCTTCGACAACGTCATCGGACTCGAGAAGAAGGTCGAAGAGCGCACGCAAGAGATCGCGCAGCGCAACCGCGACATGCGTCTGGTGCTCGACAACGTGCGCCAGGGTTTCCTCACCGTGGACGCCAAGTGCCAGCTTTCGAGCGAGCGCTCGGCGGTGGTCGACACCTGGTTCGGCTCCTACGAGCCCGGCGAGACCTTCGCCGCGCTGCTGGGGCGCAGCGACGCCAAGTTCGGCGCCTGGTTCGCGCTGAGCTGGGAGTCGGTGAGCGACGGCTTCCTGCCGCTCGAACTGGCGCTGGAGCAGCTCCCGCAGCGCGCGCAACTGGGCGGCAGGCACCTGGCCTTCGCCTACCAGCCGATCAGCGGCGCCAGCGGGCCGCTGGAGAAGCTCTTGATCGTCGTCTCGGACATCACCAGCGAAGTGGCCAAGTCCGAGGCCGACGCGCAGCAACGTCAGATCCTGACCGTGTTCGAGCGCATCCTGAACGACCGGCAGGGCTTCCAGGACTTCTACGAAGAGGCCAAGCGGCTCGCGACGGCCGCTTTCGACGACGCGGGCGCGAACTGGACCGACTTCAAGCGCCATGTCCACACGCTCAAGGGCAACAGCGCGCTGTTCGGGCTCGAGTCGATCTCACAGCACTGCCACCGCATCGAGGATCGACTGGCCGAGAACGACCTAGCCGGCGTCGAGTCCGAACTCGCGGCGCTGCGCGAGCACTGGAGCGCGCTGACGCAGACCATCGATCGGCTGCTCGGCCATCAGGGCCAGGAGACCGTCACGCTGACCGGCCAGGAGTTCGACGAAATCCTGCGCGCGGTGGTCGAGGGCGCCGAGCACGCCGACATCGCGCGCAAGCTCGCGGAGCTCAAGCTCGAGCCCACGCAGGCGCGACTGGGGCGCTTCGCGGAGCAGGCGCGCGCCCTCGCCAAGCGGCTCGAGAAGGGCGACATCGACGTGCAGGTCGACGGCAACGGGCTGCGCATGGAGCGCGAGCGCTACGCGGGCTTCTGGAGTTCGTTCGCGCACGTGTTGCGCAACGCGATCGACCACGGGCTCGAACCGCCCGAGCAGCGCGAACGCAGCGGCAAGCCCGCGCGCGGTCGGCTCGAGCTGCGCACCTTCGAGTACGGCGACGAGCTGATCGTCGAAGTGCGCGACGACGGCCGCGGCATCGACTGGGAGCGGGTGCGCAGCAAGGCCAACGAGCTGGGCCTGAGCGTCCAGACCAAAGAGCAGCTGTGCGAAGCGCTGTTCCACTCCGGCGTCTCGACCGCCGAGAGCGTGTCCGACGTCTCCGGCCGCGGGATCGGCCTCGCCGCCGTGAAGAGCTGCTGCGCCGAACTCGGCGGAGCGATCGACGTCCGTTCCGAGCCCGGCCGCGGGACGGTCATGCAGTTCCGCTTCCCGCTTCCCGTCGCGGAGACCGTGCGTCGGTCCCGCGCCCTCTCGAACTGACCCCGACGCACCACCATCGCCATGCCCAAAATTCTCGTTGTCGACGACTCGGCCACCATGCGCCAACAGGTCCGCCAGGTGCTCTCGAGCGGCGGTTTCGATGTGATCGAAGCCGTCGACGGCCAGGACGGACTCGCCAAGGTCAACGCGGACAAGGACGTCCGCGTGATGATCCTGGACGTGAACATGCCGCGCATGAACGGCATCGAGCTCGCGGAGGCCCTGAAGGCCAACGGCCGCATGGACGCCGGCCTGAACGTGGTCATGCTGACCACCGAGGGCCACGCCGAGCTGATCGCCCGCGCCAAGGCCGCCGGCGCCAAAGGTTGGATTGTGAAGCCCTTCAAGCCCGAGCTGCTGCTCGCGGCAGTCAAGAAGATGGCCGCTTGAGCCGATGCACGGGGGCGAGCTTCGCCGTCCCCCATGCCTTCGACACAGCCTGATTCCAAGCAGCGAGAGATCGAGTCCGAGATCGAGCGGGTGCTCCGCGAGACGGAGGCCTCCACGCTCGCGCTGGGCGACAACCTCGGCCGCATCCTCCAGGACTCCCAGGAGTTCACGGCCCAGCTCCAGCGCAGCATCGGGGCCCTGGGCGGCGAGGGTGACAAGAGCGTCGCGGCGGTGCTCGCGTCGCAGGACCGCACGGTCACCGACTTCCTCGAGGTCCTGCGCCGGACCGTCGCGGCCCAGAGCGCCATCGCCGAGCGCGTGCTCGACACCTCGCGCGTGGTGGCGCAGGCCGCCCAGTCGGTGGCCTCGATCTCGATGCAGTCCCGCATGCTCTCGCTCAACACCATGATCGAGGCCGAGCGACTGGGCTCGCAGGGCCGGCCGGTGATGGTCATCGCCCAGGAGATGCGCGAGCTCAGCGAGAACATCGCCGGGTCGAACCAGGAGATCACCCGTCTGGCTGTGGCGCTCGCGCCGCTGCTCGACGAGGTCAAGCACAACATCGGCTCGCTCAACGAACGCACCGACGACTTCGGGCGGCGCTTCGACGTCGAGCGCGAGCGCATCCGCGAAGCCACCGCGAACGTCGAGAACACTGTGCGCGAGACGCTGCGCACGGGCGATGAACGCCTGGAGAGCATCGTCGAGCTCTCCAACCGCTCGCTGGTCGCGCTGCAGAGCCAGGACATCGTCTCGCAGCGCCTGCGCCGCGTGATCAGCCTCAACGCGGGCGAAACGCCGGCGGGCCCGGCGCGCGCGATGCTCGACACCGCGCGCAGCGGAGGCCCGACCGCCGCCGAGTTGATCTCGCGCGGCGAAGCCACCGACGGCTTCCTGTCCGAGACACTCAACGCGAGCGCGGGCGCAAAGGGCCTCGACGCGGGCGAGATGATGATGTTCTGAGCCCGTCGGGGCCGCGCGCGACGCAGGACTCAGCGCGCAGCGATCAGCCCCTCGACTTCGCTCTCCCAGCCCCCGCCGAGCGCGCGGTACACCGCCACCGCCGCAGCCGCGTGCTCGGAGCGAGCCGCCGCCAACTGGCTCTCGCTCGCCAGCAGGCTGCGCCGCGCGTCGAGCACCGAAAGGAAGTTCTCGAGACCGTTCGAGTAGCGCTCCTGGGCCAGCAGTTCGGCGCGCTGGTCGGCGACGCGCGCGCTCTCGAGCTCGCGCACGCGCTCGCCGGCGCGCGACCACGCGGCCAGCGCGGTCTCCGCATCGGCCAGCGCCGCCAACCCCGCCTGCGCGTAACGCAGCGCCGCAGCCTCGGCCTGCGCGGTGCGCACCGCGATCCCCGCGCGCAGCAGTCCGCCGCGGAGCAACGGCAACGTGAACGACGGGCCCGCCGACCAGGTGCGTGCGCCGGACTGGAACAGATCGTCGAGCCGCTCGCTCTCCAGGCCCAGCGCCGCGGCCAGCGAAATGCGCGGGTACAGCTCGGCGCGCGCCTGGGCGCTCTGTGCGCTGGCCCGCGCGAGTTCGCGTTCCGCGCGGCGCACGTCGGGACGCCGCTCGAGCAGTTGCGCCGGCGCGCCGGCCGTCAGCGCCGCCGGCGGCGTCAAGCCGCGTCGCCCCGCTTCGAGTTGCTCGACCAGGTCGCGCGGCCACACGCCGAGCAAGGTCGCGAGCGCGTGCTGGCGCGCGGCGCGCTCGCGCTCGAGCTGCGGCGCGCGGGCGCGCGTGCTGGCGATCAGGCCCTCGATGCGCGCCAGCGCGAGTTCGTCTTCGAGTCCGGCCCGCACGCGCGAGCGGACCAGTTCGGCGGTGTCGGCCTGCAGCGCCAGTTCGCGCGCCAGCACGTCGAGCTGCTCCTCGAAGCCGCGCAGTTCGACGTAGTGGCGCGCCAGGTCCGCGCAAACCATCACCAGCGTCGCGTGCACGTCCTCGAGCGCCATGTCGTACTCGGCGCTGGCCGCTTCGACGCCGCGCGCCACGCGCCCGAACAGGTCGAGCTCCCAGCTCGCGCGGAAGCCCGCCGAGTGGAAGCTGTTGGCGTTGGGCGGGAAGAACTGGCCGAAGGCGACCTCCGTGCTGGCCTCGCGCCGCGCGAACGAGCCTCCGGCGTCCGCCTGCGGCCGCCCCTCGCCGCCGGCGATCGTGATGATCGCGCGCGCCTCGCGCAGCCGCGCCAACGCGATCTCGAGCTCCAGGTTGTCGCGCAGCGCGCGCTCGATCAGCGCGTCCAGCGTGGGGTCCTCGAACTGGCGCCACCAGCGCGCCTCGAGCTGGGCCTCACCCGAGGCGAACTCGAAGCGCTGCGGCGCCTCGAGCGGCGGCCGCACGTAGTCGTCGCCGACCTTGCAGCCGGCGAGCAGCAGCCCGGCGAGCAGCAGCGCGCGCTTCATCGCGTCGCTCCCGCATCGAGCGCGCGCGCGTCGAGGAACACGTCCATCTGCTGCCCTGGATAGACCGGCAACGCGGCGGCCGGGAAGGCGTAGATCACCTGCAGCACGCGCGTGTCGACGCGTTCGACCGGATCGCCGGTGAGCGAGCGCTTGGGCACGACGTAGGGCTCGACGCGCACGAACTCGAGCGGCGTCGAGAGCTGCGGATTGCCGCGTACGAAGCCCGTCCCCACCGCTCCGCGCTCCAGACGCCACGCATCGCTCTCGTCGACGTCGACGCGCACGTGCAGACGCGATATGTCGCCGAGCATCAGCGCCGGCGTGCGCGAGCCGGCTTCGGTGTACTCGCCGACGCGCACGTTCAGTTGCAGCACGCTGCCCGCGATCGGCGCGCGCACCACCAGCCGCTCGAGCTCGACCTCCACCTGCGCCAGCGCGGCCTGGGCGGTCGCCAGCCGCGCCTTCGCCACGGCGATTTCCGGCTCGAAGGCGCCCGCTTCGAGCCGCGCGAGCACCGCATTCGAGGCCTCGAGGCCGGCCTGCGCGCTCTCGACCGCGAAGCGGCGGCGGGTGAGCTCTTCGGTGCTCACCGCGCGCTTGTCGCTCACGTTTTCGACCAGCGCGAGCTTGGCGCGCGCGTCGTCGAGCGCGACCTGCGCCGTGCGCACGTTGGCCCGCGCCGGCGGCAGATCCTCGGCGCGCGGCAGCGACTCGAGGTGCGCGACCTCCGCGCGCGCGGCTTCGACTTCGGCGCGCCGCACCTCGGCCAGCGCGCGCCGGTCGCGGTCGTCCAGGCGCAGCAGCACGTCGCCCCGCTCGACGCGTTGGCCGCGCGTCACGGGGACCTCGAGCACCAGGCCGCTGAGCGGCGCGCTGATGGCGATGTTCTCGCTCGCCGCTTCGATCAGTCCGGCGCCTGCGATCTGCGCGCGGTAGGGCGAAGCTGCCGGCGCCGCGATCGGCGGCGCGGAGGGGAGCTGCTGGTTGCTGGTCGAGACGGTGTGCGCAGCGGCGACCAGGCCGACGACACTGAGGCCGGGGAAAACGTACTTGCGGAAGATCATGGCTAGCGGCTCGAAGGTGTGGACTCGACGCGTTCGACGCGCCCGTCGTCCATGTGGGCGATGCGATCGGCGAGCGAGAAGATGCGGGCGTCGTGCGTGACGACGATCAGCGCGCGCTCGGCGCTGGATGCGACGGAGCGCAGCAGCTCCATCACGCGATGACCGGTGTCGTGGTCGAGCGCGCTGGTCGGCTCGTCGCACACCACCAGGCGCGGGTCGTGCACCAGGGCGCGCGCGATCGCGACGCGCTGTTGCTGACCGCCGGAGAGCTGTGCAGGCAGCGAACGCGCGCGGGCCCCGAGGTCGACGCGCTCGAGCATCTCTCCCGCGCGGCGCACGGCCTTGTCGTGGCCCTCGCCCAGGATCATCAGCGGGATAGCCACGTTTTCCGCCGCGGTCAGCGTCGGCACCAAGTTCAGCGCCTGGAACACGAAGCCCACGTTGCGTCCGCGCCAGGCGGCGCGCTTGCGTTCGCCCCAGCTCGCGACGTCGTCCCCGAACACCTCGCAGGCGCCGCCCGAGCGATCGAGCGTTCCGGCGATGACCGAGATCAAGGTGGTCTTGCCGCAGCCCGAAGGACCGACGAGGTAGGTCATCTCGCCGGTGCGCACTTCGAGATCGATGCCGCGCAGCGCCTGCACGGCGTTTTCGCCCTGACCGTACTGCTTGGTCAGTCCACGGCAGTTCACGGCGAGCTGTCCAGCGGTGAGCTTGCTCATGACGCTCAGCCCTTGAAGACCACGGCGGGTTCGAGCCGCAGCACGCGCGAGATCGACAGCAGCGCCGCGAACAAGCAGCAGATCACGATCGCCACGCCGCCGAACACGGGCACTTGCCAGGCCATGTTGAAGGCCAGTTCCGAGCCGCTGAGCACGCGTCCGCTCAGCGCGGTGAGCCCGACGCCGATCCCAAAGCCCACGAAGGCCGCGAACATCACCTGCGCGGCGACCATGCGCAGGAGCAGGAAGTTGCTCGCGCCCATGGCCTTCATGGCGGCGAACGAGCGTTGGTTGTCGAGGATGAAGTTGTAGAGCAGCTGGCCCGAGATCAGCACGCCGATCACGAAGCCCAGCGCGATGGTGATGCCAAAGTTCGCCAGGATGCCGGTCTTGCGCAGGATGAAGTCCATCGAGCGCGCTTCGAAGCCCTCGGCGGTGTAGGCCTGGATTCCGCTCAGCGCGCTGATCTGCGCCGCGACGGCCTCGTGGTCGTAGCCCGGCTTCACGCGCGCCAGCACGAAGTTCAGCATGCGGCGCTCGGGCGGCGCGATCGCGAGTGCGCGCGAGTACGTCGTGTAGATCAGCGGATCCCAGAAGAACTCCGTCGTGCGCTGGTAGCGGCCCACCACGACCATCTCGTGGTCGTTGAGGTCCACGCGATCGCCGACTTCCAGCGGTCTTCGCTCGCTCGATCCGGGCTCGATGCTGAGCGAGAGCTCGTCCTGCGCGTCCCCGAAGTCGACCAGGATGCCGCGGTCCTGGCGCAGCGCCTCGAGCGAGCCGCTCTCCATGATCGGAGGCGCGCCCAAGAGCGTCGCGTCGTCGAGCCCGATCACGCGCGCGATCACGCGCCGCCCGTCGGCCAGCCGGCACGGCATGTAGGCCTTGTACATCGGCACCGCCCACTCGACGCCCTCGACGCCGCGCACGCGCAAGAGCGAGCTGTCGAGCATGGTCTTGCGGTCCTCGGTGAACTCGACCTGCTCGTCCATGATCCACAGGTCGGCCTGGCCCGTGTCGCGGATCCACGCGCCCGTCCGCAGCACGAAACCCGCGAAGATCGAGCCTTGCTGCGTGATCAGCAGCGTCGCGAAGGCCAGGCCCGCGACCAGGCCGGCGTACTTGAGCTTGTCGCCCAACAGCATGCGCAGCGCGATGCGGATCATCGACGGCCTCCCTTGGCGCGCGGGGCGCTTCGACGGGCGCCGGCAGCGCGTGAGCTCGGCTTGGGGCGCGCGCGCTTGTCGGTCGCGGCCGCGCTCATCCCCGCCAGCAGGGCGTCGATCATCGCCGTGGCGCGCGCTTGCACCGGGCGCCACTCGACCCAGTCGTCGTCCGAGTGCGTGATCTGCAGCGAGGCGACGCCGTGCACGCCGGCCCAGAAGGTCTGGGCGGCGAGATCGGCGTCGGAGTACTCGTCGCGCAGCAGGCCCTGCTCGAGCGCCTGACTCACGCTCAAGCGCAGGAACGCGTAGCCGTCGCGGTGCGGGTCGCCCTTGCGCTCGAGCGCCTCGGCGTCGTGGTCGAGCCCGGCGGGCGACATGAACATCAGCCGGTAGTGCTGCGGGTGATCGATTGCGAAGCGGATGTACTCGTGGCCGAGGCGGCGGATGCGCGCCAGCGGATCGGCCACGGAGGCCAGGCTCGCCATGCCGGCGCTGAACACGTCGAAGTCGCGCTTGCACAGCGTGCGGATCAGCTCGTCCTTGTCGCGGAAGTGCCCGTAGATCGCCGCGGGCGTGTACTCGATCGCCTCGGCGATCTTGCGCAGGGTCACGGCCTCGTAGCCGTGGCGCGCGAACAGCTCGCGCGCGGCGTCGAGGATCCGCTCGTGCAATTCCTGGCGCTCGCGCGCCCTTCGTTCGGCCGAGGTCACGGTTCTAGTGGGGCTGGGAACAGCGATCGATCACTGAACACTGTTTAGTTGCCGACCTGCGATCTGTCAACGGCCGTTGTTGAAGTCGAGCGTCGCCGGCCCGCCGACGCTCGCGCTCCGCGCGCCTAGCATGGAAGGCATGCACCTACTGGCCCTGCTCCCGTCCTTGCTGCTGGCCGCGGCCCCCGCCCTGCGCGCGAACGCCTCGCCCCAGGCGGCCGAACGCTCGACCCACGCCGCCCAGCAGCGCGAGCGCGCAGCCCAGCCGCAGCCGCCCCACGACGACCTGCGCGAGCTGGCGCGTGAGCAAACGGGCCTGGGCGAGGGTGCGGGGCCGCTGGCGCTCGGCGCCCCCGCCTCGGCACGCCCGTTCATCGTGTTCGGCTACCTCCAGAGCGAAACGCAAGTCGCCCACACGCGCTGGCGCGCGCTCACGCACGTGGGCTCGCTGTTCGTGGGCTTCAACGCGAGTGGCTCGCTGATCGGCGCGAGCGCGTTCACGGGTCGGTCCAGCGCGCTGCGTGCTGGCGGCGCAGCCCAGGCGGCGGGCGTGAAGGTGATCCTGGTCGTCAACAACTTCGACGACGCGCCCGGAGGCTCGCTCGAGCTCGCGATGACGAGCCCCGCCGCACGCGCCAACCTCGCGACGCAGATCGCCGCCGTGGTCGCCGCGGACAGCTACTGCCAGGGCGTGAGCCTGGACCTCGAGTTCACCTGGGGCGCGGCCGTTCGCGACGGAATCACCGCTTTCGTGGCCCAGCTGCGCGCAGCGCTCGACGCCGTCGACCCGACGCTGGAGCTGTCGATCTACGTCAACCCGCTCTTCAACGCTTCACAGTGGGACTTCGACGCCACGAGCGGCATCACGCCGCACGTCGACTACGTGCTGTACAGCATGTACGACTGGGCCACGGGCTCGATCGCGCGCGCGATCAGCGACTTCGACAACGCCGCGGGCGCGTCGGGCTGGCGCGCGTACCTCGCCGACGGCGTGCCGCCCGAGAAGCTCGTGCCGGTCGTGTCGGCGTACTCGCGGCGCTGGAGCGGCGTGACGAGCTACAACGCAACGGGCTCGAGCCCCGCTTCGCAGGGCTTCACCGACGCGCTGTTCGACGTGACGCTCAACCCGTCGTTCGGCGGTCCGTACGCGGACAACTACGTGCTCGGCGACGAGTGCGGCTGGCACACCTGGAACGACGGCGCGAGCCGCGTGCGCACCTGGGAGTCGCTCGACGGCGCACGCTACAAGATCGCGCACGCGCTCTCGGCGGCCGACCCCGGCGGCGTGTGGTCGGGGCGCAAGCTCGGCGGCATCGGCTTCTGGTCGCTGATGTGGATGGCCGAGACCAGTTCGATCGATCCGCGCACGGGCGCGAGCGCGACCAAGACGCGCACCTATCCGCACCTCTACCAACTCGCGCAGGAGCTGCTCGCGCGCCCCGGCGAGCGCCGATTCTCGCTGGAGAGCTTCGAGGGCCTCGATCCGCGCTGGCGCGATCCCAACGAGGCCTTCGACACCTTCGGCGACAGCGACGGCGACAGCGCGCGCGTCGTGAGCACGGCCCCGGCCGGCGGACCGGCGCACAGCGTCAACGCCATGCGCTTCACGTTCGACTTCGAGAGCGCGGGCGCGAACGCGGCGGTGCTCGCGCACGAACTGCTGGCGAGCCCGCTCGCGCCCGGCGTGCCCGACCGCAACGCGCTGCTGGGCCATTTCGATCGCAACACGCGGCTGCGCGTGCAGCGCCACGCGAGCGGAACGTGGCCGAACTACGCGCTGCGGCTGCTGGTGGTCGACGGCGAAGGCGAACTCGAGGCTTCGCCGCCGTTCGTGCTCGATTCGGTGGGCTGGAGCGAGCTCGTGTGGGACCTGACCGACGATGCACAGGTGTTCGCGCGCGCGACGAACGAGCCGGCGCTGCTCGACGGCGACGGCGTGCTCGACGTGAGCTCACCGGGCGCGCGCGAGCTGGGCTTCTACGGCTTCGCGGTCGAAGGCGTCGGCGTCGTGAGCGGCGCGGTGGTGCTCGACGAGCTCGAGTACGAGCGCTGGACTCCGCTGGGCGCGAGCTACGTCATCAACGAGCTGCGCTACGCCGACTCCACGCGCGAGTTCGTCGAGATCTACGGACCAGCGGGTGCGCTGCCGCCGGGCCTCGTGCTGCGCGCGTACAACGGAGCGAACGGCGCGGTGCTCGCGCAGTATCCGCTGAACGGGGCGATCGCCAATCAGGGCGGCGGTCGCGGCTACTTCGTGATCGGCGATCCCGGCACGCTCAACGCGAGCACAACCGCGGGCTTCTCACTCGGCGCCGACAACTTGCCGAACGGCTCGCCCAGCGCGCTGCAGCTCTACAGCACCGTCACCGGCTGCGTGTACGACTCGATCGTGTACGAGGCCTGGGGCGGGCTGTCGAACCTGATCCGTGCGAGCACGTTGGACGTGGCGCGCGAGGGCGGTGCGTGGTGCGGTGAAGTCGCGACGGGTTCGGACATGTCCGGCGCGGCGCACACGCTCGGCCGCTATCCCGACGGCGCCGACAGCGACGTGAACGCGCGCGACTTCTCGCTCGCCAGCGCTTCGCCCGGCGCGCGCAACGGCGGGCTCGTCGGCGTCGGTTCGCGCTTCGAGTTCGAGACGCCGCAACCCGGCGTGTTCCAGACCTTCCAGAGCCCCAGCCGCATCGACCCGACCAGCGCCGGACTGCCGACCAGCCCGCGCGGCGGACGCGCGTGGCGCTGCGTCGACGGAAGCGGCGGCGGATTGATCGGGGCTGTCGGCGACGCGGCGCTGGGCGACAAGTTCGGCTACCGCGTGCGCGGCGTGCTGTTCCTCCCGTCAGCAGCGGCGCCGGCGCAGGCGAACGCCGTGGGTCTGTGCGTGCGCCAGGGCAGCACCTTCTTCGGGCCGACGCCCTCGAGTTCGGGCTACGAGACGGGCTACTGGCTCATCTACCAGAACCAACCCGGCGTCGGCCTCGCGCACGGGCGCGCCGACCATCCGGGAGTGCTCGAGTTCGTGCACGCCACGCACGACAACCAGGACGGCGAGCGCGTGACGTTGCTCGGCTCGCTGCCGCTCGCGTCGACGAGCGCAACTCCGGGCGCGTGGGCCAACTTCGACCTCTCGATCGACCCGAGCGCGGCGCCGGCGAGCCAACTCGTCGCGCGCCTGGGCGGAGCGGTCATCTACTCCGGTCCGATCCCCAGCGGCGGACCGACGAGCGGCGCCTTCGGCGTGGGCTTCCGCGAGAACCACGCGGGCCCTCCGATCGCGAGCGAGGGCACATGGGTCGATGGCCTCCTGTTCGAACTCGCGACGACGCCGCTGACCGACACCTACCAGTGAGTCACGGCGCCGCGAGGAAGCGCGCGATCGCGCGGTCCTCGTCGGTGGTGGCGCCGCCGTGGTCCACGAGGAACTCGAGCAACTCGAGCACGGCGACGCCGCTGCCGGGGCCCTGATAGGTCGTGGCGAACTCGTCGAGCGCGTGACAGCTCGCGCAGTGCTGCTCGTACAGCGCGCGACCGTCGAGCTCCCTCGGCGCGGGCGACGGGTCCGGGCTCTGACTCGACGCCGCGGCAGTCTTGCGCGAGTCCACGCGCCACGCCGCCGCACCTGCCAGCGCGAACAGCGCCAGCGTGAAGCCCGCTGCGGTCAATCGGACATTGCGTGCGTGCATGCGCAGTACCTACGGCTGGTTGTACGGTGCCAGAGCAATCTGTCCCACGCCGCCGGAGCGCGCGGGTGGTCCGTTGCGTTGCGCGGCGTGGGACAGATTGCTCTGGCGCCGTACGACCACGTCAGACCATGTCGAAGCGTTCGGTGTGGAGCTGCCGCGACGGAAGGCCGAGCTGCGCAGCGATGCGCTCCATGGCGTCCATCATCGGCGCGGGGCCGCACACGAAGAACTGCGTGAAGCGCAGGTCCTGCGGCAAGTGTCGGCGCAGCACTTCGGCGCTGAGCAAGCCGCGTTCGCACGCCTGGGCGGGCTCGGGGTCCTCGAACACGAACACCAGCTCGAACGCCAGCTCGGCGCGCAACGCTTCGAGCTCACTCGCAAACACGGCGCGCGCGCGTCGGTTGGCTGCGTAGAACAGCGTGACGGGCCGGCGGTCGCCGCGGTCGCGCATGGTGAGCAGGATCGAGCGCATCGGCGTGATCCCGATGCCGCCCGCGACGAGCACGAGCCGCTCGGCCGGCTGGCCATCGGGCGTGAACGAGCCGAACGGCCCGTCGATGCGCACGCGCTCGCCCGGCGCCATGCGCGGCACGAGTTCGCGCGACCAGTCGCCGAGCGCCTTGATCGACAGCTCGAGCGTGCGGCCGCCGTCGAGCTGTGCTGACGACGCGATCGAGATCGGGTGCTCCTGCGCGAACAGCCCGCGCCGCTCCGTCCGCAGCCACACGAACTGGCCAGGTGCGAAGCGCAGACCGGCGTGGCCGACGGCGCGCACGACCAGCGTGCGGGTGCTCGCGCCCTCGTCGCGGTTCTCGACCACCTCCCAAGCTCGCCGCGCGAGCCACGCGGGCCGCACCAGCCGCTGCCACGCCAGGGCGCCGAGCGCGAGCGCGGTGTAGCCGGCGACGATCGGGCCGCGCAACAGCGTGTCGCGCGTGACGAGTGGCCAGACATGTGCGAACGAAGCCAGCACGACCACCGCGGCCAGCACGCGATGGCTCACGAGCCACAGCTCGTACGCGCAGCGAAGTTGCCGACGCCACAGCGAGAGCGCGATCAGCGCCGCCAGCGACCACAGCGCGAGCGCGCCCCAGCGCTCGAGTGCGGAACTCGCCAGCGGATTGGGCAGGCCAGGGGCGAGCGCGACGATGTGCGCCGCGAGCAGCGCCAGGGCCGCGAACGCCATGGCGCGGTGGAACAGCAGCAACGCATCGGAGCCGAAAGCGGCCGCAGCCGCACGCACGCGCGTCACGAGCCCGAACTCAGCCGCGAGCAGCGCGAACGCCAGCCAACCGCAGGCCGCTCCGAAGGCGAGCGTCGGGTTGCTCCACAGCTCGCCGCGCACGGCCCAAGCCAGCGCCAACGGCAGAACCACCGCAGCGGCGAAGACAGCGAACCAACCCAGCGAGCGCATGCTGCATGCTGTCGCATGCCTCGCCCGCGCGGGCAAGCACCGCCGCCGCGTCCTCGTCTTGCGCGCGGCGCGGCTGCGCACAAGTCGGTACACGATCGCGCGGCTTTCTCGCGAATCCTCTCGGCGCTTCGACGCCTCTCCTGGGCGGGCGCGCGCTGCGCCTCACGCCTCCGCAACTCCAGCAAGGATCCGCCATGAACAAGCTGCTGCCCGTCAACGAACACCCCCTCGAACGCGCCGTGCGAGTGCTGATCGGCCTGGGCGTGCTCTCGCTCGCCTTCGTCGGCCCCAAGACTCCGTGGGGTTACGTGGGCGCGATCCCGCTGCTCACCGGCCTGATCGGAAGCTGCCCGCTCTACACGCTGCTCGGCTTCTCGACCTGTCCGCTCAAGGGCGCCGCCAAGTCCTGAGAGCGCTGGACTTGCCTTCGAGCGATCGAGAGCTGCTCGAGCGCAGCGCCCGCGGAGACCGCGCGGCCTTCGGCGAGTTCGTCGAACGCCACAGCGCGAACGTGTTCCGCTACCTGCGCTGGCTGGCGAGCGACCCCAACGACGCCGAGGATCTGCTCCAACAGACCTTCGTGGCCGCCTGGGGCGCTGCGGGCGAGGCGCGCGTCGACACCGGCGCCCGGAATTGGCTGCTCGCGATCGCGCGGCGGAACGCCAGCAAGTTGTTGGCGCGCCGTGGCGCAACGCGCGAACGCGAGCAGTCGCTCGAGGAACTGGGCGAGCTGGCGGGCTTCGGCGACGCCGAGCACACGCCCGAGCAAATGGCGCGCGCCGCCGAGGAGCGCTCGCTCGTGGAGCAGGCGCTCGCCGCGCTGGCCCCGCAGGAGCGCGAGATCCTCGTGCTGCGCGAACTCGAAGGCCTGGATGGCGCGACGACGGCCGAACTGTTGGGCTTGAGCCTCGCGGCGCAGAAGAGCCGGCTGCACCGCGCGCGCCTGAGCTTGGCGGCGGAACTGCGACAGCGACTGCGAGCGGAGGTCGACCGATGAAGGCAGAACGGAACATCGCGGGCCTGTCGTGCTCGCAGGTGCTCGCGAGCTTGACCGAGTACCTCGACGGCGAGCTGGCCCCCGACGCGCGAGCCGCGCTCGAGGCCCACGTCAGCGCGTGCGAGCACTGCGCGCGCTTCGGAGGCGTGTTCGCCGCGGCCGTGCGCGGCCTGCGCGAGCGTTTGGGCGCCGCGACGCTCGCTACCGATGTCGGAGCGCGGCTGAAGACGCAGCTCGACGCGCGCCTCGCGCGAGCCGACGGAACGAGCTGACGGGCGAAAGCGCGGCCTACGACGCCAGTCGTCGTAGCGCGGCCTCGACCTCGCCGAAGGTGCGCTCGCGCGAGAAGCGCTCCATGCGCGCGAGGCCCGCTTCGACGAAGCGCGCGGCGAGCGCGGGGTCGGCGAGGATGCGCGCGATCGCCTGGCTCAAGGCCTGGGGCGACTTTGGCGGCACGAGCAGGCCGTTGACTTCGTGCTCGACCACTTCGGGATTGCCGCACACGCCCGTGCACACGATCGGAGCGCCCAGCGCGCTCACCTCGAGCAGGGTGTGCGAGAGCCCCTCGTACTCGCTGTTGAGCACGAACACGTCCGAGGCGCGCACCAGCAGCGGAATCTGCTTGTAGGGCACGTTGCCGAGGAAGTGCACGCGCTGCGCGAGCCCGCGTTCTGCGGCGTGCCGCGTCCAGGCCTCCTGCATGTCGCCGTCGCCCGCGACCAGCAGCTCGACATCGTTCGGGAGCATGCTCAGAGCATCGATGATCCCGTCGACGCCCTTCCACACCATCAAGCGGCAAATGGTGAGCACATAGCGCGGCTTGGCGCGCAGTCCGAGCGTCTCGCGCGCCTCGCGCTGCGTGGCGACGACATCGGACGCCTTGGGGCCGTGGTAGGCGTTGTAGATCAGTTGCGTCTTGGCCTCGGGCACTCCGTAGCGATCGATCGGGATGCGCCGCAGGAAGTCCGAGCAGGCGATGATGCGCGTGCACCAGCCCCACCAGCGCCGCTGCAGCGCGCGCACGAGCTGCACCTTCCAGCCGTACTGCTTGCCTTCGAAGGTGACGATGTCGTCGCCGTCGATCCAACCCTTGCGGTGGCTGATCTCCCAGGCGCCGTCGACCATGATGCGGATCATCACGGGCTTGCCCGCGAGCCGGCCCGCGAGCACGTGCAGCAGCGCGAGGTGCTCGTTGACGTACACCACGTCAGCGGAGCGCGCCGCGCGCAACACCGCGAAGAAGGCCTTGAGGTAGCGCAGCGGAAGCGGCCCGCGCAGGATCGCCCGCACCGCGAACGGATAGCCGCTCGGGTTGGGCTCGGAGCAGAAGGCCACGACCTCGACCTGGTGCCCGCGCTCGACCAGGAAACGCCCCAGGCTCGGAACGTACACCGCCGGGCCGCCGAGGTCGGGCGGGAAGACGGGCGAGGTCAAGAGAACGCGCATGAGGGGCGCAGAGGTTAGCGCCCCTCATCGACCACTTCCTCGGTCGGCCTTGCTCGAGCTCGCGTGCTCGCCGCGTCGGTTCAGCGCGCCGAGTAGGCCTGGCGCACGGCGAGTTGCGCCGTCGCGAGGGCCTGCTCGAGGCGTTCACGCTGCGCGGGATCCTTCGCGGTCCCGATCAACTTCTGCAGCGCGAGTTCGTGGGCGCGCGCCAGCGCGGCCGAGACTTCGCACTCGACGTCGGGCTTGACGCCCACGCCTTCCCAGTTGGTCTTGGTGATCGGGTTGATCGCGCGCCCGGAAGAGATGAAGGCCCGGAAGTGCGCATGCAGTCGGAACGAGCCGCCGGGGTGCGCGCCGCCGCCGGTGGTCTTGCCGACGATGGTCGCGCGCTTCAAGCACTGGAGGTTGTAGGAGAACTCCTCGGCCGCCGAGAAGGTGTAGTCGCTGGTCAGCACGAACACCGGCTTGTCGCCGTAGCGCGGTCCGGGCAGTTCGGGCAGCGTCCAATACTCGCGCGTCTGGTCGGTCGGCCGGAAGTACAGATCGTTCAGATGCACCGGCTCGGCGCCGAACAGGTAGCTCGAGAGCAACTGCACCATCTCGGGCGAACCGCCGCCGTTCTCGCGCAGATCGAAGATCAGCGCCTCGGTGTTGGCCACCAGCGCCATCGCCGCGTGCGCGGTGGGCGCCGCGACCTCCGGCGGCTGGAAGCCGCGCAGATCGATGTAGCCGACGTTTCCCGCGAGGCGCCGCACCGACTCGAAGCCGAAGTTGTCCCAGGCGCCCTCGCGGCGAATCGCTTCGAGCTCCTCCGCGGGCGGGCCGTCGGCGCCAGGTCCCTCGCGCGGCGCCGCTTGCTCGGGGATGGGCTCGGGCGAGTAGCTCACCGACAAGTGCCGGTCGGAGCTCACGTCGCGCAGCGCGTCGGTCAGGAGCTGAGCGAACGCGTGCGGATCCGTGGACTTGTCGAACACGCCTGCGCTCAGCCGCTCGCGCACCTCGAAGTCGATGTCCTCGGCGACGCGCGGGAACACGTAGTTGTGCTCCAGCTCGCTCAAGAGGCGTTCGACGACCTCCTTGCGCACCGCCGGAGTCAGCTCCAGCGACTTGGGCGTCGGAGCTTGGACCAGGCACGTGAGAGCGAAGAACGTGGTGAGCATGGCGGGTTCCTTCAGCGCTTGGATCGGGGTGAGGGTCGTTCGCGTTCATTCGGCGCGGTGATCCCGCGCACGAGCAGGCTGGCGAGGTTGGCGGCGCGCTCCTGCACCGCTGCGCGCGCGCCGAGTTCCTGGCGGCTGAGCGAGTACGGGAGCAGCGAATTGGTGGCCTGCACGAGAATGCGCGCGGCGGCCAGCGTGTCGTCGATGGCCCAGCGCTCCGTGCGCACGCCGTCGTCGAGCACGCCCGCCAGCACGCGCGCCTCGGCCTCGAAGTAGCGCTCGCGCCGTTCGAGGTACTGCGCGCGCAGGTCCGCGAGCATCTCGTCGAGGCTCTCGCGGTAGTGCCGCACGGCGTCGAAGCGCGTCATCACGCGCGCCACGATCATGCGCCACAGCCGCGTGGCGGCCGGGCTGCGCTCGGCGGCGATCGTCGCCAGCTCGGCGAGCACGCGCTCCACGACGCGGTCGATCGAGGCCAGGAAGAGCTCCTCCTTGCCCGAGAAATGCAGGTAGATCGAGCGGCGCGGGACGCCCGACTCCTCGGCCAGGAGGTCCAGGGTCGTCTTGCGGTAGCCGTGCTGCGGAAGAAGGCGGAGCGCGGCGTCGAGGAGCGCGTCGCGCGGGGAGAGCTCGAGAGCGGGGGCCATGTCCCCCACGCTACGGCTGCACTGAATCAGTGTTTCAGTGCAACGCGTAAGAAGCGCGTGACGCGGGGCTTGGTGCGCCGGCGCGCGCTCACTCCTCGAGCTTGACGTTCCAGTACGCCTCGCTGACGAAGCGCTCCCAGCGCTGCCTGACGCGGCCCAGGGGCGCCTGGAGCCACGCTTCCACCCGGCCGCCCCGCTCACCGACGCCGACGTCGCAACTCAGGTTGAGCGGCTCGCCCGGCGGATCACGCGCTAGTTCGAGCACCAAGTTCGCCTGCCGCGCGAACCTGCGCCGGCCGACAGAGGCAACTGGCCCGAGCAAGAGGCAGTCGCGCTTCGAACGGCTGCGCGCTGCGTCGATCCGAGGCGGCGGCGTTGCTCCTCCTCGGCGGATTGCTGCGGATACGGACCCGTCTCGCCGGGAGGCTTTGAGCGCACGAACCGTGCGGCGCTAGTTCGCGAAACGCCGTTTAGAAACCTCGAGCCACGCGGGTCAAGGGCGGACCCCGCGACTGGGATGGAGAACCATGTCCAAACAAGTCCGATTCTCCGCTTGCGTCTTGCTACTAGGAGGAGTCGCACGTTCGCAGTGCGCGCCCGAAGAAGTCGCTGGCCTGACCGCCCCGGGGAACGCGGCCTTGGAAGTGTTCGCCTCGAGCGTGGCGACATCGGGCGAAGTCACACTAATCGGATCACCGGGCTGGGGATTCGCGGGAATGGGCGATTGCGGCGCAGCGTTCGTCTACCGACGCGATCCCGTGAACGCGCATGCGTGGACGCTTTCACGCGTTCTGACTGCGCCGCCGGGCAACACGCTGTTCGGCCGCACCGTCGTGCTCGATGGCGACGTGGCAGTCATCGCTTGCAAAGATACCTCCGCGCCAGGATTGTTCGTCGCGCATGTGCTCGAGCGCAACGCTGGCGGAGTCGACACATGGGGACGCGTGGCGACGCTCCACAACGACGACTATCCGGCCGGCAGCGGAGATGATCTCGGGCGCGCCATCGCTGTCGACTCCGACACGATCGCGGTCGCCGGGCCCTACTTCGGATTCCCTTGGGTTGGCGCGGTCTACGTATTCGGACGCGACATCGGCGGTCCGGGCGCATGGGGCAAGATCAAGCGCATCGACCGACTAGGCGGGCCCGGTCCCGGAACTACGCAGACTGACTTCGGTTTCTCGCTGAATCTGGTCGGTGACACGCTGATGGTCCACGATCGGCGCGGCGGGCTCGCGCATCTGTTCCAATGCCACCTGGGCGGCGCGAATCAGTGGGGACTCGCGCACACCTTCAGCGCGGTCACCCCGCCAGCGTTCTACGCGAGAGTCGTGCAGTCGGTTGCGCTGCGTGACGACGAGGCATGGATCGGCTGGCGCCTGCGACGGATCCGTGCGCGTCGACTGGAACCGCGTCCGGGCAAACAACCCCAGCGCCATCGGCGCGTCATTCGTTGCCGGTCAAACGGTGTGGGCGCAGGCCTGGGTTCGCGACCCGCTATCGACGCATAGCGTCGGCGCGAGCGCAGGTCTATCGTTCTCACTTTGCCCGTGAATGCACCGCATAATCGCTGATGTGGCGCAGGTTGATGCGCGGACTCAAACCCCACGCAGTGGGAGCACCTCGGGAAGGCCTACGAGCCGACCTGCCCTGCGCCGAGACTTGCGCCAGAGCGCTCATGCAAGCTGCTCGAATTCGCCCAAGCCGCGCTCCCCACGCATCCGAGCACGCTCCTCGCACGCAACCCGCGCTGGCGATCAGGCCCGGTGAAATGCAACGCGCCCGAGCCACGGCTCGAGCGCGCGTTCGACGGGTCGTCAAACCACTCACCGAGGCCAACGATTGGCGTTAGGGGGCAGCGCCGATGAATCGGCGCGCGAAGCCAGGAGCCTCCTCGCAGCTCGAACAAGACTCGCGCCCGACGAACTCGGGGAGGCCGCTATCGTTGAAGTTGACCTATCCCATTCAGAAGGGACAAGGCATGCACGTGACCAGGATCTTCGCCGGTGCGGTGCACTCGATGCGCACGCGCCAAGTGCCCGCCGGCAAGAACTGACTCGCCCCGATGCCGAAAGCGCCCTCGGTGTACCAACACCACTTGCGGCAAGGCACGAGATCCCAGCACAGACCGCACGGCAGGTGTTGGGTCAATTCTTCAAGCCACAGTCGCTCGAGGAGCTCCTGGTTCTGCTCCACATCCATCCACTCGTTCGCATCTTCTTCCGTCTCGAAATCGACGGGGTAGTAGTAGACGTCTCCGACGCCTACGGCGACCTGCTCCTCGTAGCTGAAACCGCACCCCGCGGGCTCGTCGCCGGCGGGTGAGATCATCGGCGCGGAAATCACCTCAGCCGGTGCTTGGGTGGGCTCGATGTGTTGGCGGAGCGACGAATGCAGCACTCCGCCGGAGACGGCTGCGATCTGCGACGCCGGATCGGGCCGAGCCGCGCCGATCTCGAACGCGGGGAGAATGGAGACTGCAGCCAGGCCAGCGAGGGAGAAACTCATCAGCTTGAACATGTGATTGTCCGGATGTCGGGGTTGTCGTGGAGGCGAGCGCCTGGAGTCCCGTCAACTGCGCGGCGAAGTTTCACCCGAAACGAAAATTCGGGCGGCGGCGCAACGAAGCGTGGGTCGTTCTCGTTCGAGCCGCTGACTCGGCGAGCGTCGAGTTGATCGCGGTCGACATTTGGCCGGCGAGGGTTGCGTATCCATGCGGCCGTTGCCCGGAACACACATGGAGCGCGTGCGCCTGGGCTAGCGGCCTTGATCGATGAACGACCCACGCGCCTTGCGCGACACCCCGAGCCTCGACGCCCCGCGCGGCCGCTTGTTTCAGGGGGCTCACGCGCGCAGTTCACGCCTCCGCCTGCGCCGCGTTCCCGCATCCCGCCGAGCGCGCCTCGGACGGCCCGCCAACCCGCTCACCGAGGCCAACGTGGGGCACTCGCCAGCCACTCGACAGCGAACCTCTAGTCCAAAGCGTGAGGAGCGCGTGACCGGGCGTTCCCGGCCCTGCGCGCGCTCACTCCTCGAGCTTGACGTTCCAGTACGCCTCGCTGACGAAGCGCTCCCAGCTCTGCTTTACGCGGCCCACCGGCACTTCGAGCACCGGCGACCAGCGCGGCTTCTCGGGCTTCTTGAGCATCCGCATGCCCGCTTCTTCGGGCGTGCGATCGCGCTTGCGGCGGTTGCAGTCCATGCAGGCCAGCACGCAGTTCTCCCACGAGCTCTTGCCGCCGCGCGAGCGCGGGAAGACGTGGTCGATCGACAGCTCCGCGGTTCCCGGACGCACGCCGCAGTACTGGCACTGGTTGTGGTCGCGCCGGAACAGGTTGCGCCGACTGAACACGGCCGCCGGGTTGGGCATGCCGTTGTAGTGCGTCAGCACGATCACTTCGGGCACCTTGATGCGCAGGCGCACCGTCGAGATGCAGGGTTCGTGCGGCTGGACCGAGAGCTCCATCCACGACTCGAAGCCGTGGACTTCGTAGGTCTGCGGCGCGACCGCCTTGGCGGCCCCCGTGAACATCAGACGAAGCGCGTGCCGCACCGTGACGGTGTGGATCGCAGCCCACGACTCGTTGAGCACGAGCGCCGGCTGCGCGAGCACGCTTGGCATGTTCATGGCGTGGTAAGGCTAGGCGCGCCAACCGAGCGATCAAGTGGCGCAGGCCTCACGTCTAGCCAAACCCAGGACGGCCGGGGCCGCAAGTGCAGCGCGCGCGGCGAGCGCATGCGGCGTGGTTCTATGCTCGCGCGCAGCGGAAAGAGCTTCGCAGGAGGACCATCGTGAAGATCCGGAGAACAGCGCTGGTGACGGGCGGCAATCGGGGCATCGGGCGAGCGGTGTGCGAACGCCTGGCGCGCGAAGGGCTGGCCGTGGTGCTCACGGCGCGGCGTGCGGCCGATGCGGCGGCTGCGGCGAGCGAACTCGCGGCGGCGGGGCTGGAAGTGCGCGGCGAAGCGCTCGACCTCGCCGACGAGCGCTCGGTGAGCAACTGCGCAGGCCGGCTGCGCAGCGCGGGCATCGACGTCGACGTGCTCGTCAACAACGGCGCGGTGCTGTTCCAGGGCGACGTGCTCTCGAGCAGCTCCAAGGAGTTCCGCGCCGCGCTCGACATCAACCTGCTCGGCGCGCTGTGGACCTGCCGCGCGTTCGTGCCAGCGATGGTCGAGCGCGGCTACGGGCGCGTGGTGAACGTCTCGTCGGGCTGGGGCGCGTTCGCCGAAGGCCTCGACGGGCCGGCGAGCTACTCGATCAGCAAGGCCGGCCTCAACGCGTTGACCGTTTCGCTGGCCCGCTCACTGTCCGGCGACGTCATGGTCAACGCCTGCTGCCCGGGCTGGGTGCGCACGCGCATGGGCGGCGCCGACGCCGATCGCTCGCCCGAGGAGGGCGCGGACACGATCGTCTGGCTCGCCACGCTGCCCGCCGGCGGCCCCAACGGCGGCTTCTTCCGCGATCGCGCGCCGACCGAATGGTGAGCGCGCGAGCGACGCCCGAAATCCGCGCGTGAGTCGCGTGGGTCCGCGCCCCTGCTCGGCGGGTGAACGACGATCTCCTCGGCTCGAATCTCGGCGGCTATCGACTGCTCTCCTTCCTCGGCCGCGGGGCCCAGGCCTCGGTCTACCGCGCGCGCCAGGAGTCGGTCGAGCGCGACGTGGCCGTCAAGGTGCTCGACCCGCGCCATCCCGGGGCCTCGGACTTCAAGGCGCGTTTCGAGCGCGAGGCGCGCGCCGCGGCTTCGCTCGAGCACCCGAACGTGCTGCCGGTCTACGACTACGGCGAGCAGGACGGTCGCTGCTACATCGTGATGCGCCTGGCGGCCGGTTCGCTCGCGCAGCGGCGCAAGGAAGGCCCCGCGCTCGAGCTCGAGCAGATCGCGAGCATCGTCGCCGACATCGCAGCCGCGCTCGACTTCGCGCACGAGCGGCGCATCGTGCACCGCGACGTCAAGCCCGAGAACGTGCTGCTCGACGCACAGGGGCGCGCCCTGCTCGCCGACTTCGGCATCGCCAAGCTGCTCGACGACGCGAACCTGCGCACGCAGACCAACCTGGCGGTCGGCACGCCCAACTACATGAGCCCCGAGCAGTTCGCGGGCCTGCCGCTCGACGGGCGCGCGGACGTGTACGCGCTCGCGGCGATGGCTTACGAGCTGATCGTGCGGCGCCTGCCCTTCGAAGCGAGTTCGCCACAGGCCATCGCGATGAAGCACATGGCCGAGCCGGTCTCGTTCCCCGCCGACGCGCGCCACGTGAGCGCCGCCGTGCGCGCCGTGCTGCTGCGCGGACTCGAAAAGAACCGCGAAGAGCGCTTCGCGAGCGCGGGTGAGTTCGCGCGGGCGCTCAGCGCGGCCGCGAGCACGTCGGAGACGGGCGCGACGAGTGGTCTGGCCCCCGACGGGCGCACGAAGCCGAAGGCCGCGCTCTCGCGCAAGCGGAGTCTGTCCGTGGCCGCGGGCGTCGTGCTCTTCGTCGCCGGTGCGGCCTACTTCGGTCGTGGCGCGTGGACCAGCGCCGCCGCGGGGCCAGCCGCGCCGGGAGCGAGCGAGCCGTCCAGCCCCACCCAACCGACCACCGCCGCCGCGCAGCCGCCCGAACGCGTCACTGCGCCGACCTGGACGCAGTTCTCGGTCGCCGTCGGCCACGACTGGTCGTTCGAAGGCCCGCGCAGCGCGGCGCTCGGCGCAACGCTCGAGCGCCTCGTCGCCACGCCGCTCACGAGCGAGCTGTCGAACGCTCGCGCCGGAATCTCGGGCGCGCAGCGCGCGGGCCTGCTGCTCGACTCGAACTTCAGCACGGCCAGCGACGCGGCCCAGATCTCCGCTCGCGCGCAGAGCGATCTAGCGGTCGTGCTCTCCTACCGCTGGATCGACGGCGCGTTCAAGCAGCCCAACCCAATTATCGAGGACGAGAACCGCTGGTCGGCGCAGCCGCGCATCGAACTGGCGGCGAACCTCGTGCAAGGCGCACGCTCGTTCCCGCTCGTCTCGACCGAGCTCACCACGCGTCAACCGGTGTTCACGAGCTCGCTCGACGTCGCTGTGGAAACCGTGCTGCGCGAACGCGCGAACGAGTTCGTGACGCTCGCCGCCGCCGCAGTCGAGCGGCACGTGCGCGAGCTGCTCGAACGCGGCCTGGAGTCGCGCTTTGCGGTGCTGATCGACGATCCGGCCCGCGACTTCGAGGAGAACCTGATCGAGCTCGCCTCCGAGCTCGAGGGCGTCGTGCCCGGCTCGTTGAAGCGCCTGCCCGACGCCGAGTACCGCAGCGAGCCCGGCATCGTGCGCCTGCCTGCGCCAGCGGGCGCGGGCGACGGCCGTCCACACGAGTTCGCGCTCGAGCTCGACGACCACTTCTCGCTCTGGTCTTTGCGCTTGCGCAGCGACGAGCTCGCACTGCACGCCCAACTCGCCGAGGAGCTCGACGAGCGCATCGGAAAGTCACTCGAGCGCGAGCGCTACTCGTTCACGACGCGGCGCTGGAACGATCTGACGCTGTACCTCTTCAAGAAGCGCAGTGCAGAGCGGCCCGAGGATCCCGCGAAGCCGTCGCGTCCCGCGCCGGCTGGTGGGAACGCCGCCTGGCAGCCGCTGGTCGTCACCGACAACGTGCTCTACCCCTCGTTCGTGCTCGCCACCGCGAACGTGGACGTGAGCGCCCTGGCCGGAGTTCCCGGGCTCGTGGCGATCCGCTGGGCCAACGCTGCGGCGGGCTCGCGCATGCAAGTCCATGTCGAGTGCCCGGACCTGCTGGAGCCGTCGGACGACACCTTCGAGGTTCCGTCTGGCGAGAGCGGCGGGCTCTACTTCCCCAAGCTGCGCTTCAAGTACGGCGAGCTCGCTCGCGTGCGTCAGTCGCGGCCGGCCGACCTCGTGTTCGACGTGTCGATCGACGGCGCGCCGGCTGAACGCATCGTGCTCGGCACGCGCGTGGCGTCGGTGAACGACTGTCCGTTCGTGTGGGTCGTGGATCCCGCGAAACCGACGCTGCTCGACTGGAACTGGATGTTCGCGGCCTACGTGAACGAGGACCACCCGCTCGTCGATCGCATCGGCAAGTCGGCGATCGAGTCGGGCTACATCGACGCGTGGACCGGCTACCAGACGAAACGGCCCGAAGATGTGCTCGGTCAAGCCGTCGCGTTGTGGGCGACGTTCGTCAAGCAGGGCATCCACTACAGCAGCATCACGGCCTCCGGCGTCGGCGAGTCGACGCCGGCGGTGATGGACCAGCACGTGCGCTTCATCGACGAGTCCTGGGACAACGAGCAGGCCAACTGCGTCGACGGCAGCGTGCTGTTCGCCTCAGCGCTGCAGAAGTTCGGCATCGAAAGCGCGCTGGTGCTCGTGCCCGGCCATTGCCTGGTGGCGTTCTCGCTCGATGGGTCCCTCGCTCCGGACAAGTTGGTCTGCATCGAGACGACGGCGCTCGGGGCTTCGATTCCAGACGCTGCGCTCGCGCCGCGCGAGTTCGTGAATCAGCTCGTAGGAGGCTTCGAGGCCGCGCTCGGCGCCGGGAAAAAGCACCTGCAAGCCGCGCTCGCGAAGGAGGGCGACGGCCAGCACCTCGTGATGTGGATCTCCGCCGCGCGCCGTGTGGGCGTGCTGCCGATCCCCTACTCGCGTTGAGCGCGATTCGCGCTCGCTTCGTCGCGCTCTGGAGCCCCCTACATGCTGGTTCGATTGTCGATCGCTCTGTGTTCGTTGACCTTGCTCGCATGCGCAACCTCCTCGGCCACGCAGAACGAGACACCGCCCAAAGGCGGCGACCACCCGGCCCACGCTGAGAAGCGCGATCCGAGCCCCGTCGAGGCGCTGAAGGCTCACGGCCAGGCGATCTGGCGCGAGTGGGAGTCGCTGCGCAGCGCTGGACTGCTCTCGAACGAGCTGGTGTTCCTCGCGCCGCCCATGCGGCCGGAGGGCACGAACTCGGCCTTCTCCGAGCAGATCGTCGACTGGCTGCGCGAGAGCGCGCCGCGCGGGGCCACGGTCGTCTACGGGTCCTCGCTCCGCTCGCTGCTCAACAGTTGGTACTACGGCGAGTCGCTGCTAATCGACTCTGCGAGCGCGCTCGACCTCGCCCGCCGCATGCAAGCGGGCCTGGTCATCAGCGGCGCGGTGCGCGAACGAACCGACGAGCGGCACCGCAAGTCGATCGAGGTGCGCATCCAGGCGCAGCGCACCGACGAGCTGGCGCTCGACTTCGACAGCGGCCTCGTGCGCTTCGATCGCGAACACTGCCTCCCAGAGTTCCTCGAAGCGCAGTCGCGACACGCGCAGCCGCCCACGATCCCTTTCGGGGGGTCGCGCGAAGCACGTTCGATCGCGTGGGACGAGAGCAAGCGCGAAGAACTGCTGCGCCGCGCCTTGAACGAGGCCTTGACGACCTTGCTCGCCCGCTGCCGCGCGGCGAAGGAGCAAGGCGAAGTGGGCGTGGGTCCGGGCGATCGCAAGCTGCTCGTGCTGCCGGTGCTCGACCAACTCGGTGAGCTCAACGCGCTGTCCGACAGTCTGTGGGCAGCGTTGAGCGCGGTCTTCACGGGTCAAACTCCGTTGAAGTCGGCGCTCAAGCGTGCTGAAGAATCGAACGTCGCCCTCGCGTGGGTTTTCGAGCCCGAGATCGCGCCCAGCGTGCTCGAGAAGCTCGACCTCGCGGGCGTCGTGCAACCGCGCTTTGTCTACAACTCGCTGCTCGGCCAGCTCTTCGTCGAAGCGAATGTCGTCGACGCCAGCGGTCGCAGCGCACCGATCGAGCCTGTGGTGATCTTCACACAGGACTTCGCCGGCGTGCTGGAGGGCGCCCTGGCCCAGGAGTCCAAGGTCACACTCCCCGAGCCGAAGCTCGACGGCGAGACGCTGCTGTGCGACGCGCTCGAGGGCTTGATGCGCCAAGTGCTCGCCGGGCAAGACGCGCTGCGCGGCCGGCGGCTGCGGCTGATGCCGTTCGAGTCGGAAGCCACCAAGGAGGTGGGCGCGCTGTTCGCGCAGGTGTGGAACGAGATGATCGCAGAGAAGGGCCGCATCCTCGAACAAGCAGCCAAACTGGGTGTCGATGCGGATCAGGCGCTGCGGAAAGGCGGCGGAGAACTGCGTGTGACGCTCGCGGTGCTCGGCGGCCAGAGTTTCGAGTCGTACGAGCTCGCCCGGCGCACGCTCAACTACTGGAGCTGGGCCAACGTCGAGCGCGCGAGCGCGTTCGAGCTCGGCCGCGCGATCAACGAGAGCCTGGTGGGCGTCGCTGCGGAGCTGGGCTTCACCGTGCAGCTCACGGACGAGACGTTCCCGCCGCTCGAGCGCAGCACGCTCGACGCCCGCAGCCCCGATCCGCGCATCACGAGCTTCAACCTCGAAGAGCCCGAGTTCGTGGTGCAGTTCCGCGTCGCGAAGCTCGGCGATTCACTCGAGCTGCGAGCCACGCTGCTCGACACGACTGCGATGTCGCCCTCGGCGCCGTCCACGCGCCTCGGCGGCGGCCCGAAGACCATCGTCGCCCTGCGCCGCGTTCAGTCGCGCCTGCGCGGCGATGTCGCCGACGCGATCAACTCGAAGGTGCTGAGGAAGGTCACGCCTGTCGAACCCGAGCGCTTGCTCTTCGCCGTGCCCAAGGGCTTGGCGAGCCCGACCGACGCCGATCCGATCCCCCAAGCCCTCGCCACAGCGCGGATCGAGCTGCGCGCGAGCGGCGCCCGAGGTGAAGAGCTGGCGCGCGAGCTCGCGGCCGCGCTGAACGAGCGACGGCCGAGCTCGAAGTGCGCTGTCGAAGCCACGGCGCCAACCGGTGACGCCGAGCCGGCGCGACGCGACGCCAGCAAGACGCGCCTGCGGATCATCGCCGGCAAGGGCGCCGAGGCGGCGGCGATGGAGCTCGAAGCGCTGATGGAGAACTCGAACGCGCTCCCCAACCAACTGCGCTCGCGGCTGCGCGCGCTCTCGCCTTCCGTCGTCGCCGCCCAGGAAGGCGCGACGCCGAAGGACGGCGTCGTGCTCGTCGTGATCGACGGTTGACGCCCCGATTGCCGCGTGGGGGCCGCGGACCTGCGCCCCTGTGCGAACTGTCCACCCAGAATTCCCCCACTCGCTCCCACAACCCGTCCATGAGACTCACGCTCCATCCCGCTTCAGCCTTCGTCGCCCTGCTCGCCTTCACTGCGGTCGGAACGCTGCCTTCCTGCCAGACCGGCCCCGCCGCCGCCAAGGACAGCGACAAGAACGTCGCCACGATCGCCACCGAGCTGTCCGGAGAAGCTGCGGCTCGCGTCGTCGATCAGTTCGCCCGCAGCGGGGGCACGATCGAAGGACAGAAGCTCGCCCTGATCGTGCGCCAGCAGCCGATCCGCATGGCGATGCCGGTGACGCGTCGCGAGGCGCCCTCAGGCGCCAGCTTCGGCCTGGGCGACCTGATCAACTCCGCCGTCGGCACCGAAACCTACGAGCAGAACGAAGTCGAGCTGACCGCCGACATCAAGTCCGCCGTCGAAGAGGGCGTCGTCCAGACCTTGATGCCGGCGCGCGCGCACGTGTTCGCCTCCGCGTCCATCGACTCGATCCTTCAGTCCATGGGCATTCGCGACGCGCAGCAGCTGCTCGTGCCCGAGACCTTCGACCAGTTCAAGGAGCGCATCCGCGCGGAGGCCGGCCAGCAGACCCTCGACGGCCTGTTGATCGCGACGCACTCCGGCGACCAGGTCAAGCGCAGCAAGTCGCTCGACTTCAAGGTGCGCATCACCTACGTCGACATGCGCCCGATGCCCACGGCGCCGATCATCGGCGTCAGCGACATCTCGCGCGGCGAGGCCGAGGGCATCTTCCGTCCGATCGGCAGTGTCGCGGGGAACACGTCCCCCGATGTTCCGATCGCCTCACAGCCCACCGCGGCGTCGGCCCAGCGCTCGAGCGGCGCCGACCCCGAGGGCGACACGCTGGCCACCGCTCGCGAGGTGCAGATCGGCGCGGTGTGCAACACCGACATCGGCCGCCGCGGCGACTCCAACGACTACTTCCGCTTCACGTCGCCCGTCGACGGCTACGTGACGATCGAACTGCGCAACGGCAACCCGCCCAAGGCCGGCGGCACGATCGAGTGGGAGATCGTCGACGCGGGCGACAAGCACCTCCAGCACGGCGGATCGCACGCGGGACACGCCGACTCGCGGATGATCTCCGTCAGCGCGGGCGCCACGTACTACATCAAGGTCCGCACCAACGCCCAAGTCGATCTGCGCGTCGCCTACGCGCTGTCGACGACCTTCTCGCGCTGAGGCCGAGTCGAGTTCCACTTACGGACGCAGACGCCCATGAGAACTGCTTGGATTCAGCTTCTGCTCGGCGCCACCGCGGCCTGGGTCGCGTCGAGCTGCTGCTCGCTGCCTGAGCACAACATTGGCTCGCTGACCGAGTCGCTTGCCAGCGAGGCTGCGGCCAACCTCGTTCACGAGTTCCAAACGGGTGGTGGTTCGCTTGAGGGTCAGAAGCTCGCTCTGGTGGTGCGTGAGAACCCGATTCGTGTCGCGCTGACGGATCGCACGGTGGATTCCCTGGCGTCGGAGGGACAGATCACTCTCGAGACCGTGCGAAAACTGTTCGAGGGCGAACGCCGCAACTATGAGGTGGAGCTCACTGTGGACGTCGCCGCGGCCGTTGAGGCCGGCGTCCTCGATCAGCTCGCGACCAGCGGAGCATGGGTGTTCCCAAGCCAGTCGGTCGACGCTGTTCTCGTTTCGATGGGGATCGATCGCGTCGAGCGACTGCTGGAGCCGGCGGTCATGGACCGCTTCCGCGAGCAAGTTCGCAGCGAGGGCGGTGACCCGATCGACGGTCTGCTCGTCGCCGTTCACTACGGCGATCAGCACAAGGACTCCGCTGGTCTGGATCACCTCGTCAGACTCAACTACATCGATATCCGTCCTCGCTCAGTCCGACCCGTTCGCTCGCAAAGCAGACGCGAGACTGCCGAGCTGCACGGCATTCTGAGGTCGCTCGATCAGGGCCCCTGAGGGCGCTGACTCGCATCTCGTCCGGCCGCGCGAACGCCGTCGAGCGTTCGAGCGGCCGGCCGCATTTTGGCGCGTGACGCCGCGAGCGCAGAGCCCCTGAGCGACACGCGCAGATGTCAGCCGACGACGGACAGGAACGGACCGAGGAGGCGACGCCCAAGAAGCTGCGCAAGGCGCGCGAGCGCGGCGAGGTGGCGCGCTCGAGCGACTTGACGGCGGCGCTGCTGCTGGCGGTTGCGGCGGCGGGCGTCGCGTACGCGGGGCCGCAGCTGGCGCGCACGCTGCACGCGAACGCGCTCGAGAGCTTCCACGCCGCGGCGCGGCCGCACTTGAGCAGTGGCGAGCTGATCGACGCGCTCGGACGCTGCGCCGAGCGGGCTGCGAGCGCCTGTGCGCCGCTCTTGATCGTGCTGTGCGGGTGCGCGCTCGCCTTCACCTACCTCCAGGTCGGCCCCGTGCTGTCGCTCGAGCCGCTGACGCCCAAGCTCGAGCGCCTCAACCCCGTGGCGGGCTTCAAGCGCCTGTTCGCGACGCGCGAGACCTACATCGAGCTCGCCAAGTCGGCGCTCAAGCTCGGCGGCGTCGGCGGGCTCGCGGCGTTGGTCGCGCGCGCCGAACTCGCGCAGCTGCTCTCGTTGCACGCGCTCGCCCCGCTCGAAGCGGCGCTCGTCACCGCGCGCGCGCTGGGCGTGCTCGCGGCTTGGACCGCGGCCTTCGCGCTCGCCCTGGGCGTCGTCGACCTCGCCTACCAGCGCTGGAACTTCGCGCGCCGCCAGCGCATGAGCCACAGCGAGGTCAAGCGCGAGTACAAGGACGACGAGGGCGATCCGCACCTGCGCCACGCGCGGCGCGAACTGCACCTGGAGATCCTCGAGAGCGCCATGCTCGACCAGGTTCCCAAGGCCGACCTGGTGGCGCGCAACCCCACGCACATCGCCTGCGCGCTGCGCTACGACCCCGAGCTCGATGGCGCGCCGCGTGTGATCGCAAAAGGCCAGGACGAGCTGGCCTTCAAGATCGAGGACGTCGCGCGCGCCCACGGAATTCCGATCGTCTACGACATCCCCTTCGCGCGCGCCGTATTCCAGCTCGAGCTCGACAGCCAGATCCCCGAGGAGCTGTTCATCGCCGCCGTCGAAGTGCTGCGCTGGGCCGAGGCGCAGGCGCAAGCGCAGGGCCGCAGCGTGTCTTGGCGGCGCGAGAACGACTCGCACGCGAGCTGAACGCGCCGCGGGGCGCAACGCACGCGAGCGGGCCTCGATAAGCGTTGCGAGCTCGCGCAGAACGACGGGCTCGGCGCTGACTGTCAGCCGCCAACCAACAACCAGCGTCGCGCCTGCGACCTTCCTTCCACAGAGAGACTCGAAACCATGCGACTCAACCGCGCCCTGCGTTCCGCCCAAGACTCGGTCAACTTCTTCCGCCCCGACTGGATGGGCGAGGCCCCGCGCGCTTCCGGCTGCGGCTCGGGCAAGGGCCGCAAGCCCCGCATCTCGCGCGAGGGCAACGTGATCAAGACCGAGCGCTACGACATCACCGTCACCAAGGACAAGGTTTCGATCCGCGACCGCGAGTGCGGCTCGTATGTCGAGGCCTGGGGCGATCCGCACCTGTGGACCGGCGACGGCGACAAGTTCATGTTCACGCAGGACAACCTCACGATCGACCTGCCCGACGGCACCAAGCTCACCATCGAGCCGACCGAGGCGCAGGGCAACGTCTCGTGGGTCGAGAAGCTTCACGTGATGAACGGCGACAACGTGCTCAGCGTCGAGGGCATCCACAGCGCGGCCGAGCCGGTGTTCGGCGAGCTGGGCTTCAACGCCGCCGACGTCGACGCCGCAGTCGAGGACGGCATCGTGCTCTACGCCGAGCGCTCGATCGACGATCTGCTCTCGCGCGAGACGGGCGAAGAGCTGATCAGCACGCAGTTCGAGCGCCTGCTCGACGGGATGCGTGGCCAGAGCCAGATCGAGCTGTCGAACGGCGCTTTCCAGAGCGTGGTCGAGCCGACGCTGCGCAGCACCGAAGGCATGGACGTCTACACGCGGCTGTTCGTCATCATGGGGCGGCTCAACAAGTCGCTCGAGGACTCGGTCAGCGAGCTCGAGAAGATCGGTCAGATGCGCACGAAGAAGAACAACTTGAGCCGCATCGACCAGCGCCTGACGGAGGTCAGCGACGAACTCTCGAACATCGCGCAGCGCTTGGCGGATCCGAACGTCACGCCGGAAGTGAAGTCCGAGCTGCAGAGCCGCAAGTCGACGCTCGAGGGCCAGAAGTCCGAGCTGAGCGCCGAATTCGAGTCGCTCGGCGGCAAGGCGGCGCTGGACGAACTCTCGCACCGCGACTTCGACACCGAGCTGCAACGCCTGCAGTTCGAGGTCCAGCAACTGACGCAGATGATGCAGCAGTTCAGCCAGATGATGACCAACCTGTCGAAGAACGACCACGACGCGAAGATGGCCACGGTGCGCAACCTGCGCGCTTGATCGGTGAGCCACGACTCCGCGCGAGCCGGTTCCGCACTGCGGGGCCGGCTCGCGCTGTTTTCGCGAAGCGCTGCGAGCGCAACGAACCGGCGGGGCGAGCGATCACTGCGGGGTCCGAAACCTTCAACCCCGCCATCGCCATGAGCCTCACGATCCACAAGCAGCACACCACGCAGCCGCCGCCGGCGCCCGCCAACTCCACTGCGGCAGCGCAGACTTCTCCGAACCCGTCGGCGACGACCGACGTGGACGCAGCAAGCACCGACACGCCGCAACCCGACGACGCGGCCGCGAGCGAGCAGCCCGACGAGCGCTTCACCACGCTCGCGAAAGACAAGGACCGCTGGCACGAGGCCATGCAAGCCGTGCTCGGCGAGAGCTACGACGCCGACCGCATCGGCGCCTTCCGCCAGCGCGCGGCGCGCGGCGACTTGTCGTGGCTGCCCGAGCTCCAGCGCACGGACGGCCAGGCGCTCGACGCCAAGCTGCTCGACGCGTACCTCGATCCGAACGTCGACGCTCGGCTCGAGCTGTACCGCAGCCAACCGCCCGCCGACATCAGCGCTCCGCCCGTCGGGCTCGAGGCCTTCGCCTACGGCAGCGGCGACGTGCCGCTGATCGTGAGCGACGAGCAGCCTGCGTACGTGAACGGCGCCGTCGGCACTCCGCCCGAGGTCGCGCAGATCGCCAAGGCCGGCGTCGCGAACTTCACTTCGGAACCGTGGCTCGCGCAGGTCGCCGCCGCGGTCGAGCGCAACGGCGGACTGGGCGACAGCGAGCACGGCTTCCTCGCCTTCAGCAAGGACCACGGCTTCGTGCGGCTGCGCAACACGGGCCTGAGCCCCGAACAGAACCGCCAGCTCGCCGCGATGAGCTTGCAGATGGGCTGGCCGGTCGAGGACCTGCCCTCGCGCACCGGCGACAACGGCCTCGCCGATCCCAAGGTCTCGCAGTGGGCCGGCGAGTTCATCGGCGACTACGCGCAGCAGTTCCAGCGCTTCATGGCCGATCCGCGCGGCAGTCCGATCAAGTTGCGCTCGGGCAGCAAGCGCCGCTACGTGTTCGAGTTCAACGAGCAGGCCGGCGCGTTCGTCTCCTACAACTACAAGAAGAGCGGCGGACTGCGCGGCTGGGTGCAGAGCAACCTCAAGGACATCGCCAAGGTGCTCGGGCCGATCGCGCAGTACGGCTGGGCCATTCCCGGCGTCGGTTGGATCGCATCCGCGGCGGCGACGACGCTGCAGACCGCGGCGAGCTGGATCGCGACCGGCAAGGTCAAGGCGCAACAGCTCGTCTCGGCCGTCGGCGGTTGGTTCATGGGGCCGGGCGCATCGGCCACGACCAAGGGCGTGCTCGCCACGGCGAACGCCGCAGCGGGTGTGATCGACACGGGCAAGCTCGACGCGGGCGCCGTGGTCGGCGCGATCTCGCCCTGGATCGGCTCGACGGGCGATGCGGTGCTCGACCACGCGATCAAGCAAGGTCTCTCCATCACCGCCAAGGTCGTCGACGGCGAGAAGATCTCGGCGCAGCAGCTCTACTCCGCGCTCGCGCCGCTGGTGTTCGAGCTGCCGCAGGGCTCGGCGCGGCGTCAACTCGAGCGTCTGGCGCAACAGATCGAGGGCGGTCAGTTGAGCGCAGCGCAAGCCGCGGAGCGCATCCGTCCGCTGCTCGATGGCGTCACGGGCGACGCGGGCCTCGACGCGCTGCTGCGCGACTCGCTCGAGCTCGTCGCGATCGGCGTCGACACCAAGAAGATCGGCGCGCAGGCGCTGCTCTCGATGGCCGAGCGCTACGTCGGCGAGCAGTTCCGCGGAGTTCCCGGCCACGAGTCGCTGTACGACTTCGCGCAGCTCGCGGCGCACTGGCACGACAGGGGCTCGATCGACCGCGATGCGGCGGAAGAGCTGCTGTTCGACGTCACCGGATTCACGACGGACGAGCTGAGCGAGCGGCTGTTGGGTCGCAGCGAGACATCGACGAGCGCTGACGCGGCGTAGCGCGGCCGAGTGCGGAGTGGACCGTGGGCGCGAGGCCCGCGGTCCCCTCCTGCCGTGAACCTCCGCCCCGCCCCCAGAGCTCGACATGTCGAACCGCCCGCGCACGCCGCTCGCCGCACCGCGGCCCTTGCCCCTCGCGAACCTCGCCAGCGACCTGCTGCTCGCGGCAGCCGTGGTGTGCGTCGTCGGCGTGCTGGTGATAGGCGCGTCGCCGGCGGCGATGGACCTGCTGCTGGGCGTGAACCTCAGCCTGAGCTTCACGATCCTGCTGGCCTCGATCTACGTCACCGACGCGAGCAAGTTGCCGGCCTTTCCGACGCTGCTGTTGCTCACGACGCTCTTTCGCCTCTCGCTCAACGTCAGCTCGACGCGCCTGATCCTGCTCGAAGGCGACGCGGGCGCGCTGATCACGGCCTTCGGCGAGTTCGTGGTCGGCGGCGACTACGTGGTGGGCGGCGTGGTGTTCCTGGTGCTCACGATCGTGCAGTTCGTGGTGATCGCCAAGGGCTCCGAGCGCGTGGCCGAAGTCTCGGCGCGCTTCACGCTCGACGCGCTGCAGGGCAAGCAGATGAGCATCGACGCCGACCTGCGCTCGCAGCTCATCACGCAGGACCAGGCGCGCAGCCGCCGTGCGGCGCTCGAGCGCGAGTCCAAGCTCTACGGCGCGATGGACGGCGCGATGAAGTTCGTCAAGGGCGACGCCATCGCGGGCATCGTGATCTCGCTGGTCAACATCATCGGCGGCTTGATCGTCGGCGTGACGCGCGACGATCTGAGCGCGGGCGATGCGGCCCAGCTCTACTCGCTGCTCACCATCGGCGACGGGCTGGTCTCGCAGATCCCGGCGCTGCTCATCAGCGTCGCGGCCGGCATCGTCGTGACGCGCGTCGCGGCCACGGACCGGCCGGAGGACTCGGGCCTGGCGCGCGAGATGACCAGCCAGCTCTTCGGCAACCCGCTAGTGGTCGGCGTATCCGCCGCGATCACCTTCGGGCTGGCGTTCGTGCCGGGCTTTCCGCGCTTCACGCTGCTCGCGCTGTCGGCGCTGCTGGGCGTGGTGAGTCTGCGCGCGCGCTACATGACGCAGCGCGCCAAGGCGAGCGACGCCGCCAACGCCAATTCCGCAGCACAGGGCGCCGCGCCTGCGCCCAAACGAGCGGCCCAGAGCTTCGCGCCGCGCGCGCTCACGCTCGAGGTGCACGCGCAGTTGCGGCCGCTGCTCACGCCGGACGACGCGCTCGCCGCGCGCGGACTGCGGGTCCAGGTCGCCGAGCTGTTCAAGAACCTCTCGAGCGAGCTGGGCGTGCGCCTGCCGGAGTTCAGCGTCGTCGATCCCACGTCGCGCCTGCCCGAGAAGGGCTACGTGCTGCTCGCGCACGGTCAGCCGATCGCGCGCGGCGTGCTCGAGCCCGCGCGCTGCCTGGTGTTCGAGAGCGCCGCCGTGTTGCGCGAGCGCGGCGTCGACGCGCTCGAAGCGCAAGCCCCCGACCAACGCTCGCCCGCCGCCTGGGCGCCGCTGGCCGATCTGGAACGCTTGCGCGCGAGCGGACTGCGCGTGTGGGACGCGCAGACCGTGCTCTTGCGCCACGTCGAAGGCGCGCTGCGCCAGTTCGCGCACATGTTCATCGGCGTGCAGGAGACCTACGAGCTGCTCGAGAGCCTGAAGGAGAAGCGGCCGCAGCTCGTGCAGTCGCTCGTGCCGCAGGTCGCGAGCTATGCGCTCGTCGCCGAAGTGCTGCGCGGACTGCTGCAGGAGCAGACGCCGATTCGCGACCTGCGCCAGGTGCTGGAGACGCTCGCGCGCTTTGCGCCCGAGGAGAAGAACCCCGCGCGGCTGGTGGAGCTGGCGCGCATCGATCTGCGGCGGGCGATCTGCGGCTCGCTGGCGCGCGAGCATCGCACCATCGGCGTCTACCGCATCGACCCGGGCATCGAGCGCCGTCTGCTCGAGTTCGCCAGCCGCAGCGCCGCCTGCTCGCCGCCCGAACGTCGCGCGCTGATCGCCGCCTTCGCCCAGGCCATCGACCCGCGCCAGCACCTCGCGAGCCGGCCGGTCGTGTGCGTGCGCTTCGGCGAGCTGCGCTCGTACCTGCGCGCCTTCCTCGGCGATTCGCTGCCGGACCTGGTCGTGCTCTCCGAAGCCGAGACGCCGCCGGACTTCACGCTCGACGAGCTGGGCCGCGTCGGGCTCGAGGCCGGCGTCGCGAGCGCCTGACGATCTCCCCTCGAACCCCGCGTGGGCCGCGCCGAGCCGGGCCCCTGGTGCGCTCGGAGTCCCTCGATGAGCACGCGTTCCCTGGTGATCGAACTTCCCGCCGGCGAGCAGGCCCGCACACCGATCGTGGTCCTTCCGCCGGGCGTGGCCAGCCCGCTCGCGAGCGGCGCCGCGGTGGTGATCGAGGCCGGGCGCGGCGGCTTCGTGTTGCGCGCACAGGCGCCGCTCGAGCACGTCACGCCGATCGAGGACCAGCCGCTCGCGCAGGCCGGCTGGCGCGTGCGGCGCGAAGCTCCGCGCGTCGGCGAGAACACCTTTGCGGAGGGCACGCAGTGGGGCCAGCCCGAGCTGCGCATCCATCCGCGCGACGGCGGCGCGCCGCAGGCGGTCAAGTTGACCCTGGTCGAGGGCGCGAGCGTGATCGTGGGCCGCAGCAGCAAGCAGGCGGAGATCGTGATCGAGGACGAATACGTCTCGCGCCGGCACGCGCGCTTCGTGGCGCGCGGCGGAGTGATCTTCGTCGAGGACCTCGCCAGCCAGTGGGGCGTGTTCGTCGACGACCAGCGCATCAGCGCCCCCACCGCCCTGCGCGACGGGGCCAAGCTGCTGATCGGCAAGACGCGCCTCCAGTTCCTGCACCTGCTCGCCTCGCTCGGCGAGTTGCCTCCGCCGCCGCCTCCCCCGCCCGCTCCGCCTCCGCAGCCGCCCCTCGCTCCTCCGTCGCGTGCCACGGCCGCGCCGCAGGCGGGCGAGCCGCGCCAAGCAGCGGGCGACGCTCCCGATGGCTCCGTTGCGGCTCAAAGCTCTGCGTCCGGCGCCGCGCGGCGCTCGGGTTCGGCCATCGCGCCGCTGGCAGTGGCCCTCGGGAGCCTCGGGGCGCTGGGCTACTACCTCGTTCAGTGGCTCGGGGCCGCGAACTGAGCGGGGCTTGCCATGCCTTCGTCCGCATCGTCGGCCCCCGGCGCCGAACTGGTCGAGCGCCACCTGGACTACGCCAGCGCTCTGGCGCGGCAGATCCACGCCAAACTGCCCGCGCACGTCGACTTCGCCGAGCTCGAGCAGTACGCGCGCCTGGGGCTGGTCGAGGCCGCGAACAAGTTCGATCCCGCGCGCGGGGCGCAGTTCACGACCTTCGCCTACTACCGCATCCGCGGCGCGGTCTTCGACGGGCTGCGCCGCATGACCGGCGTGCCGCACAGCGTGTTCGCGCGAGCCGCGTCGCAGGCCCTGAGCGATGAAGCGCTGAGCGAGGTGCTCGAGGGCGCCGAGGCGTGCCACGACGAGGAGCTGATGGCCACGCTGTTCGAATCCGCCGTGGCGCAGGCGGGTTTCGTGCAGCTCCTGACGGACCTGGGCGAGGAAGGCGGTTTCGAGTTGCCCGACGCGCGCGAGAGCGACGACGAGGTCGAACGCGAGGACGCGCTGAGCCGCCTGCGCGAGCTGCTCGCCGAACTCGAACCGCAGGAGCGCGAACTCGTCGACTGGCTCTACGCGCAGTCGCTGAGCATGTCGGAGTGCGGCGCGCGGCTGGGGCTCGACAAGGCGCAGATCTCGCGCCGTCACGCGCGGATCCTCGGCCGCCTGCGTGCTCACTTGGCGTCGAATTAGTACGCAGCGCGGCCCACGTTGGGCGCTGGAGGGCGGGCTAGCCTTGGCGCGCGCCGAGGCCTGTCGCCTCCGCGTTCCCACCCATCGAGCACCCCGACCATGCGCATCCTCCATCCGACGGACTTCTCCGCGTCATCGCAGATCGCCGGACGCGCCGCTGCGCGGCTGGCGAAGGCTTGGCGATTCCCGCTCCACGTGCTGCACGTCGCGCACCTGCCCGGCGTCAGCGCGGGCACGGTCGCGATGCCGCACCGGCCGAGTCTCGAAGAGCTCGAGCGCCGCCGCACGCGCCTCGAAGAGGAGGCCCAGGCCCTGCGCGCGCTGGGTGCGACCGTGGAGACCGAAATGGTCGAGGGCTTGCCCGACGAGGTCGCGCTCGAGCGCTGCGAGAGCCTGCAGGCAGCGCTCTTGGTGATCGGCGCGACGGGCGAGCGCCGCCGCGTGGCCTTCGGGCTGGGCAGCACGGCCATGCGGCTGATCAAGACCTCGCCGGTCCCGACGCTGGTGGTGCGCGAGGACAGCTCGCTCGAGAGCTGGACCCGCGGCGAACGCGTGCTGCGCGTGGGCATCGGGCTCGACCCGTCGCGGCCGGCGCGCGTGGCCTTGCACTGGCTCGGCTCGTGGGCCGCCGTGGGCGAGATCGAAGCCGTGGCCGTGCACGTGTACGACCCCGAGGCCTTCCCCGGCGTCAGCGCCGTGGCCGAGAAGGAGCGCTTCCTCCTCGAGGATCTGCAGCGCCGGCTGGGTTCCGAGACGCGGGTCAAGCACGCGCGCGCGCGCCTGGTGGCCGGCGGCGGCCGCGTGACGCCGCACTTGCTCGACGCCTGCGCGGCCGAGCAATGCGACCTGCTCGTCGTCGGGACCCACCGCTACTCGACCTTCGACCGCATCCTGCGCGGCTCGACCTCGCTCGACATCATCAGCGCCTCGACCCGCAACGTGGTCGTCGTCCCGCTCAGCGCCGGCGCCGCCGCGCGCCGCAACGTGCCGCGCCAGATCGCGCGCGTGCTCGTGCCGCTGGACTTCTCCGACGCCTCGCGGCGCGCCCTGCCCTGGGCCTGCTCGCTCGCGGCGCAGGGCGGTCAGCTCCAGCTGATCCACGTCTGCACCGTGATCGAAGGCGAGCGCCCGACCGACATGGTGGCGCGCGCGCGGGCCGACCTGGCGGCCGTCGATCCTTCGCTCTGGGGCCGGCCGGACCTGCAGATGCGCTGCGAAGTGCTCGTCGCAAACAACGTCGCCAAGGAGATCGTGCGCGTGGCCGTCGAATGGGAGAGCGACGTGATCTGCATGGCCAGCCACGGACGCTCGGGGCTCAGCCGAGTGCTGATGGGCTCGGTCACGCAATCCGTGCTGCGGCGCGCCGACCGGCCGGTGGTGGCCGTGCCGGCGTTGCTCGAGGGCTGAGCGCGAGGGCTGGCGCGCGCGGGAGCGGGGAACTTGCAAGAATTCGCGAAGTTCCCCCTGAGTCGCGAGACTCCGCTCCCCTGCTCCGCTCGCCGCCATGACCCACCAAGCACCGCCCTGTGACAACAGCCCCGAGTCGGGGATCCACCCAGTCCCCGACCTCGGCGAGTCCCTGATCCTCGTCCGCAAGGCGCAGGAGGGCGACCGCGAGGCGCTCAACCGCCTGTTCGAGCGCTACTACGACCGCATCTATCGCATCGTGCGCATCCGCATGGGCGCGAAGCTGCGCACGGTGCTCGAGACGTACGACATCGTCCAGGAGACCTGCGCGGTGGCCGTGCGCAAGATCGGCGACTTCCAGCCGCGCGACCACGCGAGCCTGATCCAGTGGCTGGCGCGCATCGCGGAGAATCAGATCCACGACGCGCGCGACAAGATGGAGGCCATCAAGCGCGACAAGAGCAAAGAGGTGGCGCTCGACGCCGTCACGGCGCGCGACGGCGAGTCCTATCCGGGCCTGCAGCTCTCCGCCGGCGGCCCCGGGCCGAGCACGATCATCGCCAACAGCGAGCTCAAGGAGATCTACGACTCGTGCGTCGAGGCGCTGCCGCAGGAGTACCGCGAGCTGATCCTGCTGCGCGAGTACGCCGGCGCGTCGTGGGAGGACATCACCGAGAAGGTCGGCCGCCCCAACGTGCACGCGGCTCAAGAGGCCTACCGCCGCGCGCAGATCAAGCTCGCGAGCCTGCTGCGCCAGCGCATGCGCCGCTGACACGCGGCGGCGGGGCCGAGCGACAGGCTCGACTCCGCGCGCGTATCTTGCGCGCATGGCGAAGAACGAGCGGGCGCGGCGGCGGCGGGCGGCGAAGAAGCGCGAGCGGACCAAGCGTTTGGCGCGCGCGCGCAACCTGCGGCGCAACGAGCCGACCTTCGAGCCCTACCTCCCCGGCGCGGACGCGCCGTTCGCACAGGAGCGCTTCCTGCGCCGCGCGCTGCTCGAGCTGGCGCGCGACGGCGAGATCAGCGAAGAGCGCGCGGAGCAGTTCCTGACCGCGAACGCCACGCGGCCGTGGTTCGAGCTCGCGGTCGACGAACTGGAGCGGATGCCGGCCGAGCAGGCGCAGGAGCTGGCCTTCTGCGCGCTGGAGACGCTCGATCCGGACGAGTCGCTCGACCTGGCCGAGGAGGCGCTCGAGCTCGACCCGAACAACTGCGACGCGCGCTACGTGGTCGCCTCTGCGTTGCGCGACGAACTCGGCGACGAGGCGTGGCTGACCAGCCTGTACGAGGCCGTCGAGGCGGGCGTCGAAGGGCTCGGCGGCGACCAGGAGCTGAACCGCACGGACCGCGAGCTGGGCGATCTGGTGTTCGCCCGACCGTACCTGCGCTCGCGCGCGCGACTGGCGCTGGCGCTGCGCGAACTCGGCCGCTTGGACGCCGCGGCGGTGGAGTTCGAGGAGCTGCTGCGAGTCGATCGCTACGACTCGCTCGGCGCGCGCGACGCCCTCTTGGGAGTCGAGCTGGCCCGCGGCGAACTCGAGCGCGCGCGTGAGCTGCTCGCCGCTGCGCCCGCGGCCGAGCAACGCGAGCTCCCGGAGCTCTTGCTCGCCTGGGCGCGGGTGGTCGAGCGCTGGCGCAGCGACGACGAGGCGGGCGCGCGTGCGGCGCTCGAACTCGCGCGAGCGCAGTGCCCCGAGCTCCTGCCGCAGTTGCTGGCGCCGCCCGACGCTGCGCTCGAGGTGGATCCCGACAGCGAGGCCTCGCAGTTGATCGAGCTCCTGCTCCTCGAGAGCGAAGCCCACGCCGAGCTGCGCGCCTGGCTCGCGGCGAGTTCGGCGAGCTGATCCCGCGGCGATCCGCGCCGTCAGTGCAGCGCCGTCAGTGCAGCGCGAACGAGCGGCACAGAGACGCACTGCACAGAAACGGAGCGGCGCGGCGGCCTTCCGCGGGCACGCCGCGCCAGGATGCTCCGACGTCAGGTCGCCGGCTCATCGCGCGTCGTCCGGCGGGTGCAAACCCCACCGGGCGCGCGCAGCGGTTCTCCAAACACTCGCACTCTCGGCGCCGGCGTCGCGCTTTGCAGCGCGGCGCCGACCGTCGTGACCCCAGCGACGCCCCCCAGCGTCGTCGGGGGTGTGCTCCCACGACACACAGGGGCGCGCAGGAGCCTTCTCCATGCAGCGGGTACTACCCGCGGCTCACAGCTTGTGACGCCCTGACGCGCAGAAACCTCCCGGGATTCGAGGCCGCCGCGCTTCGGCCGCGCTCAAGGCGTGTGCGTCATCTCCAGCGCGTTGCTCAGGTTGGTCGTGCGCGGCGCCGGCGGATCGCGGAACCAGCCCTGCATCCAGACCTTCTGGCCGGGCGACCAGGGCGAGCCCAGGCCGGTCGGATTGGCGAGGCGGAAGGCGTTCCAGTCGAGCGCAAGCGCGCCGTCGCACTGGCCGACGGTCCCGCCGCTGAGTTGGGCGTTCGAGCGCTGAACAGGGGTCTTCACGCAGAAGAAGCTCGTGCTGCCCAGGCCCCACGAGACGTTGTTCTGGCCGGCGATGCCGAAGAAGACCAGGCCCGCGCGCTGGCCCTCGACTTGAGAGACGGTGACGACGCACGGACGCGCGAAGCTGCTGCTGGGCTGCGAGGGAGCGCTGATCGACGGCGTGCAACCGTTGGTCGTCGTGCCTGCGGTGCAGTAGGTGAGCGGCGCACGCGGGAGCGTCACGCGGAACGACTCGACCACGCCGGCGGGGTTGATGCCCCAGCCCGCGATCACCGAGCCGTCGTCCGACACGTCCACGGCGATGCGCAGCGTCCACAGCGCGGCCGAGGTCTCGCCCAGGCTGAAGAGCAGGTCGGCGAGGTCGACCACCTGCGAGCCGTACTCGGGCCGCCACACCACGGCGCGGCTGTCGAGGAAGTTCGTGCCGCTCCAGCCGACGACCGTCTCGCCATCGCCGCTCACGCCGAGGGCTTGAGCGTTCGGCGCCGAAGGCAGGCGGCCGAGGTTCTGCAGGCCGCCGGCCTGCGTCCAGCGGAAGGCGCGGCCCGAAGAGCCGCCCACGATCACCGCGCCATCGGCGCTGACGCCGAGGGCTTCGCTCGTGCCGAACTGCGGATTGGAAGGGTCGAGCGAGCCCAGGAAGGTCTGCACGCCGCCCTGCCAGCGCGTCGCGCGCCGGCCGTTGGTGGCGTGCCAGCCAACGATCGTCGCGCCGTTGTTCGAAACGGCGTTGGCGCGGCTCGAGAAGCCCGTGCCCGGCGCGAGGTTGACCGTGCCGCCGGCCGCGGTCCAACGGAACGCGTTCGCCTCGCCGGGAGTGACCCACATCAGCCCCACGATGGTTTGCCCGTCGGCGCTGATGTCGTAGGCCGTGCCGGTCGAGCCGCTGCTCGAGCTGCCCAGCGAAGGCAGGCTCGTCCACGCGCCGTCCCACAGCGACGGCACGTTCAGCGCCCCACTGGTCGTGTCGGGGTAGTTCGTAGCGATGCGCAGGGGCCCGTTCGCGATCTTGGCCGAGCTGTAGCTGCCCTGGCCGGCGCCGATGCCGTTCCAGATGTTGTTCTGGACCTCGAGCTGGTAGAGGTCGAACCCGTCCGTGCCGACGAAGCGCTGGCCGTCGGCCGACATCCCCGACACGCGCAGGTTGTTGGGGCCGTTGAACAGGCCTTGGAGCGAGACCTGGGCCCGGGCGGAGGCGGCCGCGAGCAGGACGGCGAGGAGACGGCAGGACGAGGGAGTCACGGTTTGGCGCATGGGCGATCGGAGAGGCGGAGGTGGAAGCACGGCGGGCGGGAGAGGCCTCAAGCGCCAGTCGCGGGCGCGCGTTGGGCGCGATCGTCCAAATGCTGGTGAGGCGCCTGTGGCCAGGACGCTGTCAGCAGCGTGTCCCCGGGTGCGAACGACTGTCAGAGTGCTGACACAAGGCTGTCAGGAGGGGGTCGCCAAGCTCCGGCGCAGACGGTCGCGCTGGTTGCGACCGCAACCTCTGTCCAGGAGCTTCGAACATGTCCGCCACCCAAACCGTGTCCCCCGCCGCCCCCGCCACCGTCCCGACCGAGGTTTCGGCCTGGTTCGAGATCCCGGTGCTCGATCTCGAACGCGCGCGGCGCTTCTACGAGGCCCTGCTCGGCGTCCAACTGCGCGAGGAAGTCATGGGCCCCTCGCGCATGGCGATCTTCCCCAGTGCGGCCCCCGCTTGCGGCGGCTGCCTGTGCGCCATGGAGGGCTACGCGCCGTCCGAGCAGGGCGCCGTGGTCTACCTCACGACCGTGCACGACGTGCAGCAGCACCTCGAGCGCGCCGTGAAGCTCGGCGGCGCCGTGCTGTGGCCCAAGACCGCGCTGCCCGAGGGCATGGGCTACTTCGCGCAGATCCGCGACTGCGAGGGCAACCGCGTCGGGTTGTACTCGAGGGCCTGAACCCCATGCGTCGCGCCGATCGCCTGTTCCAGATCATCGAGCACCTGCGCGGCCGCGCGAGCCTCACGGCCCGCGAGCTGGCGCAGCGGCTCGAGGTCTCCGAGCGCACGATCTACCGCGACGTGCAGGACCTGATGACGAGCGGCGTGCCGATCGAGGGCGCGGCCGGCGTGGGCTACGCGCTGCGCCGCGGCTTCGATCTGCCGCCGATCATGTTCGACGCGCAGGAGCTCGAGGCGCTGGTCGTGAGCGCGCGGCTCGTGCAAGCGCTGGGCGGCGCGGGCCTCGCCGACGCGGCGCAGCGCGCGCTTCACAAGATCGAGGCCGTGCTCCCGCCGGCGCGACGACACGAACTCGCCGCCGCGCGCCTCTACGCGCCGCCGCAGGCCGTCAACCCGCGCACGACGGAACAGCTCGATCTCCTGCGGCGCGCCATCGCCACACGCCACGTCGTCGCGCTCGAGTACACGCGCGAAGACGGCGAGCGCTCGCGCCGCGAACTGCGCCCGCTCGCGATCGTCTACTGGCCGCCGAACTGGCTCATGACCGCCTGGTGCGAACTGCGCAGCGACTTCCGCACCTTCCGCACCGATCGCATCCACTCCGCCGAGCTCACCGCGCGCACCTTCCGCGACGAGCCCGGCAAGAGCTTCGACGACTTCCTGCGCTCACTGCCGGACTGTCGCGGCAGCTGACCGCGCGTTCCGCTTCGAGACGCGGGTAAGGTCAGCGCGCGCGCGTCTTCACCGTCTCGCCGATGAAGTCCATCGCGCGCCGCAGTTCGTCGTAATCCTCGTGCGCGAGGCGGAACCAGGTGTTGCACAGCCAGCCGCGGTCGAGGCCCTTGGTCAGCGCGCCGCGCGGCGGCAGCTCGTGCTCGTAGATCCAACTGCGGTAGCGCTCGAAGACCTTCTCGACGCCGGTGTGGCCCTCGATGCGGCCGTCGCGGTCGGGGCGGATCTGGATCGAGCCCACCGCGCGGCGGCGCGAGAGCTTCGACTCCGCGGGCCGGCCGAGGATCGCGCGCGCCCACTCGAGGTACACGTCGAAGTCGTTGCCGACGCCGTACATGTCCCAGATCTTCTCGCCGGCCGGACGTGCGCCGATCTCGGAGAACTTCAGCCCCTTGGGCCCGAAGAACCACTCCATGTGCGTCGCGCACGAGCGCAGCCCGAGCGCCTCGATCACGCGCCGGCCGACGTCGCGCAGCTCGCGGTAGCCCTCGGCCTCGATGCGGTTGGTGACGGCGATCTGCGGCGAGATCCAGCGCGTGCGGTTGGCCTCGAGGCAACCGGGGAAGTAGTGCGACGCGAAGTCGTAGCGCTGGCCCTCGGGGCCGATCAGCGAGTCGTAGAAGCCCTCGTGGCCCTCGACGAACTCCTCGACCGCCACGCGCCGGCCTTTGTCGAGTTCAAGCTTGGGCAGCAGCGCGTCGAGCCCCGCCGCGTCGTCGATGCGGTGCGCGCCGAGCGCGTTGAAGCCGTCGATCGGCTTGACGATCAGCGGGTAGCCCTCGCGCTCGGCGAATTCGCGCAGCTCCGCCGCGCTCGCGGCCGCAGCCGAATGCGCGCACGGCACCCCGGCCGCGCGCAGCACGGCCTTCATCTCGACCTTGTCGCGGCACAGTCGCGCCGTGCGCGTCGAAATGCCGGGCAATCCGAACAGCTCGCGCAGCCGCGCCGCCGGCTCGACCAGCGGCTCGTCGATCGTCTCGATCAGCGTGAAGGCGCCCTGCGCGTTGAGCTCGCGCGCCTCGCGTTCGAGCGCCGCCGCGTTGAGGATGTCAGGGCAGGCGCGATAGCCGTCGAGCAGCTTGCGCAGGCCGGCGGGAAGCTTGTCCTGCGGCGCCGGGCCGATGCCCCACACGCGCGCGCCCAGGTCCTTGAGACCGCGGACGAAGCCGTGGTTGTAGACGTGCGTGTCGGGCGCGAGGAACAGGACGGACGGATTGGCCATCGGGGGCGGAGAGCATAAGCGAGCCCGTCGGACTGCGGCCCTTGTGCCTGCCCCGTCGATCGAGTCTGCTGCGCGCCCCTCGCGGAGACGCCATGAACATGGAAGGCAAAGTCGCTGGCCCGGCCATCGGGTTGATCGTGATCGGCGTGCTGGGCGTGCTGCTCACCATCCCGAGCTTCGTGATGGCGTTCATCGATCCAGCGATCTTTGAGCAACTCTTCGAGCGGCTGCGCGAGCTTGCACCCCCCGAGGCGCGCGAGCAGCTCGACCCCGAGACCTTCGTCGCGGCCACCCGCGACCGCGTCGGCCTCGCCTGGACCGCGGTGCTCGCAGGTCTCAATGTGTTCATCGCCTGGGCCGGCGTGCGGATGCTCAGCCTGAAGTCATGGACGGCGGCGATCGTCGCGAGCTCGCTGATGATGGTCACCTGCTGCGTCCAATGCTGCTGCTGTCCGATCGGCGTGGGGATTGGTATCTGGTCGCTGATCGTGCTGCTCGACCCGAACGTCAAGCAGGCCTTCGAGGCGAAGGCCGCGGCCTGAGCGAGGCCGTTGCGACGCGCTCGCCCAGCGGACGGGCGCTCGTCCCGAGCGAGGGAATCGAGGTCGAACGCGGCGGTCCCGCGAGGAACGCGCAGGTTTTCTTCAACTGATGCGCGCGGCGGCGGCATCTCCTGGCCCGTTGGAGATCGCCCCATGACCCCGAACTTGCGCTCAGACATGAAGAACCGCATCAGCCCTTCGTCCCTCGCCGCTCCCGCAACCCCGTGCGTTCGCCGAACTCTGCGCCTAGCCGCATGGCTCGCGCTCGCTGGCGCGGCGGCAGCCCAGAACACGTGGTTTGTCGACGCCTCAGCGCCGGGCCCCGGAAACGGCACGCTCGCAGCGCCCTTCAACAGCATCGCGTTCGCAGTCGCGCAGCCACTGGTCAGCACGGGCGACACACTCTCGATCGCTCCGGGCACGTATCACGAGAAGGTGAGCTTGGGCGCCAAGGGCCTGCGCTTGCGGGCTAGCGCGGGTCCGCTGGTGACCGTGCTGCAGGCTTCGGAGCATGGCTCGGTGATCGATTCGCCCACGTTCGGGCCGCTGGTCGAAATCGAGGGGCTCACCATTCGCGGCAATCCGCTGCTGGAGACCAACGGCGTCGCCGGCGGCAACGTGATCGTTCGCGGCTGCATCCTCACGGGCCATCGACCGGGCAGCAACACGTCGTTCACGGGCGCGGGCGTGGTGTCCAAGTTCGACGCCTGGATCGAGCGCTGCACCGTGTACGACAACTCGCTGGGCTTCGCCGTGCTCCCCACGGGAGTCGCAGTGATTTCGGACTCGATCTTCGCGAGCAACGCGCTCGGCGACGGAGACTACAGCCTGGCCGACGCGAACTACACGCTCTGGGACGCGCCGCCGTCCGTCTTCCGCGGCACGATCAACGGCGATCCGCTGTTCTGGGATGCGGCGAGCGGGGATGTCGCGCTTCGGCCAGGCTCGCCCTGCATCGACAGCGGCAACCCCAATGCGCCGCTCGACCCCGATGGCACGCGGCGCGACATGGGCGCCGTCGGTTTCGATTCGACTTACGCTCCAGCGCCGCAGGTGTACTGCACGTCGAAGCTCAACAGCCTCGGCTGCACTCCGGCGATCGGCGCAAGCGGCCTCGCCAGCGCGACCAGCGCCTCGCCGTTCACGATCTCCTGCCAACAGCAAGTCAGCCAGCGCCTGGGACTTTTGTTCTACGGCTTCGAGCCCAACGCCCTCAGTTTCCAGGGCGGCTGGTTGTGCGTGAAGCCGCCCCATCGACGCACCGCGGTGCAGAGCTCGGGAGGCAGCCCCGGCGGCGGAGACTGCACGGGCGCGTTCACCTTCGACTTCAACGCACGCATCCAAGCGGGAGTGGACTCGTCCCTCGTCGCGGGCGTCACGGTCTACGCTCAGTACTGGTCGCGCGATCCGGGCGCGAGCTTCAACGTCAATCGCTCGGATGCCGTGCGCTTCGGCGTGGCTCCGTAGCGCTTGGACTGCGGCCTGAACTGATGTGTTGACCAAGTCGCGGCGGCGCCGTTTCGCCTCGCACTCGAGCCGCACGGCGAAATCTCAGACCCCCGAACCTCGTGCGAACGCGCCGCGGGTTCGGGGGCGCGGTCGAGATCGGCGGATCGGCGTTGCGGCTGGGCGCCGCCGAGAGGCGCGTGCATCGAAAACAAGCGCGAGCACGCAATCGAGCCACCTTCCCCGAGGCGCGCGCCGCCCTACGCTCGCGGCGATGAACGCCGTACGTGACTTCGAGAGTTTGCGCGCCGCGCTCCGCCCCGAGCGTGCAGTCCTGGTCGAGCACCCGCTCTACGCGCGCCTCGCCGGCCTGGGCGAGGTCCGGACCTTCATGGAGCACCACGTCTTCGCGGTGTGGGACTTCATGTCGCTGCTGAAGGGACTGCAGCGCGAGCTGACCTGTGTCACGACGCCCTGGGTCCCGCGCGGCGACAGCACCGCGCGCCGCCTGATCAACGAGATCGTGGTCGGCGAAGAGTCCGATGACGCGCCCGGCGGCGGCTACACGAGCCACTTCGAGCTCTACCTCGCCGCGATGCAGCAGGCCGGCGCGCGCAGCGCGGGAATCGAGGCCTTCGTCGAGCGCGTGAAGAGCGGCGTCAGCGTCTCCGAGGCCCTCGCGCAGACGCGCGCGCCGCGCGGCTCGGCGCAGTTCGTCGAGTCGACCTTCGCCGTGCTCGCAACGGGCTCGCTGCCGCGCATCGCCGCGGCCTTCACGCTCGGCCGCGAGGAGATCATCCCCGACATGTTCCTGCGCGTCGTGCGCGACCTGTCCACGCACGACGGCCGGCCGCTGACCTTGCTGGTCGACTACCTCGAGCGGCACATCCACCTCGACGGCGAGCGCCACGGCCCGATGTCGGCGCGCATGCTCGAGTCGATCTGCGGCGCCGATCCGCGCGCGTGGGAAGCCGCGTTGGAGAGCGCTCGCACTGCGCTGCTCGCCCGTCGAGCGCTTTGGGATTCGATCCTCGCTGCGCTGCCGACTCCACAGCCGGCCTGACGCACGTAGCGGCGGGCAGGCGATCTCGCGGGCGCGCCGAACACTCGCTCGCCGCACCGCTCGGCGACGAGTCCATCGGCGCAGCAGTGCTGGACCGGCCCCGAAATCGGGAAGCTCTGCACGCGCGCGGCGCTGGGTCCTCGCGAGCGTGGAGCGAGCCCCGCACGCGCGGCTAATGTGCTCTCGCTGTTCGCGGGCAAGTCCTGCGCGCGAACTCGAGAGGTTGAGAAGCGAGGCTCGAATGAAGCTCGGAATCGTGATCGCGTTCCTGGTCGTCGCTGCGCCCGCGTCGAGCGCGCAGGCCGAAGCTCCCGCGTCGACCGGAGCCGCGGTCGCAACTGCTGAGTCGCTGCTCGATGCGCGCCGCGGCTTCGCGACGCAACTCACGCGCGCGGGAAGCGCTGCGCCGGCGCTAGCCGCGCCGCCGGTGGATTTCCTGACGCTGGTGAAGTTCGAGTCGCCGGTCGGTCCGCTGAGCGCGTACCTCACCGCTCCGCCGGGACCGGGCAAGCATCCCGCCATCATCTGGATCGAGGGCGGCTTTCCGATCGGCGCGTCGGGAGCGCTGCAGTGGGAGCCCCAGCCGTTCGACAACGACGCCTCCGCGAGCGACTTCCGCCGCGCCGGCATCGTCACGATGTTCCCGACGCTGCGCGGCTCGCGCGGCAATCCGGGCCGACAGGAGAGCTTCTTTGGAGAAGTCGAGGACGTGCTCGCGGCGCTCGAGTTCCTGCGGCAGCTCGAGCACATCGACCGCGAGCGCATCTACCTCGGCGGCCACAGCACGGGCGGCACGCTGGCGCTCCTCGTCGCCGCGTCGACGGACAAGTTCCGCGGGGTGTTCGCGCTGGGACCGGCGGCGCGCGCGTCCGACTACGACGAGAGCGATCTCACGTTCGACGTCGCCAATCCGCGCGAGGATCAGCTGCGCTCGCCGATCGAGTTCCTGCACGCCGTTCGATCTCCGACCTGGGTGATCGAGGGTTTGGCCGGCAACTTCGACGCCTTCGTCGAGCTGCGCAAGGCGAACAAGAACCCACGGCTCACCTTCGCGCTCGTTCAACTCGCCGATCACGTCGACCACCTGGCATCGACGAACCGCCTTATCGCGCGCAAGATCGCTTTGGCTGCGCCCGGGGCCGCACTCTCGCTCACGGACACCGAGATCGGGCTGGCGTACGTCGAGTTCTGGCAAGCCGTGCGCGAATCAGAGGACCTGCGCACGCTCGCGCGTCTGCGCTTGGAGGGCGTGAGCTTCGACAAGCCCCAGCGCTTTCGCCACTACGCGAGCTCGCACGAGCGCGAGCAGCTCGAACTTGCCGCCGCGGACGCCGTGAAGAACGGCTTCGCGCAACCGGAAATCACCGAACACGCGGAGGACGGCGAGACGAGCTACTTCGTGCTCGTGCTCTCGATCGAGGTAAGGCTCAAGTCGCTCGATGCGGTGTTCAAGGCCTCGGCGGCGATGGAAACCATCGCGAAGATCCACGGCGTGCAGTACGACGGCTGGGGCGCGTAGGCACGGCTCGGGCCGTGGCGCCACGCGCGCCGCGCCTTTATCTGGCCCGCGCTCGAAATGACCGACCGCCGGCGCCGGCGGCGGTCGCCCCGATCGGTTACTGGGCCGCCGCCAGGCCATAGCACGGGCGTCGATCGCCAAAGCCCTTAGGATCTCCTGTGATGAGCACCGTGCTGCGCCTCCTGTTGACTGTCGCCATCTCGGCCAGTGCGCTTCGTGCGCAGACCACGTTTCAACCCCGCATGGGCGAGCCGCTGCCCGGCCTGACCGCGAGCGAGTTCGCGTTGTTCATCGCGGGACGCGCGGCGTTCGACCAGGACCTCACGCCGGCGCAGGGCCGCGGCCCGATCTTCAACGACGTCGGCTGTGGCACGTGCCACGTGCAGCCCGAGATCGGCGGCTCGAGCACGCGCACGGTCACGCGCTTTGGACTGCGCGCGACGGCCAGCGCGCCCTTCGATCCGCTCGCGAATCTCGGCGGCTCGCTACTCCAGTCCCAGTCCATCGGCCCCAGCTGCGCCGAGTCCGTTCCGCCGCAAGCCGACGTGACGGCCGCGCGACTGACGCCGCACACCTTCGGCGCGGGCCTGGTCGAAGCGATCCTCGACGGCGACATCCAGGCGCTGGCCCAGAACCCGCCGGCCGGCGTGAGCGGCATCGTGCACTGGGTTCAGCCGCTCGAGAGTCCGCTCGGGCAGCCGCGCGCCGGACGCTTTGGTTGGAAGAACCAAGTGGCGACGGTGACGACCTTCTCCGCCGATGCTTCGACCAACGAACTGGGCTTCACCAACCCGCTCGCGCCGAACGAGAACGCGCCCAACGGCAATCTGGCGCTGCTGGCGCAGTGCGACGCCGTGCCCGACCCCGAGGACCTGCCCGACGCGCAGGGGCTGCACTTCTTCGAGCGCATCACGCACTTCCAGCGCTACCTCGCGCCGCCGCCGCAGACGCCGCGCGCGGGGATGAGCGGTGAAGCGCTGTTCCAATCGATCGGCTGCGCTGCGTGCCACGTGGCGACGCCCTTCGTCACCGGCGTGACGCCCGAAGCCGCGCTCTCGCAGGTCGCCTTCAAGCCCTACTCGGACTTCCTGCTGCACGACATGGGCGCGCTCGGCGACGGCATCGTCCAAGGCGCGGGGACCGAACGCGAGATGGCGACCCGCGCGCTGTGGGGTCTGCGCTTGCGCACCTCGTTCCTCCACGACGGCCGCGCGACCGGCGGCACGTTCGCGACGAACGTGAGCACGGCGATCGGCTTCCACGACGGCGAAGCGGCCGCTTCGCGCGCGGCGTTCCAGGCGCTCTCGCAGCCGCAGCGCACCGCCGTGATCGCCTTCCTCGGCTCGCTCGGTCAGTCCGAGTTCGACTTCGAGCACGACAACGACGTCGACGAGTTCGACTGGTTCTTCATCGAGCCCTGGCTCACCGGACCGGGGACCTTCTTCGGCGCCGACGACCCGCGCGCGATCGCCGACGTCGATCAGGACGGCGACTTCGACCTGCGCGACTTCCTGGTGCTGCAGTCGGCCTTCACGGGCGATGCTGCGCCGAGTCCGCGCGCGCCCGCGCCGCCCACGCTCGTGAACCTGACCGCGCGCAGCGCCGGACAGACGGTTGTGAGCGTGGCCCCTGGCGCGAGCGTTCCGTTCGAGATCGCCGTCGAACTCGCCGGACAGGCCTCCGACGGCCTCGCCGGCGTGAGTTTCGACCTGCGCTTCGACGGCGGCGCGCTCTCGCCGCTCGGCGCACCGTCTTCGCCGCCCTTCAACGGCTTCGTGAGCCCCGCCGGCCTGTCGAACGCCGCGGGCTTCGGAGGAACGGCGGTCGCGGGCGAGCTGCTCCAGGTCGGCGGCGCGCAGAACACGATCCGCAACGTCTTCGCGCCCAAACCCAGCGGCGCGGTGATCGAGAACATCGGCAACGCGGGCGCCGTGGCGTTGGTGAGCGGCACGCTCGTCGCTCCGAGCACGCCGGGCGTCTACTTCCTGCGCATCCGCGAGCCGGCGGCCACGGTCATCGCGCTCGGCGAGAGCGGCGTTCCGTTCTATCGCACGCTGGCAGCGACTCCGGGCGTCATCACGAACCTGCGCATCGACGTGGGCGGCTGCAGCGTCGCGAGCTACTGCACGGCCAAGATCGACTCGGTCGGGTGCACGCCGACGTTCACGTACTCGGGAACGCCCAGCCTGGGCGGCGCCGACGACTTCGTGATCCGCGCGAGCAACGTACGCAGCCGCGCGCTCGGCGTGCTGGCCCTGGGCGTGGCCGCAAACCAGTCGCCGTTCCGCGGCGGCCTGCTGTGCGTGGCGCAGCCGATCGTGCGCGTGGTCAAGCGCGATTCGCGCGGAACTCCCGGTCCGCTGAATTGCTCGGGCGAGCTCAGCTTCGACGTCACGCACGCCTGGCTGCAGAGCGCGGGCCTGGGCGCAGGCGCTTCGGCGTACATGCAGTGGGTCTACCGCGATCCGACGCACCCCGACGGCAGCGGCGTCGGCCTCACCGGCGGCCTGTCGTTCACGGTCTGTCCGTGATGCGCGCCGCGTCCGTGGCGCCGCGCGACGTGCGGAGCGCGTCATGCTGAGCGCCAGCGCGGCGCTGTTCATCGGCGTCGCAGCTCTCGCCGCGCCGCAGGAGCCGAGCACAGACGAGAACTGGGCCAGCGAGCGCGTCGGCGACGAGACCGGTGCGCGCTGGAAGGAGTTGAGCGCGCTGCTCAGCGCCAGCGCCGCAGGGGCCGCGCTCGACGCCAGTCCGTTCGCTGTCAACGGGGCGCGCTGGCCGGCGCTGCGCAAGCTCGGCGGCGAGACGGTGCGCGTCGGCGCGATCGAGCTGCGCCGCGCCGGGCCGAAGGGCTTCGACGAGGCGCCGCACGTCGAAGCCAACGCCGCCTTCGACGGACTGATCGCGCCGTTCGCGGGTGCGCGCGACCTGCGGCTGGAGTTCAAGACCGTCGGCGTCGAACTGCGCTCGGAGAGCGAGTTCACCACGCAGGTACTGTTCCACGCCTTCGGCTCGAACAGCGCTGGGCGCACGCAACAGAACGCCAAGTGGACCGTCGAGTGGCTGCGCAGCGCTCCCGACGCGCCGCCGCGCGTTCGCTCGATCGCCGTCGAGTCGTTCGAGGAGCTGCGCACGCCCGCGCCGCTGTTTCGCGAATGCACCGCGTCGGTGCTGGGCGACGAGCTCGCGAACTCGCCGCCGCTCGCGCTGGGCAGCGAGTTCTGGTTCGGGCGCTCCGACTCGGCCGGTGAGTGGAACTTCCTCGGCCACAACGGCGTGGCGCTCGGCGATGTCGACGGCGACGGGCGCGAGGACCTGTTCGTGGCGATGCCGAGCGGTCTGCCGAACCTGCTGCTGCTCCACGGCGCCGACGGCACGGTGCGCAACGCGGCCGAAGAGGCGGGCTTGGCCTGGCTCGACGACACCAAGGGCGCGCTCTTGATCGACTACGACAACGACGGCGACAGCGATCTGTTCGCCGCGGTCGGCGCGGCGATCGTGGTGAGCGTGAACGACGGCAAGGGCCGCTTCAGCGTGAAGCACACGTTGCGCGCGGGCACGCCGGCGGCGTTCTACTCGCTCGCGGCGGCGGACTTCGATCTGGACGGCGACCTCGACGTCTACGCGACGCGCTACGTCACGTCGCGCTACGGCGAGAACTACCCGCTGCCCTACCACGACGCGCGCAACGGGCCGCCCAATCACCTGCTGCGCAACGACGGCGAGAAGGGCTTCAGCGACGTCACGCGCGAGGTCGGGCTCGACGCGAACAACGACCGCTTCAGCACGGCCGCGAGCTGGGCGGACTACGACTCCGACGGCGACCCGGACCTGTACGTCTCGAACGACTTCGGGCGCAACAACCTCTATCGCAACGACGGCGGGCGCTTCGTCGACGTCGCCGCGGCCGCGGGCGTCGAGGACCAGGCCGCCGGCATGGGCGTCGCGTGGGGCGACAGCGACGGCGACGGCGATCTCGACCTGTTCGTGAGCAACATGTTCTCGTCCGCCGGCCAGCGCATCACCGCGCAGGCCCGCTTCCGCGCCGCGGACAGCCGCGAAGTGCGCGCCGAGTTCCGCCACCACGCGCTCGGCAACAGCCTGTTCGTCAACTCGGGCGACGGCCGCTTCGAGGATCGCTCCGACGCCGCGGGCATCCGCATGGGCCGCTGGGCCTGGGGCGCGGGGTTGTGCGACTTCACCGGCGACGGACTGCCGGACATGGTCGTGCCGAACGGCTTCATCACCAACGCGAGCAAGGACGACTTGTGAAGCTACTTCTGGCGGCGCGTGGCGTCGCAGTCCCCGCTCGAGCCCAATGCGAGCCGCGCCTACGAGGACGGCTGGCTCGCGATCTCGCGTTTGATCGAGAGCGGCGCATCGTGGAGCGGTCGCGAGCGCAACTGCGCCTTCGTGAACCTCGGCGGCAATCGCTTCGCCGATGTGTCGGCGCTCAGCGGGCTCGACCTGCCTGACGACGCGCGCTGCCTCGTGCAGTGCGACTGGGACGGCGACGGCGACCTCGACCTGTGGTTCAAGAACCGCACGGCGCCGCTGCTGCGCCTGTGGCGCAACGAGCGCGAGAGCGCGGCGACTGGCGGTCCCGGCGCGCTGTCGCTCTTGCTCGAGGGCCGCACCTGCAATCGCGATGCGGTCGGCGCGCGCGTCACGGTGCGAGCGGGCGGTTCGAGCTTCGTGCGCGAGGTCGTCGCTGGCGACGGGTTCCTGTCGCAGTCGACGCGCTGGCTCGTGTTCGGCCTGGGCGCGGCGAAGTCGATCGACGAGGTCAGCGTGCGCTGGCCGGGCGGCGCACAGCAGACCGTCAGCGGCCTGGCGATCGGCGGGCGCTATCGCATCGTCCAGGGCGTGGCCGAGCCCTCCACCGCACCCGCAACGCCCTTCGCAGGCGCGCCCAAGCCCGTTTTCGCCGGCGAGTTTCCCAAGTCGAGCACTGTGGTGCTCCGCACGCCGCTGCCGCTGCCGGCGAACTTCAATCGCACCGTCGGAGGCGTGCGCGCGGGCCGCGCTCGACTGATCCAAGTTTGGACCCACGACTGCGCGGACTGCCTGGAGGACCTCGCGAACTCGGCCCGGCGCGCCAGCGAGTGGGCGCAGGGCGGACTCGACGTCACCGCGTTGTGTGTCGACGATCTGAAACACCGCGCGACAGCCGAGGAGCTGTTCCAGCGCGAGATCGCGGCGGGCGCTTCCGCACCCGGAGTGGCCAACGTGTTCGCGAGCGCCCAACTGGCCGAGCTGGTCGAACTGCTGGCGCGCCACATCCTCGCCCGTCCGGGCTCGCTCACGCTGCCCATGAGCGTGCTGGTCGACTCGACTGGCACCGCACAGGTCGTGTACCTCGGTCCCGCGCCGAGCGAGCGCGTGCTCGCGGACGCGCAGTCTTACGGGCGCGAGCCGCACGACCCGCGGACGCGCGGCGCGTGGCGCGGCACGTGGCTCTTCGGCCAGGCGCGCGATCTAGCGGGCCTGTCGCGCGCGCTGCGCGAGCGCGGGCTGACCGCCGAGGCCGACTTCTACCGCGACGTGCTGCGCCTGGGCGTGGGCCGCTGAGCTACTACTTCCTGGATCCCTCGCGCTGCGCGAAGGATCGAGGAGGTGGTAGCGACCCAACCAACGTCTCAGCGCGGCCGGCGGACTAGCGGAATTCGCGTAGTCTGAGTGGGGTGGGCGGACTAGCGCCTGACTCTGTCAGGCGGGGCCCCGGAGTTCGAAGGAGATCTGCAATGTCGGTAGTGCGTCGTGCCGGCTTGGGTGTCGTGTTCGCGGGCGTGTGCGCGCAGCTCGCGTCCGGTCAGTTCAACAACAACTGGGTCGGTTTCAGCCAGGACCCCTCGCGCTTGGTCGCGGGCGCTGCCGTGGGCGCGTCCGACCTCGAGGAGAAGGACTACGCCACCGGCGACCTCGATCGCGACGGCTGGGTCGACCTGGTCTGCGCGCGCAAGGAGCCCTTCTCGACGGCCGGACGCCGCCGCAACGTGCTCTTCATGAACCAGCGCGGCACGCTGGTCGACCTGACGGCCCAGTTCGCGGCCACGTCGGATGTCGCCGGGGATCAGGGCTTCCTGACGCCGACCAACGACCGCGACGTCGCGATCACCGACGTCAACCTCGACGGCTGGCTCGACGTGGTGACGGCGACCACCTACGGCTTCGGCCTGCCCAAGTCGATCAGCCACCCGCGCGTCTACATCAACCTCGGCATGGGCCCGAACGGCCAGTGGCTCGGCCTGCACTACGAGTCCGCGCGCATCCCGCAGCTCTTCAACGCCTCGCAGCCGGCGATCCCGGACTTCTGCGCGGTGTCGGCTGGCGACGTCACGGGCGACGGCTATCCGGACCTGTACTTCGTCGACTACGGCGAGACCAACGACCGGCTGCTCATCAACGATGGCAACGGCTTCTTCACCGACCAGACCGCGGCGCGCATGAGCGCCTCGATGAGCGCCTCGGCGGCCTTCGGCAACTCGGCGGAGATTCGCGACCTCAACGGCGACGGGCGCAACGACCTGCTCAAGAACCAGGCCGGCGACACCAGCGGGATCTACAACAACCCGAACAACCAGGGCTTCTTCTTCATCCAGCAGTCGATCTACGGCGGCGCGGCGTACCACGTGACCAGCGGCGACCTCAACCGCGACGGCCGCCTGGACCTGGTGATCACCGACGACGGTCCCGACCGCTACCTCTACAACACCGGCAACGACCCGCTGGGGCGCGTGATCTGGGGCCCTGACCTGGTGTTCGACTTCGTGACGGGCGGCGACGACGGCTTCGGCGGCGAGGCGCAGGTTGTCGACTTCGACGGCGACGGCTGGAACGACGTGGCGATCACGGACGTCGACGTCGACATCTTCAACTGCGGCTCTGGCCGCCTGCACATCTACCACAACCGCGGCGGCCCCATCGGTTCGCAGGTTCCGCTGCGCGAAGAGGCCGGCAGCGGTCCGGGCAACGCTTGGCGCGGCGCGGTCGGCCTGTTCCCGGCGGACCTCTCGAGCACCCACGACATGGCCGTGTTCGACATCGACAACGACGGCGACCTGGACATGGTGCTGGGGCGCTGCGACTCGACCAACGTGTGGATGAACACGACCTCCTGCGCCAGCGGGGCGACGATCTACTGCACCGCCAAGGTCAACTCGCTCGGCTGCACGCCCGAGATCGGCTTCCGCGGCGAGCCCAGCGTCTCGGCCAGCTCGGGCTTCGAGGTCAACGCGCACTTCGTGCGCAACTTGAAGGCGGGCGTGCTCTTCTACGGCATCAACGGCCCCGCCTCGACGCCCTTCCAGGGCGGCGTGATGTGCGTGCAGGGTCCGATCACGCGCACCGTGCCGATCGACTCGGGCGGCGATCCCGCGCCGGCCAACAACTGCTCGGGCGTGTACCGCATCGACATGGCGGCCTTCGCCGCGGGCGCCCTCGGCGGCAGCCCGCTCCCGGCGCTGAGCGTCGCGGGGACGACGGTGCACTGCCAGATCTGGGGCCGCGACCCGGGCTTCGCACCGCCCAACAGCACCACGCTCAGCGACGGACTGCGCTACACGACCTGTCCGTAGCTCGCGGAGTCGCCGCGGCCCGCGCGTCCACCGATCCGCTGCGCGCGCGGGCCGACGCCGAGCCCGCCTCTGCGCTCTAGTCGCGCTCGTCGCGCTCGAACTCGCCTCTCACGCGGCGGTCCTCCAAGCCCAGCGCGCGTTCGATCTGTTGCTCGATGTAGAGCGCGACGTCCGGCTCGCTCAGCCCTTTGACAAGGGCGATCCCGCGCTTGTCGCGCAGCACGACCCAGACTTCGTAGGTGAAGCTCACGCCGTGCTTGCCGCGGTGCTTCACGGACTTGACGTAGAGCTGCTCGATGCGCCCGGACTCGATCGCGCCGGGGCCGCCCCACGGCAGCGGGGCGTGGCGCACCACCAGCGCGCGGCGCTCGACGCGGAGGGTCGTGGTGTTGAACAGTCCCGCGATCGTCCAGTAGGTCATCCCCACGCCCACCGCGACGTGCAGGAGCGGGAAGAGCGTCATGATCGTCGGCGCGCCGTTCTGGAACGCCATCGAGTACCAGAACACCAGGATCGCGTTCCAACCGACACAGAACAGCGCCATGAACACGTGAACGGGCCGGAACCAGCGATGGCGCAGCTCGAGCCCCTCGCGCGTCTTGCGCACCGCAAGCGCGGGCGGGAGCGGGACTTCCTCACGCACTCTGTCCGCGCTCGCTGAAGCACCCGCCGGCGCACCCAAGGTCATGAGCGCCTTGCAGAACGAACAGGTCAGGAGGCCCTTGCTCGTGTCGAAGTCCTCGCTTCGAAAGAACGAGCCGCACGACGGGCACTTCAGCGCAGTGGGACTGGCCATGCCGGGATTGCACCGCTCGGGAGCTCCGCGGCGCAAGGTTCAGCAGCTTGTGCCCCGCGCGCCGCCGAGCAACGCTCAACGTCATCAGCCTTCGAGCGAGCCTCCTGAGACTGGAGCGCGAGTTCCGGAGCGTCCGGTGAATAGTTCCGCGGCCTGAGGGCTGCTGCCGGACGGTGATGCGGTGGTCTCCGTGGGGTTGGTGTCGAGACGGCGCCGTGGTCACCGGACGGGAGGAACGACGCGCTGGCGAGCTTCGAATCCTCGCTAGCGACGGACCTCGAGCATCTGCCGGCGATCCCGGGTGCTCGGCTGAGTGCAGTGCGCCAAGGCCGCGACGCGACGCGGCTGCCCGTGTGGCTTCGATGCGTCGGATTGCACGGCGAGGAAACGTGGCAGCGTTTGGTGCGGGAGCACTCGGTCGGTTCGCCTCGTTCGCCCGGCGCGTTGAGGCAAGCGCGCTCACGATCTCCGAACGGGCCATCGCTGGCCGCTCGAGCCCAGCCGACGCACGTGGGGCCGTGCGTGCATCGAAAGGAACTTGGAAACTCCCAATCGGTTTGAAAGCCGCCGGGCCATCGCTTTCAAAGCGGCGCGGGGTCTGAAAGACTGTTTCGAAGCGCGCGAGCTATGCGACCGAGCGACTTCACCACGAAGCTGGCGGGCCGAGTCGTCAAGACCTCGACCGGATACTGGGCTTTCGTCCCCGCCTCACTGCCGCCCGCGATCAGCTACGACGCGGACCTGGTTCGACTGCTCTCGGAGGCCGACGCGGCGCTGAGCGAGCTGTCCGGCCTGGGTCGCTACCTGCCCAACCCCGACCTCTTGATCGCGCCCTACATCAAGCGCGAAGCGGTCGCCTCCAGCCGCATCGAGGGCACGCAGGCGGACCTCTCCGATCTGATGCTCGACGAGGTCGAACCCAAGCTGACTCCGGCGGGCAGCGACGTGCTCGAAGTCCGCAACTACGTGGCAGCGCTCAACGTCAGCTCCAACCGCAGCCACTCCGCGATCCGCTCGCGGTACGGCTCGACCTCACTGGGCCGGCCCAGTCCGCTGCGCAGCTGAGCCTGCGCACGTCCCACGTCCTCGATCGGCGGCTCCGCGCTCACGCGCTCCACCGTACGCGAGCTCACTCCCGCCGCCTTCGCCGTCTCTTCAACTCCCAGCCCCGCTCCGCGCAAGTGCTGGATCTTCAGCCGCGTCATCGCGTCGTACATCCCGTCCGGCTGCCACGGCGCCGTCCCGACCCCAACCCTAGGGGGACCGCAGCAACCCTGTCTGGCTGCGGCCCTCAGGCCGCGGAACTACCCGCCAGACTTTCCGGAATCGGGCCGCCAAACTTTCCGGAACTCACAACGGCTTCTAACACGATCCAGGCGCTGGAGAAGGCGCAAGTGCTCGAGGAAGCGACTGGTCGAGACTGGGGACGCCTGTGGGTCACGCGCCCGATCTTGAGCGCGCTCGAGCAGCATCTCACGCCCAGCGATGGCGGCGGCTCTCGGCGCGGCAAGTAGCACCGCCACACGCGGCCTTTCGCCGGAACGCGCGTGCACGAGCGGACGTTGGCCGAGTCGTGGTCTTGCCAGAAACTCGCGAGATCAGCGCCGCGCCAACTGCCCTCGTTCCGATCAGAATTCCAGAGCGGTGAACCCAATGCGCCTCGAAGGCGTCAGCCCACACTCTCAGGTTCGGCGCTCGCTCAGCGCCCGAACAGCGGGAGCAGCGTGGGCTCGAGTTTGCGGTAGAGCTGCGCCGTCGCGCGCACGTCGCGCAGGCAGTACTCGCCGATGTCTTCGATTTTGCCCTCGCGGTACGCGCGGCCGACCTGGCTGCCGTCGATCGAGCCCTTGGGGCTCTCGATGTCGAAGCGCCGGCACCAGTAGTCGAGCTTGTAGTGCTCGCGCGTGGCGCCGAAGAAGGTCAGCACGTCCGACAGATCGCAGTGGTCTGCGACCGCGTAGCGATTGGGCACGAGCTGGCGCGACGGTCGCACGCCGAGCTGCGCCGAGCGGATCGAGAGGATCGGCCCGTCGTAGCCGCGGCCGTTGAACGACACGAGTTGCGGCTTGGGCCGCCCGGCCGGCGCCACGCTCTCCCAAAAGCGCGTGAGCAGCGCGCGCTCGTCGCCGCGGAAGATCTTCGAGCCCGGGACCTTCTCCCAAGCGCGCTCGGGCTCGTCCTCGCCTTCGAGCAGCAGCAGGCCGCGGTCGAGCTCGGCGCCCTTGGAGTCCTTCCCGACCAGCCACATGCCGATCGCGATCACCTTGCCCAGGCCCGGAACCAGCGCGCAGCGCTCGGGAACGGCGTCGCGCTCCTCCGGAGTCTTCGCCCGCGACAAGAGGTAGCCGCGCGTGATCTCGTCGACTTCCTCCCACGGAAAGCCGGCCACCTCGATGTCGAACACGATCGTCGCCATGTGTGCGCGGAGTCTAGCGGCCGCGCGCGCCGGCGCCGTCAGCTCGATCGCGGGGCGCGCTTGACCGCGGTCTTCGTCTTCGTGGTCGCTGCGGCCGTCGACTTGGCCGCCGGCTTGCCCTTGGGTCGCGACTTGTCGTCCTCGCGCGCCTTCAAGTAGGCCCCGATGAAGCTCTTGGCCGTCAGCTTCTTGACCGTTGCGCCGACGACCTCGAGCGGCACGTCCTCGAGCTTCTTGAAGCGAATGCAGGCCTTGCCCATGTCGAGCTTTTTGCCGGTCTTCTTCCAGGCCTCCTGAAACGAGCGCGTGAGCTCGTTTTCGCTGTCTCCATGCGCGTAGAGCGCCATGAAGTACATCGACATGTGGTTCTTCTGCGACGCCAGCCCCGCGAAGGGCAGCGGCTGTTTCGGGTCGCAGTGATAGCCCGCGGGAAACACGCTGTGCGGCACGTAGTAGCCGATCATGCCGTATTGCATGCCCTCCTCGAGATCCTTGTCGAGGTTCGCGAGAATGACTTTGCGCAGCGCTTCGAGCGCGCGGCGTCGATCTTCGGGGAGCGAGGCGAGATAGTCAGCGACGGTCGTGGCTTTGGACTGCATGAGATTTATGGTATCGCTCTGAAGGGAGCCAAGGGTGTCGCGGACTCCCGCCGCTGCGAAGTCGCAGGAGAGGCACAGTGTCCGTTCCGACGATCTCTCACCTCAGGGCGCTGTTCGATCACCTGCCGATCGCCGTATTGCTCGCAGACGATCGGGCGCAGTACGTCGATGCCAACGCGGCCGCCGCGGAGCTCTTCCAGCGCCGCCGCGACGAACTGATCGGCGCCACGGTGAGCGACGTCATCGCCCCCACCGCGCGCGCAGCGGTGGAACTTCAGTGGCAAGCGTTCCTGCGCGACGGCGAGCAGTCGGGAGTGTTCGAGATCGCGCTGCCTTCGGGCGCGGTGCGCCGCATCCACTTCCACGCGCGCGCGAACTTCGTGCCCGGACTGCACTGCTCGTTCATGACCGCGCTGGCGCCCGCCGAACCACTCTCCGACGGCGAACTCGTCACCCTGTGCGCCTGGACCAAGCGCGTGCGTGTCGCCGACGAGTGGCTGCCCATCGAGGAGTACCTGGGGCGCGTGCATGGACTCGAGGTGACCCACGGAATCGCGCCGGAGGCGTTCGCGCGACTGATGGGCGACCTCGAAGGGCGCTGAGCAACTCAACTTCGGCGCTGCTGGCGCACAGCGGCTTTGTGGAGCGGCGCGGCGCGTTTGCGGCGCGGCGTACCCGCGGAGAAGTCAGCCAGGAACGGCGGCCACTGGTCGGGCCGCGTTCGAGCGAAGTCGGCGAACAGCGCTGCGCCCGCGCGTTCGCGTGCGACGCCGAGCGCGAGCAGGTGCTCGAACAGCTCGCGCGCGAGTCGGTCGAGTCCGATCGAGTGCACCGCGCCGCAGCGCGCGAAGAGTGCGTCGCTGAAGCCCAGAACGCGTTCGAAGGGGCTCGCCGACTCCCACAGGAGCGGCGCGGAGAGTTCGAAGTTGCCGCTGTTGCCGACCAAGTCCCACACGCGCGCGAAACGGCGCATGCGCTGCATGTCCGCGAACGGGATCACGCTGGTCGCGAGCACTTCGTAGGGCGGGTGCGCGGCGTAGCGCATCGCGAACGCGTCGTCGTGTCGCGCGATCGGCGCGCCGCGCAGGCGCTTCAAGATGCCCACCTGGATTTCCTGCGGCCGCAGCGCGAGCAGTCGGTCGAACCCGCGCGCGAAACTCGCGAGGTCCTCGCCCGGCAGCCCGACGATCAAATCCGTGTGCAGGTGCACGCCCGTCGACTCGCGCAGCCAGCGCAGGTTGGCCTCGGCCTTGGCGTTGTCCTGGCGGCGCGAGATGCGCTCAGTCGTCGCGGTATCGAAGCTCTGCAGGCCGACTTCGAGTTGCACCATGCCCTGCGGAAAACGCGCGAGCAGCTCCTTGAGTCGCTCCGGCAAGCGTTCGGGGATCAATTCGAAATGCAACAGGAGCCCCGGCGTGGCGCGCTCGAGGAAGAACTCGAGGATCGCTGCGCTGGCCGAAATCGAGAGGTTGAACGTGCGGTCGACGAACTTGAAGTGCCGCAGGCCGCGCGCGAGCAAACGCTCCATGTCTTCCAGAAACGCGGGGAGCGGAAATGCGCGCACCTTCTCGTCGAGTGCTGAGAGGCAGAATTCGCACTCGTAGGGACAGCCGCGCGAGGCTTCGACGTACACGACGCGCTGCGCGAGGTCGCGCTCGTCGTACTCCGGATAAGGCGACGCCAGAGTCGCCAACTCCGGCAATCCGCCGTCGATGACGCGCTGCGCAGGGGATTCGCCGGCCAGAAGCTGCTCGCACAAGCGCGCGAACGCCAGCTCGCCTTCGCCGCGCACCACGTAGTCGGCGAGTGCGACAATTGGCTGCGCTTCGAGCTCATGGCTCACTTCCGGCCCGCCGAGAACGATCTTCACGTGCGGAGCGATGCGTTTGAGCGCTTCGACGACGAGCTCGCTCTCGTGCGCGTTCCACACGTACACGCCAAGGCCAACGACTCGCGGCTGGTGCGCCAGGATGCGCTCGACGAAATCGAGCGGTCGGTCGGCGATCACGCCTTCGACGATCGCGCTGCGCTCGCGCAGCTCGCCCAGGTTCGCGCGCAGGCAGCGCAGCCCGAACGAAGCGTGGATCCACTTCGCGTTGAGCGTTGCGAGCACGATGTCGGCCATGCGGGCGCCAAGGTAGCGCGCGGCGACAGACCGGTGGGGGTAGCGCGGAGCTCCCCCACCGTCGGGAGGACTCAGAAGCTCTGCGCGATCGTCGAGGCGCCGGAGCTGATGTCGTCGAACTCGCTCCACGCGTACGCGCCGTCGTCGAAGTCGCTCCAGCCGCCGGTCACGTCGGGCTCGCTCCACTCGAAGGTGGGCGCTTCAAACGCCGGCGTGAAGCTCGGCACGGCCTCGTCGCCGCTCAGCCAGTCGCTCGCTCCGTCCCACAGCACGGCCAGGTCTCCGCCGAAGGTCTGCAGCCCGTCGACGGCGAACTGCCCGGCGCGCTGGAGCGGCGAGAGACTCGGGTCCGTCAGCCAGCCCTGGTGCTGCGCGAGATTCGCGCGCGCCGCGTCGTTGAGCCCGCCGCCAGCGGCGAGCGTCTCGTCGTAAAGCGTGTCGGCTGCCCAGTAGCCAGCGCTGATTTCGTCCAGCGCTGCATCGGTCAGGTTCTCGCCGACCACTGCGCCCACGGCGGCGCTGGCGAGCTTGAGCGGCAAGCTCGGGCTGAGGAGCACGCCCAGCGCTGCGCCGGCGTTGCTACCGACCTCCTTGACGCCCGTGCGCAGCCCGCCTTCGACCACGCCGTGCTGTCCGACATCCTTGGCGAGGCTCATGCCCAACCCGAACGCGCCGAGGCGGCCCGCGCTCTCGCCCACGGAGTTCGACCACGCGCGGTTGATCGCGCCCAGGCCGTTCTGACCGCGCAGGTACGCGACGCGCGAGAACAGCTCGAGCTGCTCGCCGAGTTGTTCGAGCGCGGCCTTCGCACCGTTGACCGCGGACGACAGCCAGTCCGTGGAGTCGTCGTGCACCGGCGCGGACCGCGCGGCGCTCTCGGAGGCGCTGGCGAGTGGCTCGGCGTTCGTGCGGAGCGCGGGAGTCTCGACGGCGGGCTCGGAGCGAGTTGCAGCGGGGACGCGCTCGCCAGACGGCGAGTTGGAAAACGATCCGTAGAGCGGGCTCGAGAAGGGCGAGCTACGCGGGGTTTGGGTGTTGATCGAGGTCATGGGTTCGGTGTCAGACCAAAGGACTTGCGGCGCCAGACGCGACGCCGCCGGCCTGTGATCGCGCCGTCGCTCGCGTCGTTGCGGGCCCAGCTCTCGGGCGTCGCCGCTGGAGTGGACCGGCGCTCGTCGACCCACAGCGCGGCGGCGCAGGACGCGCTTCTCACAGTCGTGCGCTTGCGCTTGCATACTCGGTAGGCATACTGGGTATGCACCCGCAGAACCCACCGCCCGCACCTGGGCGCACGCCACCATGTCGGTCCGCAACAGCCTGCTCGCGATCCTCGCCACCCAGCCGACCCACGGCTACGGCCTCAAGTCGGACTTCGAACGCAGCACCTCCGGCGCCTGGCCGCTGAACATCGGGCAGGTCTACACGACGCTCGCGCGGCTGGAGCGCGACGGGCTGGTCGAGCCGCTCAGCGTGAGCGAGGACAGCGCCCGTCAGACTTGGCGCATCACCAAGAAGGGCCGCAGCGAGCTCGCGCGCTGGTTCGGCGAACCGGTCGAGAGCGATCCGCCGCCGCGCGACGAGCTCGCGATCAAGGTGCTGCTGGCGATCGCCGCGGACCGCGACGACGTGAGCGAGATCCTCGACGCGCAGCGCGCTGCGACACTCGAGCGCATGGCCGAACTCACGCGCCAGAAGCAGCGCGCCGATCCCGAGCAGGAGCTGCCGTGGGTGCTCTTGCTCGACGCGCTGATCCTCAAGGCCAAGGCCGAAATCGAGTGGATCGACCTGTGCGAGGCGCGCCTGAGCCGGCGGGACCGGCGATGAGCGCGCTGCTCGAGTTCGACGCGGTGACGCGCGTTCACGGCGCGGGCGCGACGGCGGTGCGCGCGCTCGGCCCGGTGTCGTTCGCCGTCGAAGCCGGCGAGCTGGTCGCGATCATGGGACCGTCGGGCTCGGGCAAGTCGACGTTGCTCGCGCTTGCGGGCGCGCTCGATCGACCGACGCATGGACGCGTGTGTGTGAGCGGTGTCGATCTCGCGTCGCGCTCGCGCGCCGAACTCGCGCAACTGCGTCGGCGCACGGTCGGCTACGTGTTCCAGGCGCTCAACCTTCTGCCGGGCCTCACCGCGCTCGAGAACGTGGCCCTGCCGCTCGAACTCGACGGCGCGGGCCTCGCGCAGGCGCGCGAGCAGGCGCTCGCAGCGCTCGAGCGCGTTCGCCTCGGCGAGCTGGCCCAGCGCTTTCCCGACGAGCTCTCCGGCGGCGAGCAACAGCGCGTCGCCATCGCGCGCGCCTTCGTCGGTGAGCGCACGCTGCTGCTCGCCGACGAGCCGACCGGCGCGCTCGACTCGCTCAGCGGCGAGCTGGTGATGCGTCTGCTGCGCGAGCAGTGCGACGCGGGGCGCAGCGCCGTGCTCGTGACGCACGACGCCACGCACGCTGCCTGGGCCGACCGCGTGCTCTACCTGCGCGACGGAATCTTCAGCGACGCCGCACGCGCGACGCTGGTCGGCGCGCGCGGCCCTTCGGAGCGCCGCGCGTGAGGTCCTCGGCCGCGCTGCGCGTGTTGCTGCGCGTCGAGCTGCGTTCCGCGCGGCGCCACGCAGCGCGCTCGTGGCTGGTCGTGGCGTTGACTGCGTTGTGCGTCGCAGCGATGTGCGGCGGTGGCGCGTTGTTCGTGACGGCGCGTGCGACGCCCGACGAGCTGCGCGCGAACGTGCTCGGCGCGGCGGACCTCCGCATCGAGACCTACGACGCACTCGAGCGCAGCAAGTTCGAGACGGCTCTGCCGGCGGACGCGCGTTGCACTGCGTTTGCGCAGCGCTCGAGCACGGCTCGCAGCGCGGCTGGCGCGACGCAGCTCGAGTGTTGGAGCTTCGAGCGAGGCGCGCTCGAGCCCGGAGAGCTCGCGCACGGCATGCTGCGCTTGGTCGAAGGTCGCGCGCCGCAGTCGCAGGACGAGTGCGCGCTCGCGCCGGGTGTCGCGCAGACGTTGGGTATCGAGCTCGGCGAACGCGTCGAGCTCGAAGGCCGCTCGCGCGCCGTCGTGGGCCTCGCGGCGAGGCCGGAAGAGCTCGAACGCGCCGTGGCGTGGATCGAGTTCGCGCCCGAGCAGGCGAGCAAGCTGTGGCTCGTCGACGCTGCGCCCACCGCGGTCGCGCCGCTCGCCGACGCGCTGTTCGCCGCGGGCCAACGCGTGATCCGCCGCGAGGACCTGGGCCAGCGCGACGAGTTCGAGACGCTCGTCACGTTCGTGCTGGGCGGCTTCGCGTTCTTCGAGGCGACGCTGGTGATCGCAGCGACGTTCGCGGTCGGTCTGCGGCGCCGTCAGCGCGAAATCGGGCTCGTCAGCGCGAACGGCGCCACCGCGGGCGACGTGGTGCGCGCGCTGTGCATTTCGACAGCGCTGCTCGCGAGCATGGGCGTCGTGCTCGGCGTGCTGCTCGGAATCGGCGCCGCGTACGCGCTCTCGCCTTGGCTCGACGCTTGGAACGCTCGCTGGAACGGCCCGCTCGAGCTCTCGCTCGCGCACATCGCCGCCGGCGCGCTGCTCGGGCCCGCGAGCGCGCTTGCCGCGACGCTCGTGCCCGCGTTGGGCGCAGCGCGCCTGCCCGTCGTGGTGGCCCTCAGCGGCCGCCGACCGACTCACGGCGCTGCGCGCGGCTGGCTGATGCTGGGACTCGCGCTGCTGAGCGTCGGAGCAGCGCTCTTGGTCGTCGGAACGCGCGCTGACGACGCCACCGCCGCCGTTGCGGTGCTGTGCGGTTCGATCGCGGGCGTGCTCGGGCTCGGCGCCTGCTCGCCGTGGCTGCTCAGCGCGCTCGCGCGACTCGCAGCACCGCTTCCACTCGCTTGGCGACTCGCTGCACGCGATGCGGGGCGCTTCGGCACGCGCAACGGACCCGCGGTGACGGCGGTGCTCGCCGCGCTCTCGGTCAGCGTGCTGCTCGCCTCGCTCGCCGGCAGTGTCGACGCGCTCGTCGCCGCCCAGAGCGAATCGGTGAGCGCCGGTCCCGAGCGCGCGCTGATCGATCTCGCACTGGTCGCGAGCCTGCTGACGAGCTTGATCGTCGTGTTCCTCGCCACCGCGCTGGCCCGCGCCGAATCCGAGGCGGATGAGCGCATCCTCGATGCCGTCGGCGCCGCGCCGCGCGATCAGCGCCGACTGGCCGGTGCGCGCGCCGCCTACCTCGCGCTCCTCGGCGCCGCCCTCGCTGCGCCCGCGGGTCTCGCGCCGAGTTGGGGGCTGATCGAGTTCGCCGACGCGCGACTGTCGTTCCACACGCCTTGGCCGCAGCTCGCGGCCTGCGTGATCGTGTTGCCGTTCCTCGCTTTCCTCGGCGCGTGGCTCAGCTCCGCGCTCCGCACCACCACTTCGGAGTCTCACTGATGCGCCGCTTCGTCGCCCGACTGCTTCTCGCAAGCCTCCTGTGCGCCGGCGCCGCGGCGAGTGCAGCGAACGCGCAGGTCCAGTGGACGCCGCACGAACTCGCGGGCCCCGACGGCAAGCCGATCGCGTGCGAGCTCGGCCGACTGCGCGTTCCAGAGAACCGCAGCAAGCCCGACGGCGCGCAGATCGAGCTCGCTTTCGTGCGACTGCGCACCGCCAACCCCAAGCCTGCGCCGCCGTGCTTCTACTTGGTCGGCGGACCCGGTCCGTCGGGCATCGAGTACTGCGTGCGGCCCGCCGCGGGACGCCATCTGCGCCTGCTCGACACGCGCGACGTGATCGGCATCGACCAGCGCGGCACGGGCGCGAGCAGGCCGAACCTCGCTGAGGGTCCGCAGTTCCGCTACGAGCTGCCGCTCGATCGTCCGGCGACGCGCGCGAGCTTCGACGCGGCCTATCGCGAAGCTGCGGAGCGTTGTCTGGCGCACTGGCGCGCGCAGGGCGTCGATCCGAGCGCGTACAACACGGCCGAGAACGCTGAGGACATCGAGTCGGTGCGCGCGGCGCTGGGGCTCGAGCAGATCGTGCTGTGGGGCGAGAGCTACGGCACGCACCTCGCGCTCGAGTACTTGCGCCGCCACTCCAAGCGCGTCGCGGGCGCGGTGCTGGTGCGCACGGAGGGGCCCGACCACACGCTGAAGTTGCCCAGCACGACGCAGCGCTACCTCGAGCAGCTCCACGCGCTGGTCGCGGCGGACCCCGACGCGTCGAAGATGCTGCCCGACACGCTGGGCGCGGTGCGGGCGCTGCTCGCACAGCTCGCCGAGAAGCCGGTGAAGCTCACCGCGCGGCACGAGGGCAGCGAGCTCGAGTTCGTGCTCGGGCCCTTCGACTTGCAGTTCCACGTCGCCAACGCGCTCGGACTCTCCTTCGAGGTGCGCGACCTGCCCGCAGCGCTGGCGCGCATGCAGCGCGGCGACTGGAGCGCTCTGGCCGAGAGCGCGCTCATGCTGCGGCGCGGCGATGTCGGCTCGGCGATGGCGCTGATGATGGACTGTTCGTCGGGCGCGTCAGCGGCGCGACTCGCGCGCATCGCGAGCGAGCGCGCCGACGCGGCGAACCTGCTCTCGGACGCCGTCAACGCGCCCTATCCGGCGGCCTGCGCGGCCTGCGGCCCGACGCCGGTCGGTGAGAAGCTGCGCGCGCCGCTTTCGAGCGACGCGCGCGTGTTGTTCGTCAGCGGAGGGCTCGATGCGCGCACGCCGGCGTCGAACGTCGAGGAGTTGAGCGCGGGGTTTCCGAACCACGCCCACGTGATCGCCGACAGCGCCGGCCACGAATCGATCGAGATGCTCGCGCCCGAGTATCGCGAGCTGCTCTCACGCTTCCTGGCGGGCGAGAAGGTCGAGAGCCGCACCATCGCGCTTCCGCCGCCGCGCTTTCGCACGCTCTGAACGACTAGCTTCTCGAACCGCGCGGGGCGCGGAAGTCCCAGGAGCTGGTGGCCAACGAACGCCTCGGGGCGCATCGGCGTTGTAGCCGACGCGCCCCGGGGTTGGTGCGTGATGGTGGCGCTGCGCGCGAGTGAGAGCGCGCCGGCTCGTCTTACCAGCGGCGACCGCCGCCGCCGCCGCCCGAGCGTCCGCCGCCGCCGTAGCCGCTGCTCGAAGGGCGACGCGGCTCGGGCAGGTCCTTGGCCACGTTGACCTTGACCACGGCGCCGTCGAGCGTCGCGCCGTTGAGTGCAGCAATGGCCGCCGTGGCTTCTTCGGGCGAGCCCATGTCGACGAACGCGAACCCGCGCGACTTGCCGGTCTCGGCGTCCATCTTCATCAGCACCTTGGTGACCGTTCGCCCGTCCTGCGCAACGAACTTGCGCAGTGCTTCTTCCGTGGTGCTCTTGTCCAAGTTGCCGACATAGATCCGCGACATCGTGTTCGATCGTCCTCTTTTGGCGACGGAAGGGACCGATCGACACGCACGTTGCTGTGGATGGGAGCGCTCCGTCTGGTTCTGGTGAGTTGGCCCAAGATCGTACTCGCGCTGCGCCCGCGCGGAGCGTCGCGGGGCCGGGAAGTTCGTATTGGCGCGAAGTACAGGGCGCGCGGCGGTCGCGTCGATGCTCCTACGACCTACTCCGGGCGCGCGTCCAGCGAGCCGTGCGCGAAACTCCTTGGTGCGCGCGCGGACGCGCGACGTTCCGTTCCCCCACCCCATCCCCCATGCGTCGAAGACTAGTCGCGGCGTTCTCGTTCCTTCTCACCCTCAGTGCGACGCCGGCCCGCGCCCAGTCGAGCGCCGCCGAGTTCGAACGCGCCATCGCCGGCGCGCTGGACTCGGTCTACATGCTGGGCGTTGCGCGCCGCGGCGGCGGCGGACCGGAGGTGTTCCAGCTCGTCGGCACGGGCTGGGTGATCGCCGAGGGCAAGCTCGCGACCAACGCGCACGTGGCCGAGTCGCTGCTCGAGACCTCGATGGAAGGGCGACTGGTCGCCAAGCGCTCGTGGAGCGATCGCGACGAGCTCGCGCTGAGCGCTTCGTCGATCCGCATCCACCCCGCGTACGGCCCGTGGAACGCGCGCCTCAAGCGCGTGGTCGTGCGCAACGAGAACGATCCCAACGCGGCGCGCTCGATGAGCTTCATCCCGATCGCGGACGTGGCGATCGTCGAGGTCGAGGCCGGTGAGACGGCGGCGCCGCTCACGCTCGCCGATCCGGCGCAGGTCGAACCCGTGCTCTCCGAAGCCGTCGTGTACCTGGGCTTTCCGCACGAGAACATCTCGGGCTTCCCGACGCTGCACGCGGTGCCCGGTCACGTGACCGCGAAGACCGACTTCTTCTTCCAGCGGGCGCCGTGGCGCGATTCGTACCTGATCCACTACTGCGGTCCGGTCGTGGGCGGCGCGAGCGGCAGCCCGATGCTCAACCGCGCGGGCCAGGTGATCGGGCTGATCTCGGCCGCGGAGAACAACCTCTCGATCAACGGCGAGCGCACGAGCTTCGGCTTCGCCTACGGTCAGCGCGCCGACCTCGCGCTCGAGCTCTTGCGCGACGACTTCGAGAGCGTGCAGTCGCAGCGCAACTCGACTTGGTCGCAGCGCCTCTCGAACCTGTTGATCCCGCCCGATGAGCTGCTCGAGCAGCTCGCGCTCCAGCAGGCGGCGACCGACGGCGTGATGCAGCTCGCGAGCGCGAACACCGTGACGCGCAAGCAGGTGACGGTGAAGCAGAGCGAGTCGGCCAAGCTGCAAGTCACGCTCGAACCGGGCCTGCGCTACGGCTTCCTCGCCGCCGCGCACGACGGCTCGGACGTCGATGCGCAGCTCCTGGTGCGCGAGAGCGGCGAGAGCGTCGCGGTCGACGTGCAGGTGGACTACTTCCCGTGCCTGTGGGTCGGTCCGGTCGACCAGCGCGTGGCCGTCACGTTCGAAATCGTCGCGTCGGAGCGGCTCCTGGGCGACACGCTGTGCTCGGTGCACGTCTACAAGTACGAGCCGCAGCAAGTCGCGCCGCCGGCCGAGAGCAGCGCGCTGTTCTTCGAGCACGCCTACGAGCATCCCGCTGCGGGCGGCGCCATCACCAGTTGGCGCTTCCAGGCCCAGGCCGGCGCGAACCTGATGTTCTCGGGCGAGTCGGCGGAGCAACTCGACATCGACCTGGTGCTGCTCGCCGACGGCGCGATCGTGGCCTCCGACGAGACGCCCGACAGCGTTCCGATGGTGATGTACACGACGGAGAGCGACTGCACGCTCGAGCTGCGCCTGCGCGTGCCCGATGGCGCCGCGCAGGGCGCGAGTGTGCAGCTCAAGGGCCTCGTGCTCAGCGGCCCCGCGCCGACGCGCATCGCCGGCGTGCGCGGCCGCGACGAGCTCTTCGGCATGCTCGATTCGCTGCTGAACGAAGTCTGGAAGAACGCCGGCGTCGAAGGTCAGACCGTGGCGCAGGACATCGCCGCGGTCGACGGCACGCTCGAGGTCGTGTTCGACGTGCCGGCGGACACCGTGCCGGTGTTCGTCGCGCTCGCGCCGGACGGCGAGGACCTCGATCTGGAGCTGATCGTCGACGGCCAGGTGATCGCCCGCGTCGACGAAGACGGCGCGCCCGCGTTGGCGGCGCTCGAGCCGGCCGCGTCCGCACGCAAGGTCACGATGCGCCTGATCGAGCACGTCGAGAACGCGCGACTGACGGGCGTGCCGTATCGCTTCTCGACGGTGCGGCCGAACTGAGCGCGGGCGCCGAGTCGCGCTCTTTAGGGCTGTCCGGCGCGCACGACACTCGCCGCGCCCGCAGCGAGTCGCCGCGATCCAGGGCACGTCCCCACGGACTTTCGAGCGCACTTCCGCCGAAAGCCTGTCCGGCGTAGCCATCGCCGCCGCAAGCACTGGACGCAGCCGGAACTCATCGCGCCACAGGCGCGGGCCGGCTCGCGGGCCGTGTTGCCCTCAATGCGGCCAGATCCGCTTCGCCTGGCAGTCCGTTGGAGAAGCGCCTCGAGTGCGAGTTTGCACCGGGACGAGTCGAGTCAAGCGCGGTCGATCCTCTGGGAGTCCAAGTGGACTCGCTGGAGTTCGCCCGAAGCAGACTCGCCGCGTTCTGGCGCGCAAGCGCGACGAGTGAGGTCTTCACCGAGCCGACGGCCCAAACGTGAATGGAGTCCTCGCCATGAACTTCCTCGGTCGTACTCGCTTCGGCGTCCTCGCGCTCCTCGCGCTTCCGACGTCGCTCGCCCACGCTCAGCTGCCGCACCTCTACTCTTTCGGGGCCGGCCATCTGGTCGACCCGGCGGATGTCGCTGTGTGGACTGGCTCGAGCGGGCTGCCCAACTACACCTTCGTGGCGGACTCCGGTTCGCACCAGGTCTTGCGTTTCGCTCAGGCAGGTCAGACCGGCGCCGCGCCGCTCGTGTTTCCGTTCGGCGGATTCTTGGACGGTCCGACGGGGATCGCCGTCAACGGGATCGTCGGGCACTGCAACGTCGGTCAGGTCTACGTGGTGGACCAAGATGCGACGGCCGGCAACGGCTACCTCTACGTGTTCCAAGCCAACGGCTCGCTGCTGCTCCAGGTGGGCCTCAGCAGCGGGAGCGGCTTCAAAAACCCGCTCGGTGTTGCAGTCGGTCGCGATGGAGACGTGTACGTCGCGGATCGCGGCGTCGGAATGCCAGATCCAGGCCGCGTGTACCGCTTCGCTGCGTCGACGTTCGGCCCGCCGCACAACCTGAGCATCCTCGCGACTCCGACGCAGGTGTACTCGTCGACGCCCTTCGGGCCGGCGCAGGACGTGAGCGTGGACGTCGGCGGCCGCGTGCACGTCGTCAACGACTGCGGGTGCTTCAAGGTGTTCGAGCCGTGGGGCACGCTGCTCACCTTCCCCGGGGGCGGGATTCCCATCCTCGAGCGCGTCGGCGTGGATGCGCTCGACATCAAGGCGCGCACGTGGACCTCGGGCAATGGACTGAGGCGTCAGGACTGGGACTGGAACGACTACGACGACGCGCCGGAGACCTTCGTTCAGAGCGGCTTCCTCGGGCAGACGCGCGGTGTCGAGTCCGCGAAGTTCGGGCGTTGGACCGTCGGGTCGAGCTCCGGCACGCTCGCGACTCGCTGGGAAGAGCGCTTGTTCGTGTGCGACAGCAGCGACGACCAGATCGAGGTCTTCGGTCAAGACACGCTCTCGGCGCCGCATCCTCTGAACGCCGTCGCCTGGTGGCGCTTCGAAGAGCAGCAGTCGCAGTGCGGAAACCCCCTGCAACTGGTGCGAGACGAGTTCGGCGTGCACCACGGCGTTCCGAGCAGCGGATCGCTGCAGGCGACGACTGAGGGCGTCGTGCGCAACGGCTTCGATGCGTCGCGCGGACCCAGCGCGGTCGTGGTTCCCGATCACGCCCAGCTCGACTTCGGCACGGGGAGCTTCTCCGTCGAGGGCTGGATCATGACGCGACAGACCAGCGGCAACGCGTCGTTCCTCGACAAGCGTGACGGGCTCGGCCAGGGCTTCCTGCTGTTCACGCGGCACGGTCACCTCGGACTGCAGCTCAACCTCGACGGCATCACGTACGAGAACTACACGCCGCAAGTGCCCGAGAACTTCGTCGCCGACGGGACCTGGAAGCACTTCGCCGTGGTGTGCGATCGGCCCGGCACGGGGGTGAGCTTCTTCGTCGACGGGATCAAAGTGCCGGGCGTGATTCCTGCGCTGGGGGCCAACATTTCGAACAGCGAGCCGCTCTACATCGGCGCTGGCAATCCGGGTTCAGGTGACACGCCGTTCGCCGGCTACCTCGACGAACTCGCGCTCTACGAGCGCGCGTTGGATGCGCTGGAGATCGCCGGCATCGTCGCTGCCGAGTCCGCGGGCAAGGAACTGCCGGCTCAGGCGCCGATCGCGTACTGCACTGCGGGTACGTCAACCAGCGGTTGCAACGCCACGCTCTACTGGACCGGAACGCCCAGCGTCTCTGCTGGGTCGGGCTTCACGATCTCGGCCGCCAACGTCGAGGGCATGAAGCTGGGCCTCTTCTTCTACGGAGTCAACGGCCCGGCCGCCTCGCCCTGGGGTGCGGGCTCGAGCTTCCTCTGCGTGAAGGCACCGACGCAGCGCTTGGGCGTTATGAATTCGGTCGGGACCACTGGCCAGTGCGACGGCGTGCTCTCGATCGACTTCAACGTGTTCCTGGCCAACCACCCGACCGCCCTCGGCCAACCCTTCGTCGGCGGCGAGTCGATCTGTGTCCAGGCCTGGTACCGCGACCCGCCCGCGTCCAAGAACACGAACTTGAGCAACGGATTGGAGTTCACGCTTTCGCCTTGAGGGCCAAACGGCGCCTCATTCGAGTTCAGCGCACGGCCCCGACTCTCGGCGCGCGACCGGTCGTTCGGCCGGGCGCGCGCCGCCCGACAGCGGGGAGCCATACGCCACCACCACCACAAAAAGCACATGCACAGGCGCGACGCACCAAGCGTAAAGCGG
>WYBT01000029.1 GCA_011525785.1 Planctomycetaceae bacterium
GATGCTCTCGCCGCGGGTCGCCGGCAGCGCCCTACCAGGAATTGTGGGTGCAGACCTCGGAGCCACAATCTGTAGCGGCTGGCCCAAAGACGCCCCTGCCGGAAGGCCTCGCGAACGCGGTTGCGGCACGGATCAGCACCCGCCACGGGTCGACTCACACGCTCACATGGCGCGCCTCCGGCCCCGAACGAGCGCCCGCAGAGTGCTGCAGGTCCGCATTCGAGCTCCTGTTCGCGACCTCGGGCCGGCGCCCGCGCGGCGGCGCTCGCACCCGCCGTCCCACCCGTTCGACGAGGCGCATGGAGAGGCGGCCAAGCGCTATTGCGCTGAGTCGGAGGGACTTGTGTGAAGGGGTCAGAGGCCTCTGGCCCGCTTGTGGAGCGCCGTCTCCCGCGGCGCGGTGGACGCCCGGGGACTGGTCGCTTGCCGACTCGCTCGTGCGAATTGGCGCCCGAGGACTGGCGACTTCCGACTCGCTCTCGCCACTTCGGTCCCGCGGACGGGCCTCAGCGGCCTCGGGAGCACGCGAAGAAGCTGCCGCGCGCGAGCGTCCCGGCGGATCGCGGACTCACCGATCGCGGCCGGCTCAACCGCGGCCTGGTCAGCTGCTCAACCGCGCCCTTTTTCAGCCGCGCCTATTCAACCGGGACTACTCAGCAGCGCCCGACTCGGCCGGGCTCGCGCTGGCCAAGGACTGCGGCTGTGAAGCTGCGGGCGCGCGCCCCGCGTCGCCGTCGAGTTCGCCCTCGCCCGCAGCCTCCTGCGCGCCGCTGGCATCGGCGACCGGCGCCGCGAACTCGCCCTGATCGAAAACTTCCTGCAGGCGACCGCGCAACTCGTCGATCTTCTCGGGCGTGAAGTCGAACACGTCGACCTCGTGCAGGTCCTCGCGCCGCGGGCGCGAGACGACCAGCACCTCGCCGCGCGCGCTGCGGCCGACGCGCTCGATCTTCAGCCGGCGCTTGCGCATCAAGATCAGGCACAGCACGTAGCGCAGCTCGCGCAAGCTGGTCTGCTCGCGGCTGCCGAGCGCGAAGAACAGGCCCTCGAGCGCCTCGAGGTTGAGCGCCAAGCCGCGCGGCTTGTTCTCCGTGTGTCGGGTGCGCCACCAGAACAGATCGTCGGCGCCTGCGCGGCGCTTCCAGCAGGCGAGACAGGCGTCGACGCGCGCGACGCTCTCCCCCTCGACGGCCAGGCTCGAGACGTGGGGCTCGCCCTCGCCGAAGGGGCGCGCGCACTGCGTGCACTGCGCTCCGCGTTTGGTGAATTTCCAGTCGGTCATCGTCGGTTGGTGTGGGCGCGGCGCGCGGCGGAGAGCGCCGGATTCTACGGGTTTTCTGCGCGTTTCAGAGGCCTGTGCGGCGGCGGTTCACTCGCCGCGCTCCAGCCGCGCGCGGTTCTCGCGCCACCAGGCCTGCCAGGCGGCGAGCGAGGGCTGCGGGCCCGCGCCGCTCAGTCGCTCGAGCGCGCCTTGCAGCGCGCGGAACTTGCGCAACTGGGCCTCGTCGGTGGCGCCGCCCAGGGCCTCGATCAGCGCCCGGATGGCCAGCGGGTCGGCCAGCTCGATCAGCGCCCCCGCCGCCGCTTCGACCACGGCTTCGTCGGGATCGGCGAGCAGCTTCTCGAGCGCGACCCGCCAGGGCGTGGTCTCGACGTCGCGCACTCCGCGCGCGCCCAGCGCCCGCGCCACCTGCGCGCGCACGAACCACTCCTTGTCCGCGCTCGCGCCCACCAGCGCCTCGCGCACGCGCGGCTCCTCGCGCGCGCCGTGCGGCATGCGGGCGAGCGCCAGGGCCGCGCGCTGCCGCGCGTTCGCCTCGGGCGCGGCGAGGACCTCGAGCAACGCCGGCAGCGCGGGACGCCCGATCGCGCCCAGGGTCTGCGCCGCGAGTTCGGCCGCGACATCGTCGGCCACCTCGAGCGCCGCGGCCAGGGTCGGGGCCGCCGGCGCGCCCAGTCGCGCGAGCTCCGTCCGGGCGCGGTCGCGCGCCCGCTGTGCGCGCTCGCCGTCGTCGCCGCCCAGCGAGCGGTGCGCGCGCACCAATTCGAGGAACAGGTTCTCGACCAAGAAGCGCGTCAGGGCCGGATCGGCGAGCGCTTGCGTGCGAGCGCTCTCCCAGGCGTCGCCGCCGGCGCCGTAGGCGCGCAGCAGGTCGCGGTGCGACTGCGGGAGCTGCTCGACCTCGACCACGCGGCCCGTGCCGCTCGCGCCGCCGCCGGCCTTCGACGAGCGTTTGGACGAGGCCCCGCTCGAACAGGCGCCGAGCGCGAGAGCACAGATCAGGACGGCGACGCACCGTCGCGGACGGAAAGCGGTTCGATTCATGCGCGCCACTTCAACGCGCGCGGGGCCGCTCGCCAATCACCTCGGTGTAGATCTGCGCCATGCGGGCCACGTTGGCGGGCATGGTCGGCGGCGGCGGACCGCCCTGGTAGTAGCGTCCAAGTCCAGCGCGATCGGAGAGCAGCCGCTCGAGCGCGCGCGCAAGTTCGCCGGCGTCGCCGGGCGCAAAGGCCTCGCCGCAGGGCCGCTCGCGCACGAACTCCGCCATGCCGCCCAGGTCGCTGACCAGCACCGGCGTGCGCGCTTCGATCGCTTCGATCAGCACCAGCGGCGCGTTCTCCCACCAGACGCTGGGCACGACCAGCAGATCGGCGCTCGAAAGCGTGGCCGCCACGCCGTCGCGCGAGAGCACCGCTCCCACGCTCGCGCCCGCCTCCGCCGCCGCGGAATGCAGCGCGCGCACGTAGTCGGGGTAGTGCGCGCCCGAGCCGTACAGCTCGAGTTGCGCCGTCGAACGCAGCGCGGCGGGCAGTCGCCGCCAGGCTTCGACGACCAGGTGCGGCGCCTTGTGCGGCGCGAACGTACCCAGGAACACGACGCGCAACGGGCCGTCGCCAGCTCCTGCCGGCCGCGCGCGCGGATGCGCCGCGAAACGATCGCTCTCAGCACCCATGCGCATCAACTCGACACGCGCCGGCGGCAGTCCCCACTCGAGCACGCGCTCGTAGAGGAAGCGCGAGGGAGCGATGATGCGCTGCACGCTGCGCAGCACGCTCTCGCGCAAACGCGAGTCGCGGCGCGCGAGCAACTCGGCGAGCTGCGCGCCGCGCGTCGGGTCGGGCGCCGCCGCCGACTTCGTCAGCCGCAGACCGCGCGCGGCGGACTTCGCGAGCTGCGAGAGGTCGACTCCAGTCGCGCCGCGCACCTGGGCGATCCAGCGGCCGGCGGAACGCTCGAGCGCGCTCTGGCGGAACTTGAAGTTCGCCATGCACTCGCCGCAGCGCGCGAAGTCGATGCGCTCGCAGTTCGATCCGTCGGGGTGCAGCCGCTGGCCGAAGCGCGGGCACTGCAGCCAGTAGTCGTGCAGCGTGAAGACCACCGGCGCGACGCCCGCGGCGAGCTCGAGGCAGCCCGCCGAGAGGTACATCAGGTGCTGGAAGTGCACGACCTCGGGCCGCGCGCGCTCGAGTACGCGCTCGAACGCGCGCTCGGCCGGCGCGAAGTCGAAGGTCTGCTCGAAGGACGCGTAGGTGAGGTTGTTGACCAGCTCGTGGACGCGCACGCCCTCGTGCTCGCGCTCGCGCAGCTCGCCGTCGGGGCGCGCGATGTCCTTCTCGGCGCAGAACACCTCGACCGCGTGCCCGGCGCGCGCGAGCTCGCGCGCCACCTGCGCGGTGTGCTGCTCGACGCCGGCGGTGTGCGCGGGCGGATAGTTGTGGGCGACGAGCAGGAGGCGCATGGATCGGGCGTGGGCGACGAACCTAGTGTCCTGTTTCCGAAGTCCGTTGAAGATGTCGTTGGAATCGGCGTTCCTGGCAAGGCGCGAGGATTCCAGGCGACTTGGACCAGGTCGCCGAACCGCAGCAACGCCGCCAGGGGCGGCGAGGCCATCGAGATGTTCGACGAAATTCGGAAACAGGACACTAGCGTCAGCGCGGCCCTCGCGCCGCATTCCGTCGAAACCCGCGCCCCACGCGCGGCGCCAGCGCGCCGGAGGCTTTCTTCAGCGCGCGGGCAACTTCCACTTGCGCCACAGGCGCTGGTAGGCCTCGCGGCCCTCCTTCCAACCCTCGCGCCACTGCTCGACCGCCGCGTAGGCCTTGCTGGTCTTCTTCGAGACGCCCAGACGCTTCTCGTCGTCGCGCCACTTCGCGAGCTGTTCGTCGAGCTCGGGCGGGAGCCACTCGATCAGGTAGCACTGCGCGAGCGCGTCGACGAGCTCCTCGTACTTCTTCGCCTCGGCGCGGTCGCTGTACCACAGGCGACGGAGCTTGCCGGCGGCCTCGGCGTGCTTCTCGACGCGCTTGTCGAACTCGAGCTCAGCCGCCAGCGCTTCGACCGCCGGCGCGCCGCGGAGGTCTTCGCGCAGCGCGCACAGGTGTCCGAGCCACTCGCCGCCGTCGAGCGCCAGCGCGCGATTCTTGCCGAGCGCGGCGCGCACGGCCTCCGCTTGGCCCTTCGCGTGCTCGTCGAGCGCGTTGAGCAACGCACGCGCGCGCTCCGCCACGCGTTCGCTCGCCCCCACCAGCGGCGCGGGCCCCTCGCCGACCAGGCGCTGCAGCACGGCGCGCGCGCCGCTGAAGCCGACGGCCGTGGTCCACTGGTACTCGTCGGGCTCCTTCGGAGCGAGGATGCGCTCCGCACACTCAAGCGCTTCTTCAGCGCGCGGCGTGGTCATGCCCTGGCACCAGTCGAGCTCCTCGTTCGAGCGCACCGCGTTGGGCCAGTGGTTGTAGCTCTCGAGCCGCCGCAGGCGCACGAGCGGATAGCCGGACTTGACGTAGTGATCGCGCGAGCCGGCGCTCTGCGCGTACGGGACGACGGGATCGCTCGTGCCGTGCAGGAACGAGTGCGCGACCTTGTACGAGGCCTTGCCGACCTTGGTCTGCGCCCACGAGCCGCTGGCGTGCGCGACGACACCGGCGACCTCGCCGGGGCGCTCGCCCGCGTAGTGCGCGACGAAGAACCCGCCCTGGCTGTGGCCGTACATGAACACCTGATCGATGGGCAGCCGCTGGCGCAACTCCGCGATCACCGCGGCCACGCTCTCGACGTCGTCGCTCTCGCCCATGAACAGGCGCGACTGGTTGGCGGGCGTGGGACCGTCGAGCGACACCACGATGTCGAGCGGCCGAAAGCTTGCCGCCGGATGGTTGGCGGGCCCCCAGCGATGGTCGAGCCCGGTGCCGTGGCAGATCACCGTCAAGTGCACCGGCCGACTGGCGTTCAACTCGCGCGGGATGCGCCAGGCGAGCTTCAGGCCGTTCTTGGCGGTCCACACGAAGTCCTTGTGCGCCGGCGCGTCGACGCTCGGCTCGCGCTCCGTGAGTTCGCGGGCCAGCGCCGGCGTTCCCAAGCTCGCGACGCACAACAGCAGGAACGCGCGGAGCACGGCCGCGACGTCGATTCGAACGGGACTGGAGAGCACGGAGGGCATGGCCGCGGAACACCGTGGGGCGACCCAGTGTTGCACGCCCCCGCGAGATTCGGCGCGGGCCGCCCGCGGCAACTCGCACACGTCGGTGCGCGGCGTGGGCCAGTCTGTCGCCGTCACGGCGCCTGGGCTCTCGCACAGGCCGCTACCCGCCCCCGGCGCAACTACGGCTCCAGGTAGAACTCGATCGCGTCGGTCAGGTTGAGGTTCGCGGGCGCGCCGACGTCGCGGCTGTAGAACTGCGCTCGCACCCGCTGGCCCGGGAACAGCGCGGGGTCGTTCGAGAACGAGGCCCAGGTGTTGAAGTCCAGGTTCAACACGCCGGAGCAGTCGTTCGCCGGCGCCGCCGAGCCGCCGGAGTTCGACAGCGGCGTACGCCGCAGCGGCGGCTCGACGCACAGAGTGCCGCCGAGCCACGGCAGCGCAGCGCGGTCACTCACGCCGTAGAAGAGCAGGCCGTTTTGCTGGTTGCGCAGCGAGGTCGCGCGAATCGTGAAGCCGCTCGAGGCCGAGGCGCTCGGAGCGCCTTGGTGCGTGACCTGCGGCGTGCAGCCCAGGGAGTTGACTTGCGCGGTGCAGTAGCTCGTCGGGCCCAGACAGCGGTTCTCGTAGAAGTGCACGGCGCCGGCGTCGGGGCCATGCACATCGGACCACGGCTCGGTGACGAACCAATGATCGCCGGTGAGAGTGCCGCCGAGAACGTACTGCCCGTAGCCCGTGTTGAACGCGGGTGTTGGCGCGTTGTGAACCGCGATCCTTTGCCACGTCCCCCCTACGCGCTCGTACTCCTCGACGGCTCCGACTTTGACTCCGTTGAGCGTCTGCCCAGGCACGCCGACTCGCAGACGGTCACCGTTGGCGCTCATCGCAACAGACTTGCCGAACACCGCGCCCACGATGGGAGCCTGTGGAAGCAAGACGTCATCAAGGACCCAGGACACACCCGTGTTCTTGAAGACGGTCACGGCGCCCTGAGAGCTGAAGAGACGGCTGTCCTGAAAGTTGCCGACGGCAAGAGTCGTGCCTCCAGCGTCCATCGCAAGCGCGGTCGAGAAACCGCCGGTGGAGTACGCAACAGGCTCTTGAACGCGCTGTGCGAACACCCACTCAGTGCCGACGCGCTTGAGAACGTAGACAGCGCCGCTGGGTACTGGGTCGTTCCACAAGCCGTTGTGCGAACTCGCGGCCAGAACGGTCCCGTCGTGCGAGAGCGCTACGTTCCCTCCTAAGTATCGGGCCCACGGCAACGTGGCTGGAGTCACGGTGGACTCCAGCACCCAGCCGGTTCCCTGGCGCCGATAGGTCTCGACCGCGCCGTACTCGGTGAAACCCGGGTTGTCACGCCCCGGCGCACCGACAACGAGCATCTCGCCGGCGCCATCGAGTGCAAGTGAGCGGCCGAAGCTGTCACCGGAGTCGATACTGGTGGTGCTCCACTCCGAGACCCAAGAATCTCCTAGCCTCCGATAGGTGAAGACCCGTCCTCTCGTAGGACTACCCTCGGCTCCGATCGCCAGCAGTGAGCATGACGAGTCGAAACTCATGCTGCTGCCGAACTTCATGTCGTTTCCAAGTGGGGGCGGCAAGATGTCCGCCCTCACGACGAAACCAGATGCTTTGCGTTCGAGAACCCAAACGCGCCCGGTCTTCGTTCCAGACTGGGCGAACGTAGTGCTCGCGAGCGCAACAAATTGCCCAGATGGCGAGACTGCGCCTCCGCTCCCAAAGTGCTCGCCAACATGCTGATATCCGCGTGGGAACCATGACGTTCCGGACTCCGTCGATGCGCAAGCCGCCTGAGGCGCGGCCCAAGCCAGGCAGAACTCGCTGAGGCAAACGACCGCCAGCACACCACGCAACACAACTGAGAGTGACTTCAAGGCTTCCTCTGGACGTCTTGGCTGGACGAGACCAGCCGTTGCCACTAGCTTCGTGGCAGCGGCCGACCGCGACGCGCTCGCGATTCAGTTAGCGATGTGGATGTAGTCGACGCCCGAGGGACTCAGGAACTCATCCTGCGCAATGCTCAACTTGCGCCGCGAGTTCTCGACTCGGATGAGACCGGACAGCGGCGGAACGGCCAGCGAGTCCAGGCCCAAAGTGCTGCCGCTGCCGCCGTACCGGTGCAGCGTCCCGATCGAGGCCGTCGGGAGGATCTGAATCCTCACGAGGTCCGGCCCCGGGGCATTGAACGCCTCGACCAACGGATCGGTGCTCCTCACGACCACTTCTGTCGTCGGCGGCGTCCCTGATTGAATCACGCTGACAGCAAGGTCCGTTGGCACGCATCCCTGGCTGTCGGTCCCGTTGGACGCGATAGGTACAGCGCCTAGGATCGAAGGTGTGGCGGCGTTCAAGTCGATGATGTCGGCGACACCCGACCAGACGCCCGCGCTGGCCTCTGCGCCAATCGACACCGCCATCAGGCGCTGGACTCCGTTGTCGTCCTGAAGGGTGCCGATGGCGACCGAGTCCGAGCTGAACACGGCGTACCCTGTGGTGCTCGCATAAGCGTGGTACGCGTGCGCATCCGACAACGACGGGATCGGCGGCAAAGCCTGGGGCTGCGGCGGCGGATTCGTCAGGTCGGTGAGGACGACGTTGTTGAAGCTGGTTCTGACCAAGCCTTTCAGGTCGCTGACGGAAATCCCCAGGTCGTGGGCGCGGTCGTCGTCTTCCGAATCGATGCCGCTGTAGAGCTGGAACTGGTTGATCCCAGTGACCGTGTTGAGTTCGAAGAACTTGACTTGCCAGATCAGGCTGCTGAGCCCGCCGCCCAGGTCCAGGATGCGGTCGCCGATCGTGATCGCGACCTTGAGCGTCATCTCCACCGAGTCCACCTGCCACTGGTATTCGCGCTGCTCGGCCTTGTCGTAAATCGAGTTCAGGAACACGTTCGAGGCCAAGTTGTAGCAGGCGACTGAGTGCCGCGTCGTGACCACGGCGAGCGGATCGTTGCCCGACTCGACATCGGTCACCGGCGTGATCGCGATGTCGTGCGGCCAGTCGCCGAACTCCGTCGGGAACTGCGTGCCCACGTCCGGCAGAATTTCGTGCTGCAGCGCCATGGTGGGCAGGCCTGCGCCGTTGGGATCACTCAGGTCGATCACGTACACCCAGGTGGTGAAGCCGTTCACGATGTTGCTCGCGCGCGCCGTCGTGACCACGGCGCGCTCGTTGGTCACGGCCACCGAGTCGACCGACCAGTTGGGCGTACATTCGCGGCCGGCGGTCGGGCTCGTCTGCCAGGGCACGGGCGCGGCAGGGTTCGAGTAGTCGAGCAGCCCGATGTTGAAGGGGTGAACGGTGTTGCTCGGGATGTGCACCACGTGGATCCAGTTGTCGCTGTTGACCACGGCCCACTGGCTGTCGCGCGTCAGCTCCACATCGTGCGCCCTGCCGGCGCGCGTGTACTGCCAGAGCGGGTCGGTGACCGGCGTGCTCTCGACGTACTGCGGAAAGCTCAACGCGATCGGCGCGGTCAGGTTGAAGACCTCGATGTAGGTCTCATCCAGGCCCGAGCCTGGACTCGACTCGCCCGAGCCGATCGAAACACCCACAGTGTTGGAGAGCCGGATGCGATCCGAGGGCTGGTAGCCGCCGAGCGGCGAGGAACTCAGGATCGTGCCGAACCCCGACTTGATTCCTGGGCCGCCGAGAACGCCGAGTGGGGCGGGCGGGAACACGGTCGAGTTCAAGTTCCAGACCGAGATGACCGTCGCGTCTGAAACGGGGTTCGCGTAGCGAATGGCTCCGCGGTTGTTGTTGTGGCTGGCGGCGCAATCCACCGGAAACGTGCCGAGCGAACTGTTGCTCGAGCTGCTGGACGTGTGCTCCTCCCAGCCGTTCTGCGGTGCGGCCAGCGCCGAGCCGGATCCGAGCGTGGCCATGGCGAGTAGCGCTACGCCGATGCGGCGATCGCGATGCGATGACATGAGCAGTCCTCTCATTGGATTCGAGCCTTTCGTGTGAGCCTCTTGGATGAGGCCCGTCCCGTGGAAGCGGTCCGGCCCGCGGGCACAAGTCCCTCTGCTGCCTGCGAGGCGGTCGGCGTGGGACTTCGCGCCGATCGACTCGAGACTCCACCCACTGCGCGAATCTGTCAATGGGTGCGGCAACGAATCCGTTCAGAGTCCCGAAATCGGGGCGCGCCAACTCGGTGACGGGCCGGAGCCAGCACCGAAGCAGACTCCAACGCCACCGACAGCGAGTTCTCACCCTCCCGCGGAAATGCGCGAGCCGGCGCCGTGCGCACTGGGCAGCTACGCCAACATCAGCGCGTCGAGGGCGACTCGACGAGTGCGCAATCACGGCGCCAAAGTGAATTGCAGCGCGCTGCTCACGCGCGTGCCCGAGGGCGCCTGTGGGTCGCGCCACCACGCTTGCGACCAGATCAGATCGCCGGCTTGCAGCGGCATGCCGAGCGCCTGCGGGTGAGTGAGCACGTATCCGTTCCAATCGAGCAGCAGTTGGCCCAGGCAGGTGCCCGCAGGACCGCCGGTCGGCGCCACGGGTGTGCGCTGGATCGGCAGGTTGACGCACAACCAGCCCGTGCCGAAGGGCGACGCAGCGGGTCCGGTGACACCGTAGAACACCAGACCGAAGCGCTGCGCGTCGATCGGCTCCGCCACGATCGAGAAGGGCGTGGCCAGACTGGCGCTCGGAGTTCCCAGGCCACTCAGCGACGGCGAACAGCCCGCGGACGACGTGCTCGCCGTGCAGTAGCCCGTCCACTGTCCCGATTCGCACTCGTCGGGCACTCCGTCGCCGTCGGTGTCGTACGACGCGCCGCTCGCGATCTCACACGCATCGCCCACTCCGTCGAGGTCGCAGTCGGCTTGCGTGGGGTTGGAGAGCGCGACGCAGTTGTCGACGCAGTCCGCAACGCCATCGCCGTCCGTATCGAAGTCGCTCACGCCGCAGCCGCACGCGCCCGGCGCGAGCTTGTTCGGATCGCTGGGACAGCCGTCGACGCAGTCCGCGGCGCCGTCGCCATCGCTGTCGACATCACTCACGCCACAACCGCAGACGCCGGGCGTCGTCTTGTTCGGATCGCTCGCACAACCATCTACGCAGTCCGCTGCGCCGTCGCCGTCACTGTCGACGTCGCTCACGCCGCAACCGCAAATGCCGGGCGCGAGTTTGTTCGGATCACTCGGACAACCATCGAGACAGTTCGCCACGCCGTCGCCGTCGCTGTCGACGTCGCTGACGCCGCAGCCGCAGATACCGGGCAGCAGCTTGTTCGGATCGAGGGGGCAGCCGTCGACGCAGTCCGCTGCGCCGTCGCCGTCCGTGTCGATGTCGCTCACGCCGCAACCACACACGCCCGGCGCGAGCTTGTTCGGATCGATCGGACAACCGTCCACGCAGTCGCTGGCCCCGTCGCCGTCGCTGTCGACGTCGCTCACGCCACAGCCGCAGACTCCAGGCGCTGTTTTGTTCGGATCGCTCGGGCACCCATCGACGCAGTCCGCCGCGCCGTCGCCGTCGCCGTCCTCAAAAGCCCAGCTCAACGTCACTGGACCGCCGGGTGAAGCGCCGTCGGCGTGGGCGACGCGAACCCAATAAAGCCGACTGCTGTCGAGCGGCGCGACCAACTGCGCGCAACCGCTGGCGCTCGTGACCGCGCACAGCGCCGTCGCGGGAAGCGTCGGCGTCGGACAGTCCGAGTGCAGCGTCAGCACGAAATCGCCGGCGCCACAGGCGCTGATCAGAACTTGCCCGGAGCACGCCGGCGCGAAAGCTCTCCACACGTCGAAATACGAGTTCGACGCCAGCGCGGGCGACGCACACGGCGCCAGACCGCCAACTCCCGCAGCGGGATAGTTCGAGGGCTCGCCGGTGGCGCCGAGTGTCGTGACGAGCACTGCGCCGGAGAAACCCGACAACGTCGGTGCGCTGGCGCACTCATCGCCCGGTGTCGGGAACTCGCAGCCGGCGCGGATCACGAAGGCGCCTTGCGCAGCCTCGCCGCCGTGCACGAGCACGAAGTACTCGACGCCGGCCACGGCGCGCCAGGCGACGCGCGAACGTCCGCTGGCGTCGATGTCGTCGTTCGAAGTGACGCACACCAGTTGCGCGCAGTCGCCGGCGAACACCGACAGGCGCGTGTCGACCGCGACCGAGTCGGTTTCGACCCACACGCTGCGATCGTCGACTCCGGGCGCGCCGGGCAGGCTCACGCGCCACCACACGCCGGGGTGCTCGACCGCAACTGCGCCGCCCGGTCCTGCGCACGCGGCGAGAGCGCCTACATCGCCCGTCGCGCCCCACAACGTGCCGTTCGCGCTCGCGCCGCAGCTCAACGCCAGCGCACTCGAGCAGTCGTCGTTGGCCGGCGGGTCGCCGAGTTCGGTCCACAGCACGTACGCGCTCGAATTGCCGCCGGGCTCGAAGCCGCCGAGCCAGTTCGGATCGTCGGAGTTGGCGGGCGCCACGCGCAGCGCGTACCAGCCGCCCGCTTGCAGGGGCGCGATGAGCGAAGGTTGCGAGCAGCGCTCGGCGAGAGCAGTGCTGGCCACGAGCGCGCCAAGCGGACACGAGCCGCCCGGGCCGAGCTCGTACAACTCCAGCCGCGCGCGGAACGGCGCGTCCAGGCGCGCGCGGAACGTGTCGCTGATCGCAGCGCGGAAGCGGTACAGGTCGACGTCGATGTGCGCGCCCAAAGCGCGGGCGTGGCCGACCAGCGCGCGCTCGGGCGAGCCGACCGAGATCGGCTCGGGCTGGGCCGCTGCACCGCACAGATCGTTGCTCGCCGGTCCCAGCGCGGACTCGGCTTCGCGCGCGCTCGCAGCGGCGGCGTCAGGCGTGCACAGAGCGCCGCCGACGACGGGAGTGCTGCACGCGCCGCCGAGCTCCGAAATCGTGAGCACGTAGTCGAGCGTGCTCGCGCCGCTGTTGAAGCTGGCGGTCCACACGAAGTACTCCTGTCCCGCGAGCGAGCACCACTCGACGCGCGAACGGCGCTCGACGCCGAAGCCCGGCCCGCACAGGAGCAACTGGTCGTCGCCGAAGCCGATCACGCTCAGGCTGTCGCAGTCGCCGGTCGCGACCAGCAGCACCGTGTCGGGCGTGTCGACGCCGCCGAGCGGCGCGCTCAGGCAGGTGTCCGCGCTCATCGGTCCGCCCGTGCCCAGCACGCGCAGCCAGCGACCGCGCCGCGCGCCCATGCCGAACGTCGGGAAGAGCGCGTGCAACACAGCGTTCGGCTCGACGCTCGCGCCCGACAGCGAGCCCGAGCGCGAGAGCGGGAACGGACCCGTGACGAGCTCGGCGCTCGCGCACAGATCCGCTGCATCCGACGCAGCGGAACGCACCAGCAGACTCGCAACACCCTGCGAGCTCGCCGCGCCGCGCTGCGCAGTGACCGGCAGCGCGACATCGCCGATCGCAGTTGCCGCGCCGATCGCCACGGCCGCGGAATACAGACCGTCGCCCGCGAGCTCGTCGCCGCCGGTTCCGTCGTCGCGCAGCACCACGAAACCCGCGCCGAGCGCGCCCGCGTCGAGCGTGAACTGCCAGTCCCCCGCCGCGCTCTCGAGCGCGCAGTCGAAGGGCGCCGCGCACACCCGCACGCTCTCGCCGGCGCGCGCCATTCGCGGCGCGACGTAGGTGGCGAAGTCGATGCCGCTGTTCGAATCGAGCGCGCGCGAGCGCGGACGGGGCAGCGCGAGCTGGAAATCGCCGGCGTTGCGTTGAGCGTCGAGCTCGCCGCAGCTGCGCCGCAGCAACGCGAGCGTGGCGCTCAGGGCCGGAGCGTTGTCCGCGCTCGAGCCGCCGGCGAAGGGCTCGCGCCAGTTCGCGTCGCCCCAGCCGACGAAGTCCGCGATGGCCGGCGAAGTGGGCTGACCGCCGCTCAGCGTGATGTTGTTCGAGCATACGGCGAGCTTGCCGCCGCTCGGCGCCAGCTGCGCAGGATGATCGGCGTCGTGCAGCGGCAGCGCGCAGCTCTGATTGGGCGGCACGGAGGCCTCGCCGGCGAGCCTCACGAGCAGGCGCTCGCCCTGCGCCAGCGTCAGTGCGGGAAGCGCGGCCTTCGTCCACGAGGCGCCGCTCGCTGAGGCGTGCTGCAGCGACCAACCCGACAGACTCTGCGGCGCGCCCGCGTTGTAGAGCTGCACGAAGTCGCGCGAGTACAGCGCCCCCACCGCGCCGCCCGAGGCGTAGACCTGCTCGATGCGAACCTGCGCCGTCGCCGGGAGCGCGCTGAGCGCCAGCGCCGCGCCGAAAAGGGTCCCGCCGGCGCTCGTGCGGAGCATCCAGCGACGCCAGGAGCGCCAGGGGGACTCGTGAGGCTCGGGCCGCGTCGCATTCATCTCCCCAAAGCTAGCGCGCAGCCTCGATCTGCGGGGAAAGAGCGGCGATTGCCGGCGCAGAGCCCGCGCGATCGGAACAAGTCCACTAGACTCGCGTACAGACCTCTGCGCGCGGCCTTCGGCTGGCGCGAGAAACCAGCCCGATCATCGCGCCCATGAAGATTCGTCACGACTCGCAACGGGTCACGCTCGCCGGTGTCGTGCTGGCTGCGTTCAGTCACGCCGCACCTCAGTCGGATGTCGGCTGGTGCGCCGAGCGCTTCGCCAACGCGCTCGAGAACCCCTTCTCGGGCGCCATGCCCGATTTGCTCGAGCTCGCCGACGTGAACGGCGACGGCCGGCTCGATGTGTTCTTCACTGGCGTCGTCGGCGGCGTGCGGCTGGCGCTCGCCCAGCCGACGGGCGGGCACCTTCCGGCGCAGACCAATGCGGGCCTCGAAACAGCCTCGCGGCTGTGCGCGGGCGACCTCGACGGCGACGGGAACCTCGACGTCGTCGAGCGCGCCGTCGCGGGCGGCGCCGCGCGGGTGTACCTGGGCGACGGCAAGGGCGCGTTCGCGTTCAACGGCGTGTATTGGATGTCGAGCGGCTCGGCGCCGGCGGCCGCAGACCTCGCGCTCGGCGACGTCGATGGAGACGGCGCGCTCGACCTGGTCGCCGTGGACCAGACCACGCGCGAGCTGGGCGTGCGCTCGAACAACGGCGGCGGCACGTTCGGCCCGTTGAGCGTGACGCCGCTGCCGGGCTACCCCGGTCAACTCGAACTCGGCGATGTCGACGGCGACGGCGATCTCGACGCCGTCGGCCACGGCATCGGCCAGACCGCGCGCATCGGGATCCTGTTCGGCGACGGGCTGGGCAACTTCTCGAACGCGATCGCCACCCCGATCAGCGCCTATCCCTTCGTGCTGCGCGACATCGATCGCGACGGACGGCTCGACATCGCGGTGGCGACCGCCAACCAGGGCGCCGGCGGACTGCGCGTGTTCCTCGGACAGGGCGGCGGCGCGTTCACGCTCGCCTCCTCGACTCCGATCGGGGCCGAGCTCGCGCACATCGCCGTCGGCGACTTCGACGGCGATGGCGCGCTCGACGCCGCGGTCGGCGAGCTCACCGGCGCCACCTGGCTGATCGAAGGCCTGGGCGCCGGGACGTTCGGCGCGCCGCGCAGGCTCGACGTCCCGCCGACGCGCGGCGGACTGCGCGCGGCCGACATCGACGGCGATGGCTACGAGGACCTCGCGCTGCTCGGCATCTCGACCATGGGCGTGCTGTACGGCTCGCCGGTCGATCCGCTCGCGCTGCCGCAGCCGTTCGCGATCGGCGGCGTGGCGAGTGCGCTGGCGAGCGTGGACTTCGACGGCGACGGGCAGCGCGATGTGCTCACCGCGCGCTCGCAGGGCGCTGGAGAGCTGGTGGAAGTACTGCGCGGCGACGGCGCTGGCGGCTTGCTCGTCGGCGCGAGTGCCGGCCTCGCTGCGCGCGCCGCAGCGCTCGTCGCGGGCGACTTCGACGGCGACGGGCAGGTGGACGCGCTGGCGGCGCTGCCGAGCGCGTCGAGCCTCACGTGGTTGCGCGGCTTGCCCGGCGCACTGCTCGCGCCAGCGCAGTCGGTGGCCAGCGGCGCGGCGTTCACGCACCTCGCGCACGGCGATCTCGACGGCGACGGTCGCACGGATGCGCTGGCGTCCGCCGCGGGCCAGGCGAACGTCACGTGGTTGCGCGGCGGCGCGCCCGCGCCGGCCGCGGGGGCGCAGCTCACACTGCCCGCCAACGTCATCGGGATCGCGTGCGGCGACATCAACGGCGACGGCTTCGACGACGCGCTCGTCGCCACAGCGGACCAGGGACTGCACGTGTTCGCCGGCGCGCCCAGCGGCCCGCAGGCGCCGCAGGCGTACTACACCGGACGAAACTGGGTCGCGTTGGACGCCGGTCCGATCAACGCCGACGGCTTCGACGACGTGCTGCTCGCGACCACTGACGGCGCGCTGATCGTGCGCTACGGCTCGCTCGGCGGCCTGGGGCTCGAGAACCCGCTCACGCCGCTCGCGCCCTACGAGTCCGTGCGCCTCGCCGATGTCGACGGCGACGGCCGCAGCGACTGCGTGTTCGAGATCGTGCTCGGCCAGCAACGCATGCTCGGAGTGCGGCGCGGGTCGGCTACGGGCCTGCTCGACGCGAGCTTGTATGCGTTCGCCACCGACCAAGGGCCGCTGGCGCTGCTCGATCTCGACGGCGACGGTCGCTCGGAGGCCGTCGCGGCCGAGCGGCAGGCGTCGATCCTGCGGCTTGCACGGCGCCGCAAGGGCGCGCGCTTCGATTCGTACTGCGCGGCGGGAACGTCGGTGAACGGCTGCGTGGCGCGCTTGACCGCGAGCGGCGCGCCCAGCGCCTCCAGCGGCGCAGGTTTCGTGCTCACCACGCTCGAGCTCGACGGACAGCGCTCCGCCTTGAGCTTCCTCAGCGTGTCGTACCCGCTCGTGCAGCCCTGGGCCCCGGGCAGTTCGAGCTCGCTGTGCGTCACGCCTCCGATCGTCCGCACTTCACTGCGCTTCAGCGCCGGCGCCGCGGGAGCGTGCGACGGCTCGATCAGCATCGACGCCAACGGCTTCATCGCCCCCGCACCCTGGCACGCCGGACAGATCGCCTTCGCTCAAACTTGGGTGCGCGATCCGCTCGCGCCCAAGGGCAGTCAGCTCTCGAACGGACTGGCGTTCGAGCTGGGGCCCTGATCCGAACGCGAACGGCGAGAGCTCGCTCAGGGCGCGCAGGTCGCCTGCAGCGCGTCGGACAGGCTGGTGGTCGACGGCGCCGGCGGGTCGCGGTACCAGGCTTGGAAGTTGAACAGCTCGCCGGCGAACAGCGGGGCGCCGAGCGCGCTGGGCGAGTTCGCGAAGTAGGCGAGCACGTCCTCGCTGAACACGCCATCGCACGCGCCGGCCGTGCCGAACGAGTTCTGCGTCCCCATGCGCTGCAACGGGGCCTTGACGCACTTGAAGCTCGTCGAGCCGCCGAACCACGGCTGCGCCGAGGGACCGGTGATCCCGTAGAACATGATGCCCTGCTTGTCGCCTTCGACGTTGTTCACGCTGACGACGAAGCCGGAGCTCGCTGAGGCGCTGAGCACTCCGCTGGCGCTCACTGTTGCGATGCAGCCGTTCGTGGACGTGCCGGCCGTGCAGTAGTTGAAGAACGCGCCGAGCTCGCAGTTGTCGGGCACGCTGTTGCCATTGAGATCGCGCGCCGTTCCGGCGGCGAACTCGCACGCGTCGCCCGCGCCGTCGAGGTCGCAGTCCTCCTGGAGCGGGTTGGCGAGCGCCACGCAGTTGTCGACGCAGTCCGCGACGCCGTCGCCATCGCTGTCGACGTCGAGGGCGCCGCATCCGCACTGCCCAGGCGCGAGCTTCAAGGGATCGAGCGGGCAGCCGTCGTTGCAGTCCGCCGCGCCATCGCCGTCGCTGTCGATGTCCGCGCTGCCGCAGCCGCAAATTCCAGGCGCGAGCTTGAGCGGATCGAGCGGGCAGCCGTCGTTGCAGTCGAGCGCGCCATCGCCGTCGCTGTCGACATCCGCGACGCCGCAGCCGCAAACACCCGGCGCGAGCTTTAGCGGGTCGAGCGGGCAACCCTCGTTGCAATCGAGCGCGCCATCGCCGTCGCTGTCGACATCCGCGACGCCGCAGCCACACACGCCCGGCGCGAGCTTGAGCGGGTCGAGCGGGCAACCGTCGTTGCAATCGAGCGCGCCATCGCCGTCGCTGTCCACGTCCGCGACGCCGCAGCCGCAAACGCCCGGCGCGAGCTTGAACGGATCGAGAGGACAGCCGTCGTTGCAGTCGGCCGCCCCATCGCCGTCGGTGTCGTCGTCGGCGACACCACAGCCGCACTGACCCGGCGCGAGTTTCAGCGGATCGAGCGGGCAACCATCGCTGCAATCCCTGACGCCATCGCCATCGCTGTCGGCCACCGACCAGCTCAGCGTGAACGCGCCGCTGGGTTCGCGCGCGGCGACGCGCACCAGGTACGCGCCCGCGCCGAGCACGAGGTCGAGCTGCGCTCCCGGCGCGCACGCGCCGACGCCGTCGTCGTTGCACGCGCCGGAAAGCTCGAAGGTCTGCGCGAGATCGGGGCACGCGGAGTGCACGCTCAACACCGTGTCGCTCGCGCCGCAGGTGTCGAGCGACAGTTGCGTAGCGCAGTCGACCGTGAGCTCGTACCACACGTCGTAGAACGTCCACGCGGGCGCGCAGGAGGCGCTCGAGGCGTACCCGGTGCTCGCGGCGGCGGTGCTGCCGCTCAGATCGCCAGCCACGGACCCGCTCTCGCCGCTGATCGCGATCGCAACGGCGCACCCGTCGCCCGCAGCGGGAAGAGCGCAACCGACGTCGAGCGTGAAGTTCCCGCTCGCGCTCGCCGCGCCGTGCACGAGGATGCGGTAGGTGACGCCCGCGGTTGCGAGCCAGGCGCAGCGCGGAAGGCCCGCGGGCGCAGCTGCGTCGTTCGCCGTGACACAGGTGAGCGCACCGCACGGGCCTTCGAAGATCGACAGGCGCGCGTCGTAGTCCGCGGCGACGAGCTGCGCATCGAGAACGCGATCGTCGACGCCCGCTTGTCCGGGCAGCGTGAGTTCGTACCACACGCCCGGCGCTGCGACCGAGAGGTCCTGTGCGCCGGGGCCGAGGCAGGCGGCGAGGCCGAGGTCGAGCGTCGCGCCGAGCGTCGAGCCCGCGGTGCTCGACGGACAAACAAGGCTCTGCGCCGTCGCGCAGACATCGCCCGCAAGCGCCGTGGTGAGTTCGAGATCGAGCGCGTAGCTCGTGCCGTCGCCGCCGGGCGCGAATCCGCCCCAAGCCGCGCCGCCAAAGGTGTTCTGCGGGACGACGCGCACCGCGTACCACGCGCCGGCGGCGGTCGGGATGGAACTCGACGTCACTCCGCAGCGCGCGCTCGCGCCGCTCGCGGCGAGCAACGCGGCGCCGGAGCAATCGCCGCTGCCCGAGAGCTGCCACACTTCGACCGAGCCGGCGAACTGCGCCGTGAGCGTGGCGGTCAACGTCGCCGCGCCGGCGCTCTGGAAGCGGTACCAGTCGCGGTCGCGCGAGGCGCCCCACTGGCGAGCGCTGCCCAGCCAGCGTTGCGCGGGAAACGCGGGCGCAGCGTCGACGAAGCTCGCGTTGCGGGCGTCGCAGCCATCGTCGAGCGCTGGACCGAAAACGCCCTCGTGTTCGAGCTCTCCGACCGCCTGTGGCGCGCAGCCGGCGCACGCGAGCGCGCCCGCACACGGCACTCCGTCGTCCCACACGTCCAGCGCATACGCGAACGCGTTGGCCCCGCCGTTGAAGGGCGCGACCCAGATCCAGTACGTCACGCCGGCGCTCGAGCACCACGAGACGCTCGAGCGGCGCTCGATGCCGCTGCCCGCTCCGCACAGCGCGGGCGCGTCATCGTTGTAGGCCACGACCGAGAGCGCGTCGCACGAGCCGCACAGCACCATCAGCACCGTGTCGGGGATCGCGCCCGCGTTGAGCGGCGAGGCGCAGGTGCTCGCGCTCAACGTCGCGCCCGTGCCGACCACCGAGTACCACTGGCCGCGGCGCGAGCCCATCGAACCCGGCGGAACCACCGACGAAGCGGAGAAAACCGGGTTGTACTCCGCGCTGCCGCCGGCGAAGGTCGCGCTCGCGCTCGCCGGCAGAGGCCCCAGGTCTAAGGCCTCGCGGCACGAGTCGTTGTCGGGACTCGCAGCGCTGCGCACTTCGAGCGCCACGGCGAGTTCGGTGCTCTTCGCGCCGTCCACGACGCTGACCGGAATCTGCGCTGGTCCGCTCGCGACGCCGGCGCCGACCGCAACGAGCGCCGACCACACTCCATCGCCCGCCTGCAGATCGCCTGCGAGACCGGAGTCGTTGAGCGCGAACGCCGCAGCGCCGCCGAGCGCCGTCAGATTGGCGAGGACCGTGGCGGCCGGAGAAACACGCGCCCCGGCGCAGTCGGTGGCCTCGACCGAAAGGCGCACGCTGCGGCCGGCTTCAACCAGGTGCGGCGAGCACAGGCCGGCGGCGTTGAGGCCTGCGATCGGCGCCATGGCTGCGTTGCGCGGCGACGGCACGCACGTGGCCCAATCGAGCGCGTTGTCGCCGCTGTCGGGCGCCGCGCAGTTCCAGCGCACCAGCGCGAGCTCGCTCGACGGCGCGCTCGCGTTGCGCGCAGGATCGAAGGGCGCGCCCGACTCGTTCCAGCTCGCGAGCGGGCCGTAGCCAACGAAGTCGACGATGCTCGGTCCGCTGGGCGTGGCGCCGGCGAGCGCCAGCGTGCTCGACACCAGCGCGAGCTTGCCGTCGCTGGCGCCGAGCGTCAGCAAGCTCGTCGCGTCCGGCGTCGGCAGCGCGAGCGACTGGCCCGCGGGCAGCGTGCCGCCCGCGCCGAGCCGCACGAGGAACGAGCGCCCCGGATCGAGCGTCACGCTCGGCAGCGGCGCGACGGACCAGATCCCGCCGCTCGCCGACGCCAGTTGCACCGACCAGCCCGCGAGCGACTGCGCCGCGCCGTAGTTGTGCAGCTCCACGAAGTCGTTCGTGTACAGCGCGCCGGCCCCGCCGCCGCCGCCGTAGACCTGCCGCAGGCGCACTTGAGCGCTCGCATCCGGCGCCAACAGCGCCATCGCCGCGGTGCAGAGCACCCAGGCGCCGCTGCGCGCGGCCACACGGTGGAAAATCATGGAGTGGATCGCTTGCGCGCGTCGCAGCGCAGGGAATCCGTCCATTCCAATGCCAGCGGGCGCAATCGGCAAGGGTCACGCCCGCGCGCGCGAGCGCGGTGATCGCGCGCGGAAGAGATTTCTCGTGCCGCTGCCTCGCGCTTCTCACGCGGCGCGCCGAGCGACTACCTCGTGGATCCTTCGCGTCTTCGCGAAGATTCCAGGAGGTAGCAGCGACCCAACCAACATTCAGCGCGGCCGAATGCCGCGGGGCGCATCGGCGCTCTGGCCGATGCGCCCATTCAATGCGGCATGAAGGCCGCGCTGGA
>WYBT01000030.1 GCA_011525785.1 Planctomycetaceae bacterium
GCTTGTCCTCGCGGCCCAGCACGCGCGCCAGGCCCCAGTCCATCACGTACACCTCGCCGAACTTGCCGACCATCACGTTGGCCGGCTTGAGGTCGCGGTGCACGACGTTCTTCGAATGCGCGTAGGCAACGGCCTCGCACACGCGCAGCATCACGTTGAGCGCGCGGACTTGGTTCCAGTCCTTGTGTCCCGCGTGGACGTGCTCGAAGACCGCTTTGAGGTCCTCGCCCTTCACGAGCTTCATCGTGAAGTACACACAGCCCGTGGCGTCGAGGCCCAGTTCGTGCACCGGCACGATGCCGGGGTGATCGAGCTGGCCGGTGATCTGCGCCTCTTCGAGGAAGCGCCCGAGCGTCTTGGGATCGACGGCCGGCGTCTCACCGCTCGCCACGCCGCCCTTGCCGAGCACGACCTTCATTGCGAGCGTGCGGCGCAGCTCTTCGTCCCACACGCGCAGGATCGCGCCCATGCCGCCCTCGGCGACCTTTCCGAGCAATCGATAGCGCTAGTCGCGTGGCCCGTCGCCTTGCAGGCGTTCGAACAACTCCCAGCGCGACGCGGACTCGGCGTCGAGGCCCGGACTCGACGCTACGGACTCGCCGAAGCGCTCGTGCAGTTGCTGGAGCACTCCGCCGTCCGCGTGCACGGCGCGGCCCGCGAGATCGTCGGCGAATCGCCGCAGCGCCGCCATTTCGCGCAAGTCGCGCTCGTGCTCGGGGTGCGCCAAGCAGAGCGCTTCGAAGTCGGGCTTCTCGCCGCGTTCGACCTGCTCACAGAACGCGAAGAAGAGCTTCTGCGCGCGCGGGTCGAATTCGGACTCCGAGGGCAAGCTCGTGGTCGTCATGGCCGCGCGCAAGAATAGCGCGGCGCCCAGACCACTACGCCGCGTTGCGCTGCGCGCGACGTGCGGCGAGCGCAGCGTCGATCTTGTCCTGCGGCGTGCGGCGCAGGTTCCAGGTCGCGCCGACCTTCGACATGGTCCACACGAACCACTTGGTGGGATCGAGCTGCCAGCCGCGCACGCCGTTGCGGTAGTCGTTCTGGAAGCGGTGGTGGAAGTTGTGGTAGCCCTCGCCGAGCGTCACGAGCGCGGTGATGAAACTGTCGCGCGCGCTGGTGGTCGTGTCGTAGGGCTGCGAGCCGAGGTAGTGCGCCAGCGAATTGACCGCGAAGGTCGCGTGGTACTGCAGCACCAGGCGCAGGAAGCCCGCGATGAGCAGCGCGCCGATCGCGTCGCCCCACAGCGCGCCGATCGCCATCGGGATCACCGCTCCGAACAGGGTCGCGAGCAGCACGTAGTTGCGGTGCTGCCACATCACCAGCGGATCGGCCTCGAGGTCCTTCACGCGCGCGATGGGGCGCGCCTCCTTGTGCAGCACCCAGCCGATGTGCGCCCACCAGAACCCGCGTCGGATGTTGTAGGGGTCTTCCTCGCGGTCGACCTTGGAGTGGTGGATGCGATGGTCGCTCGACCACTTGAGGGCCGAGTTCTGCACCGAGGCCGCTCCGAACACCAGGTAGATCCAGCGCAGCCAAGCCGCCGCCTCATAGGTCGGGTGCGAGAACAGCCGGTGGTAGCCCCCGGTGATCCCCAGGCCGCACAGGGCGAACCACACCAAGGCGAGGATCACCGTCGGCCACGAGAAATTGAAGATGCCCCAGGCCACGCCTGCAGCCGCCAGGAGGTGGGCGGTGGCCAAGAACGAGATGTTGGTCCAGTCGAGTTCGCGGCGTTGTTGCATCACAAGGCGCGCCCCGGAACGGGGCGAGCACGGGCTGGGGCACAGGAGTCGGGGAACGTTTGGCGCAGGCGAGCAGAGGTCTTGTAGCGAGCCGAATGCTAGGCGCCGCGCGCGCCTGAAACAATCAAGTTGTCTACGTAGTCGCGTACGAAATTGCTAATCGGCTCGAAGGCCTCGAACGGGCATCGGCCGCGCCCTGCGCACGCCTCAAGTCGGCTGGACCGCGCGGCTCCACGGGTGAGACCGGGGCGCCGCCTCGCGCCCCGAGACGCGCGACGCGCGCTGGCCTCAGTGGTCGTCGCCCTCGTACTTCTCGTGGCCCGCGTCCTTGAGCGCCTTGAGCTCTTCGCGCGCGATCTTGTTGGCCTCGTCGTACTTGCCGGCCATCAGCGCTTTCTCGAGCTTGCAGGAGGTCGCCAGCACGTCGACCATCATCGTCCTATAGCCCGCGACGAACTCGGCGCGCTTGGCTTCCTCGATCTTCTCGGCCGTGGCCGGCGTCATGGTCTTGCAGGCCACCACCGAGGTCTGGAACTTCGCGATCCACTCCAACGCCTTGTCGCGGTTCTCCGCGCTCGCGCCGGTCTTGCCGAAGAAGCGCATGGCGGCGTTCATGTTCTCCATGTGTTCGTGGATCGGCGATTCCTCGCCCTCCAGCACGACAGCGGCGGGGGCCGGGCGCCAGGCGAGCGCGCCAAAGGCGGCGCCGGCGACGAGGATCAAGGTGAGCGGCGTCAGGCGTGAGCGTTGCAGCATGGGTGTGCGCCGGAGTCGGCGTGACGAGAGTCGAGAAGAGGGATCAGGACCGGGGTCGGTGCTGAAGACGTCGGAGGATGGTAGCGCGCGAAGTTGGGCTTGAGAGCGCCGCTAGAATCGCGGCGACCTCGCCCCCGTTTCACCTCCGGCCCGATCTCCATCCTTCGTGAGCGCACCCTCCACTCCCGCCAGCGACCGCAACCGCGCCTCGCAGCCGCCCTCCTCCGATGCTGCGCGCCAACGCTGGCTCGACGAGACCTGGAAGCCCGCGGCGAGCAAGCAGCCCGAGCGCCGCACGCGCTTCGCCACGAGTTCGGGACTCGACACTGCGCCGCTCTACGGCGGTGCGACCGACGGCGGCTTCCCCGGCGAGTACCCGTACACGCGCGGCATCCGTCCGACGATGTACCGCGGCCGGCTGTGGACCATGCGGCAGTACGCGGGCTTTTCGAGCGCGCGCGACACGAACGCGCGCTTCAAGCTGCTCTTGCAGAGCGGGCAGACGGGGCTCTCGACGGCCTTCGATCTGCCGACGCAGATCGGCTACGACTCCGACCACGAGCTCGCCTCGCCCGAGATCGGACTGGTCGGCGTGCCGATCAACTCGCTCTCCGACATGGAGTTGCTCTTCGACGGCCTTCCGCTGGGCGAAGTGTCGACCTCGATGACGATCAACGCGACGGCGTCGATCCTGCTGTGCATGTACGTCGCGCTGTGCCGGCGCGCGAACGTGCCGCCGGAGAAGATCCGCGGGACCGTTCAGAACGACATCCTCAAGGAGTACGCCGCGCGCGGGAACTACCGCTTCCCCGCCGGTCCGTCGATGCGCCTGGTGACGGACCTGATGAGCTTTGCGCGCACGCACGCGCCGAGCTGGAACACGATCTCGATCTCGGGCTACCACATCCGCGAGGCGGGCTCGACCGCCGTTCAGGAGGTGGCCTTCACGCTCGCCAACGGCCGCGCCTACGTGCAGGCCGCGCTGGCCGCGGGGCTCGAGCTCGACGAGTTCGCGCCGCGCCTGTCGTTCTTCTTCAACGCGCACAACCACCTGTTCGAGGAAGTGGCCAAGTTCCGCGCGGCGCGCCGCATGTGGGCGCGGATCATGCGCGAGGAGTTCGGCGCGCGCGATCCGGAGAGCTGGATGCTGCGCTTCCACACGCAGACCGCCGGTTCGATGCTCACCAGCCAGCAGCCCGACAACAACGTCGTGCGCGTCACGCTGCAGGCGCTCTCGGCGGTGCTCGGCGGCACGCAGTCGCTGCACACCAACTCGCGCGATGAAGCGCTCTCGCTGCCCAGCGCGGAATCGGCGCGGCTGGCGCTGCGCACGCAGCAGATCCTGGCCCACGAGTCCGGCGTCGCCGATGTCATCGATCCGCTGGGCGGCTCGCCCTACATCGAGGCGCTCACCGACGAACTCGAGGCGCGCGCACTCGCGCTGATGGGGGAGATCGACGCGCGCGGCGGCGCCGTGGCGGCGATCGAGCAGGGCTTCATGCAGCGCGAGATCCACCGCTCCGCGATGTCGTGGCAACGCGAGGTCGAGTCGAAGGAGCGCGTGATCGTCGGTGTGAACCAATTCACCGCGCAGGAGCCGCCGGCGCGCATCTTCAAGCCCGACCCGAGCGCGCGCGAAGCCGTGCTCGCCGACCTCGAGCGCACGCGCGCTCAACGCGATTCGCTGCGCGTCGCCGCAGCGCTCGAGGGCGTCGAGCGCGCCGCCGCGAGCCGCGACAATCTGCTCGAAGCGATCCTGCCGGCGGTCGAGGCCTACGCCACGCTGGGCGAGATCTGCGCGCTGCTCGAGCGGCGCTTCGGCGTCTACCAGGCCCCCGACGTGCTCTGAGCCAGTACCTCCTGAGTCCCTCGCGCTTCGCGGAGGTCGTGGGAGGTAGCAGCGCCCCCACCAAGCGCTCAGCGCAGCCGATCAGGCGCGCCCCAGCTCGATGAACTTCGCGCCGCCGATGCCGCGGTAGCGCTCGGGATTGCTGGTGAACAGGATCACCTGGCAGCGCTTGGCCGCGCTGGCGATCACTGCGGCGAGGCGCTCGAGGCGCTCGGGGTCGGTGTGGCCGAGCACGTCGTCGAGGAGCAGCGGCGCGCCGCCGTCTTCGACCACCAGTTGCGCGCAGGCGAGGCGCGAGAGCACGCCGAGCTGCTCCTTGGCGCCCGTGGAGAGCGAGTCGAAGGGCACGCTGACCCCGTCGAGGGTGCGCGACTCGATCGCGAGCTCGTCGTCGAGCGCGATGCTCAGGCTGTCTCCGTAAACGATGCGACCGAGCGACTCGATGCGCCGCGCGAGCGGTTCGACGTAGTCGCGGCGCTCCGCCACGCGCTCGGCGGCGAGAGTGTCGTGGAGCAGCTTCGCGGCGTGTGCACGGCGTTCGGTGCGCTCGCGCTCGTCCGCCAGCTGTGCGAGCTTGCGCTCGAGCGTCTCGAGCCGTTCGCGCAGCCCTTCCTCGCCCTGGCTCTCGAGTCGGCCGTCGACGCGCGCCTTCTGCTCGCGATGCGCGGCGAGGCGCTGTTCGAGATCGGCGACGACGCGGTGCTTGTTCGTCGCCTGGAGTTCGAGCGAGGCCGGCGCCATCTGTTCGACCGCGGCTCGCGCTGCTTGTGCGAGTTCCTCCAGCGCGCGCAAACGCTCTTGCGCGACGCGTTCGAGCTCGTCGAGCCGCTCGTCGGGTTGCTCGCTGCGCGCCGTCGCCAGCGCTGCCTCCGCGCGCGTGCAAGCGGCGCGAGCCAGTTCGAGGCTCTGCGCCAGCGCGTGCTGCTCGGTCTCGAGCTTGACCGCGTGCGCGTCGGCCGCTCGCGCGGCGGCGAGCGCTTCGTCCAACTCGCGTTGAGCGCGTTCGGCGAGAGCCTCGGCCTCCGCGCGGAGCTGCTGCGCCTCGTGCGCGGACTGCGGCAACGCTCCCGCATCCGCGCCGCGCGCCCCGTGCGCCGCAACGCGCGCGGCGAGCCGCTCGATCTTGGCCTCCATCTGCTCGGGGCTCAGGTCGTGCAGCAGGCCCGCGCAGGTCGCGTTCAAGGCCTCGATGCGCGCGCGCGCGTCGGCCTCCAGCGCCAGGCGCTGCTCGGCTTCGGCCAGATCGCGCACGCCCAGCGACGCGAGCTCGTCGCGCCACTTGCCCAGGCGTGTCGCGTGGGCGCGCGCCGCAGCCGCCGAGTCGGCGCCGGGCGCGAGTTCGAGCTCGAGTGTGTCGGCCAGCTCGACGCTCCGGCGCGCCTCGCCGGTGAGCTCGAGCGTCTCGTCGGGCGCGAGGGCCCGAGCCATTCCGTCGACGCTCAGGTCGAGCGCGCGCAGAGCACGCAGCCTCAGCTTCGGAGCCGCTGCTGCGGCGCTGGCGGCGGAGACTTCGAGTTCGGTGTGCTGCTTGCGCAGCGCCGCCACGCGTCGGGCGTCGAGCGGCGGATCGCCCAGGCGCGCGCGCTGGCGCACGAGCTCGACTTGCGCGGCCGCGAGCTTCTCGCGCCGCTCGCGCAGCACGCCCAGGTCGGCTCGATCGCGCACCGCGGTCTCGTCGGCTGCGCGGGCGCGGGCCAGTTCGCGCGCGGCGCTGGCCTCGTGCTGGCGCTGCTCGAACGCGCTTGCGGCTGCGCTCTGTCGCTCACGGGCTTGTTCGAGCGCCGGAGCGCGTTCGCGCGCGCGCGTCTCGTTCTCGGACAACCGCTGCCGCGCCTGCTCGGACTCCGTGGCCAGTCGACGCCGGTCGCTCGCGGCATCGCGCGCGAGCGCGAGCGCAGCTCGAGCGACCGCAACTTCTCTGTCGGCGCGCTCGGCGCGTTCGCGCGACTGCTCGAGCTCCAGGAGTCGCGCGTCGAGCGCCCGCTTGGCTGCACGCTCGCGCGTCAGCGCTTCTTCGTCCGCGCGCAGCGCCTCCGCCAGGCGCGCGGTCTCGGCCACGTCCGACTCCAGCGTCGTCAGCAGGCTCGCGAGCGGCGCGCGCTCGCGTTCGAGCGCTTCAGCCCGCTCGCGTGGCTCGCTGAGCTGCTTGCCCTCCTTGCCCGTGCGCGTGAAGTAGCTCTCGAACTCCTCGCGGGCGCGCTCGAACAGGCTCAGCTCGCGCGCACCACTCGACGCTCCGCCAGCAGCGCGGTCGAGCGCGCGCGAGACCCAGGTCTGGTCGGAGAGCGCCAGTCGCTCCTGCGCGTGGCCCTGCGCGACGCTCAGCGCTTTGAACAGCGGCATGTCGACGGTTTCGGCCAGCAGCGCGAGCACGCGCTCGTGCGCCTCGCGTCCGGTGAGCTGCTCGCGCCGCGGCTCGAGGACCGTCAGCTCGGTCGCGGGCCGCTTGAGCCAAGTCTTGCGGTACACGAAGCGGTACGGGCCGCTCTGCAGCTCGAGTTCGACCTGCGGGCCCACGTCGCGTCCGATCGGCCGCAGCTCGCGCACGGCGGCCTTGGTCGAGCTGTCCAGGTGCTCGAGCACGACCTCGAGCGCTTCGCTCACGCTGGACTTGCCGGTCTCGTTCGGTCCGACCACCACCGTCACGCCTTCGAGCGCGGGCTCGAGCACCAGCTCGGCCACGCCGCGGTAGTCGCGCAGCACGATGCGCAAGAGCTTCATGCGTCGCGCCCCGCGAGACGGATCAGGAGCGCGAGCGCATCCCGCGCGGTCGACTGCTGCTCGCCCGGAGTCGCCGCCAGCTCGCGCAGTCGCGCCAGGGTGCGCGCGCCGAAGCCGGAGAGGCCCAGCTCTTCGAAGTCCGAGTCCTCGGGCGTCACCACGAGCTCGGTGCGCGAGGTCTGCGCGACCAGCGTCGCGAACAGGTCGCGTTGCGTGTCGAGCAGCTCCTCGAGCTCGGCCATCTGGCGCACGCTCAGCGCGCCGACGAGGTCGAGCTTGAGCGCCATGCGAGCGGCGTCGAGTTCGGCCTGGAGTCGGGCGCGCAGGTGCGCGAGGTCTGCGGCGCCGTCGAGGCGGAACGACTCGCGTGCGAAGCGCCAGCGGCCCACGCGCAGCGGCGTGGTCTGCGCGCGCTCGGCGTCGACCTCGACCAGGAGCGCCAGACCCGGCTCGTGCTCGTCGAAGTCGGTGGGTTCGGGCGCGCCGCTGTACCAGATGCGCCCGCTCTCGCCGACCTGCGTGCGCGAGTGGCGGTCGCCGAGCGCGATGTAGTGCGCCAGCCCCTGCGAGAGCGCGCGCTCCGCCGCCGCCAGCTCGATCAACGCGGGGTTGTCCTGGTCGGGTGAGAGCGCGTCGACGGCGCCGTGCGCGACCACGATGCGCGTCAGCCCGTCTGCGGGCGCGAGGCCGCGCAGCGCGCGCTGCACGAGGTCCTCGAGCGGCCGCTTGCTGCGCCAGGGAGCGCCGACGATTTCGACGCCAGCGCGCAGCGTGACGGGCTCGTTCGAGTCGAGCACGCGCACCTGCGAGGGCCGGCGCTTCTCGAAGGTCGGCTGGCGGTAGATCGAACCCGCGTCGAGCGGATCGTGATTGCCCGGCAGCAGGAACACCGGGCAGGGCATCTGCGCGAGGCCATTGAGCGCGTTGGAGACCGTGCGGCGGTCGACCTGGTTGGTTTCGAACACGTCGCCGGCGACGACCACGAACTCTGCGGCGTGCTCGCGCGCGAGCTCCGCCAGGCGCACGATCACGTCGAAGCGCGCCTGCGTGAAGCGCTCCTGCGCGCCGTCACTGAGGTAGTGGCGCGTCATGCCGAGCTGCCAGTCGCTGGTGTGGAGGAAGCGGACCATGGCAGGCGGTTTTACTGCGGCGGCGTTCCGCGGAAGCTGTGCCCGAGCTCCTCGAGCGCGGCGCGCGCGGCGGCGAAGTGCGCGGCCTGCACCAGCAACCAGTCGGTGTCGTACGTCGAAACGACGAACACCGGCACGCGCGCGGCGGCCAGGGCTCCGCACAGCGACGCGAGCAGGCCGACCGTGGTCATCGGCACGACGCCGACGATGCCGAAGGCGATGCGCTCGCGCTCCTGCACGACGTCCGCGGGCACGTGCTGTTGCGCGCAGATCACGGAGAGCTCCTGCGCGGTGCGCGAAACGGTGACGAAGGCGCCGCGCGCCCATGCGGGCGTCGCGCTCTCCGGCGCGAGCCGTGCGATCGCCAGACGTTCCGGCAGGACTTCGAATTCGAGGGCCATGCTCACGAGCTTACGCGGCTCCGCCGACCGCCCGAAGGGCCTCGACGGGCCGCTCGAGCGCCGCACTGCGCGTCTCGACGTGTGAAGTGAGTGGGATTGGCGCGTTCGCGCTCGAGTCCCGCGCGGCGGGCGCGCTGGGCGAGCGGCGGACGCGCGCCTGTCGCCGGCGTTGCGCGGGCAGTACTCTCCCGCGCCGCCACGAGCGCATGAGTTCCCAGAGCGAGTCGCGATCGAGTTCGAGTGAGCCTGCCAGCTCGCGCGCTGTCTGGGCGCTCGGGCTCGCATTCTCCGTGTTCGGCGCCGCCTGGCTCGGCTCCGAGGGCACCTACCACGGCGACGAGCGCTTCTACACCGACGCCGTGCTGCGCATGCTCGCCAGCGGCGATTGGTGGCGCCCCGAGTACGCGGACGGGAGCGCGCGGCTCAACAAGCCGCTGCTCGTGTACTGGTTGATGGGGGCGTCGATGAAGCTCTTCGGCGCCACTTTGTTCGCGGCGCGCCTGCCGTTCCTGTTGGCGGGCGCGGCGCTCGTGCCGCTGACTGCGCGACTGGCGCGCGCGCTCTTCCCGCGCACTCCGCACGTCGCGTTGCTCGCGGCGGCGATCGTGGCCTCGAACAGTTCGATCTTGACTCTCGCAGTGCGTTGCACGCCCGACATCCTGCTCGTGGCCGCAGTGACGATCGCCTGGATCGGCCTGGCCGAGCTCGGACTCGCGCGCCGCGCGCCGCGCGACTGTGCGTGGTGGCTGTGGGGCGGCATCGGGCTGGCCGCGGCGGCCAAAGGCAGTCTCGCGCTCGTGCTGGCGTTGTTCGCCATCGGGGCCGTCGCGCTCCTCGCGCGCAGCGCGTGGAAGCAGCTGCTGCACGCGCCCGCGCTGCTGGCGGGCGTCGCGATCGGCGGCGTGTCGCTCGCGCCGCTGTGGCTGGTGAGCGATCCGCGCGCGGGCGCGAGCTTCGTCGAGGACCAGGTCGCGTCTCGACTGGCGGCCTCGCCGCTGGCGGCGCTCGCGCTCGCTGCGGACTACTTGGGTTCGACAGCGCGCCATTTCGCGCCCTGGGTGCTCGCGCCGGTGCTGCTGTGGCGGCGTCGCGCATCGCCCGCGTCGCGCGCCGCCGACGGCGACGTTGAGCGCACTGCACTGCGGCTCGTGCTCGGCTTTGCGCTGACCCTGTGGATCGTCTTCTCGGCTGCCAATCTCCACCGCGGGCGCTATCTCGCGCCGTGCTACCCGATGCTGGCCTGCGCCGCGAGCGCCTGGGTGCTCCAGCTCGGCCCGCAGCGCGCCTTCGACGTACTGTTGCGCGCGCTGACCTGGCTCGTGGGCGGCGCGTCCGCGCTGCTCGCCATCGCACTGGCGCGCGTCGACGCCGCAGCCTGCGCGAGTGCGGCGCTCGTGGCGCTGGCTGCGATCGCGCTCGCTCGCGGACGAGAGCCGGGGCGTCGCGCGCTCGAGTTCGCGCTGGCCTCGTTCGCGTTGCTCGCGCTCGCTGCGCCGGCCGTCCGCGCCGTCTTCCGTTCGGACTACCACCAGCGCGCCGCACAGCTCGAGCGGCTCGACGCCACCTGGGGCTTCGATCCTTCGACGCCCGCGCTGGTGCGCATGCTCTCCGGGGGACGCGTGGATCCCACGCCCTGGCCCGAGGCGCCGTCGGCGGAGCAGCGCGCGAGCGCAAACGCGGTGCTCGTGCTGGCCGAGCGCGCGAGTGAGTTGGAGCGCGAGGGCTGGAAACTCTCGCCCTGCGGTTTCCGAGCGCGGCGTTTGAAGCTGCGTGACGTGCTGCCGCTCCTGCAGGCGGGCGATCCGCTCGAGTGGTTCGCAGCGCAGGGCGCGCCGGTGTTCCTGGCGGAGCGCGCGCGCTGAACTGCGTGCGAGCGCGGGGTGCGCCCGTCGGCGCCGCCGCCGGCCCAGCGGGCCCAAAAACTCTGGAGCGGCGCGAATCCGCAGGCCTTTGCTGAGCGAAAGGCCCGATGGGCGCTGACGACGAGCGTGCGCTCCTGGACCCCAATCCCGTCGGACCCTCGTCGCCGGCCTCCTTCGTTCCGCACCGCCTGCATGCAGCCGCGACTGGTCCCTCAGCGCCCTTCGATCGACGGTTCCGCCACGCACCTCCAGCGCGCCGAGCTGCAGCGCGGAGGCCACGTTCCGTTCACTTCGTCCCATCACGAGCCGATCGGCTTCGGCCTGGAGGCGCGAGGCGCGGTCGATCCGGCCGTTGATGTCGATCGTCCCCGCATCGAGCGCGCCGTGCGCGAGATCCTGCTCGCGATCGGCGAAGACCCCGACCGCGACGGCCTGCTCGAAACTCCCGCGCGCGCGGCCAAGGCCTGGGCGGAGCTGACCGTCGGCCAGCGCGACAGCGCGCAGCGTCACCTCGGCAAGCAGTTCGAGCACCGCAGCGTCGGCGGCCGCGAATTGGTCGCCGTGCGCGGGGTCGAGTTCTACAGCCTGTGCGAGCACCACCTGCTGCCGTTCTTCGGCCGCGCGCACGTGGCGTACCTGCCGGCGCAGGATCGCGTCTGCGGCCTCTCGAAGGTCGCGCGAACGGTCGACGTCTTCGCGCGGCGTCTGCAGATGCAAGAGCGCCTCACGGCGCAGATCGCCGATGCACTGGTGGAGCACCTCCAGCCGATCGGCGTGGCCGTGATCCTCGAGGGCGAGCACATGTGCATGCGCGGCGCCTCCAAGAGCGAGTCCGACATGCTCACGACGGCTTTCCGCGGCCTGTTCGACGAGGACGCCGCGGCGCGCGCCGAGGTCGTGAGCCTGCTGACGGCCTCGCGCGACCGACGCTGAGCCGCGCGCGGCCCGCGGAGCACTCGAATTCGAAACTGCGGCGCCGAGAGTGCCGCGCGGACACTCCCGGCGCCGGGACGAACTCACGGAGCGCGGACCCCGGCTGACCGAAGTCCGCGCCCGGTTCTTGCGCCGCTACTGGCAGATCGCGAACTGCACCGCGTTAGTCAGGTTGGTGGTGAACACGTCCTGCGGATCGCGCGACCAGAACTGCGCGTTCACCTGCTGCCCGACGACGAGCAGCGCGTCGGCGCCGCTGGCGATGTAGGCGTTGAAGTCGAAGCTGAACACGCCCGTGCAGTCCGCGCCGCTCGCGCTGCCGCCCGAGTTCTGCGCGTTCGTGCGGCGCAGCGGCGTCGTGGTGCACAGGAAGCCGCCTTGGAACGGCGCTGCGGCCGAGCCGTAGCCGTAGAAGAGCAGGCCCTGCTTCTGATTGATGATGTTCGAGGCCTGGATCAGGAACGGCGCCGCCGACGAGAGGCTGGCGTAGCCGGTGGCCGAGATCGCCGGCGTGCAGAACAGCGAGTTGGCCTTGGCCGTGCAGTACACGACCGGCGGCGTTCCGCCCTGGCATTCACAGTCGTCGGGCAGGCCGTTGGCGTTGGCGTCGAGCGACGTTCCCGACTGCAGGTCGCACCAGTCCGCGACGCCGTTGCCGTTGCAGTCGCCCGACTCGAACGCGCCCATGTCGACGATCGGCGCCGTGCCAGCGCCGCTGTCGGCGACCAGCGCCGAGTCCGCGAAACGCAGCCCGCCGGCGACATCGGTCAGTCCCGCGGCGACCACCACGCCCGCGTTGCTGCCCGCGTCGATGCCCGGCGAGTTGGTGGCCAGGCGGTACTGGAACGGTCCGCAGGTGTCGAACAGCGGAGTCGCGGTGACGTTGCCCGTCCCGGTGAAGCCCGTCGAGGTGAGCGTGTAGGTCACGTTCATGTTCGAGGGGCTGATCTGCGCCGTCTGGCCCGAGGAACCACCCGAGCCGGTGTTGCCGAACACCACGCAGTTCACGACCGAGCCGCCCGCGCCGAGGATTCCGCCGGTGGCGTTGCTCGTGGCCGAGTTGAACACGACCGTGCAGTTGCGGATGCCGGGCGCGGAGCCCGACACGAAGATCGCTCCGCCGCCGCCCGTTCCGGTGGAGGTGTTGTTGTGGAACAGGCAGTTCCAGACCTTCGCCGGGCTCGAGCCGAAGATCTCGATGCCGCCGGCGCGCGCTGCGGTGTTGTTGCGGAACACACAGCGGTTGAAGGTCGCCGCCACGCCGTTCGCCATGTCGAACGCGCCGCCGAAGCTGCCGCCGAAGTTGGTGTCGAACACGCAGTCGAGGAAGGTCGGGCTCGACGAGTTGATGTAGCCCGCTCCGCCGCCGAAGGTGCAGCGGTTGAGCGTGAAGGTGCAGTTGCGGATCGTCGGGCTCGCGCCGGCGAGGCACAGGATCCCGCCGCCCTTGTCCTGGTTGTTCGTCGCGCTGTTGGCGTTGCCCGCGGTCACCACGAAGCCGTCGAGCACGGCGCTGGCGTTCGTGCCCGCGCCCTGCACGACGTGGAAGGAGTTGTCGGCGAAGGCGTTGCTGGCGTCGTTGCCGAGCAGGTCCGCCGAGAGCGTGGTGACGTTGGCGGCGATGTCGCGCTGGCTCAGCAGCGTCTCCGTGCCGTCGAACCCGCCGTAGACCTCGACGCCGTTCTTGAGCTGGAAGTAGATCGTGCGCGTGGTGGTGAGCGTGGGCTTGTACACGCCCTGCGCGACCCAGATCTGATCGCCGACACCCGCCGCGGCGAGCGCGTTCTGCAGGCCGTCCACGCCCTGGAAGGCGTCGGCCCACGAGGCGCCGTTGTTCGCGCCGGTGGTGCGGCTGACATCGACGCAGAGCGTGCCCGCGAGGCTGGGGCAGGCGAGGAGGAGGCTGCTGGCGAGGGTGCGGAGCAAGTTGGATCGGCTCATGGGCGTCAGGTCGGGGCTGGGGTGCGCCCGAGGCACGCAGGCGCCGGGCAGAACGGACCAAACTACCACAGCGTCCCAGGGCGCCTACGCGACGCCGACGCGGCGCTCTACACGTCGCCCGAAGGAGCTGCGAGCTCGCGCGCGCGTTGCTCGCGACTTGCAGCGATCGTCGCCGGCTGCGCGCGTTCGCCGAGCCAACTCGCGGGGTCGTCGGGACCCAGGCCGCCCCGCACCGCCTCCGCCAGGCCCGCGCCGAAACCCGCGTTGAAGCTCGCCACGAGCTCTTCGGGCAGCGCGGCGAGCGCCTGCGCGACCAGCTTGCGGTCGATCTCGAGTCCACGCAGCGTCATCTGCGCGCACACCGAGCCCAGGCCGCGCGCGAGAGCCGGTCGATGCTCCGCCGGCAAGCTCTCGAGCAGCGCGACGCTCTCCGAGACATCGCGCTCGAGTTCGCGCGCCATGGGCACTTCCCAGTCTTGCGCGAGGCCCGCGACGGCCGCGGTGCGCAGGCTCGCGTCGACCTCGTTCGGCTCGAGCACGCTGCGGAAGAAGCGCGGGTCGAGTTCGCTGCGCACGCGCGAGAGGTGCCTGAAGAACGTGCCGAAGCCGCGCGCGATGTCGGCGCGACGCTGCGCCGGGTAGTCCGCGAGCGCGCTCCACAACTCGAGCTCGCCGCCGCGGCTGGCGAGGTAGCGCTGCGCCGCGAGCGCCCGTCCCACGCCCTGGTACAGCCACGTGCGCTGCTCGGGCGGGTGGCTCTCGATCATCTGCGTGACCTGCGCCGGCGTGAAGCCGTTGCGCGGCGTGAGCAGTTGCGTCGCGACCTGGCGGAGCTTGTAGCCGTCGTAGTGCGCGCCGACGTTGACGTGCTCGAAGCGCCAGTCGACCAGCGCGAGGTTGTTGATGCTCGGGACCAGCGCGAAGACCAGCAGCACGCGCGCGCCCCACGGACCGCGCGCCAGGAGGCGCTGCGCCGCGAGGGGCAGCGCTGCACAGGCCAGGAACAAGTGCGTGTTGAAGTAGCGGTAGCCCTCGGCGTCCATCGGCGGCGCGCGCGGGGTGATCTTCAGTGAGCTCAAGCTGAAGGCGAGCGCCGTGAGCGGGAGGTACGCGCACACGATCGCCGCGAGTGCGTCGCGAGGCGCTGGCGCGGCTGTCGTGCTCGAGCCGAGCGCTCGGCGCGCCATGGCCCAGGCCGCGCGCAGTGCGGGCGCGAGCAACACGAGGTAGGCGACGGCGAACGCGATGAGGAACCCGCTTCGCGCGGTCGATCCGCTCAGCGCTCCGAAGTCGCGGAATTGCGTGGCGCTGTGCAAGTGCCCGAACAGGAACTGGTCGAGGCGCTCGAGCGTGCGCGCGAGCTCGAAACCGGACTCCGAGCCGCCGAACTTTGCGCCCAGGAACTCCAGCCCGCGCGCGCCGGCAATCCAATTCAGCGCGACGAGCGGAGCGACTCCGAACGCGAAGCCCGCGGCGAGCGAAGGCAGGTCGCGCAGGGTCTGGCGCGCGCCTCGCACGCCCCACAGAGCGAGCAGGAGCAGGGCCACGGGCGTGAGCGCGCCGAGGAACACGAACAGTGCGAAGCCGCAGGCGAAACCGAAGGCGGCGAGCGCTCCGGGCGTCGCGTTCGCTCGCGCAGCGCGCACCCACGCGGCCAGCGCGAGCGCGGTGAAGGCGATGGTCTCGAAGTGGTTGCCCGAGGCCATCACCGAGTACTTGAGCAGCGTCGTCGGCGCGAGCGCGAACAGCACGCCCGCGACGTTTGCCGCGCGCTCGCCAGCGCACTCGCGCAGCGTCCACCACAGTGCGCACAGTGCGACCGCGCCGAGCAGCAGGGGCACGAGCTTCAACGCCAGGTACGTCGGCCCGAACAGGGCATAGCTCGGCGCGGCGAGCAGCCCGGTCAGGATCTGGCCCGCAGCGTTGTCGTAGACGCGCGCGATCGGCAGGGCGCCGTCGACCTCGAGCAGCAGCGGAATCGTCCCCATCGGGAACAACTCGAACTGCGGCATCGCGACTTCGTCGAAGTTGCTGATCAGGATCAGCGCGCGCAGCGCGAAGTACAGCGCGAGCGACACGGCCAGGCCGATGGCGGGACGGCGCGGCGCGGCTTCCATGGAGCGGCGGAGTATAGGCGCCCCGCCGGGCCTGTCCCCGGCGCTGCGCCGGAAGAAGTTTCTCGCGCGCGGGCGCGGTGGGGGCGGCGCGAGGCGCGTCATGCTCCGGCTTCGAGCCGCGGTGCTAGGCTGGCGTTCGCACGAGACGGGTTCTTCAGTCGCTTACCCACGAGGATTGCGATGAGCCGAATCGAGAGTCTGATCACGCAGCGTTCGCCGCTGGTGCTCGAGCACGACACGAGTGTCCTGGATGCGGCGCGCGCCATGACCGAGCGCAACGTCGGCGCGGTCACGATCTGCGCCGACAACGGCCGGCCGGTGGGCATCTTCACCGAGCGCGACTTGATGACGCGCGTCGTCGTGCTGGGCCGCGACCCGGCGCGCGTCACGCTCGGCGAAGTGATGACCACGCGCCTGTTGTTCGCGCGCTGCGACGAGCCGATCGAGGCCGTCGAAGGCGAGATGCGACGCATGCACGTGCGTCACCTGCCTATCGTCGATGCGGGCGGGCGGCTGATGGGCGTGATCAGCTTGCGCGACCTGCTGCGCGCCAAGGTGCGCGAGCGCGAGGAAGAGCTGCACGCGCTGCACGACTACATCGCGAACGCTGACGCGGCGCCGGCGCAGGGTCACTGACGCAGCGCCTGGCGGGCGGCGACAGTTCGCGCTCGACGCGCGCGGCCCTCCGTTGCGGCCGCAGGGTCCACGCCTACAATCCGCGGCCCTTCTGGCCGACCGGATCCTCCGCGCGCTGCACCCGCCATGTTTCGACGCATCCTGATCGCCAACCGCGGCGAGATCGCCCTGCGCATCATCCGCACTTGCCGTGAGATGGGCGTCGAGCCCGTGGCGGTGTTCTCGGACGTCGACTCCAAGGCGCTGCACGTGCGCATGGCGCACAGCGCGATGCCGCTCGGTGGTTCGACGCCGCGCGAGAGCTATCTGGACGCGAAGAAGGTCATCGCCGCCGCCAAGGCCAGCGGCGCCGAGGCGATCCACCCCGGCTACGGATTCCTCAGCGAGCGCTCGCACTTCGCGCGCGCCGTGGTCGAGGCCGGTCTGGAGTGGATCGGCCCGCCGGCCGAGGCGATCGATGCGATGGGCGACAAGATCACCTCGCGGCGCAACATGACGCGCGCGGGCGTGCCGGTCGTGCCGGGCCTGGTCGACCCCGTCGACGACGCGGACAAGGCCCTGGTCGAGGCCGAGCGCATCGGCTACCCGATCGCGCTGAAGGCCGCGGCGGGCGGCGGCGGCAAGGGCATCCGCATCGTGCGCGCTCCCTCGGAGATGCCCTCCGCGTTCCGCACCGCCAGCGCCGAGGCCCTCGCCTCCTTCGGCGACGGCCGCATGTACATGGAGCGCTACCTCGACGAGCCGCGGCACATCGAAGTGCAGCTGCTCTTCGACAAGCACGGCCACGGCGTGCACTTCGGCGAGCGCGAGTGCTCGATCCAGCGCCGCCACCAAAAGCTGATCGAAGAGGCGCCCAGCGTGGTGGTCGACGACGCGCTGCGCGCGCGCATGGGCGAGATCGCCGTGCGCGCCGGGGCTGCGGTGGGCTATCAGAACGCGGGCACGGTCGAGTTCCTGTACTCCAAGGGCGAGGTGTACTTCCTGGAGATGAACACGCGCCTGCAGGTCGAACACCCGGTGACCGAGATGGTCTACGGCGTCGACCTCGTGCGCGAACAGCTGCGCGTCGCTGCGGGCGAGAAGCTCGGCTACACACAGGCCGACGTGCTGGCGCGCAAGCAGGGCTGGTCGATGGAGGTGCGCATCAACGCCGAGGATCCGTTCAACGGCTTCGTGCCTTCGACGGGCGTGATCGGCAACCTGCGCGCGCCGGGCGGTCCGTGGGTGCGCCTCGACGCCGCGCTGTACCGCGGCATGGAGGTCAGCCTCAACTACGACCCCATGCTGGCGAAGCTGATCGTGTGGGGGCCCGACCGCGGCGCCGCCATCGAACGCATGAAGCGCGCGCTGGCCGAACTCAATGTCGGCGGAGTGCGCACCAGCGCGCCCGCCGCGCTCACGGTGCTCGAGGACGAGCGTTTCGTGCGCGGCGAGTTCGACACGCACTTCCTCAATTCGCTCGACCTCGCGGCCCCGCGCGGCGGCGAGGACGAACTCGTCGCGGCTGCGGCGGCGATCCACCGTCATCTGCTGGCGCGGCGCCGAGCGCTGTCCACCGGCGCTTCGACGCGCGCCGCCTGGACGCAGCGCAGTCGCGCTCGCTACAGCCCCTATCCGCCGCACGCAGGCGCGGCGCCGAGCAGCGCTCGGAAGGAGTCGGCGCAGTGAAGTACTTCGTCACCGTCAACGGTCGCGCGCGCGAAGTCGAGTTGATCGAGCGCCTGGGGCAGTTGGAGCTGCGCGTCGACGGCCGCAAGCTCGATTTGTCGTACGAAGAGGTCGACAACCTCGGCCAGGTCGCGATCCTCGCCTCGGGGCGCTCGTGGGGCGTTTCGATCGAGGGCGACGAGCACAACGTGACCTGCTCGATCGCCGGCCGGCTGTATGCGGTCGAGATCGAAGACGAGCGCGAGCGCGCGGCGCACGCCGCCGAGCGCGAAGCCACCAAGGGCGGCGGCGTCGTGAAGAGCATCATGCCCGGCGTGGTCGTCAAGCTGCTCGTCAAGGAAGGCGAGGCGGTGGAGAAGGGCCAGCCGCTGCTCGTGCTCGAGGCGATGAAGATGCAGAACGAGATCGGCGCGCCGGGCGCGGGCGTGGTCAAGGCGCTGCACGTGCGCGAAGGCGAAGCGGTGAACAGCGGCGCAAAGCTCGCGACGCTCGCGGCGCCCTGAGCCACGTCCTCTCGCGGTCGTTGCGGCGCACGAAGCTCGTGAGTAGTCGGAGCGAGCCACCAGCGTCCGAGCGTGGCCGATCCGCCCGTGGATCGCGGCTCGACGGTCGCGCCAAACTCGCCGCGCGCGGCGTTTCGCGGCCGACTCGTGGAGCTACAGCGCCGTCACCACGAGGTGGCAGCGGAACTCCACCTGCACCTCTCGTTCGGGCGCATCGCTGCCGGCCGTGCGCAGAAAGTGGCGCTGGCGAACGGTGTACGGCTTGATCTCCGTCGAGGCGGCCTTGCCGACGATGAACACGTACCCGCCGCCTCCGGTCGCCAGGTAGGTGCCGTCCACTTCGCGGTGCGCGAACGACATCTTCACCAGGTCGAGCGAGTAGCCCGCGGGCAGCACCGCTCGCGCGGCCTCGAACGCCGCGGCCGCTTCGTCGAGCGCGTCGTCGGGCGCTTCGACCGCCTGCGCGGAGTTCGCGAGCAGCTCGCCCAGGAACGGCGGCGGCGTGAACAGAACGCGCCGCGGCATCTCGACCAGCTCGTTCGGCGCGTCCGGCGTCACGCCCGGCGGCGCGCACTGCACCAGCACCTTCACTCGGAATCGCGGCATGTTCCCTCCCTGACGGCGAGAGCGCCGCGCTACGGGGCCGCGCTCCTCGCGCAGCGAAAGCCCGTGAACGTCGTCGCTCCGTCGGGGCCGAGCATATGCGGGGAGTGCGCGTTGGCGAGGCTCGAGGCGTGGATCTGCGCGTCCCAGGCGGCGCCCATGGCGTAGCAGCGCGAGCGGTCGGCTGCAGTTCCGCCGGACGGAACCAGCAGCGTCTCGGTGAATTCCGCGACGTTGCCGAGCATGTGCAGCAGCCCCTCGGGAGTCGCCGCGTCGCTGTGGCTGTCGACGGGCGCAGCGTTGGCGAGGTAAATCCGCCAGCCCTCGGCGAGCGTGGAGTAGTCGTCGCACGCAGCGCCGCGGGTTGCGCCGCGCAGGGGCGCGCCGCCCGTCTGCTCACCCCACGGATAGTCCCGATTGGAGGCGCCGCGCGCGGCCCACTCCCACTCCGCGTGCGTCGCCAGGCGCGCGCCGGCCCACTCGGCGTAGGCCTGCGCCTCCTGCGCGGACACGCCGACGACCGGCAGCTCGTCGAAGCGCACGGCCGCGCCGCCGTCGCGTTCGAGCAGCAGCCCTGGTTCGCGCCACGCAAGCGAACTCCACACCGGCGGCGGCGGACGGCCGGTCGCGAGCAGGAACTCGCGGTACTCCGCGTTGCTGACCTCGCGCCGGTCGAGGTGGTACGCGTCGAGCTTCACGGGCCGAACGCGGTTGGGGCAGGTGCTCGGAGAGGTCTGCGGATTGCGCCAGGTGTGCGCGTCGAAGCGGACCATCTCGCGCGCGGCCGCCTCGCGCGCCGGCCGCCAGGTCACGTCGAGCGCGTGCGAGCCGCTGTCGAGCGCGAACTCGCGCGTGCACTCGGCCAGTGCGCCGTCGACGAACTCCACCGTGATGCGGCAACGGCCGGCGCCGATCGGCTCGTCGAGCAGGGGCAGTTCGCCGAGCGACTCGCGCGGTCGAACTTCACCGCTGAGATCGTCGATCGCTCGCCGCCACACCCGGCCCGTCGGGCTCGGCAGCAGTGCGCCGCTCGTATCGCGCACTGCGATGGTCACGCGCGGCAGCGACGCACGATGGCGCAGCTCTTCGCGCAGCCACGCGCCGGCCAGCAGTGCGAGCAGCGTCGCGGCTCCGGCGGCCACGAGCCCGCGCCTGCGGCGCACGAACTTCCGCGCGCGGTAAGCGAGCGATGGTCGACGGGCGCGAATCGGACGGTGCGCCAGGTGAGCGCGGAGGTCGGCGGCGAAGTCCGCCGCGCTCGCGTAGCGACGCCGGGGATCGCGCTCGAGCGCCGCAGCGACGATGGTCTCGACGTCGCCGCGCAGGTCGGCTCGCACGCGACCCAGTTTGGGCGCTTCGGCGCTCGCCAGCAGGGCGATGGCGGCCGCCAGCGGAAGGGCCGAGACGTCGTGCGGCGTGCGCCCGGCGAGCAGCTCGTACAGCATCGCGCCCAGCGCGTAGACGTCGACCTGGCGCGTCACGGCGCTGCGCGGGCCGACGAGCTGCTCGGGCGCCATGTAGGCGAGCGTTCCCAGCAGCTGACCGGTCTGCGTCTGCACCGAGACGTCGAGCGAGGACTCGCTCGCGCGCGCGACGCCGAAGTCGACCACCACCGCAGTCCCGCGAGCGTCGACGAGCACGTTCGCAGGTTTGAGGTCGCGGTGCACCACGCCGCGCTCGTGCGCGTGCTGCACCGCGTCGGCGATGGAGGCCGCGAGCTCCAGCCGGCGCGCGACGCTCAACTGCTCGCGGTCGCAGTACGACTTCACGTCGCAGCCGTCCACGAACTCCATCGCGATGTAGGGCTGCGCCCCGCGGCCGAGGTCGAACGAGCCGCACTCGAACACGCGCGCGATGCCCGGATGCTGGAGACGCGCGAGCACCTGGCCCTCGAGCTCGAAGCGCTTGAGCGCCTCGGGCGAGGTCAGCGTGGGGTGCATCATCTTCAGCGCGACGCGTCGCCGCGGCGAGAGCTGCTCAGCCTCGTACACGACGCCCATCCCGCCGGCCCCGACGCGGCGCAGCACTCGGAACGCGCCGATGCGTTCGGGCAGCGCAGTCGGCGACTGGGGTTCGCCGCGCGGCGCGGTGTCGTGCGGCGATTCCATGCGCTGGCTCGTGGCAGCGTAGCAACGCGCTGAGTCCGCTGCGGACGGCGCGTGTGCAACACGGTGTTCGCGCTGAGTTCCCGAGCCCGCCGCGCGCGTGCGAGCCAGTAGTCACTCCGCACGGGCAGCGCTAGAGTCGAAGCGCGCGGCTGCAAACAGCCGCCAACCCGATGTTCCTCCGGATCTGAACCGCTGTTCGGCCCGACGTGCTCGGGCCTTGTCTGCGCCTCGAGTAGCTCGCGGGACGCGGGCGCGCGCGGCGCCCGACCCCAAGTCCCCACACGATGAGCTACGACCATCTCGCCGCGGCGCAGGCCGTCGCGGTCGTCGCGCGCGAACACGCCGTTCGCGTCGACGCCAAAGCCGAGTTCCCTCTAGGCTCGATCGACTCCGCGCGCGAGCACGGCCTGTTCGGGCTGATTTCCTCGACCGAGGTCGGCGGCCACGGCCGAGGCCTGCGACAGGCGGCGGAAGTGATCGAGCGTCTCGCGCGCGAGTGCGGCTCGAGCGCGATGGTGATGACCATGCACTACAGCGGCGCCGCGGTGATCGAGAAGCACGGCGCGCTCGAGACGCGGCGCGCGATCGCCGCGGGCAAGCACCTCTCGACGCTGGCCTTCAGCGAGTCGGGCTCGCGCTCGCACTTCTGGGCCCCGCTCGGCACGGCGCGCGTCGAGGGCTCGCACGCGGTCCTCGACGCCTCGAAGAGCTGGATCACCTCCGCCAGCCGCGCCGACGCGTACGTCTGGTCGAGCCGCACGAGCGCTGCGGAGGGTCCCAGCTCGCTGTGGCTGGTCGACCGCACGACGCCGGGGCTGTCGATCGACGGCGGCTTCGATGGCATCGGACTGCGCGGCAACGACTCCGCGCCGGTCAAGGCCGCCGGAGCGCGTGTTCCCCTCTCCAATCGACTGGGCGCCGACGGCGAGGGCTTCGGGATCATGATGCAGACCGTGCTGCCGCTGTTCAGCGTGCTGATCAGCGCCGGATCGATCGGGATGATGGAGGCCGCGGTCGAGAAGACCGCTGAGCACGCCGGCGGCATGAAGTACGCGCACCTGAACAACAGTCCGCTCAGCGAGCTGCCCACGATCCGCGCCTACGTCGCGCGCATGCGCATCCAGACCGACATGGCGCGCGCGTTGTGGCTCGACACGATCGCGGCGCTCGAGGCCGGCCGCGCCGATGCGATGCTGCGCGTGCTCGAGGTGAAGGCCGCGACGGCGGAGTCCGCGCGCGAGGTGCTCGACACCGCGATGCGCGTGTGCGGCGGGCAGGCCTTCCGCAAGGACGTGGGCGTCGAGCGGCGCTTCCGCGACACGCGCGCGGCGCTGATCATGGCCCCGACCAGCGACCAGCTCTACGACTTCATCGGCAAGGCGGCCTGCGGGCTGCCGCTGTTCTGAGAGCGAACCACCGTCATGAGCGACACTCTCGTACTCGGCGCCGTGGCCTACGACGCCAAGGTGGTTCCGATCTGGGACGGCTTCCAACGCTGGTTTTCGAGCCAGGGGCTCGACTTCGACTACGTGCTGTACTCGAACTACGAGCGCCAGGTGGAGCAGCACTTCGCGGGCGCGTTCCACGTCGCGTGGAACTCGCCGCTGGCCTGGGTGCAGGCGCAGCGCACGGCGGCGCGGCTGGGGCGCAGTGCGCGTGCGGTGGCGATGCGTGACACCGATCGCGACCTGACTTCGCTGATCGTGGTGCGCGCCGATTCGCCGCTGCGCAGCGTCGCCGACCTGCGCGGCCGCACGCTGGGCTGCGGCGCGGGCGACTCGCCGCAGGCCACGCTCATCCCGCTCGAGCACCTCGCTCGCGCGGGCCTCGCGCCGGAGCGTGACTTCGCCGTGCGGCGCTTCGACGTGCTCGTCGGCAAGCACGGCGACCACGTCGGCGGCGAACGCGACGCGGCGCGCGCGCTCGTGCAGGGCGAGGTCGACGCGGCCTGCATGATCGACGGCAATCACCTCGTGTTCTCGAACGAGGGGCTGCTCGCGCGCGGCGCAACACGCGTGCTGGCGCAGACCGACAAGTACGACCACTGCAACTTCACGGTCCTCGACGGCGCCCCGCCGGCCTTGATCGAGCGCTTCTGCAAGCTGCTGTTCTCGATGAGCTACGACGACGCTCGCGTGCGGCCGCTGATGGACATGGAAGGCCTCAAGCGCTGGTGCGAGGGCCGCACCAGCGGCTACGCGCAGCTCGAGAGCGCTTGCGATCGCTTCCGCTACCTCGACAGCTTCCTCGCGCGCATGAAAGTGGCCTGAACGCGATGGAGACGGCGCGCGGAAGCACGTTCCTCGAGCTGGGCGAGCTGGGCTTCGACAGCGGCGCACACGTGCTCGTCAAACGCGCGCTCGCACGTCTCGCGTCGGGTGAACAGCTCGAACTGCGCGGCAGCGCGGCCGAACTCGGCATCCACGCCGCGGCGTGGGCCCGCGCCGAAGGCCATGGCGTGGAGCTCACGCCCGCGGGCTCGGCCTGCGTCGTTCGCATTGCGCCCGGAGCTGCGCACGGCGCGCGCTGGCGCAGCGTCGAGCGCGCCGGCGCCGGCGCGGGGCCCGAGCACGTCGTCGAGCGCGCGCCGCAGAGCTGGGGCCTCGCCGCGCGCGGGGCCGCGGTCGAAGTGGGCGCTCCGGAGTTCGACTTCGCGCACGCGAGCAAGCTCGAGCTGTGGGCCGACGATCTCGGCGCGCTGTACGCACAGGCGCTGGCTTCGCAGTGGGATCCGGCGACGGCGGTTCCGTGGGACGCACCGCAGAACCACTCCGACGAGCTCGAGGACGCGCTGGTCACGGTGCTCACGTACCTGATCGAGAACGAGACCGCGGCGCTGATCGTGCCGGCGCGCTTCGCCGCGCGCGTGCACCCGCACTTTCGCGAGGTGCAGCAACTGCTCGCCATCCAGGCCGCGGACGAAGCGCGCCACATCGAGGTCTTCACGCGCCGCGCGACGCTGCGCCGCAGCCAGCTCGGACTGTCGACGGCCGGCGGTCAGGCTTCGCTCAAGACGCTGATCGACGAGCCCGACTTCGCGCTCGCCTCGCTCTTGCTGTCGGTGCTGGGCGAGGGCTCGTTCGTGAACCTGCTCTGGTTCCTGCACGAGCACGCGCCCGACGAGTGCACGCGCGCGATCATGAAGCTCACGGCGCAAGACGAAGCGCGCCACGTGGCCTTCGGCGTGGCGCACCTCGCTCGGCAGTCGCGCGAAGACGCTGCGCTCGCGCCGCGCATGGCCGCGGCGATCGAGCGGCGCCACGACGTGCTGCGCGGGACGGCCGGGCTGAACGCCGAGGTGTTCGACGCGCTGATCGTGCTCGCGGCGGGCGGTTTCGAGCCCGCGGCGATCGCGCGGGGCCACCAAGCCGTGGTCGAGCTCGTGCGACAGATGCACGCGGGCCGGCGCAACCGCCTGCGCCTGCTCGGCTTCGACCCCGAGCGCGCCGAGGCGCTCAGCGCGCTGCACACGCGCAACTTCATGTGAGCGCTCGCTACGCTCTGCGCCTCGACCATGGAGGCGAGTGCGATGGAGCAGGTGAAGGCGCGCGAGTCACGCGCATGCGGCGGTTCTGAGCTGGTCGGGCGCTGGGGGCTCGATCCCCAGGTTGATTACCTCAACCACGGCTCGTTCGGGGCTTGCCCGACGGCCGTGCTCGAGGCGCAAGCGCGCTGGCAGCGCCGCATCGAGCGCGAACCGGTGCAGTTCCTGCACCGCGAGATCGAGGGCCACCTCGACCGCGCGCGCGAGGCGCTGGCGCAGTTCGTGGGCGCGCGGAGCGAGAACATCGCCTTCGTTCCCAACGCTACGGCGGGCATCAACACCGTGCTGCGCTCGCTGCGCTTCGAGGCCGGCGACGAGATCGTCGTCAACGACCAGGAGTACAACGCGACGCGCAACGCGGTGGACTTCGTCGCGCAGCAGAGCGGCGCGCGCGTGGTCGCCGTCGCGCTGCCGTTTCCCATCGCCAGCCCCGAAGTCGTGCTCGAGCGCATGCTCGCAGCCTTCACGCCGCGCACCAAGCTCTTGGTCGTCGACCACATCACCAGTCCGACGGGCCTGGTCCTGCCGATCGAGCGGCTGGTGCGCGAGGCGCGCGAGCGCGGCGTCGAGACGCTCGTCGACGGCGCGCACGGGCCGGGTCACGTGGCGCTCGCGCTCGAGGCGCTCGGCGCGGCGTACTACACCGGCAACTGCCACAAGTGGATGTGCACGCCCAAGGGATCTGCGCTGCTGTACGTGCGCCGCGATCTCCAGCCGCGCATCCGCCCGCTCGCGATCAGCCACGGCGCGAACTCGCGCCGCACGGACCGCTCGTTGTTCCGGCTCGAGGCGGATTGGCCCGGCACGCACGACCCCACGCCGTGGCTCGTGATCCCCGAGGCGCTCGAGCACCTCGCGCAACTCCTCCCCGGCGGCTGGGACGAGATCCGCCGCCGCAACCGCGAGCTCGCGCTGTGGGCGCGCCAGCACCTGTGCACCGCGTTGGGCGTCGCACTGCCTGCGCCCGAGTCGATGATCGGCTGCCTCGCCGCGTTGCCGCTGCCCGATCGCGTCGGCCCCGCGAGCGAGCCGCTCGGCCTCGATCCTCTGCACGTTGCGCTGTACGAGCGCCATGGAATCGAGATCCCGGTGTTCCCCTGGCCCGCGCCGCCGCGGCGGCTGATCCGGCTCTCGGCGCAGCTCTACAACCGCCGCGAACAGTACGAGCGCCTGGCGCGCGTGCTGCGCGCGGAACTCAGCGGAGCGCGCGCATGACGAGCGTGTTCGACAAGCTGCAGGACTGGATCGCGATCCCGTCGGTCACCGGCGCCGAGCACGACTACGCCGAGGCGCTCGCGCGCGAGCTCGCCTCGCTCGGCTTCGGCGTGGAGCGCCAGGAACTCGCCCCCGGCCGCTTCAACGTGCTCGCGCGCACCGACAGCGCGCCGAGCGTCGTGTTCTGCACGCACCTCGACACCGTGCCGCCGTGGTTCGGGCCGAGCGAGACGCGCGACGAAGTGCGCGGCCGCGGCTCGTGCGATGCGAAGGGGCCGGCGCTGGCGATGATCGAAGCCGCCAAGCGCGTGCTCGCAAGCGGCGAGTCGCGCATCGGGTTCCTCTTCACCTGCGGCGAAGAGACCGACTCCGCTGGCGCAGCACTCGCCAACGAACGCCTCGCCGAGCCCTGGCGCCCGCGCTTCACGATCGTGGGCGAGCCGACGGGCAACCGCTTCGCCGGCGCGCACAAGGGCGTCTACAAGTGCGAGCTGCACGCGCACGGCGTCGCCGGGCACAGCTCGCAGAACGTGGGCCCCAGCGCGATCCACGAGCTCGTGCACGTGCTCGAGAAGCTGCTCGCGCAGGACTGGGGCCGCCACGCGCTTCTGGGCCCTGGGACGCTCAACGTCGGCGAGATCCGCGGCGGAGTCGCGGCCAACGTCGTCGCCGATCGCGCGAGTGCGAGCTTGCTCCTGCGCGCGGTGGAGGACCCCGAGACGACCGAAGCGAAGCTGCGCGCTTGCTTGAGTGCGCACGTCGAGCTCGCCAAGCCCTACAAGAGCTACGGACCGACCGAGTTCCACGTCCCGCGCGGTCACGAAGCGCTCGCGGTGGCCTTCGGCACCGATGCGCCGCACTTGAAGCGCTGGGGCAAGCCGCTGCTGTACGGCCCGGGCCGGATCCTCGACGCGCACACCGATCACGAGTGCGTTTCGAAGCGCTCGTTCGAGCAGGCGGTGCACGACTACGCCGCGACGGCAGTCGAGTTGCTCGCGACGCCGGAGGCCGCGCGATGAGCGAGCGGTTGCGAGGTCAGTCACTGTTGCGCGCGCTGGAGACCGGCGAAGTGCGCGTCGCCGAACGCGGCGCCGATGGCGCATGGCGCGTGAACGCCTGGGTGAAGGAGGAGATCCTCCAGTGCTTCCGCGACGCCGGGCTCGTGCGCACGGTGGTGGGCGATCCTGCGCACGGACAGTTCTCGTTCGTCGACAAGGCCGGGCTCGGCGCGCAGCAGTGGGATGTTCCCGACGGCGTGCGCATCGTCCCCGGAGGCACCGCGATCCGCCGCGGCGCGCACCTGGGCAAAGGCGTGATCGTCATGCCGCCCGCCTACGTCAACGTCGGCGCGTTCGTCGACGAGGGCTCGATGGTCGACAGCCACGCGCTGATCGGCTCGTGCGCGCAGATCGGCAAGCGCGTGCACGTCTCGGCCGCGGCGCAGATCGGCGGCGTGCTCGAGCCCGCGGGCGCGCGCCCGGTGATCGTCGAGGACGAGGTCTTCATCGGCGGCAACTGCGGCGTGTACGAGGGCGTGCTCGTGCGGCGCGGCGCGGTGCTCGCGAGCGGCGTCGTGCTCTCGGCCAGCACGCCGGTCTTCGACCTCGTCGAGCAGCGCGAGCTGCGCGGCAGCCGCGAGGCGCCGCTCGAAATCCCCGAGCACGCCGTGGTCGTGCCGGGCTCGCGCGCCATCCGCGCGCCGAGCGATAGCGCCGCTTGGGCCGCTTCGCAGGGCCTCTCGATCGCCTGCGCGCTGATCGTCAAGCGCCGCGACGAGCGCACGGACCGCGCTACGGCGCTCGAGCAGGCCTTGCGCTGAGTCGAAGCGCCGCGCGGCACGAACGGCGCGCCGCGCCTACCATGGGGAGCGCCATGCGAACGCTCACCCGCGCCTTCCTCCTCGCCGCCGCCGTCGCCACCGCTACCGCGCCCGCGCAGTCCACCTGGTCGATCATCGTCTGCAACACGCGCACGCGCGAAGTCACCATCGGCGCAGCGACGTGCTTGGCGAGCTTCAACCTGCGCCAGGTGCTGCCGGTGATGAAGGTCGGCGTCGGCGGAGGCTGCTCGCAGAGTTTGGTCGACTCCGGCTTCGTCTACCGCCCGGCGATGTGGAACGGCCTGGGGGCGGGGCTCTCGCCGCAGGAGATCCTCAATTCGCTGTTGAGCGATCCCACGATCAACTCGCGCCAGCTGGGCATCGTCAACATGGACGACCAGCCTGTGACCTTCAGCGGTGCGTTCGTCGGCGCAGCGTTGCCGAGCGTGACGGGCGTCGCGGGAGAGCTGCGCTACGCGATTCAGGGCAATTTGCTCGCGGGCGACGAGCCCGTGCTGATGGCCGAGCTCGCGTTGCTCAACACTCCCGGCGACATGACGCAGCGCGTGATGGCGGCGATGGAGGCCGCGCGGTTTTGGGGCGGCGACGGACGCTGCTCGTGCCCCGGCGGAGTGGCCCCGTGTTCGCCGCTGCCGCCCCCGACGCCGTTCAAGAGCGCCCACGTCGGCTTCTTCCTCTCGTCGCGGCTGGGCGACACCGGCGGCGCGCAGTGCACGCAAGGCACCGGCTGCGCGGCGGGGCAGTTCTACCTCGCGTTCAACATCATCGGCGCCGCCGGGGACGTCGACCCGGTGCTGCAGATGCAGCAGCAGTACACGACCTGGCGCGCCAACCTGATCGGCCGGCCCGACCACATCCTCAGCACCGTCAGCGCGCCCGCGCAGTCGCTCGTCGCCGACGGACTGTCGAGCACCTCGGTCACCGTGCGGCTGCGCGACGTCGACGGCAACCCGCTGGCGAGCGGGGGAGCGGCGCTCACGCTGACGCAGGTCTCCGGCGCGCCCGCGGTCACGACTCCGAGCGCGATCGTCGACCACGGCAACGGCTCGTACTCGTTCACGCTGCGCGCGGGCGCCGCGAGCGGCCTCGACCGCTGGCGCATCGTGGTCAACGACGGCGTCTCGCCGGTTCGCCTGCACCCCGAGTTCGAGCTGCGCGTCGACCCGCTCGCGCCGCTGCACGTGGGCGTCGACAGCTACTCCGCCGCCGCGGCGCGCAGCAGCGTGCCCCTGTGGGTCAACCTCGGAGCCGCTCGCTCGCGCCGGCCCTACATGCTGCTCGCGTCGACCGGCGGAACCCAGCCGGGCCTGCCGTTCGCCGGCGCACAGCTGCCGCTCAACGCGAGCCCGCTGCTCAACCTCTCCTACACGAGCTTCAACTCGGCAACGTTTTCGCGCACCTTCGGCCTCCTGACCCGACAGGGCCGCGCCGAGGCCGCGTTCAGTCCCGATCCGGCGCTCGCGCTGGGCTTGGTGGGCTCGCGCGTCGACTGGGCCGGCGTGGTTTTCGATCCGCTCAACGGCACGGCGGTTCTGGGGCCGGTAGGATTCGACGTTCTGCCCTGAGCCCTTTCGCGCCTGATGCGAGAGGCACGGGCCAAAGCGCCTCCACCGTCCAATCCCTCGAACCTCTCGCTCGTGTTCGGGCCCACCGGCGTCGCCGGCGGGGCCGCGACCCTGGAGCGTGCGCATGAGCCCACAGAACCATCCGTCGCTTTCGCACTGGGAAGCCTCCGAAGACGAAGGCGTCAGCTTTTGGGAGCTGTGGGAGAGCGCCTGGGCGTCGAAGTGGTGGATCGCGACCTTCGCGCTGGTGGCGGGGGCGCTGGGCGCGACCTGGATGTGGCTGCAGCCCGATCTCTACCGCGTGCGCGTGGTGCTGCTGCCCGTCGACCCCATCCAAGCGCAGCCCACGGTCTCCACCGGCGTCGATCCCACTTCGGCGCCGCTCTCGCGCGGGCTGTTCGCGTCGCCGCAGGTTCCGCTGCTCACGCTGCGCTCTGAGCGCTTCGCCGAGCAATTCATCGAGCAGCACGAACTCCTGCCGATCCTGTTCGCCGAGTTCTGGGACCACAGCGCCCAGCGCTGGATCACCGACGGCCGCGTCGAGGCCCCGGACCTGCGCGACGCCGTGAGCTTCTTCACCAGCGACGTGCTCGCCATCGACAGCGACCCGCGCTCGGGCCTGACGAACCTGAGCGTGTCGTGGACCGATCCGGTGCTGGCCCGCGAGTGGGCCGATGCGTTGGTCCAGGACCTGAACGACTCGCTGCGCGCGCAGGCGCTCGCCGACGCCGAGCGCAACGTCGAGCACTTGAAGGCGCAGATCAAGCAGCCTGGCGCGGCCACCGTGCAACAGGCGCTCGCGCGACTGCTCGAGGTCGAGCTGCAGCGCGTCATGCTCGCCAAGGTCCAACCCGATGTCGCGTTCGCCGTCATCGATCCCGCGCGCACGCCCAAGGACCCCATCGGCCCGCAGCGGATCAAGTTCACGCTCATCGCCCTCGGGGGCGGGGCGCTGCTGGGCGCGATGGTCGTGTTCCTGCGCCGCTCGGCCGCGCAGCGACGTGAGCAGCTCGAGGCCGCCGCCGCGGCTCAGCGCGAGTACGAAGAGGAACACACCGAGCCGCACGAGGAAGTGCAGCCGTTGCCCGCACTGCGCCCCGCGAGCCGCAGCGGGATTTCGTCGGTGCTCTGAAGTTGCTGGCGCGCCCGAAGTGGCGCGGGTTGTCTTTTCGCAGCCGCAGGCAGCTACTTCGCGCGCTCGACGAGCAGCGCGCAGGGCTCGAAGCGCTGGCGCGCGCCGTCGCGCGAACGAACGTCGGGCGCATCGCCCAGGCGGCGCAGGCGCTCGACGATCTCGCGCGCACCGCGCAGGGCGACGTAGCGCATCGCCCCGCCGTGGAAGGGCGGGAAGCCCATGCCGAACACGGTGGCGAGGTCGAGCTCGCGCTCGCTCGCGACGACGCCCTCCTGCAGGCACAGCGCCGACTCGTTGACGAGCGCCAGGCCGAGCCGGTCGCGCACGTCGTCGAAGGTGAGCGTGCTCGAGGCGTGCGGGCGCGCGGCCTCGGCGACGCGCGGGTTGAACTCGCCCTTGCGCGGCCGGCCCGACTTGGGATCGCTCGTGTAGAGGAAGAAGCCCGCGCCGGACTTCTTGCCCTTGAGGCCGACGGCCACGAGCTTGGCGACCAGGCGGCTCGATTTCATGCGCTCGCCGTAGGCGCCCTCGAGCGACTGCGCGGCGTGCGCGGCGATGTCCAGGCCCACTTCGTCGAGCAGCTCGAGCGGCCCCATGGGCAGACCGAAGTCGAGAGCCGCGCGCTCGATCGTCTGCGGCGCGACTCCGAGCTCGTACAGGCGCACCGCTTCGTCGAGGTAGGGCCCGAGCACGCGGTTCACCAGGAATCCCGCGACGTCGCGCACGACGACCGGCGTCTTGCCCAGGCGCAGCGCGAGCTTGGCGGTCGCCGCGACGGTCTCGTCGCTGGTCTGCGCGCCGCGCACGATCTCCACCAGCGGCATGAGGCGCACGGGATTGAAGAAGTGCATGCCGACGACGCGCTCGGGGTGCGGCAGGCCCTGTGCGATCGCGTCGATCGAGAGCGACGAGGTGTTGCTCGCGAGGATCGCGTCGGGCGCGATTTGCTTGGCGAGCGTGGCGAACACGCTGCGCTTGACCTCGAGCTTCTCGGCCACGGCTTCGATCACCAGCGCGGAGCGTGCGAAGCCGTCGATGCTGGTCGCGCCTTCGAGCCGGTCGAGCGCGGCTTCGGCCTCGTGCTGTTGCATGCGGCGCTTGCGCAGCGAGCTGTGAATGGCGCGCGCGTGCTCGACCAGCGCTGTGTCCACAGCCTTGCGCGCGAGGTCAGCGAGGCGCGTGTCGACTCCGCGCTCGGCCATCAGGCTCGCGATCGCGCCGCCCATCACGCCGCCGCCGATCACGCCCGCGCGTGCGATGGTGCGCGCATCGCCGCCGCCGGGCGAACGCGCGAGCTTCTTAGCGTCTTCTGTCCCGCGGAAGATCGAGATCAGGCTCTTGCAGACCGGCGTCACCGCGAGTTGGCCGAGCGCTTGCGCCTCGCGTTCGAGGCCGCTCGCGAGTGAAGTCGTCGGCGCGGCGACTACAAGCTCGAGCGCGGCGAGCGGCGCGGGATAGCGGCCGCGCGTCTTGGCCATCACGCCTTTGCGCGCCTGGCTCGCGACGACGATGCGCGCGAGCGGATTGCGGTCGATGAGCAGACCCCACAGGCCGCGCTCGCGACGTGCGCAGCTCGTGCGGCCCAGCGCGATGTCGCACGCGATGCGGCGCAGGTTCTCGGGCGCCGCGAGGCGATCGACGAGTCCGAGCTTGAGCGCCTGGCGCGCGACGTACAGCTTGCCGGTGAGGATCGCTTCGAGCGCCGCGGGCGTTCCGATGCGGCGCGGGAGACGCTGGCAGCCGCCCCAGCCCGGCAGGATGCCCAGTTGCGTCTCGGGGAGGCCGATGCGCGAGGCGCTGTGCTCGGCGAGCACGATCCGATCGCAGCACAGCGAGAGCTCGAACGCGCCGCCCGGTACGGGGCCGCCGACCGCGGCCACCTTGAACGCGCGCAGGTCGGCGAGGCGCTGGAAGAGCTGCTGGCCGAAGCGCGCGAGCGCGGTGGCGCGCTGGGCGTCGTCGATGGCCTCGATCACGTCGATGTCGGCGCCGGCCACGAACGCGGTGGGGGACTTGCCCGTGACGACCAGCGCCTTCAGCGCGCTGTCGCGGGCGAGTTCGTCGAGCGCCGCGGCGAGGTCGCGCATCAGCGGGCGGTCGAACACCGCGAGCTTTCTGTGCGGCGGATCGATCACGAGCACGACCAGGCCAGGCTCGGGGCGCTCCAGGCGCACGCAGCCGCCGGGCCCGGGCGCGCCGTCGGGCATGGGCATGCTCTCTAGCAGCGAGAGATCGAGCTGGCTCATGCGCCGGTCCTCTCCAGCACGACCGCGCCGCCCTGGCCGCCGCCGATGCACAAGGTCGCCAAGCCCAACTCGCGATTCGACTCGCGCAGCTCGTGCGCGAGCGAGAGCAGGAGGCGCGCGCCGGTGACGCCGACCGGATGGCCGAGCGCGATCGCGCCGCCGTTGATGTTCGTCTTGGCGAGATCGAGGACGCCCACCGCGTTCGATCTGCCGAGCTCGCGTGCGCAAAACTCGGCGCTCTCGAAGGCGCGCGCGCAGGCGAGCACCTGGTGCGCGAAGGCCTCGTTCAACTCGACCACGCCGATGTCTCCGAGCGACACGCCCGCGTCGTCGAGCGCCGCGGCGCTGGCGTACACAGGACCGAGTCCCATGCGCGCAGGTTCGCAGCCGGCCCAGGCGAAGCTCCTGATGCGCGCCAGCGGCGCGAGGCCCAAGGCCTTCGCGCGCGCCGCGGTCGTCACGAGCAGCGCGCACGCGCCGTCCGTGAGTTGCGAGGAGTTGCCGACCGTCACCACGCCGTCGGGCTTCTCGAAGTAGGGCTTGAGCTTGGCCAGAGCTTCGAGCGTCTGGCCCTCGCGGATGCCGTCGTCGCTCAGCACGCTCGCGTCGCCCTCGCGCGCGCCCTGCGGCATCACGCCGACGATCTCGCGCGCGAAGCGGCCGGACTTGCGAGCGCGTTCGGCGCGCAGGTGGCTCTCGAGCGCGAGCGCGTCGCCCTGTTCGCGCGTGATCGACCAGTCGCGCGCGAGCAGTTCGGCCGTGCGGCCCATGATCAGCCCGCAGGTCGGGTCGGTGAGCCCTTCGATCAGCGCCACGCGCGGCTTCAGGTGCCACGGACGGAAGCTTGCGATCGCAGCGAGCCGCGCGCCGAGCGTTCGCGCGCGGGAAAGGCGCTCGAACATGGCGGTCATCTCGGGGCCGTAGCTGAGCGGGTAGGCGCTCATCACCTCGACGCCGCCGCACACGAACAGCTCGCCGCGCCCCGCTTCGATCTGGAGCACGGCGCTGGTCACGGCCTGCATTCCGCTGGCGCAGTTGCGGCCGACGGTGTGTGCGGGCACGCGCTGCGGCACGCCGGCGCGCACGGCGATCACGCGCGCGACGTTGACTTGCGTGGTGGGTTGGCCGACGCAGCCGAAGATCAACTCGTCGAGCTCGCCCGCGTCGATGCCGGTGCGCGAGAGCAACTCGCGCGTCACGGCGGCGCCGAGTCGGCCCGCGTCCTCGCGCTTGAACACGCCGCCGGCCTTCACCTGCGCCGTGCGCACGCCGGCGGCGATCACGATTTCGTTGCGTAGGGCGCGCGGCATGGGGCTACTTCGGCCTCCGGTCGAGGTAGCGCTGCTCCTTCATCGCCGTCTCCATGCCCAGCAGAGCGAGCATCTCGTCGAGCGCGTGCACGCTGATCTTGTTCGGCGCGACCTCGGTGGCGTTGAGCAGGCGCGTGTGGATGTCGCGCGTGAGCTTGTCGACGTCCGCGCCCTTGCGCGGCGCGACGCGCACCTCGAGCTGATCGACCTCGAAGGGGTCGTCGTTGCGCTTGGAGATCACGACCTGCCACTCCTCGACTTCGCGCATCTCCATCAGCGTCGAACCCATCTGCGAGAGGTCGACCAGCGTGCCCTTGATCTTGGTCAGGCTGAGGGCGTGCTTCTCGCTCGCGCGGCGCAGCTCGGAGGCGATGCGCGGCAGCGTGCGGCCGCAGTGCGGGCACACGCCCCACTGGATCCCGCCGACGCACACGTCGCCGGTGCGGTAGCGCAGCACGCACGTGCCGTGGCCCGAAATCGTGGTGAACACGATCTCGCCCGTCTCGCCGTCGGGCAGCACCTCTCCGGTCGCGGGATCGACGACTTCGAACACCGCGAGGTCGGGATAGAGGTGGTAGCCGCTCGAGCTGTTGTCGGCGGTCGGGCACTCGGCCCAGGCCATGCGCGCCTCGGTGAAGCCGTAGGTGCCGACGATCTTCACGTCCTTGGCGCCGCCGGCGCGCAGGCACTCGAGCATCTTCTCTTTGAGGCCCGGCGGCGTCTTTTCGGCGCCGAGCACGACCGTGCGCACGTTCTGGAAGCTCGTGCCCAATTCGTTGCCGCGCCGCAGCAGGTGGTAGGTGAAGCCCGGCGTGCCGACGATCGCCGTGGGGCTCAGGCGATCGAACAGGCGCAGGCTGCCGTCGGTGCCCATCACCTTGCCGCCGCCGGAGGGCACGACGAGTCGACCGGTCTTGAAGCCGCCGAGCGTAACCGCCCAGAACGCCAAGTGCGGCGCGAAGGGGAACAGGTTGACGATGCGCTCCTGCGGCGTGACCACGTTCACGATGTCGAACATGCGCGCGATGCCTTCGCTCAGCACGTCGAGATCGTGGGGCGTGTAGGCGAAGCCGACGGGCTCGCTCGAGCGTCCGGTGGTGAAGGTCAGGAAGTTGGGCGTGTAGCGGTAGCGCAGTGTCTCGCGCGCTCCCGCGCCGCCCAGCACGAGCGCGAGCTTGCGCGCGAAGGGCCAGTGAGCCTTGATCAACTCCGGACTGGGCTGCAGCACGAAGTCGTAGCGGTTTTCCGGCGTGGTCTGCGCGCGCAGCAGGTCCTGCTTGGTGGTGAACGGCAGGCGCGCGAGATCGGCGACGCCGCGCACGCGGCGCGGATCGAGGCCCGCTTCATCGAACACGCGCCGGTAGTGGCGCGAGAACGGGTAGAGCTCCTCGCGCACATAGCGGACGAACTGTTCGTCCTGCAGGCGCCGCAGCTCGGAGACCGAAGTCTGACTCAGCGTGCTCCAACTCGACGGTCGTGCCATGGGGCTAGCCTCGCTATCGACGCGGCGACACTCAAGCCCCAGGCGTGGGCGGGAGGCCGGTGCGAACGCTGGGACAGTGCGCTTGCGGCCCGTCAAGCGCGCGCGCTCTCCGGTCGATCCCAGTTCGCTCCGATCCGACCGTGCACCGCCGCCACGACCCGCCCCCGATCGCGCGCCACAGCGGCGTCGCCCGTCCGCGCATCGTGCTGGTGCTGGGCGGCGGCGGCATGCGCGGCATGGCGCACATCGGCGTCCTGCGCGCGCTGCGCAAGCTGGGCCTGTGGGCCGACGCGATCGTCGGCACGAGCATCGGCTCGCTGATCGGCGCCGCAGCTGCGGCCGGGCGCTCGATCGAGGAGATCGAAGGCCTGATCGGCGAACTCCACAAAGGCGACTACTTCCGCCTCAACACGCTCAAATTCCTGCTGCAGGGCGTGCGCGCGCCGAGCCTGTACCAGGGCGAGCGCTTTCGCCAGCGGCTGGAGGAACTGCTGCCGCGCAAGTCCTTCCGCGAGCTGGCGACTCCGTTCTACTGCAACGCGGTGCGCCTCGAGACGGCGGGTGCGGTGTTCTGGGGCCTGCCGGGTTTCGACGACCTGTCGCTGGTCGACGCGGTGTACAGCTCGTGCGCGCTGCCGGGCATCTTCGAGCCCTTCGAGAAAGACGGCTACAGCTACATGGACGGCGGAATCGTCGACTCCGTGCCGCTGCGCTTCGCCAAGTCGCTCGCGCCCGACGTGATCATCGCCGTCGACCTCTCCGTCAAATCGCACTTCAAGCCGCCGGCCTACAAGAACCGCGTCGTCAACACGATGCTGCGCGCCTTCGAGATCGCCGAGGACGTGCTCGTCGAGCAGGCGCTGCACATGCACGTCGACTATCGAACGGCGCTGATCCAGCCCAAGGTGGCGCATCTCTCGCGCTTCGACTTCAACGACGTGCCGGACATCGTGCGCCGCGGCGAGGAGGAGGCGCTCAAGGTGCTCAGCTCGCACGCGGCGACGCGTGAACTGGTGCGTTGCGAGCCCTTGGACGGACTCGCCTGCCCGGTGGCGCCGCGCGACTACGTCACGGTGCGCATCGACCCGTCGGCCTGCATCGCCTGCGGCATGTGCGAGGCGGTGTGCGAGACCGACGCCTTCGTCGCCGGCCCGGCGCGCGCGACGGTGCGCAAGCCGCACAACTACGAGTGCACGCGCGACCACGCCTGCGCGCGCAACTGCCCGACAGGCGCGATCACGCTGGGCAATCTCTGAGCGCGCCAGCCCGTGTGGGGCAGGGGTCGGGCGCAGTGGGCGGGCGCCTCGTGCGCCGCTATCATCCGCGGTTTCCACGGGCCGGGCGCAGCCTGCGACCCGTGCTCCTCCCACCGATCCCGCACCCCACCCCACGCCCACCGAACCCATGCGCCACCCCGTCACACTCATCCGCGGCGACGGCACCGGTCCCGAACTCGCGCGCGTCACGCGCGATGTCCTCGACGCCACGGGGGTCGAGTTCGACTGGGTGGAGGTCGAAGCGGGGGTGGACATCATGGCCAGCGCGGGCACGCCGCTGCCGCAGGCCGTGCTCGACTCGATCAAGAAGACCAAGACCGCGATCAAGGCGCCGATCACCACGCCGGTCGGCACGGGCTTCCGCTCGGTGAACGTCGCGCTGCGCAAGGAGTTCGACCTGTACGCCTGCTTGCGGCCGTGCAAGAGCTACAAGGGCGTGCGTTCGCGCTACGAGAACGTCGACCTGGTGCTGTTCCGCGAGAACACCGAAGACCTGTACGCGGGCATCGAGTTCGAGAAGGGCCAGAAGAACACGCTCGAGCTGATCGAGTTCATCAAGAACCTGCACGGCGCGAAGATCCGCCCCGACAGCGGCATCTCGATCAAGCCCATCTCGGTGTTCGGCACGACGCGCATCGTCAAGGCGGCCTTCGAGTACGCGCGCGCCAACAAGCGCAAGAAGGTCACCGCCGTCCACAAGTCGAACATCATGAAGTACTCCGACGGCCTGTTCCTCGCGACCGCGCGCGAGGTGGCTGCGCAGTACCCCGACATCGAGTTCACGGACGTGATCGTCGACAACATGTGCATGCAGCTCGTGCAGAAGCCCGAGCAGTTCGACGTGATCGTGCTGCCCAATCTGTACGGCGATGTGCTCTCGGATCTGTGCGCCGGCCTGGTCGGCGGCCTGGGCGTCGCGCCCGGCGCCAACCTGGGAGACGGCGGCATCGCCATCTTCGAAGCCACGCACGGCTCGGCGCCCAAGTACAAGGGCCTCAACAAGGTCAACCCGTCCGCGATGCTGCTCTCAGGCATGCTCATGCTGCGCCACCTGGGCGAGACCGCGGCCGCCGTGCGTCTCGAGAAGGCCGTGGCCAAGGTCTTCGCCGAGGGCAAGCACGTGACCTACGACATGAAGCCCAACCGCGACGACCCGACGGCCGTCGGCACGCGCGAAATGGGGCAGGCGATCATCGCGGCCATGGAGACGGTCAAGGTCTGAGCGCGCAGCGTTCGGTCGCGACACCCCTCGCGGGTCCGCAGCACGAGTCAGTCAGTACGAGGCAAAGGGCACACGCTCCATGGGCGCGATCGCACAGCGCAAGATCACCGTCGTCGGCGCCGGTTACGTCGGCATGACCTGCGCGCAACTCGCGGCGCAGAAGAACCTCGCCAGCGAGGTGGTCGTGATCGACGTGAACGAAGGGCGCGCCAAGGGCATCGCGCTCGACCTCAACCAGATGGCCGCGGTCGAGGGCTTTCGCACGCGGGTGACCGGAACGGCGGACCCCAAGGCGACCTGGGGCAGCGACCTGTTCATCGTCACGGCCGGTCTGCCGCGCAAGCCGGGCATGTCGCGCTCCGACCTGCTCGAGACCAACGGCAAGATCATCGCGCAGGTGGCGCAGTACGTCCGCGACGGCAGCCCCGAGTCGATCGTGATCGTGGTCACCAATCCGCTGGACTCGATGGTGCACCTGATGCGCGTGAAGACCGGCTTCCCCGGCAAGCGCGTGGTCGGCATGGCCGGGGTGCTCGACAGCGCGCGCTTCTGCTGGTTCATCGCCGAAGAGGCCAAGGTCAACGTCGCCGACGTCGACGCGATGGTGCTGGGCGCGCACGGCGATTCGATGGTCCCGGTGGCCGAGTACTGCACGCTCAACGGCGTGCCGCTGCCCAAGCTGGTCGCCAAGCCGAAGATCGACGCCATGGCCGACCGCACGCGCAACGGCGGCGCGGAGATCGTCGGACTGCTCAAGACCGGCTCGGCCTTCTTCGCGCCCGCTGCGGCGTCGGTGCAGATGGCCTCGTCGATCCTGAACGACGAGAAGCGCATGCTGCCCTGCGCCTGCCTGCTCAACGGCCAGTACGGCATCGAAGGGCTCTACATGGGCGTGCCGGCGGTGCTCGGGGCCCAGGGCGTCGAGCGCATCGTCGAGCTGCCGCTCGACAACGAGTCGCGCATCCTGATGAACAAGACCGCGGCGGCGATCGCCAAGGACGTCGAGCTGCTGCGCGAGCTGCGCCTGGTCTGAGCGCGTTCCGCTCCGCGGCGTCGGGCGGGCGGCCGGTTGCCGGTTCTGCGCCCGGTCCTTACCCTCTTCCGCCCTCGAACTCTCCCGCGTCGCTGCTCTGGGCGGCGCTTTTCGTCTCGCGCGACGCCACTCCATCGCCATGTCCGCCACCCGCACCGAAAGCGACTCCTTCGGCCCGCTCGAAGTTCCCTCCGACCGCCTGTGGGGCGCGCAGACCCAGCGCTCCAAGCAGAACTTCAAGATCGGCGGCCAGCGCTTCACGCGGCCCATGATCCGCGCGCTGGGCATCGTCAAGAAGTGCGCGGCGCAGGCCAACATCGAGCTCGGTGAGCTCGAGATGCTGAACAAAAAGCAGCAGGCGGCGCTGCTCAAGGCGGCCGACGAGGTGATCGCGGGCGAGCACGACGAGCACTTCCCGCTGGTCGTGTGGCAGACCGGGTCGGGCACCCAGAGCAACATGAACGCCAACGAGGTCATCTCGAACCGCGCGATTCAGTTGCTCGGCGGCGAACTGGGGAGCAAGAAGCCGATCCACCCCAACGACCACGTCAACCGCGCGCAGAGCTCGAACGACGCCTTCCCGACTGCGATGCACATCGCGGCGGCCGAAGAGAGCGTGCAACGCCTGATGCCCGCGCTCGAAGCGCTCGAGCGTTCGCTCACGGCGAAGTCGACGCAGTGGAAGAAGATCGTGAAGATCGGCCGCACGCACCTGCAGGACGCGACGCCGCTCACCGTGGGGCAGGAGTTCTCGGGCTACGTGCAGCAGCTCAAGGATGCGCGCCGCGCGATCTCGAGCGCGCTGGTCGGCGTGTACGAGCTGGCCCTGGGCGGCACCGCGGTCGGCACCGGGCTCAACACCCACCCCGACTACGCCAAGCTCGTCGCCAAGAAGATCGCGGCGCAGACGGGACTGCCGTTCAAGAGCGCGCCCAACAAGTTCGCGACGCTGGCGGCGCACGACGCGCTGGTGGCGCTGTGCGGCGCGCTGCAGAGCACGGCGTCGGCGCTGATGAAGATCGCCAACGACATCCGCTGGCTCGGCTCCGGTCCGCGCTGCGGCATCGGCGAACTCAAGCTCCCAGAGAACGAGCCGGGCAGCTCGATCATGCCGGGCAAGGTCAACCCCACGCAGTGCGAGGCCCTGACCATGGTGTGCGTGCAGGTCATGGGCAACTCGTTCGCGGTGACGATCGCCGGCTCGCAGGGCAACTTCGAGCTCAACGTGTTCAAGCCGGTGATGATCCACAACACGCTGCAGTCGATCGCGCTGCTCTCGGATGCCTGCGATTCGTTCCGCGAGAACTGCATCGACGGGCTCGAACTCGACACCTCGCGCGTCGACGAACTGATGCGCAAGTCGCTGATGCTCGTGACCGCGCTCAACCGCCACATCGGTTACGACAACGCCGCCAAGGTCGCCAAGAACGCCCACAAGAAGGGCATCACGCTGCGCGAGAGCGTGGTCGAACTCGGCCTGATGACGGCCGAGGCCTTCGACAAGGCCGTGATCCCCGGCGACATGGTCGCGCCCAAGCGCGGCATGGCCATGGCCGGCGGCTGAATCCGGCCTCGCCGGCAGCTGCTCCACGGCTCCGACTCGCGTTCCCCACTCCAGCCCGCCCGTTCGAGGCGCGCCGCGACTACACTTCGCGCCCCACACCCCTCACCCCGACTCTCCCCATGAAGACCAACGTCCGCCGCAGCAACGCCAAGCACGCCAAGAAGACCGGGTACCGCACCCGCCAGAGGACCAAGGGCGGCCGTAAGGTCAATCGCCGCCAGCGCGCCAAGCACGGCAAGTTCTGAGCGCGGAGCGCAGCACGCGGCGCTGCCCACGCACGCGCCGCAGCTTCGCTCCAGGGAGCGCCAGAGGAGTGTTCGGCGTCCGGTCCCGCGTCCCGCACGTGCTCTTCGCGCTGCACTCGTGCATCGCGGCCTGGTGTGTCGTCGGTCCGGGGTACGCCTGGTGGGGCGCGTCCGCGCGGCCCTTCGTGCTCGGGCTGCCGTGGTCGCTGATCTGGCCGATGATCTGGCTCGTCCTGGTTTTCGCCTCCCTGCTGCTCTACGAGCGCTGGACGCGCAAGGTCGAGGACGCGCGCGCGGCTGAGGCCGCTGCGACGCAGGCGGCAGTACGGCGATGAGCCCCGACGCCTGGATCGTCACCGGCGTCTCGCTGGCCTACCTGATCGCCTGCCTGTGGGTCGGAATGCGCGGAGGCGCCGGAGCGAGCGACAGCGCCGTGGGCTACGTGGCCGGCGATCGCGCGCTCGGTCCGCTGGTGATGTACTTCATCGTCGGCGCGACGGTCTTCTCGGCCTTCTCGTTCCTCGCCACGCCGGGCCTCGCCTACACCTCGGGCGCAGCCGTGTTCTACGTGCTCGGCTACGGGCTCGTCGGCTTCATCCCGTTCTACTTCCTGGGACCGCGCGCGGCGCGACTGGGGCGGGAGCACGGCTACATCACGCAGGCCGAGATGGTGGCGCACCGCTGCTCGCACGCGCCGCTGGCGGGAACGATGGCGCTGGTCAGCGTGCTGTCGTTCGTCCCGTACCTCGCGTTGCAGATCAAGGGCGCGGGCCTGGTCGTCAACCGCCTCACCGAGGGCCATGTGCCCGAGTGGCTGGGCGGCGCGGTCTGCTACGCGGTGGTGCTGGCCTACGTGCTCAAGAGCGGCGTGCTCGGCGTCGGCTGGACCAACGTGTTCCAGGGCGTGCTGATGATGGCGCTCGCCTGGACCTTCGGGCTGTGGCTGCCCTACAAGCTCTACGGCGGCGTCGGTCCGATGTTCGAGCAGATTGCGGCGGCCAAGCCCGAAGTCGATGGGGGAGCGCTGTTCCTGAGCGCGCCCGGCGCCAAGAGCTGGAGCTGGTTCATCACCTCGGGCGTGATCTCGACCATCGGCTTCGTGTGCTGGCCGCACCTGTTCATGAAGGCCTTTTCAGCGCGCGACGAGCGCACGCTGCGGCGCACAGTCGTCTTCTATCCGACCTTCATGGTGTTCCTCGTGCCGATCTTCCTGATCGGCTTCGCGGGCGTGCTGTTCCCCACGCCGCCGCAGCAGCCCGAACAGGTGCTGCCGCACATGCTGATGAGCCTGGACTTGCCGGCCATCGTGGTCGGGTTGTTCTGCGCCGGCGCGTTGGCCGCGGGGATGTCGACCGGCGACGCGATCGTTCACGCGTCGGCTTCGATCCTGGTGCGCGACGGTTGGATCACGGCGTTGGGGCGCAAGCTCACCTCGAACGAGGAGCGCCGAGCCGTGCGCGCGCTGGTGGTCGTGCTGATGCTCGCGTCCTACGCCCTCGCGGTGGCGTACCGCGGCGATCTGGTCTCGCTGCTGCTGTACGCCTACGGACCGATCGCGCAGTTCCTGCCGGGGCTGCTCATCGCCGTGTGCTGCCAACGGCGCGACGGCTTCGCGGTGCACGCGGCGCTTGTCGTCGGCGTCGCGGTGTGCATCGGGCTGAAGCTGTCCCCGCAGCTCGCGCCGTGGGGGCTCCACGAAGGGCTGTGGGGGCTCGCCGCCAACCTCGCGACGCTCGCCGCGCTGTCCGCGCTGCGCGTTCAGGCGAAGCGCACGGCGTAGATCGGCGGGAGGTTGTGGCTGACGGAGCTCCAGCTCTCGCCGGAGTCTTCGCTCAGGTACAGGTTGCCGGTCGTCGAGCCGAAGGCCACGAGTCCGTCGCGGTTGTCGAGCGCGTGGCGCAGCACGATGTCGTACGCGCCCTCCTGCGGCAGTCCCTTGGTCTGCTTGCGCCAGCTCTGCCCGCCGTCGTCCGAGCGCGCGACGAACAGCCCGCCGTCGATCGCCATGCGCTGGTTGTCCCCGCGGCCGGGGACCAGCCAGGCGCGCTTGCCGTTGCGCGCGTCGCACGAGACCGGGAAACCGAAGTGCACGCCCTGCGTCGGCGCGCTCACCTTGCGCCAGCTCGCGGCGCCGTTGTCGGAATAGAACACGCCGGAGTGGTTCTGTTGCCAGACGTGCTCGGGCGCGCCGGCGCACAGCTCGATCAGGTGCGAGTCGTGACCCCACTCCGCTTCCGCGTCGGGAGTGTGGTCCATGCTCATGCCCTTGTTGCGGCTGCGCCAGCTCGCGCCGCCGTCGGTGGTCTCGATCACGCCCGCCGTCGAAACGGCGATCAGCACACGCCGCGGGTCGCGCGGATCGACGCAGATCGAGTGGATGCCCGGCGCGAACTCGCCGCCCTCGGAGGCCGGCGTGCCGAACCACTTGGTCTCGCCCGTGCCGTCGCCGTTGAACAGATCGCCGCCGCGCGACTCGTGGTTCCACAGCGGGCGGTTGAGCTCGAACGACGCGCCGCCGTCGCGGCTCACGAACAGGCCGCCGGGGATCGTGCCGATCCAGATCGCGCCGTCGCCGCCGAACGCGATCACCCACAGCTTCTGGACGCTCGCTTTGCGCGTCACGACGTCCCAGCGCACGCCGAAGTCGCTCGTGGCGTCCTCGAACATGTTCTGGCCGAGGTAGCGCGCGCCCTCGGGGAACATCACCTGCGCAGCGTTGTCGCGCCAGGTCGCGCCGCCGTCGTCGGAGACGGACAGCTTGGCGCCCCAGTGTCCGTGGCCCAGCAGCGCCCACAGGCGGCCGCTCTTGGGCTCGCGCGCCACGTAGTTCACGCCCGTGCCGGCGTGCCCCGCCAGCTGCGCCTGCCAGCGTCCGCCGCGCTTCTCGACCTTGAACGAGCCCTTGCGGGTTGCGACCCAGAGAGTGGGGTTGGACATGTCGGTCAGCCTCCGCTGAGAGCCTGGAGAATGGAGATGGTCTGGTCCGCTTGCACCGCGTCGCTCAGCTGGCGGCGGTCGCGCACCGGGTTGTTGCCGATGAACACGTTGACGTGGGGCCGCAGCCGCCCGCGCTCGTCGCACACGTAGAAGGCGATGCCGGGCGCGAGCTCGTCGAGGGCGCGCACGGCGCCGGCGACGTCGCTGGCTTCGACGTGCAGTTCGCGGTTCTCGAGCTGGGGGAAGAACGCGAACAGGTGGCGGGTGAGACGGACTTGGACCACGCGGGCGCAGGGTAGCTGCTGAGTCCGCGGTCGGAAGTGTCGGTTCAGTTCGTTCTTCGAAAACAGCGCGCCAGCGTGAGGTCCTGATCGCGGTACGAGCTCTGCGCGCGGCCCTCGGCGTACAGCTTCTCGGGCGCGCCGCCGGTCCGGTAGAAGCGCAGTCGGAAGAACACTTGGCCGTCCTCGACGAGGAACGGCACGTCGTGCGCGCGCACCTCGAGCACTGCGGCCGTGCCGTGGCGCGCCGCGTCCGCCCCGCGCCAGCCGAAGCCGTTGTCGAAGAAGCCCGCGTAGTTGTTGCGCATCTCGCCCACGTCGACATCGACGGGCAGCATCTCGGCGGCGAGGTGTGGCGGGATCACGACGCGTTCGCGGCTGGCGAAGATGTAGAAGCTGCCGGGGGAGAGCGTGCAGTGGCCGCGCGGCGCGTGGACCGGCTCCCAGAACTCGCGCGGCTCGTGCGCGCCTTCGCGCGAGAAGTTCACGACGCCGGTGTGGTGCTGCGCGCGCCAGCCGGCGGGATCGCGGCCCGCGAGGCCCAGGCTGAGCGCGAGGCTGCCGTCGTCGTCGAAGCGCACGTCTTCGATCGGCATCGGCTCGTCGCCGCGCCAGCACAGCGGCGTGCGCGCGTACTCCTCGCGCAGCTCCTCGCGCGTGAGCGTCGGATCGCCCTCGGCGATGCGCAGCTGGCACAGCCGGTCGCCGCGCTTGAGGCGCACCGGGAACGAGAGCGGCGAGACCTCGAGCCACAGTTTCCCGCGGTAACCGGCGGGCGCTTCGTTGAAGCGCGGGTGGCCCGGCACGAGCACGCGCGTGAACAGGTCGCAGCGGCCCGTGGAGCTGCGCGGATTGAACGCCGCGCGCAGGTGCGGCGGCAGGTCGAGCTCTTCCTCGAGCGGCAGCAGGTACACCAGGCCCTTCTCGAGAACCGCGCCGTCGCCGCCCAGCCACAGGCGGCTGGTCTCGAGCTCTTCCAGGCGCGTTTCGAGCGGCGTGCGGCCGGGGAGGAAGCCCGCGCGGATGCGCGCTGCGAAGGCGCCGACGCGCAGGTCCAGGCTCGCGGCCTGCAGCTGCGCCTGAGCGATCGGCGGCGCGCTCGCGCCCGTGCGCAGCGCTCCGTCGAGCAACTCGCGCAGTTGGTGATCGACGAGCCAGCGGCCGTTGCGGGGAGCACCCATGGGGGGCGAGAGGATGACGCCCGCGCGTCCGCTCGGAAAGAGTGCGACTGTCGGCGCCTGGGCGCCGGCGCTACAAGGGCCTGCCATGGGCGGTTTGGCGCAAGTGCTGGTGCTGCTGGGGGTGGCGACCTTCGTCGTGCTCGGCTTCCAGCGCCTGCGGCTGCCCACCAGCGTGGGGTACCTGCTGGTCGGCGTGCTCGTCGGCCCGCACACCGCCGGTCCGGTCATCGATCTCGAGCACGTCTCGACCTTCGCCGAGTTCGGCGTGGTGTTCCTGCTGTTCACAGTCGGGCTGAGCTTCTCGCTGCCCGAGATCCACGCCCTGCGCCGCTCGGTGCTGGGGCTGGGCGCCGCGCAGGTGGTCCTGACCACCGCGGCCTTCGCGTTTCTCGCGGCGGCGCTCGGCGTGGGCTGGACCAGCGCCTTCGTCGTCGGCGCGGTGGCCGCGCAGTCGTCGACCTCGATCCTGCTCAAGCAGCTGGCCGATCAGGGCGACGAGCACTCGCCCCACGGCCGCCTGGGCACGGCGATCAGCGTCTTCCAGGACATCACCGCCGTCCCGTTCGTGGTCGTGATCCCGCTGCTGAACGCGGGCGCGGAAGGCGGCGCGACGCTGCTCGTGAACACGGCGCTCGCGGCGGTGGGCAAGGGACTGCTGGCCCTCGCCGGCGTGTTCATCGTCGGCCGCCGCGTGCTCAGTCCGCTGTTCCACGCGGTCGCGCGCCAGCGCTCGCCGGAGCTGTTCACGCTCACGGTGCTGTTCGTGTCGCTCACCTCGGCCTGGACGACGTTCAGCCTCGGAGTGTCGCTCGCCTTCGGCGCGTTCCTCGCGGGCATGGTCCTGGGCGAGACCGAGTTCCGCCACCAGGTCGAAGCCACCGTGCGTCCGATCCGCGACGTGCTGCTGGGCCTGTTCTTCGTCGGCATCGGCATGCTCGTCGATCCGAGCGAGCTGTGGGCTGTTTGGCCGCAGGCGCTGCTCGGCGCCGTGGTCCTGCTGGTCGTCAAGACCCTGATCGTCGCGGCCCTGGTCCGCTACTCGACGCAGGACGTGCTGCTCGCGTGGCGCACGGGGCTTGTGGTCGCGGTCGGCGGCGAGTTCGGCTTCGCGTTGCTCTCGCTGGCGCTGGGGGCCCACGTGATCGACGAGCACCTCGCGCAGACCGTGCTGTTGAGCGTGCTGCTCTCGTTCGTCCTCGCGCCGCTGCTGATCCGCAACAACCTCGCGATCGCGCGCTGGTGCGCCCGGCGCGCAGGCGTGCGCGAGCACGACGACCTGCCGCGCCCCGCCGATCTCCCCGGCGAGCGCAGCGGCCACGTGATCCTGTGCGGCTACGGACGCGTCGGCCAGGGCATCGGCAACGTGCTCGAGCAGGAGAGCGTGCCGTTCGTCGCGATCGACCTCGACGCCGCGCGCGTGCGCGAGGCCTACCGCGGCGGCGAGCCGGTGGTCTACGGCGACTCGGGCCAGCGCGAACTGCTCGAGAGCCTGGGCATCGCGCGCGCGGCGCTGCTGGTGCTCGCGCACGGCGAGAACGCGGCCAGCCTCGCCACGCTGCGCCTCGTGCGTTCGCTGTGGCCGCAGTTGCCGGTCATGGTCCGCACGCGCGACGAGGCCTCGGTCGACGCGTTCTACGCCGCGGGCGCCAGCGCGGTCTTCCCCGAGACGCTCGAGGCCGGCCTGATGATGGCCTCGCAGGTGTTGCGCGAGATGCGGGTGCCGCTGGCGAGGATCCTGCGCCTGATCGAGGAGCAGCGCACGGGTCACTACGCCGAGCTGAGGCAAGTGTTCGTCGGGCACGTGCCCGGCGAGCAGCAGGACGCATCGGCAGGCGCCGATCGGCTCCGCCCGGTTCAGCTCGGGCCGAGCAGTCCGGCGCTCGGGCGGACCTTGGGCGAGCTGGGCCTGCGCGAAGTGGTGGTCACCGCCCTCGTCCGCCAGGGGGTGCGCGAACTCGATCCGCTGCCCGAGCGCCGCCTGGAGGCCGACGACACGCTCGTGCTGTTCGGCGCGCCCGCGAAGCTCTCGGCGGCCGAGCGGGAACTGGTCGGTTGAGTGCGCCTGCGGCATTTCGCCGCGCGGGAGCGGACACTACGCTCTCGGCCCCCAACCACCCGGAAGGACCCCATGAAACTCCACGAATTCCAGGCCAAGCAACTGCTGCGGCGCTTCGGCGTCGCCACACCCGACGGACGCGAGGCCCAGAGCGTCGAGGCCGCCGTGGCCGCCTATGGCCAGCTCGGCAGCGCGGTCGCGGTCGTCAAGGCGCAGATCCACGCCGGAGGCCGCGGCAAGGCGGGCGGCGTGAAGGTTTGCAAGAACGTCGAGGAAGTGCGCGCCGCCGCGCAGGCGATCCTCGGCAAGACGCTGGTCACGCATCAGACCGGCCCCGCGGGGCAGCTCGTGCGCCGCTTGTGGGTCGAGGCGGGCAGCGCGATCGCCAAGGAGTACTACATCGGGATCGTGGTCGACCGCGAGCAGCAGGCGCCGGTGATGATCGCCAGCTCCGAGGGCGGCATGGAGATCGAGGTCGTCGCCGAGAAGAACCCCGAGAAGATCTTGAAGGCCGCCTTCTCGCCCAAGACCGGCCTCACCCAGGCCGACGGGGCCAAGCTCGCGGCCGGCATCGGCGTGCCCGAGGCCTCGCGCGCCAAGGCGATCGAGTTCATGCAAGCGCTGGCCAAGGCCTTCTGCGAACTCGACTGCTCGATGGCGGAGATCAACCCGCTCGTGCTGACCAAGGACGGCGCGGTGATCGCGCTCGACGCGAAGATCGTGCTCGACGACAACGCGCTGTTCCGCCACGAGGACCTGCTCGCGCTGCGCGACGAACACGAAGAGGACCCGCTCGAGATCCAGGCCAGCAAGTTCGGCCTCAACTACATCAAGCTCGACGGCCAGATCGGCTGCATGGTCAACGGCGCGGGCCTCGCCATGGCGACCATGGACGTGATCAAGCTCTACGGCGGCGAGCCGGCCAACTTCCTCGACGTGGGCGGCGGCGCGACGGCCGAGCAAGTCACGGCGGCCTTCAAGATCCTGCTCGCCGACCCGAACACCAAGGCGGTGCTGGTCAACATCTTCGGCGGGATCATGAAGTGCGACATCATCGCGCAAGGGATCCTCACCGCGGTCAAGCAGGTCAACCTGAACGTGCCGCTGGTCGTGCGCTTGGAAGGCACGAACGTCGAGCTGGGCCGCAAGCTGCTCAAGGAGTCGGGCCTGCCGATCACGACCGCCACGGACCTCGACGACGCCGCGCAGAAGGCCGTGAAGTCCATCCAACCCGTCGCGGTGAAGAAGTAAGGAGCCTTGCCATGAGCGTTCTCGTCGGAAAGAACACGCGTCTGATCTGTCAGGGCTTCACCGGCAAGCAGGGCACGTTCCACTCGGAGCAGGCCATCGCTTACGGCACCAACCTCGTCGGCGGCGTCACGCCCAAGAAGGGCGGAACCAAGCACCTCGACCGCCCCGTGTTTGACAACGTCAAGCAAGCGGTCGACGCCACCGGCGCCAATGCCACGATGATCTACGTTCCGCCGCCCTTCGCGGGCGCGGCCATCATCGAGGCCTATGAAGCGGGCATCGAAGTGATCGTGTGCATCACCGAGGGCATCCCGGTGCTCGACATGGTCAAGGTGCGCGAGCGCATGCGCGCGGGCGGCGGCCATCCCAAGGCGCGCCTGATCGGGCCCAACTGCCCGGGCATCATCACGCCGGGCTCGTGCAAGATCGGGATCATGCCGGGCTACATCCACAAGCCCGGCCGCATCGGCGTCGTGTCGCGCTCGGGCACGCTCACCTACGAAGCGGTGTGGCAACTGACCTCGCGCGGCATCGGCCAGACCACTTGCATCGGAATCGGCGGCGACCCGGTCAACGGCACGAACTTCGTGGACGCGCTCGAGCTGTTCAACGCCGACGCCGACACGCTGGGCGTGATCCTGATCGGCGAGATCGGCGGCAACGCCGAGGAACAAGCCGCGGACTACATCAAGGCCAAGGTGCGCAAGCCCGTGGTGTCGTTCATCGCCGGCGCGACCGCTCCTCCGGGCCGCCGCATGGGCCACGCCGGCGCGATCATCTCGGGCGGCAAGGGCACGGCGAAGGAGAAGTACGCCGCGCTCTCGGCCGCGGGCTGCATCGTCAGCCCCAGCCCCGCGCGCCTGGGCGAGATGATGGAGAAGCGCCTGGGCGAACTGGGTCTGCTCGCCGACGCCAAGGCCTGATCCGCTTCGGCTGAAGACTCACGGCAGCCGCTCTTCCGCCGCGCGGAGGAGCGGCTGCTCTGTTTTCGCGCAGCGCTCTGCGGGCTTTCGGATGGCGCCGGGCTCTGCGATCCTCGCTCCATGCGCCCGAGCGAACCGCCCGAGCCGCGCAGCGCCGTCGCGCGCGCGAGCGTGCGGCGTCGACTGCTGAAGGTGCTGCTCGGCGCCGCGCTGCTGCTTGCGCTCGTCGTCGCAGCGCTCGCCGTGCTGTGCGCGCGCGACCTGCGGCGCGCACGCGAGCGCATTGCCGCCGGAGCGAGCCGCGTCATCGCGACGCGGCACGGCGCGCTCGAGTTCGCTGAAGGAGGTTCGGGGATCGCGGTGCTCGTGATCCACGGCAGCGGCGGCGGCTTCGATCAGGGAGAGCTCGTCGCGCGCGCCGTGCTCGGCGAGGGGTTCCATTGGATCGCGCCTTCGCGCTTGGGCTACCTGCGCTCGGCCTGTCCCGAGGGCGCCACCTTCGACGATCAGGCCGACGCCTACGTCGCACTGCTCGACCACCTCGGGCTCGAGCGCGTCGCGGTCGTGGCGCTCTCGCACGGCGGTCCGTCCGCGCTGCTGCTCGCTGCGCGATATCCCGAGCGCGTCGAGTCGCTCACGCTGCTCTCCGCCGGCGTGGCGTCGTCGGGCGCGCCCGAGCAGTCGGCGGCGAACGACAAGGGCGCGGCGCTCACCGCGCTCTACCAACGCGACTGGGCGTACTGGCTCGCCTCCACGCTGCTGCGCGAGCGCTTCCTCGCGCTGCTCGGCGCCGACGGGCCGGTCATCGAGGCCATGGACGGCGAGCAGCGTCAACTCGCCGATCAGGTCGTGGAGTTCATGAACCCCGCCTCGCTGCGCGCCGCCGGCGTGCGGTTGGACAACCGGGCGGAACTGCCTGGCGAGCGCGTCGCCGCGATCCGGGCGCCGACCCTCGTGGTCCACGCGGCGGACGACCGGCTGCAGCTCTTCGCCAACGCCGAGTTCGCGGCCCAGCGCATCCCCGGCGCGCGGCTCGAGCGCTTCGAGCGCGGCGGGCATCTGGTGCTCGTCGTCGAACGTGAGCGCGTCTCGCAACTGGTGACGGAGCACGTGCGAGTTCACGCCCGCGCACACTAGGCTCGGACCTCGCGCCCAGCCCGGCCGCCGCCGCTCTCGACGCGCCGCGGCGGTAACCGCGAGCGCGTCCCGCTTTCTGCGCGCCGCCCGCGGCTGAAGTCACTGCCGCACTTCGCGCGTTCCCCTGGCTCCCCGACCCGCCATGACCCACCTGCGTTCCCTCATTCTCTCGGCAGCCGCACTGTGCGCGTTGCTCGTTCCGACGTCGTTCGCACTCCAGACCGCGGCGCCGGCCAAGGCCGAGGCCCAGGCCGCGAAGCCGAGCGCGCTGGCGAGCACGATCGACGCGCTCGTCGCGGCGCGCGCCAAGGCGCCGACCTTCAGCGGACTGTCGATCGCCGTCGCCCAGCGCGGCGAGGTCGTGTTCGAGAAGGCCTACGGCCTGGCGGATGAGGAGTTCGACGTTCCGGCGAACAACGCGACGATGTTCCGCATCGGCTCGATCACCAAGCAGTTCACCGCAGCGCTGGTGATGCTCATGGTCGAGCGCGGGAAGCTCTCGCTCGACGACACGCTCGACCAGTTCGTGCCGCAGTTTCCGCTGCACACCTCGCCGCTGGGACGCGCCGTGACCGTGCGGCAGCTGCTCAACCACACCTCGGGCATTCCCAGCTACACCGACCTGGGTGCGGAGTGGAGCGCGAAGTGGCCGCTCGAACTCTCGCACGAGGAGCTGCTCGCGCTGGTTGCGGGCAAACCGTTCGACTTCGAGCCCGGCGCGAGCTGGAGCTACAACAACACCGGCTACTACCTGCTCGGCATGGTGCTCGAGAAGCTCTCGGGCAAGAGCTACGCACAGCTGGTGCTCGACGAGCTCGCGACGCCGCTGGGCCTTTCGCGCACGCGCTACGACTCCAACCAGGAGTTGATCAAGAACCGCGCGCAGGGCTACACGCTCGAGGGCCGCGTCAAGGTCAACGACGTGCCGCTCGGCATGAACCAGCCCGGCGCCGGCGGCGGGCTCCTGTCGACGGCGGGCGATCTGGTGCGCTGGAAGCTCGCGCTGCGCGGCGGCAAGGTCGTGAGCCCCGAGTCCTTCGCGCTCATGACCACTCCGGTCGCCGCGGCGGACGGCACGGGCGGCGAGTACGGGTTCGGGCTCGAGGCCGACCAGTTCGAGGGCGCGCGCCGCATCTCGCACGGCGGCGGGATCTTCGGCTTCAACTCGATGCTCAGCTGGTTTCCCGAGTCGGATGTCGTCGTAGCCGTGATCTCGAACAGCGAGCCGGAGTCCGCGGGGCGGCTCGCCGCCGAGATCGCGCGCGCCGCGCTGGGCATCCAGCGTCCGACGCCGCTCGACTTGCCGTTGTCTGCGGAATTGGCGCGCGAGCTCGCGGGCGACTACCGCATCGCGACACTGGGCCTGGACGTGGCGATCACCGCGCGTGACGGCAAGCTCTTCGCGCGCGCCGCCGGCCAGGGCGAGTTCCGCTTGAAGTTCCAGGGCGAGCGCTCGTTCCGCGCTGACTTCGACGCGAGCGTGCGGTTCGAATTCGCCGCCGACGGACGTTCGTTCACGCTGCACCAGGGCGGCGGTCAGTTCGTCGCGACCCGCTGAGCGCGGGCGCTGCGCACGCGCCGTCGTCAGGGCGCGAGCACGTGCGCGCGCTGCGAGAGCGCGGCCCTGCGCAACGCGTCGACCTGACCGAGCGTGAGCGTGGCCCGTTCGAGTTCGTTCGAGTAGCGCGCGAGCAAGTTGCGGCGCACGAGCTCGAAGACCGGCGGGCACGCGCCCCAGGTCGCGCTCAACAGTCCCAGGTTGCCCACGCCCGCCGCGTCGGGATCGAAGGGCGTGTCGCGCAACAGATCGCCGCCGAGCGACGACGGCGCGGCGAGATAGGGGAATGCGCACGCGCCAGCGGATTCCGCGCCGGCGCAGGTGCTCTCGAAGGTCGGCGCGAGTCCGAAGTACGCGCCCAGTGCCCGACCCAGCGACAGCGCGAGGTCGTCCTGCGCGTTCGAACCGCAGTTCTGCGGCGCGAGCATCACGATCTCATTCGAACCGCCGGCGCAGGGATGTCCGGGTGGGAACGAACTCGCTGTGCACTCGCCGCTCAACGTGTCGACCAGATAGACATTGACAGCGTCGCTGCGCCAGCCTGTGACGGACGCGTTGTTCAGCGCGAGTGCTTCGTACTGCGCGAGCAACGTCGGCGACGCTGCGCGCCAGGAAGGTCCGCCCAACGCGAGCGCGGGATCGGCGAGGTCGACCACGCCGCCCTCGAGCTCCAGGCGCAGGCCCGCGAAGTTCCCGTGCTCGAGCACTTCCGAGAGTCGGCGCAGCGCGCGTTCGAGGCGTGCCGTGCTCCAGCGCGCATCGAACTTGCCGTTCGAGTCGACGAGCCGCTTGAACGACACGCGCACCGTTCGCGCCGGCCCGTCCGGACCGACGCGCGGTGTGGCGCGCAGGATCGCGAGCGGACCTCCGGCGAGCGCGACGGTGCACACCAGCGCGCCGTTGGAATTGAAGCGCGCCTGTGCGCTGAGCGCCGCGACCGTCGCGCCGGCGATCTGCGCGCCGGGCGCCACGACTTCGCGCAACGCGCCGCCGCCGAGGTACGGCGAGCCCGTGTCCACGCCGCGCAGGCGCAGCGAAGTCGCCACCAAGCGCGGCTGGCCGCCGATCGACCCGACGAACGCCGCGCGCAGCGTGCTCGCGTCCGCTCGACCCGCACGGCTGGAGAAATCGCGCAGGGTCAGCGCGCCGCCCGCGTCGAAGCCTTCGAGCCGTTCACCGGCGACGTGCAGGAAGCTCGCCGGTGAAGTGGCGTCGCTCCATAGGAGCAGCCCCGCGCCGAAGCCTCGATCGCCCGTGAAGAGCACGCTCGCGCCGTCGTGCGCGATCTGCGGCGCGCCTTGGATCGAGCTGAAGCCCAGCGCCGCGCTCGCCACCGGCGTCAGCGCGCCGCTGGAGGGATCCGCGCGCCAGATCGCGCCCGCGTTGTCGCGGAACGCAACGCGGCCGTCGTCGGCGAGCGAAGGCGCGAACGACGAGCCCGAGCCGATGGGCGAGCTGAAGGCGACGGCGAACGGAGACTGGAAGCCGACGAGCAGCCGCTGCTCGCCGCCGACGTGCGCCCAGAACGCGATGCGGCCGTCGCGCGCGACGTCGAAGCCCAGCTGCGGCGTGTCGAAGTCGTTCGGGCTCGATGCGACCACGCTCGTGGCCGATCCGTCGAGCGGCCAGCGTTCGAGCGTGAACGTCGTGCCGCTGCGCCGGCGCGTCAGCGCAAACGCTGGCGCACCCGCTCGAAGGGCGAGGCCTTCGAACACACCTGAGCCGATCGGCGTGAGGCGCGTGAACTGGCCGGGCGTCGTCGCGACGAACAGCCCGCTGCCCTGCGATTCCTGGCCGCGGAACACCACCGCGCCGGAGTCGTCGAGCCCGACCTCGTGGAGGAACGGCATGGTCAGGCCGGTCTGCACCATCAGCGCGAGGTCGAACTGTGGGTTGACGCCCGCCGTCGACGCGGGGCCGAGCTGTCCATCGGCGATCCACGCCGCGAGCACGGCCTGCTCCCTCGCGGTCAGGCAGGTCGGCAGCCCCGCGTCGAGCACGGGATTGCCCGTGCAGCCGCCGTTGGGCGGCATCGAGCCGTTCTGGATGCGCAGCAGCGCGGCGTGGCCCTTGGTCAGGCCCGGCGCCCAGTAGCTGGGCTGCTGCGAATCGAAGTAGGCCGCGGCGATGTTGGGGCTGGCGATGTCGAAGCCGCCGAAGCCCACCACCGCGTGGCACTGATTGCAGCGGTTCACGAAGATCGGGTGAGCCTCGGTGAACGTGGTCTGGGCTGAGCTGACGACGCAGGCGCCGAGCAGAGCGGCGAGCGAGCGGAGGGCGGGCAGCATGGCGGAGTCCTCGAGCGGAGTGCGGCGGAGCAGGCGAGCGCCGCAGTGTTGTCGCGCGCGCTCGACAAGGACTCTCCAAGGCGCTGTGGACGCGTCTTCACGATGCGCGCCGCCGAGCGCTGCTTCCCGCGCCACGAAAGAGCGGCGCGCGTCCCCCGTCGAAGCGAGGAACGCGCGCCGCGTGAGTTCGAGCGAGCGCTGCTAATAGCCTCTAGCGAAATGCCTCGCGGCGCCCGGACGCGCTGTCATCCGCTTGGGCGGCGCCGCCGCGGCTCAAAGGGTTGCCAGGCGAACCCCTGTCGCCGCGTCGACACCACCCCTGCGGCGTCATCACGCCCGAGCATCCACGACTCCTGCCGATAGAGGCTCTAACCCGACCTATTCATGAGCCCGCTACTACAAACGCCGGATCATCCTGCCCTGCGGCGTTTTCTTCGACGCGAGATGTTCTCAGCGACCTGCAGGTCGCTTCCGAGCCCTCGCGTCGAAGAACCTTGCAGGACAGGCGCTCCAGCGTTTTCGCTACGCGGTTCATGAATAGGTCGGGTTAAGGCACGTAGGTCAGCTCGAGCGCGTTCGAGAGGTTGGTGGTCTTCACCGCTGACGGGTCGCGGTACCAGCCCTGCGCGTAGACCTTCTCGCCCGCGACCCAGGGCTGGCCGAGCGAGCCCGGGAAGGCCGTCTGGAAGTTGTTCCAGTTGAGCGCGAAGACGCCGTTGCACTGTCCGATGTTCCCGCCCGAGCTCTGGGCCGGCGTGCGCTGCGTGGGCGGCTTCACGCACAGAAAGCTCGTGCTTCCCGGACCCCACGGAAGCGCGCTGAAGCCCGAGTTGTCGGTGCCGTAGAACACCAGGCCCGAGCGCTGACCTTCGACGGCTGCGATCGAGATGGTGCAGGCGTTCGCGCCCGAGACGCTGGGCTGCGCGTTGGCGCTGATCGCCGGCGTGCAGCCGATGCTGGAGGTGCCGGCGGTGCAGAAGGCGGTGGGGGGCGTGGCGGCGCCGAGCCACAGCCAGTTGTACACGTCGTGGCTCTGCGAAAGTCCGCCGCAGGCCGCGGTGAAGCCCACGTACGCGTCGGTCCCGTTGATCAGGTTGAGCCCGCCGACGGTTCCGCCGCCCAGCCACGTTCCGCCCGTGGCGAAGTTGTAGTTGACGCTGATCAGCGGCGTTCCGCTGCCGTTGAAGAACACCTGCAGCAGACCCGGCGTGTAGCGCACGGTGAGCTTGTAGACCTGGCCGTTGTTGAGGTCTTCGAGCGGGCTCGCTGTCCCGATCGACAGGCTGTGGAAGGCGTTGTTGTCGCCCGTGCCGTTGGTCTGGAGGCTGAAGTGGTTGGCGTTGGGGTCGAACCAGGGCGTGCCCGCGTCGTAGGTGTCGATCTCGAGCACGAGCGAGTTGGCGATGGGCGTGAAGCTGGTCTGGTTGCCGTAGCCCATGGTCGAGCCGTCGCCGCCGAGCGCACTCGCGCCGCGCGGGTCGTTGTGGATCACCAGCGCCATGCCGTCCGCGCCCAGGCCGGTCGCGCTCATGCCGAAGTTGATCGAGGTCTCGAAACCGCCGGCGACGTTGACCGGCGCGCTGCGGAACACCGAGCCGCGCGCCGACGCGGCGTTGGGCGTGACCTGCAGCACGCCGGCGTTGGTCGCCGCCGAGCCGTTGAGCGTCAGTCCGGCGGTGCTGTTGAAGTTGGGGTAGCTGAAGTTCTGCGCGAGCGCGCTCGAGCAGAGCGCCAGCGGGACCAACACGAGCGTGGGGAGTGAGCGAAGGCGCATGCGGAAACCTCGGTGCGGACGCGTGGGCGATGGGGGGGACGGCGAAGGCCGTCGGGACATCGCTCGCGAGGATACGCCACCGGCTGTGATCGCGCTTCACGCGCGGGGCGCCGAATGCGCTCGGAGTGTGCGCTTCGAGCGCGCGCGTCGACTCAGCCCGCGGGCCGCGCGAGCACGACCACCTTGTCGCTCAGCCAGCCGGGCGAGCGCAGCGGCTCGAAGGCCAGCAGCTCGAGCCCGGCCCGCTCGAACTCGGCGCGGATCTGCTCGCGCGAGAGCGCGCTCGGCGCGTGATCTCGCAAACCCAGGCCCGCGCGCGCCCGCGCGTACCAGACCTTCAGCGACTCGCTCTGCACGTAGTCGACGACCACAGCCCGGCGCGAGACGCGCGCCAGCTCGCGCAGGAAGGCCGTGCGGCGCTCGGCGTCGCGCACCAGGTGCATCAGGCGGATGCACAGCGCGACGTCAAAGCCCCGCGTGCGCAGCGGGAGCGCGGCGAGGTCGGCGGCGACGAGCGGCGCGGCGCATTTGCCGCGCGTCTGCGCGAGCATGGCCAGCGCGGCGTCGGCGCCGAGGTAGCGCGGGGTGCGCTGCGAGAGCCAGGCGCTGAAGCGGCCGGCGCCGCAGGGGACATCGAGCAGCGACTCGACCGGACCGAGGCGCGCCAGGGCGCGCTCGATCGCGCGGCGCGTGCGCTCGTCGCGCCGCTGCCCGCTCGCGCCGGCCCAGCGCTCGTCGTAGCGCGCCGCCACGTCCGCGTCGCGGTAGATCGAGAGCTTGCGCTCGTCGCTTTGGATCGCCACTCGCCAAGCGTGGCGCGCACGCCGCGGCGCTGCAAGGATGGGCGCGTGTCCTGGACGCCGCTGGAGACCGACGACGGGAGCTGGACGCTGCGGCGCGCGCGCGACGGCGCGAGCTGCCACTCGACGGCGGGCGCCTGGACGCAGGCCTGCGAGCGCTACGCCGCGCCGTGTCGAGTGGCCGAGCTCGGGAGCGAGCGCGGAGTCGTGCGCGTGCTCGAGGTCGGAACCGGTCTGGGCCTGAACCTGGCTGCGGCGCTGCGCGCGCTCGCGGCCAGCGGCGCACGTCTGGAGGCCTGCTCGCTCGAGTTGGACTCGTCCGTGATCGAGGCTTCGCTGGACTTGCCGCAGGGCCCCGAGTGCGCGCGCTGGCTCGCGCCGGTGCAAGGCGCGCTGCGCGTCGCGCTCGAGCGCCGCGACAGCCGGTCCTGCGAGCTCGAACCTGGTCTGGGCCTGCTCGAGCTGCGCCTGGGGGACGCGGCGCGCTCGCTCGAGGAGCTCGATGCCGGCCGCTTCGACGCGGTCTTCTTCGACCCCTTCGCGCCGGCGGACGAGCCGCGCCTGTGGACGCGGGCCGTGCTGGCGAGCGTTGCGCGCGCGATGGCCCCGCACGCAATCCTGTCGACGTACAGCGCAGCACTCGACGCCCGGGCGGGGCTGGCCGCGGCCGGACTGCGGGTCGGGCAGGGGCCGCGCGTGGGTCGCAAGGCGCAGGGCACGCTGGCGAGCTTCACAGCGCCTTTGCCGCCGCTGCACCCGCGCCTCGCGCGCCGCATCGCCGCGCGCGCTTCCCGTTTCCGCGAAGCTTGAGACGTTCGCGCGCGCCCGGGGGGAATTGCCGCCGCGCGGCTGCGTGGCGCGCGCGCGATTGCCTACAATCTCGCGAGCCCGTCTGGCCCCGCATTGCTGCGGGTGGAGCAGGCCTCTCACCAGATCGCGGCCTCGCGCCGATCGCGCGCACGAACCCCGCACACCGTCCACGCGGACTTCGCTCACCGCCCTCGCCACACCAGCACGCCGCAGCACCACGCCATGGAACAGTTCCTCTCTCGTCCGCTCCCGCTCGCCAACCTCGGCACCGTCGAGTGGGTGGTGATCCTCGTCGTCGTGCTGCTGCTGTTCGGGGCGCGCAAGCTCCCGGCCCTGGCCGAGTCGATGGGGGCCAGCATCAGCTCGTTCAAGAAGGGCATGAAGCAGGCGCAGGAGTCCGAAGGCGCGGCCGAGCCCAAGAGCGCCTCGCGCGCCGTCGAGCACGACGCGGCCAAGCACTAGTCACGCGCCGGAGCGGCCCGCGGCGGCGCAGCGATGATGGTCCCCAGTCCAACCCGCGCCGAGGCGCGCGCGATCCAGCGCGAGGCGCTGACCGGCGTGGTTGTGTGCGGCGGGCGCAGCGTGCGCATGGGCCGCGACAAGGCGGCCATCGAGTTCGGCGGGAAGACCTTGCTCGAGCGCGCGGTCGAGGCCCTCGACCCGCTGTGCTCCGAGGTGCTGCTGGCCTCGGGGAGCGCGCCACGCTTCCCGGCGCTCGGCCGGCGCGAGGTGCTCGACGCCGCCCCCGACTGCGGCCCGCTGGCCGGGCTGGTGGCGGCGCTGGAGGCGTCCCGAACGGAATGGCTGATCGCGCTCGCCTGCGACATGCCCGGCGTCGACACGCGCGTGCTCGAAGAGTTGGCCCGCGTCGCCCAGGAGGATGGGTGGGATGTCACCATGCTGGGCACGCCGTCGGGACCCGAGCCGCTGTGCGCCGTCTACCGCTCGAGCTGCGCTGCGCCGGCCCGCGCCGCGCTCCGCGCCGGTCGAGTCAAACTGACGGACTTCCACACGCTCCCGTCGCGGCCCGCGCTGCGCGTGCTGACCCAACCCACGGAACGCTTTTCCGACGCGCTGCGCGGCGCAGTGCTCGAGTCGGCCCGCAACCTGAACACTCCCGAGGACCTCGAGCGCGCGCTCGCCCGAGCGCGTCACGACGCTCCCAAGCCATGAAGCCCGACCCCCAGCAGCTCCAGCAACTCCTCGCGCCCGTGCAGGACGGGATGAAGCGCATGCGCGAGGTGATCGCCCTGCAACTGGCCGACGCCTCGCCGGCGGTGCGCGACATGGTCGAGCACGTCAGCCGCTTCCAGGGCAAGCAACTGCGCGCTGCGCTGGTGCTGCTGTGCGGCGACGCCAGCTCGAACTCCACGGACGAGCACGCCTCGATCGCGGCGGTGGTCGAGATGATCCACCTCGCCACGCTGGTGCACGACGACGTGCTCGACGGCGCCAAGGTGCGCCGGCGCGTGGCCTGCGTGAACGAGCGCTGGGACAACCAGGTGGCCGTGCTGTTCGGCGACTACCTCTACGCGCGCGCGTTCGCGCTCTCGACCGACCTCTCGTCGCGCCTGTGCAGCCGCGTGCTCGCGGAAGCCACGCGCCGCATCTGCATCGGCGAGATCGAGCAGGCGGCCAGCCGCTACGACTTCGAGATGAGCCAGGAGCGCTACGAGTGGATCGCCGGCGCCAAGACCGCGACCTTGTACGCGGCGGCCTGCGAACTCGGCGCGCGCTACCCCGGCGGGCACGAGTCCATGGGCGCGAACATGCGCCAGTTCGGCTACGAGCTGGGCCTCGCCTTCCAGATCATCGACGACTGCCTGGATCTCACCGCCAGCCTCGAGCAGGCCGGCAAGTCGGTCGGCACCGACGTCGCGGACGGCAAGGTCACGTTGCCGGTGCTGTGGGCCTATCGGCGCGCCGACGAAGCGCGACGGGCGCAGATCCGCGACTGCTACACGCTCGCGGGGCTCGAGGATCGCGTCGCACGTTTGAGCGAGGTGTGCGAGCTCTCCGCCGGCGTCGAGTTCGCCCGCGCGCGCGCCAACGAGTTGCTCCGCAGCGCCGTGGCCCGGCTCGCGCTCCTTCCCCCCGGCGCGTCGCGCAGCGCGCTCGAATCCGTGGCCGGCTTCGTCCTGGCGCGCGACCACTAGCCCGCGCGCCCCGCGCGAGCCCTCCAACGTCCCGTCGATGCAAACGCAAGTCGTCGAGCCTTCGTCTCGCGCGCCCGCGCCGCCCCACAAGTCGCCGCGCGTGGGCTTTGGCGCGGCTGCGCTGATCCTCCTGGCCCTGGTCCTGCTCGGGCACGGACTGGGGGTCTTGATCGCGGACTTCGCTCCGTACCGCGCGTTGCTCGCAGCGCTGCGCGCGGACACGACCACGGCGGGCGAACTGCTCGCGCCTTCCAACTGGGGGCTGCGCGACGGTCTCACCGCGCTGCTGCTCGTGGCGCTGGTCGCGTACATCGCGGTGTGGCGCGAACTGATCGCGCGCTTCTTCCGCTCGATGTACGTGGGCGTGATGCTCGTGACCTACTGCGTCATCGCCGTCACGCTGGGCGTGCTCGTGCCGCAGATCGACGGCTTCGAGGATCCCTCGCAGCGCGTTCCGCACATTGCGGACATCGACCGCGCGCTGGTCGACGAGTACCTCACCTCGCCCAAGACCAAGGGCGACAACTTCATCGGCCCGCACCCCGAGGACCATCCCGCGCTGCGGCGCCTCGCGCCCGAGCAGGCAGCGCGGCTCAAGGAGTACCGCCAGCAGTTCGACGCCTTCCGCTGGGCCGAGTCGTACTTCGCCTACCACCTGGTGCACGGCCTGACCTACGGCGCGTTCATGCCCGACGCGGTGATCCCGCCGCAGGCCATCGAGGGGCTCGAGCGCTACCAGCGCGTCTACGGCAAGGAGGAGCGCTCCAACCGCGAGAAGACCATGCGCGCCGCGTTCGCGTCGGGGCCCAAGACCGACGAGATCGAAGCGCTCATGAAGCGCAACTACGCGCTGCTCAAGGGCGCCTTCGACTGGTGCACGCGGCTGGACCTCAATCGCACCTACAAGTCGCACTGGTTCTCGGCGCTCTTGTGTCTGCTGGCGACCTCGATCGGCTTCAACACCTTCCGCGGCAAGCCCTCGAACTGGTTCAGCATCCATAAGATCGGCTTCGTCGTGACCCACCTGGGCATGCTGGTGATGCTGGGCGGCGGGTGGGTCTCGAACGTGCTCACCGACCGCGGGATCCTGCAGCTGTACCTGGGCGACGAGCCGCAGGACACCTACTGGCAGCACTACCGCAGCGACCGGCGTCAGCAGATGCCCTTCGCGGTCAAGCTCGACCACTTCGCGCGCAAGGAATGGAAGGCGCTGCAGATCGAGCCGCTCGATCGCAACTTCACCAGCCGGCCGCCGCGCTACACGCTCTGGCCGGGGCGCACGATCCAACTGGACTTCCAGCAGACCCCGCAGGGTGAGTGGGCGCCGCAGCTCGAACTGCGCGTCGTCGAGCTCTTCGACCACGCGCGCGTCGACCTGCCCAAGGTGAGCGAGGACGCCGACGCGAGCGAGCCGCTGCCGGTGTTCGAGCTCGAGGTCCCGACCAGCGCACGCGATCGCGAGTTGCGCGCGCGCGCGGGCATGACCACGCCCGATGGTCCGACGCGCACGCTGCTGCTCTCGCCGTTCCTGCGCGATCAGGGCTACTTCGATCCCCAGGGGCGATTCCGCCTCGTGGCGAGCTACGGCCAGGATCCGCTCACGCTGTTCCCCAAGGACGATGCGACGCTGGGCGTGCTGTACGTCGAGAAGCTCGGGTCGTCCGACCCGCTGGGCGAGCCGATCGACGTGCGCGTGGGCGAGTCCCACCAGCTCGAGGGCGGCTACACGATCCGTTTCGTCGACGCGACCAGCGACTTCCGCGTCGGAGTCGACAACGAAGAGGGCAGCACGCACCCCGAGCCGCTAGCGCGCCAACCCGACAAGTTCTGCGCAGTGTGGCTCGACATCACCGGGCCGCCTTCGGCCGAGGCGCCGACCGGCCGCACCGAGCGACGCTTGGTCGCCGAACAGGTCGACGCCGTGGAGTACGGGCTGCAGGAGCGCTACACGCACCGCGGCCTGGTGACCAAGCTGTCGTGGAGCCGTTGGAGCAGCCCCGGCCCGCCGCGCTACGTGCTGTCGTGGCAGGAGGGCGGCGAGCCCGAACTCGTCGCGCAGGACGGAACGCGCAGCCCCGCCAGCGCGGGCCAGCGACTGGCGCTGCCGGGCGATTCGCAAGTGCTCGCCAAGCACTTCTACCGCGCCGCGAAGTTCGAGAAGCGCCTGAGTTTCGAACCCGGCCGCGTGCGCGAAGACGGGTGGGACGAGTCGTTCTACAGCCGCGACGCGCGCGGGCTGGTGCTCGACGTCGTGCACTTCCCCGGCACGGAGCGCGAGCAGGTCGAGCGCGTCGAGATGGCCACCACCGACACGCAGCAGTCCAACATCTGGGTCACGGGCGATCAGCGCTACGCCCTGCGCTTCCTCGAGAACACCGAAGGGTTCCCGTTCGACTGGCGCAGCGTGCTGTCGATCGTGGAGAAGGACGCCAACGGCCAGCCCTTCACGGTTCCGCTGGGCACGGAGCGTGAGCGCGAGATCCGCGTCAACGAGTACTTCCAATACAAGGGCTACCGCTTCTTCCAGACCAACGCCGATCCCCAGAACCCGACCTACTCGGGAATCGGGGTGGTGTACGACCCGGGAATTCCCGCGGTGCTGGTCGGGATGTACACCATCATCCTGGGCACGCTGCTGGCCTTCATCGTGAGGCCGATCGTGCTGGCGGGCCGCAAGGGACGAGAGCTGCAAGGAGCTGGAGCATGAGCACACCGCTCAGTTCGCTGGAGTGGATGGGCGTGGTCGACGTCCTGTGCGGCGTCGGCATCGCGCTCTCGTTCGTGGCGATGTTCCAGCACGTGCGCGCCAAGCGCGGCGGCGCCGACGGTTCGAGTCCGACGCCCTGGGCGGCCCGCGCGACGAGCGCGCTGTTGTGGGCGGCGGCGACGTGCATGGGACTTTCGATGTGGCAGCGCTACATCGAGGTCAACCACTTCCCCAGCCAGACCATGAGCGAGGTGCTGTCGATGTTCAGCCTCGCCCTGCTGGTGGCGATGCTGGCGTTGCACTACGCGCTCGGCCTGCGCCGCCGCGGGCCGGGCTGGGCGGTGCTCGACGACGCGCTGCTCGCGCTGGTCATGGGAGGCGCGCTCATGACGCACGTCTACCTGCGCACGCTCTCCACGGCGCAGCGCGACCTTCCTCCCGCGTTGCAGTCGTACTGGTTTGCTCCGCACCTGGTGGCGCTGATCTTCAGCTACGCCACGCTTGCGATCGCCGGGATGATCTGCCTGGTGTACTTCTGCTCGCGCTTTTGGAGCGGCGTGTTCGTCGGCGGGCAACGCCGCGGGCTGCAGATCCTGACCCTCGCGCTCCTCGCGCTGACGCCCTTCGCGCAGGTCGTGACCTTGCCGGTGCTGCTCTTGTGCGGCGCGGTGTTCTTCATCCTGCACCGCACCGGCAACCTGCCCGGCGCGGCCGCCATCGCGAAGCTCGAGCGCGAGCTCGACGACGTCAGCTTCCGCGCCTTCGCGGTCGGCATGCCGTTCCTCACCGCGGGCCTGTGGATGGGGGCCTTCTGGGCGCAGGAGGCCTGGGCCAACTACTGGGGCTGGGACAGCAAGGAGAACTCCGCGCTGATCACCTGGCTGATCTACGTCGTGTACATCCACCTGCGCATGCTCGGCGGCTACCGCGGCGAAAAGGCCATGGCGATGCTGATGGGCGGCACGCTGTCGATCTTCATCACCTTCCAGCTGTTCGGCTACCTGCCCGACAGCCAGAAGAGCCTGCACCGCTACACCGACGACAATGTCGTGCCGCGCGAGGGCATGCAGGGTCCGACGAGCGAGACCAAGACCTCGAGCGCGCCCAAGGCCGCCGACGGGCCCCAGCTCGCCGCACGCGGAGAAACTCGATGAGCGAGGCGAGCGTGGCGGAGCAACGCGCGACGGCGCCGGGCGGCGCGCAGATCCTCGACGGCAAGGCCATCGCGGCGCAGGTGCGCGCGGGCGTGCGTGCGCGCGCGCAGGCGCTGGCGGCGCGCGGCGTGACGCCGGGGTTGGTGGTCGTGCTCGTCGGCGATGATCCCGCGAGCCAAGTCTACGTGCGCAACAAGGACAAGGCTGCCCAGGAGGCGGGCTTCGCCGTGCGCACGCTCAAGCTGCCGGCGGACACGACCCAGGCGCGGCTCGAGGCGCTGATCGGCGAACTCAATCGCGATGCGGGCGTCCACGGCGTGCTGGTGCAGTTGCCGCTCCCGCGCGGACTCGACGCGGGCCGCGTGGTGCGCGCGCTCGACCCGCGCAAGGACGTCGACGGCCTGCATCCGCACAACGTCGCCGCGCTGGCGATGGGCGACGCGCAGGGCCTCGCGCCCTGCACGCCGGCGGGCTGCATCGAGCTGTGCGACCGCGCCGGCGTGAGCCTCGCGGGCAAGCGCGTCAGCGTGCTCGGGCGCTCGATGCTGGTCGGCAAGCCCTTCGCGCTGCTCGCGCTGGCGCGCGACGCGACGGTCACCATCTGTCACTCCAAGACGCGCGACCTGCCCGCTGTTTGTCGCGAAGCCGACGTGCTCGTCGCCGCCGTCGGCCGCCCTGAGCTGGTGCGCGCCAGCTGGATCAAGCCCGGCGCCGTCGTGATCGACGTGGGGATCAACCGGTTGGCCGATGGTCGGCTGGTCGGAGACGTGGCCTTCGAGGAGGCGCGCGCCGTAGCGGGGTGGCTCACTCCAGTGCCCGGCGGGGTCGGACCGATGACCATCGCAATGCTGCTCTCGAACACTGTGCTCGCCGCCGAGCGGGCGAACGCCTGAGCGGGCGCGGGAGCACGGGGCGCACGCTTGAAGACCGCACGCGACTGGGACGAGCCGTTCGACCAGGGCCCGCAGCCGGGCGCTTCGATGGGACTGGGCGCGCCGCGCGAGGTGACGCGCGTGCTCTTGTGGTCGCTGGGCGCGATCGGCGTGCTGGGCTTCCTGGTGGGCGACACCGGCATCGGCCGCCGCGTGTGGGAGACCTTCGCGCTCAACCCGGTGCAGTGGCGCGAGTGGTTCCCGTTCACGCCGCTGTGGCAGCTGGTGACGTACGGCGCGCTGCACAGCACCGCGGACCCGATGCACCTGCTCTTCAACCTGCTGGCGCTGTACGGCTTCGGCTCGCTGTTCGAAGGCGTGTTCGGCCCGCGGCGCATGGCGCTGTGGTTCGGCGCGGCGGTGCTGGTCGGCGGCGTCACGCAACTGAGCTACAACCTCGCGGTCGGCGCGCTTGCTCCAACTGTCGGCGCCTCGGGCGCGGTGATGTTCCTGATCGTCGCCATGGCGACGCTGCAGCCCTCGCTGCCGGTGTTCTTCCTGATCGTGCGCATGCGTCTGGTGACGTTGGCGCTGATCCTCGTCGCGCTCGACCTCCTGCGCGTCGTGTGGGCGCTCAAGGGCGAGGGCGGTGACGTGGCGTTCGTCGTTCACTTGAGCGGCGCCGCGTTGGGCTTTGCGGTGGTCCGTTGGCGCTGGGCCTGGCTCGACCCGCTGGCCGAGCTCCAGGCCCGACGCGAGGCCAAGCAACTCGCCTCGCAGGTCGAGGACGAGCGCCGGCTCGACCAGTTGCTCGAGCGCATCCACCGCGAGGGCATCGGCTCGCTGTCCGAGCGCGAGCGCGCGTTTTTGAAGCGCATGAGCGCACGCCGCGGCGGCGGACTGTGACCCGCGGCGCTCGCGGGCTACCATCGCTTGGCCCGCGGCCGATTCGGCCCCTTCAGGGCTGACCTGCCGACGGCGCAGCGCCGTCTGGCCCGCGCGCCGCCGCGCGCCCTTTTTCCACCACGCCCATGATCGCTCTCTCGATCGCTGTGTGCGCCGCTTCCCTCGGCGCCGTGCCGGCCTCGCCGCTCTCCGCTGTCTCCACGACGCCGTTCACCGCCCTCCAGGCGCCGGACCGCTACGCGGACTTCCAGAAGAAGTTCAAGGCCGCGCAGACCGTGGGCGCCAGCGAGGAGATGCAGAAGCTGGTGCGCGCCTACCAGGACGAAGCGATCCGCCACGTGGGCGAGCTGGCGACGGTCATGGCCGTGCGCAACAGCGATGAACTCGAGGCGGAGTTCCAGGCCTTGGCCAAGACCTGGAAGGACGTCTACAAGTCCGACTTCGTCAACAAGAGCTATCGCTACTACTCGGAACTCGCCTTCGACCGCAACCGGGCGGAGGAGCGCCGCAAGCTCGAGAAGCGCTACTACGAGCAGCTCAAGAGCTACCAGCAGAACCTGTCGGGCCCGAAGGACGGTCCGACCTTCGAGATGATCGGGACCGAGTTCACGGTCATGTCCGCGCGCTTCGTGGAGCTGGGGGACTTGTACTACGGGGCGCAGTCGGCTGCGGGCGCGGCGGTGTGCTTCGACGAAAACAACCGCGGCAAGCAGGCGGACCTGCGCAAGGCTTGCGAGTGGTGGGGCAAGGCCTGCGAGAACTTCGAGAAGCTCGAGCTCACCCACAACTACTACCAGAGCTGCAAGCAGCGCTTCGACGGACTGGTGCTGCTGGGCTTCGGCGCGGCTCCGCCGGTCGATCCCAACGCGCCCGCCGCGCCGACTGCGCCGACCCCGACCGCGGCTGCGCCGGTGGTGGCGGCTGCGAGCTTCGAAGCGCTCAAGAGCCTCGAAGACATCTACCGGCCGGTGTACTTCGCCGACGAGATCTACGTGCTGTGGCCGATCATCAGCCTTGCGGCCAAGGGCTCGAGCGGCAACTTCCAGTCGCTGGGCGACAAGGGACCGCAGGTCGTGCGCAGCGAGAGCTCCAAGGTCGTCGTCGACGTCAATCGCGACGGCGCGCCCGAGAAGTCGCTGGCCATGACGGGCAACTTCACCACGGTCGACGTGGAGCTGGGCGACGGCGACGACAAGCGCCGCTGGGCCTTCATGTTCAAGACCGGCATCCAGGACGACCGCTTCCAGGGTCTGCAGACCAACCTGCAGCCCGACGACTTGCAGTGCCGCATGTACGTGGTCAACGCGGGCAGCATGCTCGCCACCGTGAACGGCGTCGTGCTGCGCATCCTCGACGACAACATGGATGGCGTGTACGGCAGCGCGCCGCTGACGTACTCCTACCAGGGCCTCTCCGAGGGCATGTTCCAGCCCGACTACGACACCGTCGTCGTGGGCGCGTCCAAGCGCGCGCGGCCCTGGAGCAAGTACATGGAGGTCGGCGGCGCCTGGTACGAGTTCCAGACGCGCAAGGGCGGCGGCGAACTCGAGGCCAAGCCCGTCACGCTGGAGACCGGGACGGTCAAGCTCGACTTCAAGGGGCCGCAACAGCCCAGCTTCCTGATCCTCAAGGGCACGGGCGCGCTGGAGGGCTGCTACTTCGACGTGGTGAGCGAGACCAAGAAGCCAGTGGCCGTGCCGGTCGGCAACTACGAGCTGTTCGTGGGCGAGTTGCGCCAGGGCAAGAAGGCGCAGACCGCCAAGTGCCTGATCCTGCCCGGCTCGGACACGCGCCGCTGGAACGTCGAGAAGGGTGCCGAGGCGGCCATCACGCTGGGCGCGCCGTTCAACTTCGACTTCCAAGTCGAGGCGGCCGAGGAAGCGGTCACCGTCAAGGGCAAGAGCGTCACGGTGTTCGGCAGCGGCAAGGAGCGCTACGAGCGCTTCTGGAACTGCGTGCCGCGGCCCGACGTGAGCTGGCGCAAGAGCGGCGCGAAGAAGGGCGGCAAGCCCGAGCAGATGGACATCGTGATGGACCTGCTCGAGCGCACCGAGGACGGCAAGTACCGCTTCTCCGAGACCGACACCTGGCGGCCGATCGACACGGCCTTCGAGATCAAGAAGGGCGACACCGTCGAGGTGCAGCTGTCCGAGAAGAAGCACAAGCTGCTCGGCGAGATCTCGAGCGCCTTCAAGTGAGTTCGCGCGCGCTGGGCCGCTGACGCCGGCGCGGCGGGACGTCACAATCTCGCGCCCCGATTCCAGCCGTTCAGGAGACGCACGTGCTCGACCTCAAGCTGATCCGTACCCAAACCGACCTGGTGCGCGCCGGCGCCCGCAAGAAGCGCATCGAGGTCGACCTCGACGCGCTGCTGAAGGTCGACGCCGACGCCCGCGCCACCCAGACCGAGGTTGACGCGCTGCGCGCTCGACAAAACGCGCTCTCCAAGGAAGTGGGCAAGGCGCCGGCGGACAAGCGCGCCGCGTTGATCGCCGAGGTGAACTCCTTCAAGGCCCAGCTCGCCGCGGGCGAGGAGCGGCTGCGCGCGCTGCAGGCCGAGCTCAACACGCGCCTCCTGCGCGTGCCCAACGTGCCGGCTGACGAAGTGCCCGAGGGCAAGGACGACAGCGAGAACGTCGAGGTGCGGCGAGTGGGCCAGCCGCGGCGCTTCGAGTTCGAAGCCAAGGACCACGTCGCGCTGGCCGAAGCGCAGGGCTGGCTCGAGATCGAGCGCGCGGCGCGGCTGTCGGGCTCGCGCAACTACGTGCTCAAGGGCGAGCTGTCGATGCTCGAGACCGCGGTGATGCGCTACGCGCTCGATCTGATGATCGAGCGCGGCTTCACGCCGCTGTCCGTGCCCACGTTGGTGCGCAGCGAAGTGATGGTCGGCACGGGCTACTTCCCCGGCGGCGAAGAGCAGGCCTACCGCTGCGACGAGCGCGACGATCTGTGCCTGGTCGGCACGGCGGAAGTGCCGGTCACAGCGCTGCACCAGGACGAGATCCTCGATCTGGCGCAGCTGCCGATCCGCTACGTGGCGCTGTCGAGCTGCTACCGGCGCGAGGCCGGGGCCGCGGGGCGCGACACGCGCGGCCTGTACCGCGTGCACCAGTTCCAGAAGGTCGAGCAGGTGATCCTCGACATCGCGGACGAGGCGCGCTCGATCGAGCACCACCGCGCGATCGTCGACAACGCCGAGTTCCTGCTGCAGTCGCTCGAGCTGCCCTACCGCGTCGTGAACGTGTGCGGCGGCGATCTGGGCGCGCCGCAGGTCCAGAAGTTCGACATCGAGACCTGGATGCCTTCGCGCGGCGGCTACGGCGAGACGCACTCGGCCTCGCGCTTCGGCGAGTATCAGGCGCGGCGTTTGAACCTCCGCTACCGCGACAGCGAGGGCAAGGTGCGCTACTGCCACACGCTCAACAACACCGTTGCGGCGAGCGCGCGCATGCTGATCGCGATCCTCGAGAACCACCAGCAAGCCGACGGCACGGTGCGCGTGCCCGCGCCGCTCCAGCCGTACTTGCGGGGCCGTGCGGTGCTCGGCCGGCCGAAGTAGGCGCTGCTTGTAGCCCTGCGCCGGCGCGTCGCGCAACGCAGGCGCGTCCGCTCGTCAGCGTGCTCCGCCCGCGCCCGGCGCTCCGCCGCCAAGGCCGCCGCCGCCCGTCGGGCCTCGACCGGCTCCGCCGCCGTCAGGCCCCAGGCCTCCGTCGGGGCCGCCCCCGCCCGTGATGCCGCCGGCGCCGCCGCCGATTCCCGAAGGAGTGGGCGCGCTGCCGAGCGCCGGGATGCGCGGCGAGGGCGAGATCTCGACTTGCGCGAGCAGATCGTCGCCGAAGCGCAGGATGCGCGTGTAGGTGATGGTGCGCATGTCGACCGGAGCAAAGCGCACTTGCTCTTGCGTCAGGCGCGGCGCGATCTCGAGCGTCAGGCGGATTTCGATGCGCTTGGGCAGGCCCACCTGGTCCTCGCGCACGCCCCATTCCTCGATGGGCTTGGCGTCGCGGCCGTCCTCTTCGAAGACCTGGATCTCGAAGTGTTTGACGTGGTCGTGCAGGAAGGTGTACGCGCCGCCGTCGAAGGGCTCCTCGTCGACGAAGAAGTCCTCGCGCCGGTACAGCTCGAGGAACTCGTCGTCCTTGGGATTGACGCGCAGCATGTAGCCGACTTCGTTGATGTCGGCGCGCAGGAAGTTGCGGTCGATTTCGGTCGCGACCACGCTGTCGGTCGAGGTCAGGAAGTCGATGCGATCGGCGTCGTGCCCAAGGATCACGCGGTTCTTGATGCGGAGCAGCTGGTCCGGCGGGCGGTCGTAGGCGACCAGCGCGCGCAGATCGCGCTCGATCAGGTCCATGATCGCCGGGCCAGCGAGCTGGGTCTCCTGGATGTTGTGGATCGTGTCGCGGCTGATGCGCGCGGCCTCCAGGAGCTGGGTCATGGCCAGCATGATGCCGCTCACGATGAGCAGCACGACCAGCACCTCGACCAGCGTGAACGCCGCGCGGGCGCCGAGCTTGCGTACCAGCTTCATCGCGCCGCGCCTCCGCTCGCTGCGCCGCCGCCGTCCTGGCCCTCGGCGCTCTCGGGGTCGACCGGGTGGATCTGGGCCCAGGGCAGCCAGCGCTCGATCACATACTCGTTCTTGAGCTCGCCGATCTTGGGGAAGGTCACGCGCACCTGCACCTTCTCGTAGGGCTGTTCCGACTCTTCCTCGTCGTCGTCACTGCTGCTGGAGTTGCGCTCGCGCTGGTCGCGCTCGTGGCGCCAGTTGTCGAAGGCGCGCGCGTCGTTCGGATCGGGACTGAGGCTCTCGTCGCCGATCACGGCCTCGAACTGGAAGTCGGGGTAGCCCTCGTCGACGTAGGTTCCCCGGATGTGCTCGCTCTCGAGCTCTTCCTCGTACAAGCCGGCCTCGATCCGGCCCAGCGTGTAGACCGCCAGTTCGCGCGCCAGCTTGAGGTTGCGCGAGTAGGCGGCGGTCATCTTCGAGGTGCTGAGCGTCTGCAGCATCCAGGCCAGAGCCAGGCCCACGATCGCGATCGTGACCGCGACCTCGGCCAGGGTGAAGCCGCGACCCGCGCCACTGCGCTGCGCCTTGGATCTGAGCGCGAGCAGCTTCAATCGAAGTCCGAGTCCTTGGGAATCTGGCGCACGAACTCGCCCGCCTGCATGTGGATGAAGCCCGTCAACGCCTGCACCTCAACGGTGTAGGTGTTCTCGTAGGGCTTCTGGACCAGCACGATGTTGTGGTCGCTGGCGCTGCCGCGCGGGTCGAAGCGCACGACGACCAGCCCCTTGGTGTGCAGCTGGCCGTCGATGGTGATCGACTGGAACTCGATGTTCTCCGGGAGGCGCTTCCAGGCCAGCGCAAGCCGGTCTTCATCGTCCGCCGCCAGCCCGCCAGCGCCGCCGGCGCGGAAGGGCGTCACCACGCGATAGCCGCGCGGATGCTCTTCGTTGTCCTCGAAGGCGTACTCGACCGTGAAGGCGACGCCGCGCGACACGGCGTCCGAGCGCGTCTCCTGCAGCGTCGCGGCCAGCTCCCGCACGGCGGTGTTGAGCTTGGTGCGCGGGAGGATCGCCTCCCAGGTGACGTAGACCACCGTCGCGAGCAGGCCGAGCGCCACCATCACGAGCAACAGCTCGATCAGGGTGTATCCGCGCCGGTCTGCCCTCGGTGTGTCCACGTGTTCACGCGCTCAGCGCTGGGTCTCGTTGAGCATCGAGAAGTTGTCGATGTCGGCGCTCTCGCCTTCGCCGCCGGACGCGCCGTCCTTGCCCAGGCTGAAGACGCGGTAATCGCGGCCTGCGCTCGGCGGTTCGTAGCCGTAGGGGTTGCGCCACGGATCGACCGGCACCGTGGTGCGGCCCTTCAAGTAGGTGCGGCCGTTCACGTCGGGCGTGACCAGCACCTCGAGGCTCTCGGGGAACTTGCCGTTGTTCTCCAGCGCGTAGGTGTCGACCGCCTGGCAGATGGCGGTGATGTCGATCTTGGCCTTCTCCGACTGCGCGCGGAAGAAGCGCCCGAAGAGCTCGGGCACGACCAGCGTCGCGATCAGGCCCAGGATCACGATCACGACCATCAGTTCGGCCAGGGAGAAGCCGCGGCGCGCGCGCGGCGCGAGGTGGGGGTGGAGTTTCATAGGCGGTCGAGGGCGGCGCAGCGGAGCGCCGCGGTGGAGTTGTGCTGGCGGTTGGACGACTCAGGTTACGGAATCTGCCGGGGCAGTGCGGAAAGCACGTCTGCGCAGCGGCCGGCGAACGGGTCAGCGGGTGGGGGGGGCGCCGTCCGCGCGCGGTCGGCGCTTCCCGCTCGCTCTGCCCTACTGGATCTGCCCGACGCGCAGGATCGGCAGCACGATCGCGACCACGATGTAGCCCACGATCACGGCCAGCGCGACGATCAGGAGCGGCTCGAGCACGCTGGTGAGTCGGCTGGTGGTGACGTCGATCTCCTCGTCGTAGGCCGCGCCGATGCGCTGGAGCATCTGCTCGAGCTCTCCGGACTGCTCGCCGACCTGGACCATGTAGCACACCACCGGCGGGAAGGCGCCCGTCGCGCGCATGGGCGTGCCGATGTCGGTGCCCTCGAGGATGCGCGTGCGGATCACTTCGGTCGCGTCCGAGATGACGCGGTTGCCGACGACGTTGCGCGTGATCTCCAGGCTGGCCACGACCGGCACGCCGCTCTCGAGCAAGGTCGAGAGCGTGTGCGTGAAGCGCGCGATGGCCTGCTTGCGCAGCAGCTCGCCGATGACCGGGACGCGCAGCAAGCTGCGGTCGATGAACAAGCGGCCCTTCTCCGAGCCGTTGTAGACGCGCTCGATCAGGAACGAAACGAAGGCGATGGTGAGGCAGCCCGCCCACCAGTAGTTCTTGAAGCCGTTGCTGATCATGATCAGCACCTGGGTCGGTCCGGGCAGCGTCTGGCCCGTGTCGATCAGCATGCTGGTGATCTTGGGCACCACGGCCGTCATCAGGATGCTGACGACGATGATTCCGATGCCGACCATCATCGCCGGGTAGGTCAGCGCGGAGACGACCTTGCGGCGCAGCGAGCGTTGCGCCTGCATGTAGTCGGCCAGACGACGGAACACGACGTCGAGATTTCCGGTGGCCTGTCCTGCGCGAACCATGTTCACGTACAGGTCGTTGAACCACGCGGGTTGCTCGGCCATGGCGTCGGCCAGTGAGCTACCTCCGCTGACGCGTTCGCGGAGCTGGCGGAACATGGTCTCCGCCTGGCGGTGCTCGGTCTGCTCGATCAGCGCGCGCAACGCCTCGATCAGCGGGATGCCGGCCGAGAGCAGCGTGCCGAGCTGGCGGGTCGCGGCGGAGACGATCTCGAGGTTGGCGTTGGTCGGCTTGGAAGCCGACTTGCGCAGGGCCTGGAGGCGCTCGGCCAAGCTCGGACCGCTGGCGCGCTTCTCGCCGCCGGACGCGACCTTGGTCTTCTTGCCGCCGCGCAGCTCGTGGATCTCGCTGACCAGCACGTTGTCCCGGCGCAGGCGCGCGCGCGCGTCGCGCGGCGTGTCCGCGTCGATCACGCCCGTGGTCACTCCGCCGCCGGAGACATAGGCCTTGTATTGGTAGATCGGCACGCTTCGCTCGCCCCTCGCGCGGCTACTCCATGTCCAGTTGCGTCACGCGCAGAACCTCGTCGGGCGTGGTCAGGCGCTGGCGCACCTTGTCGACGCCGTCGGCGCGCAGCGTGATCACGCCGCACTCGATGGCCTTCTTCTTCAGCTGCGTCGCGTTGGCGCCGTTCATCACCAGCGTGCGCAGGTCCTCGCTCATCGGCATGAACTCGTAGATCGCGGTGCGGCCCGCGTAGCCGGAGTTGAAGCACTCATCGCAGCCCGCGCCGTAGGCGATCTTGTGGTCGAGGTCCGCCGGGGTCAGTCCCAGCTTCTTGCACTTGGCAGCCCACTCGTCGGTCATCGGACCGAGCACGCGGCAGTGCTTGCAGATCGTGCGCACCAGGCGCTGCGCGACGACCAGCACGATCGAGCTCGAGACGAGGTACGGCTCGACGCCCTGGTCCACCAAGCGTGTGACCGTGCTCGGCGCATCGTTGGTGTGGACGGTCGAGAACACCAGGTGTCCCGTGAGCGCCGCGCGGATCGCGACTTCCGCGGTCTCCAGGTCGCGGATTTCACCGACCATCATCACGTCGGGGTCCTGGCGCAAGAACGAGCGCAAGCCCGAGGCGAAGGTCAGGCCCTTCTTGGTGTTCACCTGGACCTGGCTGATGCCGCCCAGCGAGTACTCGACCGGGTCTTCGATGGTCAGCACGTTCTTCTGAGTCGTGTCGACCTCGTTGAGCGCGGCGTAGAGCGTGGTCGTCTTGCCCGAACCGGTGGGGCCGGTGACCAGGATGATGCCGTGGTTGTACGTGGAGAACTCGCGCAGCATCTCCTCGTTCTTGGGGCTGAGGCCGATCTCCTCGAGCGTGTACAGCTTGGCGGTCTTGTCGAGCAAGCGCATCACGATGCGCTCGCCGTTGGTGGTGGGCACCGAGCTGATGCGCACGTCGACCTCGCCGTCGCCGATGCGGATCGTGGCGCGGCCGTCCTGCGGCAGGCGGCGCTCGGCGATGTCCATCTTGCCCATGACCTTCACGCGGCTGACGATCGCCTCCTGCGCTTTGCGCGGGATCGGATCCATGTCGTAGAGGATGCCGTCGATGCGAAAGCGCACCTGCATCCGGTCCGCGTAGGGATGGAAGTGCACGTCGGACGCGCGCAGCTTCAACGCCTGGAACAAGATCGTGTTGACGAGCTTGATGATCGGCGCTTTGTTCGAGGTGTCGAGGACGTCCTCGCCCTCCTCGATCTTCTCGGCCAGGCCGGCGATGTCGCCGTCCTCCGCCACGTCCGCCAGCGCCTCGTCGACGCCGTCGGCCTTGTGTCGGTAGGCGCGCCCGATGAGCTGCGTGATCTCCTGCCGCGGCGCGAGAACCGGCTCGATGTCCGCGCCGTACAACGCGGCGAGGTCGTCCATCGGGTGCGGGTCGAGCGGCGCGCAGGTCGCGACCTTGAGCAGCGAACCGTCTTCCTCGAGCGCGATCAGGTTGTAGTTGCGCGTGAACTGCACCGGCACGCGATTGACGAACGCGCTCGGCACGGAAATGTCCTCGAGCGAGGCGCGGTACTCGAAGCCCAGGTGCTGGGCGTACACGCGCAGCAGCTTGTCCTCGGCCAGGTACTCGCGCTGCAGGATCACGCGATCGAGCGAATCGCCGCTCTCGGCCGCCAGCTTGCGGCACTCCTCGAGTCGCTCGCGCGAGAGCCCCGCGTCGACCAGCATGTCCGACAAACTCGTCATGGATGTTCGAAGGGTTGCTTGGATGTCCGCACCTGCGGCAGTCCCCGGAGCGTCGTGTGTCGTCGAGACGGCATCGGGCGCGCCAGAGGTTGAGTAGGAGGGCTTTATGTGCTGGCGCGGCTTCAGGGGTTCCCCGCAGACTTCGCGTCGGCCGCCGCCTTGGGGTCGCGGCCGATCATGGTGGCGCTCTGTTCGCCGCTGCCCGGACTGCGGTAGAGCGGAACTTCGAAGCCGCGCAGGTCGATCTCGCCCTGCTTGTCGCCGAACACCGGGTCGATCAGCCGCACACGGTCCGCGCCGATCTTCTCCGCGGCGTCGAGCTTGACCTTGTAGGAGATCTCCGCGAGGTCGGCGAAGTTCTTGTCCTTGAGGATGTGCGGCGTGACGAAGAAGTACAGCGTGGTGCGGTTCTCGTTGTCGACGTCGCGGCGGAACAGCGCGCCCAGCACGGGCACGTCGCCCAGCCAGGGGATCGAGGTGCGCTGCTCGCTCTTGTTGTCGACGATGATGCCGCCGATGACCATCGTGTCGCCGTTGGGCACGCTCACCGAGGTGGTGATCTCGCGCGTGATGCGCGGAGGCGGGATCGGGCCGCTGAAGGTTCCGGTGAAGCTCGACACCTGCAGCTGCACCGACAAGCGCAGGTAGCCGCTGGCGCTGATCGAAGGCGAGATCTGCATCGTGATGCCCGCCTCCTGGTAGTTCTGGAAGTTCTCCTGCGTCTGGCCGCCGACGCCGGTCGCGGTGACCTGGGTCGTGGGCTGTTCGTCGAGCGTCTTGATCGTCGCGCTGCCGTTGTTGTTGACCAGGATCGACGGCACGTTGAGCACGTTGGTGTCCTGGCGATCGCGCAGCGCGCGCACCAGCACGGGCAGCGAGAAGTCGTCGGCGTCGATGATGCCGGCCGTGATGCCGTTGCCCAGCGCGGGCACGCGGATGTCGGGGATGCCGTCCCCGTCGGTGTCCTGGAAGGTGCTCAGGCCGAAGCTCGACACGCCGAAGCTGCCGGTGCCGCTTCCGGGCACGTCGGCGACGCCCAACTCGACGCCCAGGTCGAGGTTGTCGCGGCCCGACAGTTCGATCAGCGCCGTCTCGATCAACACCTGGTCCTGGCGCTGGTCGAGTCGGTGGATCAGTTCGAGCACCTCCTCGTAGCGCCGTCGGCTGGCGGCGATGAGCAGCGAGTTCGTCGCGGCGTCGGGCACCACCACCACTTCGTTGTCGCGGCTGGTCAGGCCCGTCGCGGCCGGCGCGGCCTGGCCGCCGCCGCCTCGGCCCGCGGCGCCCTGCTGCTGCACGCGTTGTGCGCTCTGCAGGAAGTCCTCGAGCACTTCGGACAGGTCCTCGGCCTTGACGTGGTCGAGCGCGTACACGTGGTAGGTGCGCTCGGGTTCGACGACGTCGACGTCCAGGCGCGCGATGAGCTCCTTGATGGCGGTCATGTCGTCCGGCAGCGCCATCACCAGCAGTGAATTGGTGCGCGGATAGGTCAGGATCTTGGTCTCGCCGCCGCTGCCCTGGATCTGACCCGTCGCGCCCTGCGCGTTGGCTTGTCGGCGCGCCTGGCTCTCGCGTTTGCGCGCTTCGAGCAACTGCTCGAGGATGTCGGCCAGGTCTTCGGCTGCGGCGAACTCCAGCGGGATCACCTCGAACTGCGGCGTCACGCCCGTGTCGCGCGCAGCTTCCTGATCGACCAGGCGCAGGATGCGCGCCAGTGCGACGATGTTGGGCGCGAAGCCGCGTAGCACCACGCTCTGCGTGTTGCCGACCGGCATGATGCCGTTGCCCGACTGGTCGTTGGGCATCAGCGGGCGCAGCGTGCTCTGCAGCGTGCGCACGTCGTAGTTCGGCAGGTGCAGCACCGTGATGATCTGCGTCGCGACCTGGTCGGCGTAGCGTTCGAGCTCGTCGGGCAGCACGTAGATCGCCTCGTCCTTGAGCGAGGTTCCGCCGCGCGCGCCGGCCTGTCCGCCGAGCGCCTGGATCAGGTACACCGCCAAGTGATCCGGCCCCACCTTGGTGATGGTGAAGCCGTTGATGAACATCAGGATCTGATAGAACTCGTAGAACTCGGCCTTGGGGATGCGCTTCTGGCCGAACATGCGCACCTTGGTCTGCGCGAGTTGCTCCGCGACCGTTTTGTCGGGCGTCAGGTTCTTGCCCGTCGCGGTCTGGCACATTTTGGTCAGCCAGAGCAAATCGATACCGTCGCCCTGCTCGTCGATGCTGAGCAGGTAGAAGTCGCCGACGTCCACCAGCTCACCCGTGCCGTCGCCGCCTCCGCCGCTCTGCGAGCCGCCGGAGACTCCTTGCGCACCGCTCACCGCTGCGGGGCGTTGCGGCTGCGCGGGCGCAGCAGGACGCACCGGCGGTTGAGGCTGGTTGCCGCGGTTCGCCGCAGGATTGACGTTGACGTTGGCCGGCTGCACCGGGCGCTGGGCCGGCCGGCCCACCGTGTCTTGCGGTCCGCGATTGCCGCGCGGGTTGGTGGCAGGCACGCCCGCGGCGCGCTCCTTCGCCGCGCGCTCGGCGTCTTCCGGCGTCTGGCCTTGCTGCTCAGCGGCCTCCTGGGCGCGCTTGATCTCCTCGTCCGACTGGGCCGCGAAGCAGGGCGCGACGCCGGCTAGGGGGGCGAGCAGCAGGGCGGCGGCGTACGATCGGCGGCGGTCGCGTCGGTCCATTGCGGCGATGTATCTCTTTGAGTCGGCCAAACTTAGCGCGGCGATCGCAGTCGGCGAGGACGCGCGCGGCGGCACTCTAGGCAGGCCGCTGGGGGCTGTCAAACGCGCTCGGCCCCCGGTCGAGGCTCGCGCGCGTCGAAGCCAACGGACGCGCGGGCGCTCGCGTTCTTCCCGCTCAGACGAGTCGCTGCGCGAGGTGCTCCTCGAGCGCGCAGCGAGCGTGCAGCGCAGCTCTCTGCCTGTGTGCTTCACGCACGACGCGCGCGTGATGATGCGCTGCGCTGGTTAGGATGCGGAGCGCATGGAGATGCGCCAGCTGTTCACGCCCGACGACTTGCTCGTCGGCTTCGATCCCGCCGACAAGTGGGACGCCATCCGCCGCCTCGTCGAGCATCTGGTCACGAGCGGCCGCGTGCCGCGCGCGCAGGCGTCGAGCGTGCTCGAGCAGGTGCTCGCGCGCGAGCGCTCGATGTCGACCGGCATGGAGCGCGGCATCGCGATCCCGCACGCGGCGGTCGATCAGATCGAGCGCGTGGTGGCCTGCATGGGCATCGTCGCGCGGCCGGCGGGACTGAACTTCGAGAGCATCGACTCGCAGCCGACGCGCCTGGTAGTGCTGCTGGTGATTCCGCGCTCGCAGAAGCTGCTGCACATCCGCACCCTGGCGGACGTGGCGCGCGTGCTCGGCGTTGAAGAAGTGCGCGAGCGTCTGATCCGCGCCGAGGGCGGCCAGCAGGCCTGGGAGTCGCTCGCGATCAGCGAAGCCCGGCGCTGAGCTTTCGAGCGCCGATGCAACGCGCGGCTCGGGCGGCGGTGGTGCTGTCGGCCTTCCTGACCGGCGGCGGGGGCATGGGCCTGCAGAGCGTGCTGCTGGCCTACCTCGGCCTGGCGTGCGGTCAGTCGGCGAGCGGGGCCTTCGGGCCGGGAGCGTTCGCGGCGGGCTGGTGCGCGGGCGCGTGGCTGGCGGGCCGCTTCCGCGGGAGTTCAGCGCGCGCCTTCGCGCTGCTCGCCTTTGCAGCGCCGCTCGCCGGCGCCTCCGCGGCGCTGTGGCTGCGTGCGACGGAAGTCGCGCCCGCTTCGAACGCGCTCGCTTTCCTGGCCCTCGCCGCCGCAGGCCTTCCGCAGGGCATGTTCCTCACGCTCCAGTGCCGCGAACTCTCGCGCGGCCGGGGCGCGCCTTCGCTCGCGGCGGTGTACGTGGCGAACCTGCTCGGCGCCCTCGCCGGCGCCTGGGGCATCGGGCTCGCAACCGTTGCGTTGGCGGGGCGGACGGGAGCGCTGCTCACCGCCAGCGGCGTGGTGGCTGCGGGCGCACTGCTTGGATGGGCCGGCGCCCGTCGCGTGCGCGAAGCCCCGCTCAGCGAAAGCGCACTGTCTGCAGTCGACCTGAGTTTGCGCCACGCCGCGCCGATCGCAGCGCTCACGGCGCTGTGGGTGTTCGCGCTCGAGTGGCTGTGTCTGCGCATCGCCGTGCTGTGGGTTGGAAGTCAAGTCGGCGAACTCACGCGCATCGTCGCCTGCTCGCTGCTGGCGCTCGCACTCGGCGCCGCGTTCCTGCCGCGCTGGGTGGCGCGCGACTCGCGCGGCGTGCTCAGCGTGTTGACGCTGTGCGCGTTGGCGAGCACCTGGCCGCTGGTGTGTTCGCCGCTCTTGGAGTGGTCAGCGCACGTCGTCGTTCCCGCACTCCGCGCGAGCGCGCCCTTCGCGCCGGTCAGCGATGTCGCGTTGACGCTGGTGCTCGTGCTGCCCGCGCTCGCGCCGCTCGGCGCCGTCGTGCCGGTGCTGCACCGCGCGTCGAGCGGCGAGAGCGGCGCACGCCTGGGGAACATCCTGCTCTTCGAGGCGCTCGGCGCCCTCGCTGCGGGTCCGCTGCTGCACTCCTGGCTCGTACCCGCGGTTGGCGTGGGGGAGGCGCTCGCCTGGCTGCCTCTGCTGGGGCCGCTGGCCGCGCTGGTGTTCGCGGCGCGGCGCGAGTTGCGCACCCGGCTCGCGTTGCTGGGAGTGGTCGCGCTCGGCGCGAGCGTCGCGGCGCAGCGCGCGCCCGCGCCGGCGTTGCGCTCGCCCAAGCTCACCGATCCGGCGCTGAACCTGCGCGCCTTCGCCGAGGACGCGCACTTCGCCGTGAGCGTCGTCGACGACGGCGTCAACGGCGAACGCACGCTCCTCACCGACACGTTCCGCGCGGCGGGCGACGGGCGCGAGTACGCCTACATGCGCGTGCTGGGTCACCTGCCGGTGCTGGCGCATCCGCGGCCGGCGCGCGTGGCGGTGGTCGCGCTCGGCACGGGCACGACGGTCGGCGCGGTCGCGCTGCACCCCGAAGTGCAGGCGCTCGACGTGCTCGAGATCTCGCCCAAAGTCGTGGAGTTCGCGCCCTGGTTCGAAAGCGTGAACCGCGGCGCACTCGCGCCCGATTCTGCGCGGCGGCGCGCTGACGGGAGCGAGCGCGTGCAGGTGCGCCTGGGCGATGGCCGCCGCCTGCTGGCCGGCGACGAGGCGCGCTACGACGTGATCACGATCGAACCGCTGCTGCCCGACTCGCCCTTCGGCGTGTACCTCTACACGCCGGGCTTCTACGCCGTCGCCCGGCGCGCGCTGGCGCCCGGCGGTGTGTTCGCGCAGTGGGTTCCACCTCACGCGATGCCGCCCGAGGTCTGCGCCAGCGTGGTGGCCGCGTTCGCGCGCTCGTTCGAGTGGTCCGGGGCCTGGCTGGCGGGCACGCAGTTGATCCTGCTCGGGGCCGAGCGCGCGCCGAGCTTTGCGCAGGAGCGTTTCGACGGACTGGATCCGCAACTTCTCCGTGCGCTGGCGGAAGTGGGCTGCGACGCGCCGTCCGCAGTGCTCGCGCGCCAAGTCGCCGAGCTTGCGAGCTGGCCAACGCCGCCGCGCGAGTTGACGGACGACGATCCCTGGATCGTGTGGCGCGCGCGCGGCTCGGACCCGCCGACGCTCGAGTGGTTGCCGCGCAATCTCGAGCTCGCTACGGCGAGCCCCGCGACGCTCGCGACCTCGCTGCCATTCTCTTCTGAGCGCGACGCCGTCGAGCTGCGCGCGACGCTCGCTGCGCTGCGCGAAGCGCGGATCGCATCGGCCTGGTCCGAGGCGCGCCGCCGCGCCGGTTCGCGCAGCGAGCCCGACGCTCTCGAACTCGCAGCCGCGGCCTTCGGACCCCGGCTCGAGCGCGCGCGCGCCGAGCCCGAGGTAGCGCTGTTCCTCGCCGAGGCCGAGTTCCTCGACGCGCTGCGCCGCGGAGTGGCGGCGCTCGCTCAGGGTGACGCTCGCGCGGCGCTGCGCGACACCGTGCGCGCGGCCGAGCTGCGTGGAGAGCGCGCCGACGTGCACTTGTACGTCGCAGCCTGCCTTGCGCGCATGGGCGAGCGCGCGGCCGCGCAAGCTGCGCTAGCGCGCGCTGAGCGAACTTGCCCGCGCTGGCGCGAAACCGCCGTGGGACAGCGCGCACTGCGCCTGGGGCTGGACTCGCTCGGCGCTCCCGGGCCCTGAAGTTCGTTTTTCGCGCGAGTAGAGCGCTTTCAGCGCCGCAGCGAACACTCAGCGCCGTTCGCGTTGCAGCGCACGTCGCGCGCCGGTCGGCTCGACATCGCCGGCGCGCCGCGCGCCGCGCAGCTCAGGCCCACTCGTCGAGGCGCTCTTCGACAGCGGCTTCGATCTGGGCCGCGACGGCGGCGTACTCCGCGCGCGGTCCGCCGATCGGGTCGGCGATGTCGCGGCCCTGCGGGTCGAGCAGCATGCAGTGCTTGCTCTTTCCCGGCGGCAGGGCCTGCGTGAGCGCCTCGAGGTGCGAGCGCGTGAGCGCGTACACGCGGTCGAGGCGCGCGACGAGCTCGGGCGCGGCCGGCTGCGAGCGGTGCTCGCTCAAATCCAGTCCGCGTTCGGCGAGCACGCTGACGCTGTGCGCGCTGGCCGGAGCGCCGCTCGCGGCGTACACGCCCATGGAGGTCACGCTGAAGCCGAAGTCGTGCAGTCGGCCGGGCGAGGCGCCGAGTCGGCGCGCGAGCGCGGCGCGGGCGAGCGCCTCGGCCATCGGGCTGCGACAGGTGTTGCCCGTGCAGACCATCCCGATGCGCAGTCCCGCCGTGGAGCGCAGTGCAGCCAGGTCGATCAAGCCCTCGCGCGCCAGTTCGAAGCGCCCGGGACCCACGGCCAGCGCCGTGGAGGGTTCGGCCATGCGCGTCGGCCCCGCGTCGAGCACGAAGGCCAACTGCTGGCCGAAGCGCTCGATCAACGCAGCGGCGTCGCGGGCCGCCGGCTCTCCGCGGCGCGAGGCGTCGGCCGCCACCAACGCGTACGGAGCGAGCTCGAGCAGGCGCGCGGTGTGCGCGTGCGCGGGGCGCCGCACCGCGGTCCAGCCTTCGTGCTCCGCAGCGGGTGCGAGCGCCGTGCGGCCGGGGAGCAACAGCGTGAGCGGGCCGGGCCAGTAGCGCTCGATCAGACGCCGCACCAGCGCCGACGGCGCGCCCAGCGCGCGCAACTGCTCGTTGGAATGCAGCAGCCAGGTGAGTCGCCGCTCGGCGCCGCGGGCGACGAGCGCGGTCAGCTCCGCGCGCGCCTCGAGCCGGTCGCCGCGCGTGGCCAGCACGTACAGCGCCTCGGTCGGGCAGCCGATCCACGCGCCGCGTTCGAGTGCGGCGAGCGGCTGCGCGAGCTGATCGGCGCTCGCCGCGCTGGCGGTGTCGACTCGAATCGTCTGGGCGCTCTCGCTCATCGCGGCTGTGGCGCTGCGTGGTGTGGCGCGTTGGTTGCCGCGCGCAGCAGCGCTAGCCTATCGGCCCGCTCCGCCGGCCTCCATGGCGCAACACCAACCGCGCACCTCATCGCACGCTCCCAAGCCGCTGACCTCGGCCGAGCACGTGGCCTTCCTCTCGCGTCTGGCGGGGGGCCTTGCGCACGAGATCAAGAACCCGCTCTCGACGCTCTCGATCAACCTGGCGTTGCTCGAAGAGGAATGGGGCAAGCCGGCGCCCGGCCGCAGCGGCGCTGCGAGCGAGCTGACGCCGCGCGAGCAGCGCTCCCTGCGGCGCGTGAAGACGCTGCAGCGCGAAGTCAGCCGCATGGAGCACATCCTCGAGCAGTTCCTGGCCTTTGCGCGCGGCGCGCAGATCAATCGCGCGCCGTGCGATCTGGCGGCGGTGACGCGCGAAGTGCTCGAGTTCGTCGAGCCCGAGGACGCCGCGCTGGGGATTCGCCACCACGCCGACCTGCCCCTGGGGCTGCCGCTGGTCATGCTCGACGAGCGCGCCTTCAAACAGGCGCTGATCAACTTGTTCAAGAACGCCCGCGAGGCGATGTCGTCGGGCGGCGAGTTGCTGGTGCGGCTGCGGCGCGAGGGCAACTGGGCCGAACTGACCATCACCGACACCGGCGTGGGCATGAGCGCCGAGGCCGTCGAACGCTGCTTCGACGAGTACTGGTCGGACAAGAAGGGCGGCACGGGGCTGGGACTGCCGACCACGCGCCGCATCGTCGAGGAGCACGGCGGCACGCTTTCGGTCGTGTCCGAGCGCGGCCGCGGGACCTCCTTCACGCTGTACCTGCCGCTGATCGTCGAGATCGCGCGCAGCGGCGGGGCCGAGAGCGCCGCCGGGGCGGAGCACGAGTCGTGAGCGCGGCCGAACTCGAGCGCCCCGCGCGGCGCGTGCTGATCGTCGACGACGACGAGGGCCACGCCGAAGCCCTGGCCGACGGGCTCGAGCTCGACGGCTACCAGTGCACGCTGGCGCACTCGGGCACGACGGCGCTGGAGCGACTGGGCGAACAGAGCTTCGACGCCGTGCTCACCGACCTGAAGATGCACGACAAGAGCGGGCTCGACGTGCTGCGCGAGTCGCGCGTGCTGCAGCCCGACGCCGCGGTGCTCTTGATCACGGGCCACGGCTCGCTCGAGACCGCAGTCGAAGCGATGCGCATGGGGGCCGCGGACTACCTGCAAAAGCCAGTGCGGATCGCCGAGCTGCGCACGCGCCTGGAGCGCTCGCTCGAAGCGCGCGACCTGCGCCGCGACAACCTAGCCCTGCGCCAGCAGCTCGACGAGCGCTTCGGACTGGGCGGCCTGGTGGGCGCGAGTCCGCAGATGGAGCGCGTGTTCAAGATCGTGCGCCAGGTGGCCAACACCAGCGCCACCGTGCTGATCCTGGGCGAGAGCGGCACGGGCAAGGAACTCGTGGCCCGCGCGGTCCACGCCAACTCCTCGAGGCGCGAGCGGCGCTTCGTCGCGGTCAACTGTGCAGCGCTGAGCGAGGGCCTGATCGAGAGCGAGCTGTTCGGCCACGTCAAAGGCGCCTTCACCGGCGCCATCGCGGCCAAGGACGGTCAGATCGTGCACGCCGACGGCGGCACGCTGTTCCTCGACGAGCTGGGCGACATGCCGCTCTCGACGCAGGCCAAGCTCCTGCGCGTGCTCGAGACCCGCGAGGTGACGCCGGTGGGCGGGAGCACGCCGCGCAAGGTCGACATCCGCCTGGTGGGGGCCACGCACCGCGACCTGCGCGCGATGGTCGGCGAGGGGACCTTCCGCGAGGACCTGCTCTTCCGCCTGCAGGTGGTGGTGCTCGAACTCCCGCCGCTGCGCGAGCGCGTCGGCGACCTCCCGATCCTGGTAGAGCACTTCGTGGCCGAGTTCGCGCGCCAGCACCAACGCGGCGTGCGGCAGGTCTCGCCCGAGGTTCGGGCCGCGCTCCTGCGCTACTCCTGGCCGGGCAACGTGCGCGAGCTGCGCAACGTGCTCGAGAGCATGGTGCTGCTCTCCAGCGGCGATACGCTGCGCGAGAGCGACCTCCCCGACAGCCTGCGCAGTGCGGCGCGCGCGCCCAAGCGCGGCGGCGTCGAACTCGCCGGGCGCACGCTGGAGGAAGTCGAGCGCGAGTTGATCGAGGCCACGCTCGAGTTGACCGGCGGCAACCGCGAGAAGGCGGCGCAGCTGATGGGCATCGGCGAGCGCACGCTCTACCGCCGGCTCAAGCACTACAAGCTCGAGTAGCGCGCCTGCCGCCACATCGGCAGTCGTTCTGGCTGGCCTGCCAAAGTGGCGCACTCGGGTCAGGGTCGAGCGCCTTAAGTCCCTGTCCTGGCCGGTCTTCGGGCGCTCCGACCGACTGGCACGGCCTTTGTCATTGGCTGCGCCCAAGACCCCAGCACGGGAGGAACTCACATGGCGCAACAAGGCAAGATCATCGGCATCGACCTGGGTACGACGAACTCGGTGGTGGCCGTGATGGAAGGCGGCGAGCCGGTCGTCATCACCAACCTCGAGGGCTCGCGGCTCACTCCGTCGGTCGTCGCCTTCCAAGGCGAGAACCGGCTGGTGGGCGCGCCGGCCAAGCGTCAGGCCGTCACCAACCCCACGCGCACGATCGCCTCGATCAAGCGCTTCATGGGCCGGCGCCACCGCGAGGTCGACCAGGAAGAAAAGCGCGTCGCCTACAAGCTCAAGGGCGCGGCGGAGGAGCTGGTCAAGGTCGACATCGACGGCCAGGACTTCACGCCCCCGCAGATCAGCGCCATGGTGCTCTCGGCGCTGAAGGAAGCGGCCGAGAACTACCTCGGCGAGAAGGTGACTCGCGCGGTCATCACGGTCCCGGCCTACTTCAACGACGCGCAGCGCCAGGCGACCAAGGACGCCGGCACGATCGCCGGTCTGTCGGTCGAGCGCATCATCAACGAGCCGACGGCGGCGACGCTGGCCTACGGACTCGACAAGAACAAGAGCGGCAAGGTCGCGGTCTACGACCTGGGCGGCGGCACGTTCGACATCTCGATCCTCGAGATCGGCGACGGCGTGTTCGAAGTGCTCGCCACCAACGGCGACACGCACCTGGGCGGCGACGACTTCGACGACGTGCTGATCCAGTACGTCGCGGGCGAATTCCAGAAGTCGACCGGCATCGACGTGCGCAAGGACCCGATGGCGCTCCAGCGTCTCAAGGAAGCCTGCGAGAAGGCCAAGATCGAGCTCTCGAGCGGCATGCAGACCGACGTCAACCTGCCGTTCATCACGGCCGACGCGTCGGGGCCCAAGCACCTGCACGTGCAGCTCACGCGCGCCAAGTTCGAGCAGCTGGCCGAAGGCCTGATCGAGCGCACCAAGGGGCCCTGCCTCCAGGCGCTCAAGGACGCGGGCCTGCAGCCGAGTCAGATCGACGACGTGATCCTCGTCGGCGGTCAGACGCGCATGCCCGCGGTGGTCGCGATGGCCAAGAAGATCTTCGGCCGCGAGCCCAACAAGAGCGTCAACCCCGACGAGGCCGTGGCCGTCGGCGCGGCGATCCAGGGCGGCATCCTGGGCGGCGAGGTGTCCGACGTCGTGCTGCTCGACGTGACTCCGCTGTCCCTGGGCATCGAGACGCTGGGCGGCGTGTCCACCAAGCTCATCGAGCGCAACACCACGATCCCGACCTCGAAGAGCCAGGTGTTCTCGACGGCCAGCGACAACCAGCCGTCGGTCGAGATCCACGTGCTGCAGGGCGAGCGCGAATTCGCGCGCGACAACCGCTCGCTCGGCCGCTTCCACCTCGACGGCATCGCGCCGGCGCCGCGCGGCATGCCGCAGATCGAAGTGACCTTCGACATCGACGCCAACGGCATCCTCAACGTGCGCGCCAAGGACAAGGGCACGGGCAAGGAGCAGCGCATCCGCATCGAGTCGAGCTCGGGCCTCTCGAAGGACGACGTCGAGCGCATGCGGCGCGAAGCCGAGGCGCACGCCGCGGACGACAAGAAGCGGCGCGAGGTGGTCGACCTGAAGAACCAGGCCGACTCCGTGGTGCACGAGACCGAGAAGGCGCTCGCCGAGCACAAGACCAAGCTGTCCGAGGCCGACGTGAAGGCCATCGAAGACGCGCGCGCGGCGCTGAAGAAGGCCGCCGAGGGCGACGACAAGGCGGCGCTCGAGCGCGCGCTCGAGGAGTTCCGCACCAAGTCGCAGAAGCTGGGCGAGGTGATCTACAAGGCGCAGCAAGATGCGGCGGCCGGAGGCGCGAAGACCGCCGAGCCGCAGGAGCCCGAGGCCCAGGCGCGCCCCAGCGGCGGCGCGCGCAAGGGTGCGCGCGACGGCGACGAGCCGATCGACGCGGACTTCGAGGTCAAGCGCTGACGTTTCGCGTCGCGCCCGCGCCGAACGTCGGGGCCCGTAGCCCTCCAGGTTCGGGTCGCGGGGCGGCGCTGTGCGGACCCGCTCGCGGGGTGTGCGGTTGAACCGCATGCCCCGCGCTGCGTTGCAGGCGACGCGCCGCACGCGGGGCGCGCGAGGTCCGCTCGAACAGCGCGCTTCATGGCTGCAGCCAGCGCCTCGCCCTGTTGCGAGCCCTGTTGCGAGCCCCGCTGCGAGTCCTGTTGCGAGCGCCGTCGCCAACTCCGTCGCGCGCCACGCGCTGCGCCCCGGCGCGGGCGCGGTCTTTGCGGACGGTCGAGGCGCTTGAAGGCGCCTCGTTCGTCCCGCTCCGCTCGAATCCCGGGCGAACAACCCATCGCGAGTCCCAGTGGCGTTCGCGTTGGAGTTCGCCCGCGCGGTTCGAACTCGCCGCCGCTCGCAGACCGCTCTGCTGCAACACGCTCATCTGCATCCACGCGCTCCATGCCCGCTCCTTCCTTCGAATCCGCGCTTCCGCGCGCCCCGCTGGGATCCGTTCGCGCGGCTGCGGAGCGTGCTGGCTCGATCCGCACGCCTCGGTCTGCGCGCGAAGTTCGCTAGGCTCCGCACATCGTGATCACCGTTCGTGGACTGACCCGTCGTTTCGGCCCCGTGACCGCCATCGAGGGGCTCGACTTCGAGCTCCAGAAGGGCGAGGTCGTGGGCTTCCTCGGCCCCAACGGCGCCGGCAAGTCGACCACCATGCGCATCCTCGCGGGCTACCTCCCCGCCAGCGAAGGCGCCGCGGTGGTCGCGGGTTTCGACGTGCTGCGCCAGTCGATGGAGGTGCGCAAGCGCATCGGCTACCTGCCCGAGTCCGTTCCGCTCTACTCCGAGCTGCGCGTCGAGGAAATGCTCGAGTTCCAAGGCCGCCTGCACGGCCTGTCGCGCTCCGAACGCCGCCAGCGCATCCCGCGCGTGCTCGAGCGCGCCGGCATCGCCGACCGCTCGCGCGCGATCATCGCCCGGCTCTCGCGCGGCCAGCGCCAGCGCGTCGGCTTCGCGGTGGCGCTGCTGCCCGATCCGCAGGTGCTGATCCTCGACGAGCCGACCAGCGGCCTCGATCCGCTGCAGCGCCTGGAGATCCGCAAGCTCTTGAGCGAACTGGCGCGCGAGCACACCGTGCTGCTCAGCTCGCACATCCTCCCGGAGATCGAAGCGGTCTGTCCGCGCGTGATCATCCTCAGCCACGGGCGCATCGCCGCCGACGGCAGCAAGGACGAGCTGCTGCAACGTCTGGGCGGCGGGAGTTACGTCCGCGTGGAAGCCGTGGTCGGGCCCGACGTGGCCGGCGCGCTGCGTTTGCTCGCGTCGATTCGCGGCGCCGGCGAAGTGCGCGACCGCGGACGCCTGGGCATCCACCACGTGTTCGATGTCGCCTGCGTCGAAGACCTGCGCGAGGACATCGGCGCGCTCGCCGCGGCGCGCAAGTGGGCCCTGCGCGAGCTGTCGTGGCGCAAGCCGAGCCTGGAGCAGTTGTTCGCGCGCATCGCGCTCGACCTCCCGGCCGAGCCCGAGCCGCAGCCGCTGGCGAGCAGCGCGCCCGCAGCGCAGAGCGTCGGCGTTCAAGTGCAGTTGCCTGTCGCGCCGGCTGCGAAAGGCCTGACGCCGCTGAGTCCCTTCGAAGCGCCGCAGCGCGCACCTGCGTCTGCTGCTGGACCTTCCGCTGGACCTGCTGCTGGACCTGCCGCGTCGTCCGACGCGACCCATGGCCCGGCTGCGAGCAAGTCGGCTGGCGCGCCGCGCGTGGTCTACAACCTCAACCCGTTCGATCAGGGCGCGAGCCGCGACCTCTCGCGCCCCAAGGCGATCGACGAGCCGCCGGCGCAACACTGAGCCCCGTCACCGCGCCAGCGGCGACGCACCATTTCACCGGGAGAGCGATGCAAGGACTTTGGACGATCTACCGCCGCGAGCTGGCCGGACTGTTCCTGTCGCCGCTGGCCTGGATCCTGCTCACCATCGCGCTGTTCGCGCACGGCTACTTCTTCATCGTCTACCTGGTCGGCGTCACCGGGCGCGACCTGCGCGCGGCGATGCAACTGGCGCTCGCCGGCGACGTGTTCTGGTGGTTCATGTTGCTGCTGCCGCCGCTGCTCACGATGCGCATGATCAGTGAGGAGGCGCGCTCGGGCGTGCTCGAGTTCCTGCTCACCGCTCCGGCCAGCGATCTGGCCGTGATCCTCGGCAAGCTCGGCGCTGCCACGAGCTTCATGGGCATCCTGTGGTCGAGCGTGCTGATCTACGGCCTGCTCGCGCAGCTCCTGGGCGTCAGCCCGGACTGGATCCCGGCGCTCTCCGGCGTGCTCGGGGCGACGCTCATCTCAGGCCTGTTTTCGTCGATCGGACTGGTCGCGAGCGCGCTGAGCAGCACGCCGATCCTGGCCGCCTTCGGCGCGGTGGTGCTCAACTTCATCGTGATCGCGCTGCCCTCGCTCGACGCGCTGCTCAAGCTGCCTCCGGGACACTGGGCCAAGGTCGCGCTGGGCCACGCGAGCGTCGTCTCGCAGTACCAGTCCTCGTTCGGGATCGGCGTGCTCGACTCCAAGCACCTGGTGTTCTTCCTGGTCTGGACGGCGTTCTTCGTGTTCATCGCGACGCGTCTGTTGGAGAAGCGCCGATGGAGCTGAACGCAGCCGACCGCGCGCGCGTCACGCGGCGCTCCAAGTTCTCGATCGGCGCGCAGGTGCTCGTGCTCGTGGCGCTGGCCTTCGCCGCGGCCGTGTTGATCACCTGGCTCTCCGCGCGGCCGGGTCTGCGCGCGCGCTACGACCTGACCACCGCCAAGCTCAACACGCTCGATCCCGCGCTGGCCGACCTGATCGACAAGGCCAAGACGCGCATCGGCGTCGATTTCTTCTTCCAGCCGCAGGCGCCGCCGCTCGACCGCGTGGCCGCCGAGGCGCAGCGCCGCATGCGCGAGCTGTTGTTCGTCGCGCGCAGCCAGTTCCCCTCGAAGTTCCGCTTCATCGACCACGACCTGAGCGACCTCGCCGCGGTGCAGACGCGCATGAAGGAGCTGGGTCTGGACGAGGCCAACGTGGCCGTGGTCGAGCTCGACGGCAAGCGCGTCGTGCTGCGCCTCTTGAAGGACATCGTGCGCATCAACCCGGGCAATCCGATGCTGCGCGAAGAGCCCAGCATCGAGGCCTTCGAAGGCGAGACCGCGCTCGCCAACGCGATCCTGCGCGTCTCGATCGGGGAGCGCCCGAAGGTCTGGTTCACAACCGGCCACGGCGAGCGCGACCTGTACGACGTCGAGGCGCGCACGGGCCTGGGCCGGCTCGACAGCGCGCTCGTGGCCGATGGCTTCGCGCCGGCGCGCTGGGATTCGCGCGCCGATCCGCACATCCCCGACGACGTGCGCGTGGTAGCGATCCTCGACGCGCGCCAGCCCTTCGGCACGGAAGAGCTCTCCGCGCTCGCGGCCTTCGTGGAGAGCGGCGGGCGCCTGCTCCTCGGCGCCTCGAGCGACGACGCGGCCCTCCGCGCGCAGGACTCGATCGAGCGCTTCGTCGAGCGCTGGGGCGTGCGCGTCGCGCCGGGCCTGGTGGCGCAGGTGATCCGCAACTCGTTCGGCGAGCGCGTGGTCGGCCGGCGCGAGTGCGCCACGATCGTCGCCGGCGGATCGGGGCTCGACCCGCGCCATCCGATCACCGAGTCCCTGTGGCGCGCCGACAAGGGCGTGGGACTGCCCAACTCGCGGCCGCTCGAGCGCAATGACGAGGGCGCGCCGCCCAACGCAGTGATCGTCGACATCGTGCGCAGCCCGGCCGAGTCGTGGCGCGACCTGCCCAACTCCAAGGGCGAGTACGACTTCCGCCCCGACCCGCAACGCGAGGGCGAGCCGGGTTCGAACGCGGTGGCCTTTGCGGTCAACTTCCGGCCCTCCAAGCCGCGCTCGAGCGATCCGGCGACGGCTGAGCGCGAGCGCTCGCGCGTGCTGGTGTTCGGCGGCGCCGACGCCTTTGCGAACGGCGCGCTCGAGCCCAACCGCGACCTGGCGCTCAACGCCTTCAACTGGCTGGCTGAACGCGAGGAGCGGCTGCGCATCGCCGCGCGCGTCGACGACCGTCGCGTGGTCAGCGACGACCAGGCGATCGCGTACCTGAACTACGCGGCCCTGTTCGGGCTGCCGTCCCTGTGTGCGCTCTTGGGCGGCCTGCTCGCCTGGCGTCGGAGGAAGTGAAGCGATGCACGCTCGGAGCTTGGTGCTCTTGTTCGCAGCCGTGGCGGCGCTCGTCGCCCTGACCTTCTGGCAACTGCGGCGCGAGGACGAACAGGGCGCGCAGGTCGACGCCCCGCTGCTCGAGGGCTTCGAGCGCAGCCGCGTCAAGGCCGTGCGCATCGACAACCTCGAGCGCTCGCTGCAACTGCGGCTGGAGCGCACGTCCCAGGGGCGCTGGATGATCGTCGATCCGATCGAGTTCCCGGTCGAAGCCGCGGTGCTCGAGGCGCTGTTCAGCTCGCTCGAGACGCAGCGGCTGCGCCCGCCGCTGGTCGAGGACCTCGCCAAGGTCGGCCTCGCGCCGCCGCGCGTTGTGCTCGAGCTCACTGAGGAGATCGACGGACGTTCGCAGCTCACGCGCATCGAGGTCGGCGCGGTCGACATCGGCGAACAGCTGGTGTACGCGCGCCGCGACGGGCGGCTGGGCCGCACCGAGCGCGCGCTCGACACCGTGCTCGAGCGCGACTTGCCCGACTGGCGCGCGCACTACGTCATGTCGTTCGATCCGCGCAGCGTGGTGGAACTCTCGCGCGAAGGTCGCATGGAGCTCGCCGGTGAAGCGCCGCTGCCCGTCGAGTTGCGCGCGGTGCTCGACGGCGAGTGGCGCGCCACGGCGCCGTTCCAGGCGCAGCTCGACGCACGCGCCGTCGGCGGGCTGATCAACGCCATCGCCACGCTGCGCGCCGAGGCCTTCATCGACGCGCCCGGGCCGCTCGACTTCTACGGACTGGAGCGGCCCGCGGTGCGGCTGAGCGTCACCGACGCGAGCGGCGTCACGCAGAGCGTCCGACTGAGTCCGGAGCCGCAGGGCGAGATGTGGTACGCCAAGCGCGAGGACCAACCGTACATCTACCGCGTCTCCAGCATGTCGGCCGGCATGTGCTTTCCGCCCAGCCAGGGCTTCGTCGAGGCGAATCTCGCGCGCGTGGCGCGGAGCGAAGTCACCGGCCTGGAGTGGACTTACGAAGGCCGCAGCGTGAGTCTCGCGCTGTCCGACCGCGCGTGGCGCGCGACCGGACGTGAGGGCGAGCGTGTTGTGCTCGACGCGGCCGTGGCGGACGAGTCCGCGGTGGCCGACGCGCTCGCACTGGTCGAGCAGGCGCGCCTGGGCGGCATCGACTTCGCGCGCGACCTCACGCCGGAACAGGTCCGCGGGCGCCTCGTGCTGCGCCTGCGCAGCGGCGAGGTCGCCGGCGATCTGGGCGCGGCGGTGCGCACGCCCGACGGCGTGCAAGGAGTCGAGTTCCGCCGCGACGGTGATCACGTGGTGGGGCTCCTGGGCGAGGAGCTGCTCGCGCTGGTGCGGCGCGACGCGAGTTCGTTCCAGAGCCTGGTGCTGCACAAGCTGCTCGAGCTCGACGTGTCCTTCATCGAGATCGAGCATCAAGGGCGGCGGCGCAAGTGGCTGCGCGACGATCACGGCCACTGGATTCGCGAGGGGCTCGAAGGCGAGGCCAAGGAGTTCAGCCGCTGGGTCGATCGACTGCTCTCGATGCGCGCCTCGAGCATGCTCCAGCGCGGCGCCGAAGAGCCGCACGCGCCGCTGACGGTCAGCCTGGTCACGTTCCGGGGACAGACCACGTCGTTCGCTCTCGGTTTGCGACCGGGCGCACAGGCGCCGTCGACGCACGTCTATCGCAGCGACAGCCAGTACGCGGTCGTCGGCGCCGAGCCGTACACCTCGCTCGTGGCGCTGATGGTCGCTGACTGAGCTACGGCTTCGAGGGATCCTCGCGCCGCGCGCGGATCCCTGGAAGCAGTGGCGACGAGGCCAACAGCTCAGCGCGGCCGAGAGCCGCGCCGCTCGCGCGCTTGTGACGACCCTTCCAAAGCCCTAACTTTCGAGCCGGGAGCGGGCTGGAAGCGGGTCGGAGCACAGGGGCACGAGGCATGCGCGAAGTGGGCGAGGAAACGGCGGGGGAAGGCGACGGCGCGCGCAAGCCCTCGATCGTGCGCGGCGGCGCGCGGCGCGCGCGGGCCGGCGGCGATGCGCTCGAGCTGGCGGAGCAGTTGAAGCACGACGGCGAACTCGCGCCGCGCTTCTCGCACTGGCGCGAGGTCCCCGCGCGAGCTGAGCGCTCGCAGGAACTGCCGCAGGCGCTGCATCCGCGCCTGCGCGAGCAGTTGGCGGCGCGCGGACAGACGCGCGTCTATTCGCACCAGGCGCAGGCCATCGAAGCCGCGCTCGCGGGCGAGGACGTGCTCATCTCGACCCCGACCGCGTCGGGCAAGACGCTGTGCTACACCGCGCCGATCCTGCAGCGTTTGCTCGAATCGAACGGCGACGCGCGCGCGCTGATGCTGTTCCCGACCAAGGCGCTCTCGCAGGACCAGAGCGCGAGCTTGAACGACATGATCCGCGCGCTGAGCGCGGACTGGCGCAGCTGCACCTACGACGGCGACACGCCGCCCAGCGTGCGCCGCACGCTGCGCGACGAAGGGCACGTGGTGCTCACCAATCCGTGGATGCTGCACGCCGGCATCCTGCCCAACCACGCCAAGTGGTCGGAGTTCTTCACCAGCCTGCGCACGATCGTGATCGACGAGGCGCACACGCTCTCGGGCGTGTTCGGCTCGAGCGTCGCGAACGTCGTGCGGCGCCTGCTGCGCATCGCCGAGCACTACCACAGTCGCCCGCAGTTCATCCTCTCGTCAGCGACGCTTCGCGATGGCGCCGAGCACGCGAAGAGGCTCACGGGTCGCGACGTGCGCGTCGTCGACGAGGACGGCTCGCCCTCGGGCGCGCGCGTGTTCGGCGTCTACAACCCGCCGTTGCTCGATCCCGTCGCGGGCCTGCGCGCCAACGCGCTCGAGGAAGCGCGTCGCCTCGCGCTGTCGGTCTGCGGCCCAGATCGCCAGGTGATCTTCTTCTGCGGCCAGCGCACGGCCGTCGAGGTGCTCACGCGCTACCTCAAGGAGAGCGCGAGCGCGATGGGCCTCGAGGAGGGCGAGATCCGCGGCTACCGCGGCGGCTACTTGCCGCTGCACCGGCGCGAGATCGAGGACGGCCTGCGGCGCGGCGCGGTCAAGGTTGTGGTCTCGACCAACGCGCTCGAGCTGGGCGTCGACATCGGCCGGCTCGATGTGGCCGTGCTCGTCGGTTATCCCGGCTCGCAGGCGTCGTTTTGGCAACGCGCGGGCCGCGCCGGCCGCCGCGGACAGTCGAGCCTCACGGTGCTCATCGCGCGCTCCGATCCGCTCGATCAGTACCTCGCCGCGAGCCCGCAGTATTTGTTCGACGCGCCGCGCGAAAAGCTCGGGCTCGATGCGAACAACCTCGTGATCCTCTCCGAGCAGCTCAAGTGCGCGGCCTTCGAGCTGCCCTTCCGCGACTGCGATCTCGAGCGCGGGCCCTTCGCGAGCGCGCCGCACGTCGCTGACGTGCTCGACTACCTGGCGAGCGAGTCGAAGCTGCTGCTCAAGCGCGACGACACCTGGCACTGGATGGCCGACGCCTATCCGGCGCAGGACGTGCCGCTCGCGAGCGGCGGCCCGGACAACGTGCTGATCCTCGACGCCGAGACGAAGAAGGCCATCGGCGAGATCGACCGCGCTGGCTCGCTCACCACCTGCCACGAGGGCGCGATCTACCAGATCGAAGGCGAGACCTGGAAGGTCGAGCGCTTCGACTACGAGAACCGCCGCGCGTACGTGCGTTCGGTCGAGAGCGACTACTTCACCGAGGCCGAGGTCGACACGAGCTGGCAGCTCCTGCGCTTGGAGCGGCGCTCGATCCGCGAGCGCGACGGCGGCGGAGAGGACTTTTCGATCCACGCCGGCGAGGTGCACGTCACGACGCTCGCCACGCAGTACAAGAAGATCCGCTTCTACACGCGCGAGAACGTGGGTTGCGAAGACATCCACCTGCCCGCGGAAGAGCTCGACACGCAAGCCTTCGTGCTCACGCTCTCGGAGGCGAGCGCGGAGCAACTCGGCCTGGTCGGGGCGGAGCGCGGCGCGGCCTGGCGCAGCGTCGGGGGCCTCGTGCGCCGCGTCGCGCCGCTGTTCCTGCGCTGCCAGCCCAGCGATCTGGGCTTGGCGAGCGAAGTGCGTTCGCCGACCTTCGCGCGGCCGGCGATCGTGCTGTACGACCGCGTGCAGGGCGGCGTGGGGCTCGCCGATGTGCTCTTCGACGCGCACCGCGACGTGTTCGCGGCCGCGCTGCGCATTGTCGAGCACTGCGCCTGCCGCTCGGGTTGTCCCGCGTGCGTCGGACCGATCTCGGAGTCGGGCGCCATGGGCAAGCTGGCGGCGCGGCGGCTGCTCGCGCACTTCACCAGCGGCCCGCGTCCGGCGCCGAGCGCGGTCGACGAGGCGCTGAGCGCGCCCTGAGGCGAGGCCGCGAGCCGTGGACGCGTCGTTCAAGGATCGACTCGCGCGCCTGAGGCGCGAGGCGCCGCCCAAGGCCGATCCGAAGGCGACGGAGGCGCCCGCGCCGTCGACGGAGTCGCCCCCCGCGCCCGAGTTGCCGTCGTGGTGGCGCGCGCGGCTCGCCACGCGCGCGAACGCGCTCAATCCGCCCGCGCCTGATGCTCTTGCGTCGCCTCCGAGCGATTTGCTCGAGGTTTCGAACGAGCGCGGCGCGTTCGCCGTCCGAGAGCAGCGTCTGCCGCTCGCGCATCGCCACGGAGCGTTCGAGCTCGCAACCCTGCGCCGCATCGACGCGCAGCGCATCGCCTTGATCGCCAAGGACGAGCGGCTGGCGCAACTCGACCCCGCGCGCGCGCTCTTGCTCGACATCGAGACCACGGGACTCTCGGGCGGCGCGGGGACCAAGGCCTTCCTCGTCGGACTGGGCTGGATCGAAGACGCCCAGCTCGTGCTGTGGCAGGGCTTCCTGCGCGGGCCCGAGGAAGAAGCGGCGCTGCTGCACGCGGTCGCCGAACACGTCGAACGCAGCGACGCGCTCGTGACCTTCTTCGGCAAGACCTTCGATCGCCACCGGCTCGAGGACAAGATGCGCGTGCACGGCGTCAAGCCGCCCTTCGAGTCGCGCGCGCACCTCGACCTGTACCACCCGCTGCGCGCGCTGTACCGACCGGCGCTCGAGAACGCGCGCCTGGGCACGTTCGAGCGCGTACTGTGCGGCGTCGAGCGCCAGGACGATCTCTCCGGCGCGTTCGCGCCCGAGGCCTGGTACGACTTCCTCGCCGGCCGGCCGCACCGCCTCGAGCGCGTATTCGCGCACAACCGCGACGACGTGCTCAGCCTCGCGACGCTGTGCGCGCACTTGGGCTCGCTCGAGCTTTTCCCGCAGCTCGACGCCGCGGCGGACGACTCGCTGCGTGCGCTCGAGAGCGCGCGACTGCGCGGCCTGGCGCGCGTGCTGGCGCACCACAAGCTCTGGAGCGAGTGCGAAGGGCTGGCGCGCGCGGCGGCCGAGCTCACCCGCGACGAGGCGCAGCGCTGCGAGCTCGAGGAGTTGATCGCGCTCGCGCAGCGCCGGGCTTCGCGTTCACGCCGCAGCCGCTGAACGAGGCCCGCGCGCGCTCGCCTCAGCGTTGCAAAGCGGCTCGACTCGCAAAGTGCAGCGCGATCGCTTCGGGCAGCGCGAGCTTCTCTTCTTCGAACACGCGCGCCGCGAGCGAGTGCGCGTCGTCGCCGGGCTTGACCTGAGTGCGCCGCTGCACGAGCGGCGGCCCTGAGTCGTACTCGTTGGTCACGTAGTGCACGGTGCAGCCGCTCACGCTCTCGCCCGCAGCAATCACGGCGGCGTGCACGCGCTCGCCGTAGTAGCCCTTGCCGCCGAACTTCGGCAGCAGCGCGGGGTGGATGTTGATCACTCGTGATTCCCAGCGCTCGGGCACGAGCAGCAGCCGCAGGAAGCCGGCGAGCACGACCAGCGCGACGTCGCGCGCTTCGACTTCGCGGAAGATCGCGGCGCTGAACTCCTGCGGCGAGGAGAACTGGCGGTGGTCGACGAGCACGCACTCCAGTCCCAGGCGTCTGGCGCGCTCGATCGCGCCCGCGCTCGGTGAGTTCACGACCACCAGCGCGAGCTGCGCCTCGAGCTCGCCGCTGGCGATCTTCTCAGCCAGGTTCTCGAGCGAGCGCCCGCCGCCGGAGGCCAGCACTGCGATGCGCCGGTTCACGCTTGTTCGCCCTCGCGCGCGCGACCCCACGCTTCCGCGCGTGCGGCGCGCACCACCTCGACGATCAGATCGTCGACGGCCGGCGCCAGCGCCGCGGCGCGCGCGGCGATCTTCGCGATGTCGAGCTCCTCGTCGCCCTCCTGGACCACGAGCACGGCGGCCAGCACGCCGACTCCCGCGTGGGCTGCCGCGTGCAAGGGCTCGATCAGCCGTTGCGCGCTGACCTGCGCTCCGAGCGCGGCGAAAGCGCGGCGTTCGGCCGGCGTTTCGAGCGTCGGACCGAGCGGGCAGGCCGCGACGGACTCGGCGCCGTGCAGCCCCAGTCGCTGGCAGATCTCGAGCGCCGAGCGCCGCAGGTGCGCGTCGTGGGTGCGCGTCTGGTCGGGGAACTGCGCGCCCAGGCGGCTGGAGCCCAGTCCCATCAACACGGTGCCGCCGCTCAGGTTCAAGTGATCGCGCACCAGCGCGATCGAGCCCGCGCGCAGGCCGCCGTCGCTCGCGCTGCGCGTCGCAGCGCCCGCGCACACGTGGATCAGGCTCGCCGCGCCGCTCGCGCCCGCCAGCCAGATCGGAAAGGCGCCGTGCCAGGGCGCGTCGCCCGCTTTCGCATCGCCCGGCGCGTCCTCGAAGATCCACACCGGCGCGCCCTCGAGCGTCCCGAAGTGGAGCAGCACATCGCGCCAGCGCTCGGGCGAGCCTTCCAGGCGCGAGAAGGGCAGTCGCCAGGCCTGTTCCAGACGTCCGACCAGCGCAGCGGCGCCGGTGGCGAGCGAGAGCACGGCCGACGGGCGCGGCGCACGCGCGCGCTCGAGCGAGGCCTGCGCGCGCGCTACCGCTTCATCCAGTTCGCAAGTGGGGGTCTTCATCGTTGCGCGCGTAGCCTACGCCGCGCCGAGCGGCGGATCACCGCCTTGCGCGTCGCAACGCAACTCGCGGTCGCTGGCTCGACCGGCCGCGAGCGACGTGCAACCTACGGCCGCACCACGAACTCGAGCGCGTTGCTCAACGACCAATTGTCCGGCGGCGCGAAGCCTGCGTCGCGGCCGAGCCACTGCGCCTGGATCGTGGTGCCGGCGGGCAGCGTGAAGTGCTGACTCATCCAGGTGTTGAAGTCGAGCTGCCACGTGCCGTTGCAGTCGGCGACGCCCGTCGGCGAGCCGCCGCTGAAGGCGACGGTGGTGCGCTGACGCGGCGGAGCGACGCAGTTCGTGCCGCCGCCGAAGGGCAGCACGGCGCGGCCGCTGATTCCGAAGGTCAGCGAGCCTGTGCTCTGATTGCGCACGTTGGCCGCGCGCAGCACATAGCCGCTCGACGCGGTGGGGCTTGGGAAGCCCTCGCCAGAAATTGTCGGTGCGCAGCCAAGCGAGTTGGTCTTGGCGGTGCAGTAGCTCGCTTGCTGCGTCGGCGCCAGGAAGGCGAGACCTTCGTGCGGCGGATCGACGTAGCGGACTTGCGTCGCTTGAAACGTCCCGGGGTTGATGCGCCAGAGCCCGCGAGTCGACGGCATCAGTCCCGTGTCGCGGAACGACGCCCACCAATCGCCCGTCGGCGGGATGGCGAGGTCGAGGAAGAAGCCGCTACTGCCGGTCGGCATCTGGATCTCACCGATCCAGGTCAGTTGCGCCGTCGCCAGTTGGAGCGTGTAGACCGCGTAGCGATGGGCAGAGTCCTCGTGGCCGATGGCGTACACCGTGCCATTGACATCCATGGCCGCGGTGTTCACGAAGTCCCAGGCGTAGGGTGAGCCCGTGAAAGACGCGACCAGCGTCGCCTGCCCACTCACGGGATCGAGCGTGTACAGCTCGGAATCAGTCGTCAGGTACAGGGCGCCGGAGACGGGATCCGACACGAGGCTGTGCGCACCGCCGAAGAGTGGCGCGCCGGTGATGAGCGTCTCGGAACGCTGACCGTCAGCAGGGTGAAACACGACGACACGGCGCGCGAAGCAGCATGCCGGATTGATCGAGACAAGACGGTCGCGGTGCGCCTCGAGAGTGTGGTGTTGCACACCGGATCCAGCGTAGCTCCAGCTACTGATCGGAATCCCTGTCAGGGCGTCGAGTTGCTCGAGCCGCTCGCAGCAGAACACCTGCTGGCGTACGCCGAACAGTGCGGGTTCGTTAGACGTCTGCACCGCGAACGCGGTCGCTCCGACGACCCCGTTCGTGAGAAGAGTTCGAATCGCGACATGGAGGAGCTTCATCGATACTCTCCGATCAGATTCGAGCGGAGTAGCGCCTGGGTGGATGTCTGACCGTCCACGATGAGACCCTGCAAGTTGAAGTACGTGTGAGTGCAAGGTCCGCCTGCGCACTCGTCGTCAGTCACCGCGAAAATCAAGAACTGCAGTGGGGACTGAGTCGGCACATTGTTGAGAGGTTGCCAAACGGGCCCGGCAGCGACGAACGCGAGCAGGGTGACGAGCGAGGTCCGCAGCGCGCGCCAGCCAACGCTGGCGATGCGCGCCGCAGACTCAGCCTCTAGTCGTCCACGACGCGGGGGGGTGAACCGTTGACGAAACATGTGCGAAACTGCCTTCGCGACGAAATGGAAGTACGTCGAGCGCGCAGTCGCCGCGGGCGCGGATCGACGAGCCGCCTGCCAGAGCGGCTGTGGCGGAGGCGCGCGAAGGAACGCCTCCCACGCCACCAACGCTAGCCCGGCGGCTCGAAAACCGTCAATGCCTGCCGGCAAGCGTTCTCAGAACCGAGCCTCGCTGAAGCAAATTCACGCGTCAGGGGCCGACAGAACGCTCAAGCGCGCCGCGACGGAAGCGAGCGGAGCTGCAATCCGCACGAGCTTCACGCGCGCGCGCTGGCCGCGTTCGAGTTCGAGCGCGCGGCGCGGAAGCTCGAGGAAGTCGGCGAGCACATCGAGCACTTCGTCGTTGGCGCGACCGTCCTCGGCTGGCGCGCGGACGCAGACCTTCACGTGGCCGTTCCACAGGCCGGCGACTTCGCTGCGTTTGGCGCCGGGCTGCGCGCGCACGCCCAGGCGGCAACCGTTGTCGATCGCGCTGAGCTCGAGCGGCGGCTGCGCGCTCACCGGCCGGTGGCCGCCGCCTGTGCGCCGCGGCCGTCGGAGAGCATGCGCACCAGCAGCGTGTCGCCGTGGAGCGCGAACAGCTCTTCGAAGCGCACGGTCGCCACCGACCACTGGCCCTGCTCGCGCGCGCGCAGCGACTCGATCAGCAGCGCCGCGGCCGCGGCCTCGCGTTCGACGGCGTTCTTGTCCGCTCCGCCGGCGGCCCAGTTGCGCGCGGCGTCGAAGGCGTCACTGATCGACTGCGCTTCTTCGACGCTGAGCAGGCCCGGTCGAGCGCTGTCGAAGCAATCGGCGACTTCGCGTACGGCCGCGATCACGGCCGAGCAGCGCACGAGCGCTTCGATGCCGCGCAGCTCGGCCTCTGTGTATTCGCGCGACAGGCGTTGGAAGAACAGTTGGTGCAGGTCGGCCGGACGCCCGCCGAAGGCCGACCAGGGCGCGAGTTCGCTTCCGGCGTCGGACTTGAGGAGCAGGCCCTCGGAGTTGGCGCCGACGGCGTCGCGGTTGGCGCGTCCGCGCGCGCGCGGGTCGGGGACGGCCTTGCGCCGCCAGCCGCCGGCGTCGAACTCGCGCGTCAGCGCCTCGAGCGCCGCGCGTCCGTCGACGAGCGCGCTGCGCAGAGCGCGCGCCCACTCCTTTGCGGGCTGGGTTCCGAGCGCGCCCTCGAGGCTCTCGAGCTTCTCGACCGCAGAGCGCAGGTCGAGCGCAGCGAGCGCGCCTTCGAGTCCGCTCGAGCCGCGCAGCGCGCCGGCCATGGCCTCGAGGTCGCCGCGCGTGCGGCGCGTGGCGAAGCGCTCGCGTGCGGCCTCGAGGCCGTCGACACGCTTTTGCACCAGCCCGCGGAGGCCGATCACGTCGCCGAGCTCCGGCACGGCGTCGAAGCCCAGCTCCGGCGGCATCTGCGGGAGATCGAGCGCGACCAGCCAGGGACGCAGGGCAGCGCCGACGCCGTCGAAGTCGCCCTTGGCCTCGAGCTGGTCCGCGGTCGCGAGCGCGGCGCGGCAGGCGTTGAGCGCGGCGCCGACTGCGGAAGAGGTCAGCGCGCGGCGGCGCGCGAGGAAGGCGGTGTCCGTGCTGAGGTCAGGCGGCGTGTCGAGTGCGAGCAGTGCTCGCAGCGCTTCGCCCAGGGGCTTGGGCGCGTCCGCGGAACCCAGGGCCGCGCGCGCAGAGGCAAGCCAGGCCTCCACGGCGGCCGAGACCTGCTGCTCGGCGGCGTTCTGCTGCTCGAGCGTGCGCGCGAGCTCCTCGGATTCGAGTTGGTAGCGGCCCGCGGCCGTCGTGCCGGCGAAGCGCTGCGCGAGTTCGACCAGCGCGTCGCGCCGCTCGGCGGGGGTCAGATCGCGCGGGAGCTTGAGGTACGCGATCTCGGCCTCGTTTTCGCGCAGCTTGAGCGCCGTGTCGTCGTCCGCCGGGCGCGTGGCCGCGTCCGCGGGCGTGATCGGCGCGTCGGGCGTCGTGGGCGTGGTCGGATCCGCCGGCGGCGCCACGTCGCCGTCTTCGTTGGCGAGCGGCTCGCGCTGGCGCGGCTCGAGGTCCTGGCGTTCCGCCGGGCGCGTGAACCACCACGCCGCTCCCGCGCCGAGCGCGAGCACGGCGCTGACGGCGATCCACGTTCCGCTGCGTCCGCCGCTCGCAGTCGCCGCGCCTCCGGCGGTCCCGCCGTGGAGAGTCGCGCTCTTGATGCGCTCGATCTCGTCGAGCAGCACCTTGGCCGAGGGGTAGCGCTCGTCGGGCTTCTTGCGCAGCAACCGGTCGACTAGAGCGACCAGCGCCGGCGGCAGCTCGGGTACGAACTCGCTCAACGGCTTGGGCTGGTCGAGGAAGTGCCCGCGCAGGATGTCGCGCGTCGTGGCGCCTTCGAACGGCGTGCGCCCCGAGAGCAAGCGGTACAGCGTCGCGCCGAGCGAGTACATGTCCGAGCGCACGTCGGTCTTCTCGCCGCGCGCCTGCTCGGGCGAGATGAAGTGCGGCGTGCCGAAGATCTTCTTGTTGTCCGACTCGGTGGCCTCGGCCTCCAGGTGCATCGCCAGGCCCAGGTCGGCGAGCTTGGTCGCGCCGGCCGAGTTCTGCATCAGGTTCGCGGGCTTGATGTCGCGGTGCACGATGCCGCGCATCTCGGCGTACACCAGCGCCTTGGCCGCGTCGGAGAGCACCTCGAGCGCCTCGTTGACCGGCAGCTTGCCCCCGCGCGCCAGGCGTGCTTCGAGGTTGCCGCGGTCCATGAACTCCATCGCGAGGAAGTGCCGGCCGCTCTCCTCCCACACGTCGTGCACGGTGACGACGTTGGGGTGGTTGAGCGCAGCGGCCGCGCGGGCTTCGGCCTGGAAGCGCAGCACGAAGTCCTGGTCCGCGGCGAGCTTGGCGGCGAGCACCTTGAGCGCCACCGGCCGGCCCAGGCTCTCTTGCACGGCGAGATAGACCTCGCCCATGCCGCCGCGGCCCAGCGGCCGCTCGATGCGATAGCCCTTGACTTGCGGCAGGCCGCCCGTCTCGGCGCGCGTGGGCTCGCTGCTCGCGGCGCGGGCCGGAGGTTTGTTCGCAGCGCTCGCCTGCGGCGTCGGCTGCGTGTTCGAACTCGCCGCGCTCGAAGTCGCCGGGCCCGCACTTGCTGCGGGCCCAGGCGCGGAACGTGCGGCGTCGGGATCGAAGATGCGCAGTCGACGCGAGCCGAGCACGATCAGATCGCCCGGCTCGAGCTTGCGCGAGCTGACGCGCTCGCCGTTGACGAGCACGCCGTACTCCGAACCCAGGTCCTTGAGCGCCCAGCCGCCGCCCTTCACGCGCCCGATCGCGCAGTGCACGGGGGACACGCCCTGGCCCTCGACGCAGAAATCGACGCGCTCGCGGTCGGCGCCGATCGACAGCACGCCCGAGCGCGGAAGCTCGACCGGCGCGCGGGGATCGCCGGCGAGTTCGAGCAACAGGCGCGGCTCCTTGTCGCTCGCGCTCACGCTGCGCCCTCCTCGCTCGCGGCGAGGCCCTCGAACAGCGCCGAGCCGACGCGCACCCAGTGCGCGCCCTCGGCCACGGCCGCGTCGAGGTCGTCGCTCATGCCCATCGAGAGCTCGACGCGCGCGCCTTCGAAGCGTTCGCGCGGCAGCGACTCGGCCAGCGCCCGCAGCTGCGCGAAGGTGCGCCGCGCGGCGCTCTGGCTCGCCAAGTCGCCGGCGCTCGCGGTCGGGTCGGGGGCCGCCATGGTCATCAGGCCGCGCAACTTGACGCGCCCCAGTTGCAGTTCGCCTTCGAGCAGCGCGCGCAGCGCCGCGGGCGTGAAGCCCGAGCGGGTGGGCAAGTGCGTGAGCTCGACCTCCAGGGAGGCGTCCAGGTCGCGCTCGAGCTCCACGCTCAAACGCGCGAGCGTCGCCAGCAAGCGGTCCGTGTCGACGGAGTGAACAGCCCCGGCGTGAACAGCGGCCGCGCGCGCCTTGTTGCGCTGCAGATGTCCGATCATGTGCCAGCGCACGGGCGGCGCCGTCGGAATGGCGGCGGCGAAAGCCTCGGCCTTGGCCGCCAGCCGGTCGACGCGGTTCTCGCCCAGCTCGTGAGCGCCCAGGCGGGCCAGCTCGAGCGCGGTCGACGAGTCCACGGACTTGGTGACGGCCACCAGACGCACCTCGTCCGCGTTGCGCGCAGCTCGGGCGGCCGCGGCGGCGATGCGCTCGCGCACGCGCGCGAGGTTGGTTCGGAGGATCGGCGAGCGGCTCGACAAGGACGGCGGGCAGGCGCGGCTTGTGGCGGGCGAAAGCACGGGGGAAAGAGGGTACCCCGTGGGGCGCCGCAAGTCACCGCTTCGGCAGGCGCCGGAGTGCGCGCTCAGTACAGCTCGAGTTGACGCGCGCGCGAACTGGGCGCGTGTCGGTTGGCGCTGTCATCGCGCCCGGCGCGCCAGGGCGAGCCCGAGTGCAATTCGAGCCGCAGGCGCATGCGCGTCGAATCCTGCACGCGCCGCGGGTGAGCCGGCCGCAGGCCCGCGACCCACAGCAGTTCGTCGTGCGCGAAGACCAGCGGCACCAGTCGCCGCTCGCGCGCTGGTACGCCGGCGTCCGCGAGGAAGCGCCGCAGCGGCCGCGTACCGACGCAGCCGAGCGGTTGGAAGCGCTCGCCGCTCGCGGGCCAGCGCACGCTCAGGCGCGGCGGGAGATCGCGCGCGTCGAGCTCGACCACGCTGGGGGTGCGCGGGATCGCGCGCTGCGGGTCGTGGGGGACGAGCGTGGCGCTGATGCGCCGTCCGTCGGGCAGCGTCACCGCGCCCGGTGTCGGAAGCACGAAGCCCTCGCGCGGCGCCGCGAGCGACGCGACCCAGGCCGAAGGACGCGGAGAGCGCTCGCCGTCGCCGAAGCCCAGCGAGAGCTGCCGCGAGGCGTCGCGCGGGCCGTCGAAGAGCTTCTCGAGCGGCGGGTGCAGCTCGAAGTGCGTGCGGTTGAGGCGCACGATCCAGCCGCCGCGCAGACCGTGGCGCGAGGAATCGCGCTCGTCGAGCGCGCTCACCAGTTCGTCGAGCTGCGCGCGCGAGGGCGCCTCTTGCGTGGCCTCGAGCAGCAGCCGCCACAGCGCGCGACGGCGCAGGGCGCGCGGGAGGGCGTGCAAGCGCGCGCGCGACAGCGTTCCGCCCAACGTGCGGTCCTCGCGGCGGCGCGTGGCGGACACGGCGGGCAGCTCGCTCCAGGCGAGGTGCGCGGTGCGCGCGCTCAAGTCCGTTTCGAGTTGCTCCACGGCTTGCGCGAAGCGCCGCAAGTGCTCGACGCCCTCGGTCCCCGCGAGCGCCTCGATGCGCGGCAGCAACTGACCGCGCACGCGGTTGCGCGTGAAGCGCGGATCGGCGTTGCTCGAGTCCTCGCGCCAGCTCAACTGCGCGCCGCTGAGCAGCTCGCGGATCTCGTGGCGGCGCAGGCCCAGCAACGGGCGCAGCACGCGGACGCGCCAGCCGCCGCGCGAACGCCACTGGCCGTCGGGCGCCGGCCCGACCAGGCCGGGCAACTCCGTACCGCGCACCCAGCGCATCAGCACGCCCTCGAGCGCGTCGTCGGAGTGGTGCGCGGTGACGAGCAGCCGCACGCGCAGCGCCTGGGCCTCTTCGAGCAGCAACCGGTAGCGCGCGTTGCGCGCCTGGGCTTCGAGCGAACCCTCGGCGGCGCTCAGATCCGCGCGCCGCAAGCGGAAGGGCACGTCGAGCGAGCGACACAACTCGCGGCAGAAGTCCGCTTCGTCGTCGGCCTCGCGACCGCGCAGTCCGTGGTGCACGTGCACGGCCGTGATCGGCGTCTCGCGCGCCGCGTGGAGCCAGTGCAGCAAGAGCACGCTGTCCGCGCCGCCCGACAGCGCCAGCACGACCGGCTCACTCAGCGCCACGCCCTGGGCCCGCGCCAAGGCTGGCCAACGCTCGCTCCAGGCGGGCGCGTGGGCGGCGGGCTGGGGAGTGGTGTCGATCTGCATGGTGAGAGAGCACTCCCAGGGTACGGGCCCGGGCGCGCGGCGGGGGGAGAGGATCGGCGCCGGGCGTCGCGCTCTGCCCTGTTTTCCTGGCATTGCCGGTGAGGCGGCCCCAGAGAGGCGAGCGGCAACGACTTACGGCCGAGGCGCGGCGGGCGAGCCGACCCCGTGCGCGGCCTCGCCGCGCCGCGTGGCCGCCAGACGGTCCCGGAGATGGCTCGGAGCACGCGTGGAGCGGACCCGGTCCAGATCAGCTGCGGGGGCGCGAGTCGGCGCGTGTGGCGCCCTCGGCGCGCCGGCCTGCGCAGTTGTTTTCGTACACCCCAACTCGCAGTGCGGCGAGTTGATGGGGTTTGGCGGCGCAGCTAGCCTCCTCCCGCGTTTTTACGGGCCAACCGCTCACCTCACCCGCCTTCCAGGAGCCCCCATGGGCATGCGCATCTCCATCAACGGCTTCGGCCGCATCGGTCGCAACGTCTTCCGCGTCATCCATTCGAAGTTCCCTGACATCGAGGTCGTGCACATCAACGACCTGACCGATCCGGCGACGCTGGCGCACCTGCTCAAGTACGACTCGGTTCACGGACCGTTCGCGGGCAAGGTCGAGGCGGGCAAGGACTCGATCAAGGTCGACGGCAAGAAGATCTCGGTCACGGCCATCAAGGATCCCGCCGCGCTGCCGCACAAGGACAACAACGTCGACTTCGTGGTCGAGTCGACCGGCATCTTCACCTCGCGCGAGCAGTGCCAGAAGCACATCGACGCCGGCGCCAAGCGCGTGCTGCTCACCGTGCCGCCCAAGGACGAGATCGACGCGATGGTGGTGCTGGGCGTCAACGAGGGCACGCTCAAGCCCGAGCACCGCATCATCTCCAACGCCTCGTGCACCACGAACTGCCTCGCGCCGCTGGCCAAGGTGCTGCACGAGAAGTTCGGCATTGTGCGCGGCCTGATGACGACGGTGCACGCCTACACCAACGACCAGCAGGTGCTCGACCTGCCGCACAAGGACCTGCGCCGCGCGCGCGCTGCCGCGCTCAACATCATCCCGACCACGACCGGCGCGGCCCGCGCGGTGGGCAAGGTGCTGCCGGCGCTCAAGGGCAAGCTCGACGGCGTCGCGCTGCGCGTGCCGGTGCCGGATGGCTCGGTGGTGGACCTCGTCGCCGAGCTGGCGACCGACGCGACCATCGAGTCGCTCAACGCCGCCTACGCCGAAGCGGCGAAGTCCAAGGAGCTCAAGGGCATCCTGCAGTTCTCGACCGATCCGCTCGTGTCGAGCGACATCGTCCGCAACCCGCACAGCACGATCTTCGACTCGCAGTCGACGATGGTGATGGAAGGCCGCATGGTCAAGCTGGTGGCCTGGTACGACAACGAGTGGGGCTACTCGAACCGCGTGGTCGAGCTGATGCGCATCGCCAACAAGCTCAAGCTGCCCAAGGCCGCCAAGGAGACCGTCGCCGCGGGAAAATGACCGGCGCGTCGAGCGCACCGGCCGCGAAGTCGGCGCAGGGGCTCGACGCGCTCGATCTGAAGGGCAAGCGCGTGTTGATGCGCGTGGACTTCAACGTCCCGCAGGACGACACGGGCGCGATCAGCGACGACACGCGCATCCGCGCGGCGCTGCCGACGATCCAAGAAGTGCTGGCGAAGGGCGCGCGTTGCGTCGTGTTGATGAGCCACTTGGGCCGACCCAAGGGCGTCGATGCGAAGCTGCGCTTGAACCCGATCGCACAGCGGCTCGAGAAGCTCTTGAAGCGCAAGGTCTTGAAGCTCGACGACAGCACGGGCGCCGCGGTGGAAGCCGCGGTGAACGGCGCGGCGGCGGGCAGCGTGATCCTGCTCGAGAACGTGCGCTTCAACGCCGGCGAGCAGAAGGCCGATGCGGCGCTGAGCGCGGCTTACGCCAAGCTCGGCGACGTGTTCGTGAACGACGCGTTCGGCACCTCGCACCGCGCGGAGTGCTCGGTCAGCGAAGTGGCCAAGCTCCTGCCGTCGGTCGCAGGTCGCCTGCTCCAGGCCGAGATCGAAGCCTTCGGTCGCGTGCTCTCGGCGCCCAAGCGTCCGCTGGTTGCGATCCTCGGCGGCGCCAAGGTCTCCGACAAGCTGCTGGTGATCGACAACCTGCTCGAGCGCTGCGACACGATTCTGATCGGCGGCGGGATGGCCTACACCTTCCTGCACGTGCTGGGGCAGCCGATCGGCAAGTCGCTGGTCGAGCTCGACCGCGTCGACGTCGTGAAGAAGGCGCTGGAGAAGGCCAAGGCCAAGAAGGTCGAGCTGCTGCTGCCGGTCGACCACGTCGTCGCCGACAAGTTCGCCGCCGACGCCGCGACCAAGGTCGTCGAGTCGATTCCGGACGGCTGGATGGCGCTCGACATCGGCCCCAAGTCGCAGAAGCTCTTCGCGGACAAGATCGCCGCGGCGCAGACGCTGGTCTGGAACGGCCCGATGGGCGTGTTCGAGATGCCGGCCTTCGCCAAGGGCACCGCAGCGGTCGGCAAGGCCGTCGCGGCGTGCAAGGGCTACACCGTCGTGGGCGGCGGCGACTCCGTCGCGGCGCTCGAGATGTTGAAGCTCTCCTCGAAGGTCAAGCACGTCTCGACCGGCGGCGGCGCTTCGCTCGAGTTGCTCGAAGGCAAGACGCTGCCGGGCATCGCGGCGCTCAAGGCCTGATGCATCGAGTTCGCTTGTAGCGAAGCGGGCTCCACTCGCTCTTCGCTTCACGCAGCCCGCGCGGAACTCAACGTTCCGCGCGGGCTGCTTCGTTTCCGCACGCGTGTCGTCGGCGCGGGTCGACGGGCGCGCTGCGCGGTCCGGACAGTTCGCCGAACTCCGACTAGAGATCGTCGATCGCCACGTCGGCGCTGAGGACCAGCCGGGTCGTAACCAGCGGACCGCGACGGGTAGCTCCCTGCGTCCCGCGCTCCCTCTCCGGCGGTGAGGAGGAGCGCTCATCGCAAGGAGTCCCCATGACACACAGAGTCCGGGTCCTGGTTCCCCACGCGGCGACCCTCAGCCTGCTGATCGCGCCTTCGATGGCTCACGATCTGCCGACGCTCTACGTTCCGCGCGACTCCCAGGGCTTGCCCAACAACTCCCGCATCCAGCGCTTGAGTGATGGGAATGGCGACGGCGCCTACTCCGGCGCGGCGGAGGTCACGTGGCACTACGACTACCCGAGCGGGCCGGGGAGCTCGCTGTTCGGTCCGAACCTCGAACTGATCTGTGCCCCGGACGGCGCGCTGTTCGTCGCGGACCTCGAAACGGCGCGGATCTACCGGACGAGAGACGCCAACGGCGACGGCGACGTCAACGACGCGGGCGAGATCACGCTGTTCTTCAACGGGCTCAGCGCGCCGCAGTATCCGGCTTCAGTGCAGAGGCTGGCCATCGACAACGCTGGCGCCCTGTGGTTTGCGACCGCTGACCACCCGGCGTTCGGCGGTCTGGACCGGATCATCCGCTTGATCGATCTCAACGCTGACGGGGACAGCTCCGACGCAGGCGAGTACACGGTGGTTTGGTGGCCGGTTCTCGCCAGTCCCTGGAGTTTCGCGCCGCGAGGCGTGCTGACGGGCGCACGCGGCGAGCTCTACTGCTTCGACGAAGGCAACGGCCTGGGCAACGCCGGCGGGCCCGGCGTGTACCGGCTCGAAGACCGGGATGGCGATGGCCTGTTCGTGACGGAGGGTGAGCGCGAGTTCGTGTTCAGCACGGCCGACTACTTCGGCCTCGAAGTGCCCTGGGTTCGATGCGCACCGGACGGCTCGCTCTTCGTGTTCGGCCACAACCTGCCCGTGCTGCGCGCCGAGGATCGCGATCACGACGGATTTTTCGCGCCCTCCGAGGTCGGAAGCTACGTGTCGTACTCCGCGGCGCTCGAGATCCTCCAAGTCCAGCCGGGCTTCGGATCGCGCATCTACTACTTCGCGGGCTCGGTGCTGTACGTCGCCGAAGACCTCAACGGAAACGGCGTGATCGACATCGCCAGCGAGCGTCGCACGCTGTGGGTCGGCGGCAGCGTTTCTCCGCGCGGCTTCGCAGTGGAACGAGGCGAGTTCCAGCCGCCGCCCAGGCCGTACTGCACTGCAGGCACGAGCCAAGCCGGCTGCTCTCCGACGCTGCGGGCCAGCGGGCGTCCGAGCGGAAGCTCGACGGCGGGTTTCGCACTCCAGCTCACGGACGCGCCGCAGCAGCGACAAGCGCTGCTCTTCTACGGACTGGCGCCGGCCAGCGCTCCCTGGGGGCCGACGAGCTTCAAGTGCGTCACTCCTCCGATCCAACGCGCCTTCGCCGGGGCCACCGGCGGCGCCAGCGCGTGCGACGGCGCGCTCTCGTTTGATTGGAACCAGTACCTCGCGGCGCATCCGCTCGCGCTCGGCGCGCCGTTCGGCGCCGGCGACACGTTCTATGCGCAGGGCTGGTCGCGCGACGCCGGCGCCAACCCGGCGGGCGTGATGTCGAACGGCCTGGAGGTGACGCTGCTGCCTTGACGACGCGCGCGCCGCGCTCTCGCGTGCTCGACTGCGCCGGACGGTCAGAGATCTGGCGCAGCTTGCACGCGAGCTGACGGCGCGCGTGTGTGCTGTGCATCGCGCAGCACATGCGTATCGTGAGCGCATGAAGCTCACGCTCCTCGCGTTCCTGTTCGTCCTCGGTTCGCTCACGCAACAAGACGTTCCCCCCAAGCCCGCGAACACGGCGCTCGTGGCGGCGCCGCGCACGGAGCCCGGGATCCTCGCGCGGCAGGCCGAGTGCCTGCGGCGCGCGCGAGAGACCGCGCAGGCCGACGTGGTGTTCCTCGGCGACTCGATCACGCAGGCCTGGGACGACACCGGGCTCGCTGTGTGGAACGAGCGCTTCGCACCGCTGGGCGCTGTGAACCTCGGCGTGAGCGGCGATCGGACCGAGCACGTGCTGTGGCGGCTCGAGCAGGCGCCGATCACGCGGCTCGCGCCGAAGGTCGTCGTACTGCTGATCGGCACGAACAACCTCGGGCACGGAACGCACAACGGCGAGCAGACGCTCGAGGGTGTGCAGCGCGTCATCGCGGTTCTGCGCGAGCAAGCGCCGCAGGCGCGCGTGCTCGTGCACGAGATCTTCCCGCGCGGCGAGCGCTTCAACCCGATGCGCGGGGAGATCGCGCAGATCAACCAGGCGCTCCGCAGCGCGCAGTCGGCGGGCGGCTACCGTACGCTCGCGATCGGTGACGCTTGGGTGCGCGCCGACGGGTCGATCGACGCCGCCGACATGCCGGACTTCCTGCACCTGTCGCCGGCGGGGTACGCGCACTGGGGCGCGGCGCTCGAACCCGTGCTGCGCGAAGAGCTGCGCGGCCGCGGCAAGTAGCCCGCGAGCGAGAGGCCTGCCCGAGTCGAGGTCAGCGTCGAAGTCAGCACCGCGCTCGCCTGCGAAGCGGCTTCCTCGAACCTGACGCACGCCGCGCGTCGAGCGCGTGCGCGTAGGCGCGACCGTCTCGCCGCTCACGCCCGTGAACCGAGCGCTCGCGCGCGCGTTTCGCGCGGCCTGGAAGCACTGTCGCGACGATGCGTGACGTTCTCGACTACGTGTTGAACTCCGGCCTGTTCGGGTTGGGCGCGCTCTTCGCCGGGATCGTGCTGCTCGCGGCGGGCGCGTTGATGATCAACGGCCGCCGCCTTCGCGCTGCGTGGCTGGTCTACATGGCGCTCGCGCTCGGACCGCTCGCGCTCGGCTACCTGGGAAGCATGCTCGGCGGCGCCGCGATCGACAGCGCGCTCGCTTCGAGCGCGGCTGTGAGTCCCGCGGAGCTGGAACGAGCACGGCGCATCGCCGCCAGTCCGCTCGAGATCGGCGGGGCGGCGAGCGCCGTTGCGTTCCTGCTGGGCGTGATCGGGCTCGCGCTCGGCGGCGCGCGAGCTGAGCGTCAGCGCGTGTACTGACGCATCCAGGTCCACAGGATCGGCACGTAGTCGGTGGGGTAGTTCGTGCCGCTGGGGTACTCGTGCGTGAGGTTGGGCAGGATGCGGAAGCGGTACTCCGTCGGGCCGGGGCCGGGGAGCAGCGTGCTGGACCACAGGAACTGCGTGAAGGTCGGGGTTTCGATCGTCGAGTACACGGCCGGATCCATGCCGACGGCCTCTGCGTAGAGCTGCAGCCCGTCCCACATGCAGGGCGTCGTCACCACGACCGCGACCGCGCGCGGCAGGATGTCGCCGGGCATCAGATCGCCGGCGGAGATGCAGGCGTCGATCTTCTTGTCGTCGCGGGTTCCGACGATCTCGAAGTGCGGGCGGAAGTCGAGTCCGTTGGCGGGGAAGTAGTCGGCCGGGACGCCGTTGGGCACGCCGATGCCGCCGGCGCTCGAAGTGGCTGCGAACACATCGGCGAGGTCCACGCGCAGCTCTTGCTTGACGAAGCTGCCGCCGTTCGAGAAGCCCGAGGCGTACACGCGCTCGCAGTCGATGTTGAGGTGCGTGATCAACGTGTTGTGGACTTCGCGCACGAACTGCGTGTCGTCGGCCATCGGCAGCTCCGAGGGGTCGACCACGAAGCTCTCGACCGCGTCCGTGCGCCACTTCGTCTCGGTAGCGCCGCCCACGAGCAGTTAGGGCAACGCTTCGGGATAGACCGCGATGAACTCGCCGACCTCCGCAGCGTGGTTCCAGGTGGTCTTGTTCATCGCGATCTGCGCGCTCTGGCCCGTCCTGTGGAACATGTAGACCAGCGGGTAGGGCGCGTGCTGCGTCGAGTAGGTGCTGGGCACGTAGACGATGAACTTGCGCAGCTCGGGATCGGCCGTGCTCACGAAGGTGTTGGTGCGCGGCGCGCCGGGCGTGAAGTTGAGCGCGTGGCTGGCGCCGACCGGGGCGCACAGCACGGGCTTGGCCACCGGCGCGGCGAGCGTGCGGCCCGCGGTCGGCGTGGGCTGTTGAGCGCCCGCGGCGAGCGCGAGCAAGGGCGTGAGGAGTGCGGTGAGGGTGCGCATGGGTGTGGGGCTCCTGGTGTCGATCCGCTGTGTGCTGCGCCGGGGCCCGCGCTGCGAGCGCGTGACCTCGAGGACTTCAGCATGCCCCAAGTGCCGCCGCCGCGACTTGCTGGACAAACTTGTTCCGGATAAAGACGCGCCGCTCATCGAATGCGCTCCAACGCGCGGCTCGCCGGTCGCGGGCGCGCGCTGGGGCACGCTGCTCCGGGAGCGATCGGTCCGGGGGTCGCCGCAGTACCATCCCGAGTCACATGCGCACGCCGCCGATCCAGATCTCGCCCTCGCTCCTCTCGGCCGACTTCGTGCGCCTCGCCGACGACATCGCGCGCGTCGAGGCCGCGGGCGCCGACTGGCTGCACGTCGACGTGATGGACGGGCACTTCGTTCCGAACATGACCATCGGGCCGCCGGTGGTGGAGGCGATCGGAAAGGTCGCCAAGCGCCCGCTCGACGTGCACCTGATGATCACCGAGCCGCTGCGCTACGCCGCGCACTACGCCAAGGCCGGCGCGCACGTGCTCACCTTCCACGCGGAGGTGTGCGCCAACGCTGCGGCGGCGCGCGAGGTGGCGCGCGCATTCCGCGACAACGGCGTGGCCAAGGTCGGCGTCTCGATCAACCCCGACACGCCGGTCGAGCGCATCGCCGACTACCTCGACGCGCTCGACCTGGTGCTCGTGATGAGCGTGTTCCCGGGCTTCGGCGGGCAGAAGTTCATGCCGCAGGTGCTGCCCAAGGTGCGCTGGCTGCGCGAGCACGGCTTCGAACGCGACATCGAGATGGACGGCGGGCTGAACGACGCGACGCTGCCGCTGTGCGCCGCGGCGGGGACCAACTGCTTCGTAGCGGGCTCGGCCGTGTTCGGCGCGCGCGACATGGCGGACACGATCGCGGGCTTCCGCGCCAGCGCCGGGCGCGAGCTCGAGCGCCACGGCGCCGCCGCCCAACGCGGCTGAGCGGGCCGCGCGGGGGAGCGCTCCCCGCGGTCCGGAACGCGGCTGCGCGGCCTGCTACCATCTGAAAGCCGCCAAGGAGCGCCATGAGCGAATCGAAGGACCAAGCCAACGCACCCGACGAGCTGACCCCCAAGGACCTGAGCGAGACGCGCTTCGCGCGCTTTCGCAAGAAGAAGGAGATGCCGGGCGGGCTGTGGCTCAAGTGCGAGAGCTGCTCGGCGATGATCTTCCGCAAGGAGCTCGAGGAGCGCGGCCGCGTCTGCCCCAGTTGCGAGTTCCACTTCACCTTGCCCGGCAAGGAGCGCATCGCGATGGTGCTCGACGAGGGCTCCTGGAACGAGCTGTTCGCCGAGATCACCAGCGAGGACCGGCTCGAGTTCAAGGACAACACGCCCTACCTCGAGAAGGTGAACAAGGCCGTCAAGCGCACCGGCCAGAACGAAGCGCTGCTGTGCGGCACGGGCAAGGTCCAGGGACGCGAGATCGTGCTGATCGTGCTCGACTTCAGCTTCCTGGGCGGCTCGATGGGCGAGGTCGTGGGCGAGAAGATCGCCCTGGCGGTCGAGGTCGCGATCGCGCGCAAACTGCCCGTGATCATGTTCACCGGCTCGGGCGGCGCGCGCATGCACGAGGGCGTGCTGTCGCTGATGCAGATGGCCAAGACCTGCGCGGCGCTGGCCGAGCTCAACGACGCGGGCGGCTTTTCGATCTGCGTCATGACGCATCCCACCACCGGCGGCGTCACCGCCTCGTTCGCCAGCGTGTGCGACATCACGCTGGCCGAGCCCGGCGCGCTGATCGGCTTCGCCGGCCCGCGCGTGATCGCGACCACGCTCAAGCAGGAGCTCCCGGCCGGCTTCCAGCGCGCCGAGTTCCTGCTCGAGAAGGGCCAGCTCGACCGCATCGTCAAGCGCTCCGAGATGCGCCCCATGCTCTCGCGCTTGCTCGACTACGCCAGCGGCTCGCACGCGCCCGCGCCGGCGCCCGGCGCGCCCAAGACCATCTCCTTCGCGCGCTGACGCGGCGCGACCGACGTGGGCGAGGCCACAGCGGCCCTGGGCGCCAGTCGCACGGCTCGCGTCGTGCTCGCGAGCGGGTTCGCGGCCCTGCTGGCCGGACCGCTCGCGCTGTTCGCCGCCCGCGGCGCTGCGCCTTCGGCCGCGCTGGCCGAGCGACGCATGCCCGCGCCGCCGGTGCGTTCGCCGCGCAACCTCGATGAAGCGCTGGCCTGGCCGCGGCGCTTCGACGCCTGGTACGCCGACCACTTCTGGTCGCGCACGCAACTGCTCGCCGCGCACAACCAGCTGGTGTGGAGCGTGCTCGCGCAGAGCCCGAGCCGGCTCGAGCTGCGCGGCCGCGACGAGTGGCTCTTCACCACCGCCAATCGCGGGCTCGACGTCGCGCGCGGCGCGTACCCGCTGCTCCCGGCGCGGCTCGAGGGCTGGGTGCGCATGCTGCGTGAACGCGAGCGAGCGCTGGCGCAGCGCAACGTGGCCTACCTGTTCGCGCTCGCGCCGAACAAGGACCAGATCTACCCCGAGTTCCTGCCCGAGCCGTGGAACGAGCGCGGTCCGACGCGCGCGGAGCAGCTGTTCGAAGCGTTGGCGGGCGAGCGCTTCGCCATGGTGCTCGAGCTGCGCGACGTGTTGCTCGCGGAGAAGGCGCGCGACGGCGAGCGCGGGCCGGACGATCTGACCTACTACCGCCTCGGCGGGCACTGGACCGATCGCGGCGCGTTCGCGGCGCACCAGGCGATCGCGCAGCGTCTGGGCGAGCAGGGCGTGCGGCTGCGTCCGCTCGCGCGCGAGGAGTTCGACGTGCGCGCGATCGGCGAGGGCGACAGCGCGGCGGACAGCATGTACTTGGAGGGCCGGTTGCGGCAGCAGGCTTGGCGCTGGCTGGCGCGCGAGCGCGCGGGGCTCGAGTACGACGAAGCGAGCGTCGACGAGGCGCGTGAGTGGACCCACGAGCGCGCCGATCCGGCCGCGGACGGGCTCGTGTTCATCCACGACTCGTTCGGTCCGCAGCTGCGGCGTTTTTGGGCTTCGAGCGCCTCGAGCGTCGGCTCCTACTGGTCGAGCTTCGACCTGGCCGTCGTCGACGAGCGCGCGCCGCGCGCAGTGGTCGAGCTGTACGTCGATCGCGCCTTGACCCACACCGCGCCCGCGCCGTGGGAGCTCCTGCAGGACAACGCTGCGCGCGCACGCTTCGACACGCTCGCCAGCACCGTCATCGCTCCCACGAACGCGTTCGACGCACTCGGGCTGCGCGCCGCCAGCGGAACCCGGCTCGCGAGCGAGGGCGGCGTTCTCTCGCTGAGCGCTGCACGCGGCCAGGCCGTGCTCGAGCTGGCGCTGCCTTCAGCCGGGTTCAGTGGCGCGATGCTGCGGCTCGAACTGAGCGCGCCGGTCGAGGGCCGCGTCGATCTGCTCTTCCGCACGCGCCGCGAACCGCGCTGGGAACGGCACAACACGGTCTCACGCGCCTTTGCGGCCGGTCGCTCGGAGCTCGTGCTGGAGCTGTGCGACGACGAACTCGAGGGACCGTGGCAACTGCGCTTCACGCCGCACGCCCAGGGCCGCTACGAGTTGCACGAACTCGAGCTGCGCGCGCGTTGACGCGGCTTTCAGTGCTTCGCTCGGGCGCGGAGCACCCACGAGTCGAAACGCGCCAGGTTGCCCGTCGGGCCTGCAGCGATTCGATTGGCGGCGAGCACGAGCCCGGAGAACATCCCGCGCGCGCGAGAGTCGGACCAGTGCGCCAGTTGCGGGAACGGGTCGCTGAGCTGGTAGCCCGCGCTCGCCTCGATCGCCAGGCCGCGGCGCTCGAGTGCGGCGCGCGCTTCATCGAGCGTCAGCGCGTTGAGTTCGCGGGCCGGGCGCAGCACGCGCTCGGCGGCGCGGCGCTGCATCCCGCGCGAGGTCCGGTTGAGATCGCCGAGCACCAGCACGGCGCCGGGAGCGAGCGTGCTGCACAGGCCGTCGAACCAGCGCTCGTGGTCCGGTGAAAAGCTGACCACGCCCGAGGCGATCACGCAGTCGAAGCGCGCTTCGCCGGCGGCGGGGAAGGGCGGGGCCTCGCCGAAGCCGGTGCGGCCGGTGAAGCGCTCGACGCCGCTCGCTCGCGCGTTGCTCTCGGCGAGCTTGACCATCTGCGGACTGGGGTCGAAGGCGCAAAGCTCCGCGCCCGGAGCGGTTAGCGCCGCTTCGATGCCGACCCAGCCGGCGCCGCAGCCGAAGTCGAGGACGCGCCGCGCCGCGCGCGCTTGCGCGAACTGCGCGACGTAGCGGCGCATCCAGCGAAAGTGCGCGTAGCCCGGCTTGCCCGGCTCGCCGTTCCAACCGCCGGCGTTGGTGTCGAACTTGGTCACCGTCGCGCCCGGCGAGAGCACCTGCTCGCGGCGCTGCGCGACCAGCATCACGCCGCTCTTGGAGACGGCGCCTTCGACTGCGACGCGGCCCGCGAGCGTCTGCCGCTCCGCGCGTCCGCCCGCGATGCGATAGACCGCCGTGACGTGCAGCCACGGCCACAGGTGGTTGCGCCAGCGCGCGAGCTCCTCGTCGCGGCGCGCATCTTTGAGGAAGAACAGCGCCCAGCCGTCGGGCGGGAGCGAGGCGTCGGCGCGCTGGCGGTACAGCCCGCAGGCGCGCGGGATGTCGAGCCCGGTTCCGATCTGACCGAAGATCAGATGCGCGCGGGGCACGGGCGGAGGCGGACGTCCTTCGCTGGGCGGCGGCGGAGCGGGATCGACGACCGCGAAGCTCGCGGGCTCGAGTCCCAGATCGGCGAGCACGGGCGCGAACTCTTCGGCGGTGAGGTTCTGCAGTTTGGCCAAGCGCGCAGAGAGTAGCAGTCGCGCGTCCGGGCGCAGCGGCCGCAGCTTGCCCGGGCGGAGGCGCTGCTAGCATGCAACGCTGCTGCGCGAGGCGGCGTGCTCCCGGGGCGCGCGACGCGCGGCGTGAATCGACCTTGGACCCCAAGCGGTCCCCGCGATGCAACAACAAGCTCCGCTGGCTACCTGGCGTCTGTTCCAACTCGAAGCGCCCGTCGGGGTGAGCGAACTCGAGCTGCGCGAGGCCGCGGCGCGGGAGCTGGGCTTCGAGCCCGGCGCGCTGCGCGGGATGCGCATCGCGCGGCGCGCGCTCGACGCACGCGTGCGCAGCGGCGAGCGTCGCCTGCGCTGGGTCTGCCACGTCGATCTGATCGTCGACGCGCGGCGGCGGCCGGCGCGACTCGAACGTGCTCTGCGCAGCGGCCGAGCGAAGGAGGCGCCGCCGCAGGTGGGCGTGGAAATCGACGGGGTCGATCCGGCGTGGCGCGCACCTGGCGCGCCGCCCGTGGTGGTGGTCGGCGCTGGCCCCGGCGGCCTGTTCGCGGCCCATGTCCTGGCGCGCAACGGCGTTCGCGTGCTGCTGCTCGAACGCGGCCCGCGCGTCGAGGAGCGCGGACGCCACGTGGTGCGCTTCCACCGCACGCGCGCGGTCGATCCCGAACGCAATCTGCTGTTCGGAGAAGGCGGCGCGGGCACCTACTCGGACGGGAAGATCTACACGCGCGTCGACGATCCGCTCGAAGTCCCGTTGCTCGAAGAGCTGGTCGCCTGCGGCGCGCCGCCCGAGATCCTGTACGACTCCAGCGCGCACATCGGCACCGACAAGCTGCACCGCATCCTGCCGCGGCTGCGCGCGCGCCTGGAAGCCGAGGGCGTCGAACTGCGCTTCGAAACGCGCGTCGAAGGGCTCGTGCTCGAGCAGGGCCGCGTGCGCGCGCTGCGGACGAGCGCCGGCGAGGTCGCGGCCTCGGCCGTGGTGCTGGCCGTCGGCCACAGCGCGCGCGACACCTGGCGCACGCTGGCCGAGCAGGGCGTCGCGTTCGCCGCCAAGCCCTTCCAACTCGGCCTGCGCATCGAGCACAGCCAGGAGCTGATCGACCGCGGGCGCTTCGGCGGACCGCAGCCGGTGCTCGGCGCCGCCAGCTACAACCTCTTGTGCCGCGCCTCGGAAGGCCTGCCGTCGGCGTTCTCGTTCTGCATGTGCCCCGGCGGGCGCATCGTGGCGAGCGTCAACGAGCCGGGGCTCCTGTGCACCAACGGCATGAGCAATTCCAAGCACTCGTCGGCCTGGGCCACCTCGGCGCTGGTGACCACCTTCGGGCCCGAGCACTTCGGCGAAGGCGCCTTCGCGGGCGTCGACTTCCAGCGCTCGCTCGAGCGGCGCTTCTTCGAAGCCGGCGGCAGCGACTACACCGCGCCAGCGCAGGGCGCCCGCGACTTCCTCGAGGGCCGCGCGAGCGAGCGCGTGCGCCGCTCGACGTACACCTTCGGCGAGCGTCCGGCGCGACTCGACGAACTGCTCCCGCCCCTGGGGCGCGACGCGCTGCGCCGCGCGCTGGCGGTGTTCGAGCGCCAGATCCCGCACTTTTCGAGCAACGAAGGCCTGTTCGTGGGCCTGGAGTCGCGCAGTTCCGGCCCTGTGCGAATGCTGCGCGACGCGCAGCGCCGTTCGGCGCAGGGGATCGAGAACCTCTATCCCGTCGGCGAAGGCGCGGGCTATGCGGGCGGCATCATGAGCGCCGCTCTCGACGGCGCAGGCAGCGCGCAGGCGCTGCTGCGATCGCAGGCGCCCGTGCACCGGCGCGTAGACTGACCTGCTCACGCATCGCTCCCACGGCCCCAAGGCGCGCTCCGCATGTCCACCCAGCCGCGACCCGACTCCAAGAGACAACGCAAGGTCACCACGCGCTCGCTGCTGCAGATGAAGCGCAGCGGGGATCCGATCGCGGCGCTGACGGCCTACGACTTCCTCTCGGCTGAACTGCTCGACCGCGCCGGCATCGACGTGATCCTGGTGGGGGACTCGGCCGGCATGGTCGTGCAAGGGCTCGACACGACCGTGGGCGTGACGATGGAGCAGATGCTCTACCACTGTCAGGTCGTGGCGCGCGGCGTCGAACGGGCGCTGGTGGTCGGCGACATGCCCTTCATGAGCTATCAGGTCAACGCGGACGAAGCGTTGCGCAACGCGGGGCGTCTGGTGAAGGAGGCCGGTGTCGAAGCGGTCAAGCTCGAGGGCGGCGAGTCGATCTGCGAGACCGTGCGGCGCATCGTCGACGTGGGGATCCCGGTGATGGGGCACCTGGGGCTCACGCCGCAGTCGATCCACAAGTTCGGCACCTACCAGGTGCGCGCCACCGAGCCCGAGGAGGCCGAGGAACTGCGCCGCGACGCCCTGGCGCTCGAGCGCGCGGGCGCGTTCGCGCTGGTGATCGAGAAGGTCCCCGCCCAGCTAGCAGCGGAAATCTCTGCGCGGGCTGAAATTCCTGTCATCGGCATCGGCGCGGGTCCGGGCTGCGACGGACAGATCCTGGTCACGCAGGACATGCTCGGGCTCTACACACGCTTCCACCCGCGTTTCGTGCGGCGCTACGCGGAGTTGGGCCAGGCGATGCTGGGGGCCTTCGAGCGCTACCAGCGCGACGTCAAAGCGCGAGAATTTCCGGGTCCGGACGAGAGCTATTGAGCGCCGGGCGGCTCGCGGCCGCTGCGCGCTTGCCGCGTCCGCCAAAGCGGGGGAGATTGCTGGTGTCGCGCCGCCCAGTTGCGGCGCTTTTTCATCGCCAACACTCCACTGTTCCACACCCTCGAATGAAGTCTCTGCTCACCCTTGCCGCGCTCTCCCTGGTCTCCGGAGCGGCGCTGGCCGACGTCCCCGACCTGCTCGTCGACGCCCAGGGGAATCTGCTGCCCGACATCGTCATCCAGCTCCCCGTCGACGGCCCGATCTACAACGCGCCGCTCGATCTCTCGAGCACTTCCGCGGTCTACGCGCTGGTCGACGGCACGCTGCCCTCGGGCATCTACTTCTACGACGTGCTCGATCTGAACTTCCAGCCGCTCTCGCCGCTGCCGCTGGCCGACCGCATGTTCGACGTGGTCAACACGGCCGGCGTCGTCACGATGTCGCGCCTGTCCACCGATCCGAGCCTGCCGGCGGTCGGTCTGGGCCTGGGCGGCGTCGGCCAGAGCATGCCGATCTTCCCGTTCATCAGCCCCTCGCCGTACCTGGGCCGTCCGGACCTCTTGTGCGCCGCCAAGGTGCTCTTGTTCGAACTGCTCCCCACGGGCGACTTCCGCATCGTCAAGACGACCTACCTGCGCGTCGGCGACGGCCAGCCCGCGAACGTCAGCGGCGTCGTGTTCCACGACACCGACCGCGACGGAGCGCGCGACGCGAACGAGCCGGGCATCGCCGGTTCGACCGTCAAGCTGGTCTCCAACCACCCCGCCAACCCCGGTCAGGTCGTCGCCACGACCACCACTGACAACTTCGGGGCGTACATCTTCTCCGCCGTTGCGTCGGGCGACTGCAGCGTCGTGCTCGAGATCGACACCCAGGTCCACCAGGCCACGACGCCGCTCGACGTGCGACTGCCCAACTGCGGCTGCGGCTCGCAGGTCGTCGACTTCGGCAAGTTCAGCGTCGACACCCAGTGCGAAGGCCGCACGCAGGGCTACTGGCGCAACAACAACGGCATCGCCCAGATCCAGGCCGGCGGCTGGTGGGACGAGCTGCGCGACCTGAACCTGGTCAACGCGATCGGCTGGAGCTTCAACCCCAGCGGCAACGTGTGCACGTGGAAGTTCTACATGTCGGGCTCGAACGCCTACAACATGGCCTACGCGCTCTCGACGCAGCTCGCGGCGATGAAGCTCAACGTGCTCTCGGGCCGCGCCAGCTTGGACTGCCGCGTGCAGACGCAGTGCGGCGTGATGACGATCGCCGAGCTGATCGACGCGGCGAACGCGGCCATCGCGCACGACGGCTACACGCCGCCGTGTGACCCCGACCGCGTGCTCCAGGAGAAGCTCAAGAACGCGCTCGACAAGGCCAACAACAACCAGAACTGGCTGTAGTCCGCAGTCGGCGGCGCCAGCGACTGGCGCTGCGGCGCGGAAATCAGAACGAGGGCCGCTCGGCGCGACGCCGGGCGGCCCTCGCTGTTGTCGGTGTGCAGTCGGCTCGCGGCCGCGCTCGGTGCTCGGCTCAGCTCTTGCGCTCGCCCAGCGCCTTCTTGAACAGCGAGCCCAGATTGGTGCTGGCCTTCGCGCCCGAGTTGCGCTGCAGCATCTCGTCGATCAGGCCGCTCTCGACCGAATCCTCTGAGCCGATCAGCGCCCCGCGCTCGTCGAAGCGCGTGAGCGAGATGCGCCGCTGCTTGGAGTCGACGTTCTGCACGCGCACGGTGATCTGCTGGCCCATCTGAACGGCGTCCTGCGGCCGGCGCACGCGTTCCTTGCTCATCTGCGAGACGTGCAGCAGGCCCTCCACGCCCGGCAGCAGCTCGACGAACGCGCCGAACTCGGTCAGGCGCACGATCTTGCCGGTCACGGTCTGCCCGGTGGCGACGCGCGAACCGACTTCGTCCCAGGGGTCGGCCTCGAGCTGCTTCATGCCCAGGGCGATGCGCTTTCCGCCCTCCTTGATCTCGAGGATCATCACGCGCACCACGTCGCCCTTCTTGACCACCTCGCCCGCGCTCTCGACGCGCTTGCGCGAGAGGTTCGAGACGTGCAGCAGGCCTTCGACGCCGCCGCCGATGTCCACGAAGGCGCCGAACGGCTCGACGCGCGCGACCTTGCCCTGGACGACCTGGCCGGGCGTCAGCGAGCCCAGCGCGTCCTTGCGGGCGGCTTCGCGCTCGACTTCGAGCAGCTTGCGGCGCGAGACGAGCACGCGCTTCTTGCCCGGATCGATCTCGAGCACCTCGCACTCGAGCGTGCGGCCCAGGTACTGCGCCAGATCGTCTTCGCGGCCCAGGCCGACCTGCGAGGCGGGCATGAAGGCCGCGATCGGTCCGATGCGCAGCTCGAGTCCGCCGGTGTTCTGACCGCTCACGCGCGCGGCGACCCGCGCACCGACGGCGAGCTCGTTCCACGCCGCCAGCGCCTTGGCCTCCTTGCGCGAGAGCACGTGCAGCCCGTCTTCCATGCCGTGCATCGAGAACTCGAACACCGCGCCCACGGCCGGCGGTTCGTCGAACTCCGAGCGCTTGATCACGCCCTGGGCGCGCGGGCCCAGCTCGACGATCACGTCGTCGCCGCTGAGGCCGACGACGGTTCCCTTGACCAGGCGCTGGTTGGTCTTGGCCGCACTGGGGCGTGTGGGCGTGTCGACTTCCTGGAGGTTGACGCCGTCCAGGGCAGCTTCGACTTCGAGGGACAGGGAATCGCGACGCGGGTCGTTCGGCTTGGGCATGGGTGTGGAACCAAGCCGCTGAGCATAACGCCGCCGCGCCAGGGCGTCAGTGCGCCCCAGGCGTCGGTGCGCGGTCAGGGCCGCAGCGCCTCGCGCCAGGCCTCCGCTTGGGCGGGCAGCGTCAGGCCCGACAGAGCGGTGACGGCCGCGTACGCGGACTGCGCCACCTGCGCGTCTTCGTCTTCCAGCGCATCGATCAACGCCGGGAGCGCGAGCGGGCAGTCCAGGCGCAGCAGCGCGTTCGCGGCGCTGCGGCGCACCAGGGCGCTCGGCGAGCGGAGCGCGTCGACGGCCCAGGGCGCGGTGTGCTCGGCGAAGAGCGGATGGGTGGCGGACTCCTCGAGCGCCGCGACGACCTGACGCTGGGCGCTCGAGGCGAGCCGTTCGAGCACTCCGTCGAGCCGTTCCTCGCGCCAACGCTCCTCGCTGGCGTGCCACGCGCGCCACGAGTCGATCCCGTGCCACTCCATTCCGGTGGCCCGCCGCAGCGCCCACAGCACGCTCGTGCGCTCCTCCTCGAGGTCGGCCTCGAGCCGCTCGAGCATGGCTTCGACGCTGCGCCAGTCGCGCTGGGCGCCGAGGGCGCGCAGCGCCGCGATGCGGACCGCCGGCGCATCCGAGGCGAGTCGCTCGCGAAGTTCGTCGCACAACCTGCGGTAGGCGTCGGGGTCGATGCTGCGCGCGATCAACTGGACCTGGGCCAGCGCCGCAGGTGCGTGCTCCTCATCGCTGTCGAGCACGTGCGCCAGCAACTCCGCGGCGCGCGCATCGCCCGTGGCGCCGACACCCGACAGCAGCGGCAGCCGCAGCTCGCGGTGCACGTCGCGATAGCCCGAGAGCAGATCGGCGAGCGCTCCCGGCCGGCGGCGCACCAAGCGCTCGACCGAGACCTGCACGGCGTCGCGCAACAGCGCGCGGCGCTTCTTGCCCTCCAGATGCGGCGTGGCCAGTTCGACGCCGCGCAGGAACTGCCGGCCATCGCCGAGCGCGCCCCACACGTGTAGGGCGGCCCACGCACGCTCGAAACTCGGCGGCCCGAGCAGTTCGCCCTCCAGTCGCTCGAGAGTCGGAGCGGCAGGCCAGCGCATCAGCGCGTCGAGGACGAGGTCGCGCTGCGGCTCACTCAGCACTTGCGCCGGCGCGCCGTCGAGACCGGGAATCGAGCGGTGCAGCAGGATGTGCAGCGCCGGCGCCTGCGCGTCGGGGCCCAGCAGTTCGATCTGTTCGAGCAACTCGCGTCGCGAAGGACTGCCGGGCTCGCGAGACTGACGCAGCAGCTGATTCAGCGCGCGCCCGGCCTGCGCCTGGACGGCTGCGGGTCGCGCGGCGGCGAGCGGCGCGTCGCGCGCCGGCTCGCCCGACGACAGGCCGAGCCACAGGATCAGAGCCGTTGCGAGCATCGGAGGGGCCTTAGTTGGTGTAGGGCAGCGTGCGCCAGCACACCACTTCGTAGTCGCCCAGCGTGCCGCCCTTGGACAGGGCCAGATTCTCGTCGTAGTGGATGCGGCAGTTGCTGTCGAGGTCGACGCGCCGCGCCATCAGCGCGCCGAACAGCTCGAAGTTGCTGTCGATCTCGACCGCAGCGTTGGGCGCGAGGATCGTGCCGTAGATCTTGGCGTTCGAGTTGAAGTCCAGGTCGTCCAGCTCGACCACGACGGCGGGATTGATGATGTTGTTGCTGAGCAGATTGATCTCCAGGTCCGACGGCCGGTAGTTGGAGGCGCGCATCGTCGTTCCGGCGCCGAGGACGAAGTCGTCCTGCACGTAGATCACCACCGGTCCGTTCGAGTTGTCGACCAGGAACTGCGAGCCCGAGCGCAGCTGGAAGTTGCGGAACACGATCGTGGCCGGACCCACGACGGTGGTGACTGTGTTCGACTTGGCCACGAAGTCCGCGACCGCGTGGTTGCCCGCGGCCAGCGTGAGCGTGGTGTTGACGGTCACGTTGCTCGTGCCCACCGCGAAGGGAAGCGTCACGCCCGGCATGCTGAACGGCGTCGACGACGGCGCGGTCGCGCCGGTGCATACCGCGTTGCCCATGACCGTCGTGGTGGAGCTCGGACCGCAGGTCGCGTCGCCCCAGACCTTGGAGTTCTGCTCCATGGTCACGGTCCCGTTGGAGCCCACGTCGCCGTTGGTGCTGGCGTGCTGATCCGAGCCCGACCCGTTGATCGCCTGCGTCGCCCACGTGCCCAGCGTCGAGTCATAGCTGTCGACGCGCGCGTTGCTGTCCATGTGCAGCAACTCCTCGCCGTAGGCGCCGAAGCGCCACACGGCGTCGACAGCGCGCTCGAGCGTCAGCTCCATCCGCGCGCCCACCCGATCGTCGCGCGCAGTCGCCGTGAGCGTGCGCACGGTCGCCGACGGGGCCGCGGCGTCGACCCAGAATTGTGAATCGCCCCAATTCTGGGGCGCATCCACGCTTCCGAGCGCGCCGTTCGCGCCCGTGTTGAGCGCCACGACGGCGCGCTGTAGCGCGGCCTCGCACACGTACTCGGCTTTGAGCTTCTCGCGCTGCAGGCGCTGTTCTTTCGAGCCCGCCAGCATCACCGACACCAGCGACAGCGACAGTACGGACAGCGAGGTCAGGCTGACCGCCGTCATGACCAGCGCGCCCCCGCGCTTGGTGTTGTTCGAAAGTACGCGAACCTGCATGTGAGTGTCTCCGGATGAATGCTCGCTAGTTGCGCAGGATGATCGAGACTTCGGCGCTGCCGACTTCGCGCCGACCGCCCGGGCCGGGCTCGCTGACCCACAGTCGCAGCGTGAACACGTCGCCTACGCGCTGGATGTTGAAGCCGCCCTCGTCGACCACGCCGTTGCCGTTGTCGTCGGCGTTGTTGGCCACTTCGTCGGGCGCCACGCGCGGCACGTTGTTGGCGAGCACGATGCGTCGCTCGTTGGGCGCGCCGACATCGCGCACGAACACCAGTCGCCCCTCGTCGATCAGGCCGTCGTTGTCGTCGTCCCCGCCGCCGATCGGATCGCCCGGGTCCGACTCCCACAGCAATTGGCGCAGGCCGCTCCAGTTCACCACCGCGCCCGCCACGCTCAGCGGGGTCTGGAACTGCATCGTCGCCGAACCGCTCGCGCCGCTGGGGTCGGGATTGACCGTGCCCGACGCTTCGCGCAGCTCTTCGACCGCACGATCGAGCGCCGCCTGGGACTTGCGCGTCGCCGCAGCTCGCTGCGCCGTTGCGCGCGACAGCTCGCGGCCGCGCACGAGCAGCTCGAAGGCCGAGCCGATGACGAGCGAGAACACCGTCAGCGAGATCACGACCTCGAGCAGACTGAAGCCGCGGCGGGCGGCCCTGGTGCGCGGAGTGTTCACTGCAGGTTCCCCAGGATGGTTCTCAGCTCGAAGCTGGCCGGCCCGCGAGCGCTCTCCCAGCTGACGCGCACGAGCACGGGCAGCAGTCGGTAGTCGCCAGCGTGGTCGTCGCTGTCGACGACCCCGTCGGCGTCGAGGTCGAGCGGCGTACCCAGCTGCGCGTCGAGTAGGTCTTCGCGCAGCATCGCCGGGCTGTCCGAGTCGACCGGGAAGAGGATTTCGCCTGCGAAGGCCTGGCCGGGCAGCGGACGCAGCCCCGGGACATCGAACAGATTCCCGGGCGAAACCACGCCGCCCGGATCGTCCGCGGCGGTCGCGTTGTGACGCGCGAACACTTGTGCGAACGGCGTGGCGCGCAGGCGCTCGAGCGTCGCGCGCGCCGCTGCGCTGGCCGCGGCCTGGTCCTGCGTGTCGGCTTCGAGCGACGAGGTGGTGAGCAGCGACTGCAGGAAGCCCGCCAGTCCGATCACCAGCACGGCGATCGACACCAGCACCTCCAAGAGGCTCATCCCTCTTCGCGTGCTTCGCGCGCGCGCAGCGCCCCCGTGTTTTGCCTGCATGTCCGGACCCTCGATGGAGGGGCGCGCCTCGCCACCCTCGGCGACCGTTCCCCGCGGATTCGATCGGAATCGCTCCGCGCCGTTCTCAAGTGAAAAGCGATTTCCTTGGCGAAGCGCCGAACGCGAGCCCGTGCATTGAGCCGGCCGGCGGGCCATGCCATGCTCCCGCCCCTCCAAGCCCTGGTGCGCCGCGCGTGAGAGCAAGAATTCCCGTCACCGTCCTCGGCGCCACCGGAGTGGTGGGCCAGCGCTTCGTGGCGCGCCTTGCCACGCACCCCTGGTTCGAACTGGCGCACCTGGCCGCCAGCGAGCGCAGCAGCGGAAAGAGCTACTCCGAGGCCTGTGCCTGGCGCATGGGCGGGACGGCGCCCTACGCCGGCTGCAAGTCGCGCGCGGTGGTCGAGTGCTCGCCCCAGGCGGCCTTCGCGCCGATCGTGTTCTCGGCGCTCGACGCCGGCGCCGCGCGCAAGATCGAGCCGGAGTTCGCGCGCGCCGGCGCGCTGGTGTTCTCCAACGCCAGCGCGTTTCGCATGGAGGCCGATGTGCCGCTGCTCGTGCCCGAGGTGAACCCGGAGCATCTCGAGTTGCTCGCCGTCCAGCGCGCGCGGCGCGGCTGGCGCGGCGCGATCGTGTGCAACCCCAACTGCACCACGGCGATCCTGGTGAGCGCGCTGGCGCCGCTCGAGCGCGCCTTCGGCATCGAGGCGCTGCTGGTCGCGAGCATGCAGGCCGTGTCGGGCGCCGGCTATCCGGGCGTGGCCAGTCTCGACGCGCTCGGCAACGTCGTGCCGTTCATCCGCGGCGAAGAGCCCAAGGTTGAGGAGGAGACGGTCAAGTTGCTCGGGCGCGTGCGCGGCGCTGCGGTCGAGCCCGCTGCGATCGCCGTCTCCGCTCAATGCCATCGCGTCGCGGTGGTCGACGGGCACAGCGAGGCGGTGTCGGTGCGTTTGCGCGGTGCGCCGAGCGTCGCAGCCGTGCGCGAGGTGCTCGAGCAGTGGCGCGCGGAGCCGCAGGAGCGCCAATTGCCGAGCGCGCCGGCGACTCCGCTGGTGCTGCACGACGCCGAGGATCGCCCGCAGCCGCGCCTCGATGTCGAGCGCGACGGCGGGATGAGCGTGCACGTCGGCCGCGTGCGCGCCTGTCCGGTGCTGGGCTGCAAGTTCTTCGTGCTCGGCCACAACCTCGAGCGCGGCGCGGCGGGCGCGTCGGTGCTCAACGCCGAGCTGGCGCTCGCGCGCGGGCTGGTCGCGCTATGAGCGTCGTCATGAAGTTCGGCGGCTCTTCGGTCGCCGACGCCGACTGCATGCGGCAAGTGGCGACGCTGGTCGAGCGCGCGCTGCCCGAGGCGCCGCTGGTGGTGCTCTCGGCCATGGGCAAGACCACCGACGCGCTGTTTCGCGCCGCGCGCGCTGCGGTCGCGGGCCAGCTCGAGCTCGCACGCCGCGAAGCGCAGTCCGTGGCCGCGCGCCACCTCGACGCCGCGCGCGGACTGTTCGACGGCCAGCCGCCTGAGGAGCTCGAGGCGGCGCTCGCGCAGCGCTTCGACGAGCTCGACCGCATCTTCCAGGGGCTCGCGCTGCTGGGCGAACTCTCGCCGCGCTCGATGGACGCCATAGCGGCGCGCGGCGAGCTGCTTTCGACCACGCTCTTCGCGGCCTACTTTCGCGCGCGCAGTCCCGCGTCGGCGTGGTTCGACGCGCGCGAGGTCGTGCGCACCGACAGCTCGCACGGCGCCGCGCAACCGCGCGCGGAGCTGCTGCGTGCGCTGGTGCGCAGCAAGCTCGCGCCGCTCCTGGGGCCCGGCCGCGCGGTCGTGACGCAGGGCTACATCGGCGCCGACGAGAGCGGTGCGACGACGACCTTGGGGCGCGGCGGCAGCGACTGGAGCGCGTCGCTGTTCGGCGCGGCGCTGGGCGTGCGCGAAGTCCAGATCTGGACCGACGTCGAGGGCGTGTACACCGCCGACCCGCGCCTGGCCGCGCGCGCCGAGCCGATCGCCGAGCTGTCCTTCGCCGAAGCGGCCGAACTCGCTGCCTTCGGGGCCAAGGTGCTGCACCCGGCCACGATCCAGCCCGCGGTCGAGGCCGACATTCCGGTCACGGTGCGCCACACGCTGCGGCCGGCCGGCCGCTTCACGACCATCCGCGGCGCGAGTCGCGGCGCGCGCGCGGTCACCGCCATCGCGATGCGCGGGCCCGTGCACGTGTTGACCGTGACCTCGTCGCGCATGCTCGCGCAGGCGGGCTTCTTGGCGCGCTTGTTCGAGGTCTTCCGCGAGCGCGGAGTGAGCGTCGACCTCGTCGCGACCGCGGAAGTGTCGGTTTCGCTGACCGTCGAGGCCGACGCGCCGCTCGACGAGCTGGTGGCCGCGATCACACCGTTCGCGCGCTGCGACGTCGCGCGCGAGCGCGCCATCGTGGCGGTGGTGGGCGAGCGCCTGCGCGACACGCCGGGCGTCTCAGCCGCCGCGCTGACGGCGCTGGCCTCGTTCCACGTCGAGATGCTCTCGATGGGGGCCAACGAGATCAACTTGAGCGTCGTGCTCGAGCGCTCCGCCGCGCCCGCTGCACTCGCCGCGCTGCACGCGCGTTTCTTCGAGAGCGCGAGCTGAGCGAAACCCATCAGCTCAGCGCTGCCGAAGGGCGCGGGGCAGTTCGGCGCTTTGGCCGACGCGCCCGCTCCATGCGGTTCAGCTGCGGCGCGCGACCTGCATGGCGCTGGCCTGATCGGAACTCCACACCACCACTTCGCCCAGGTTTACGCGGCGCGGGCGCGTGACGACGAAGCGCACGATCTCGGCGATGTCCTGCGGCAAGAGGTGGTCGACGCCCGCGTAGACCTTGGCGGCGCGCTCGCGGTCGCCCTTGAAGCGCACGTCGCTGAAGTCGGTCTTGACCATGCCCGGGTCGACCGTCGAGACGCGCACGCCCTTGTCGAACAGGTCGTAGCGCAAGCTCTCGTACAGCGAGCGCAGCGCGGCCTTCGAGGCGCAGTACACGTTGCCGCCCGGATACGCCTGGCGACCCGCGACGCTGCCGATCAGCACCACGTCGCCGCGCCGCCGCGCGACCATGCCCGGCGTCGTCGCGCGCAGCACGTGCAGCACGCCGAGCACGTTGGTGTCGAGCATTTCCTTCCAGTCGGCCGGATCGCCTTGCTGGAGCGGCTCGAGTCCGCGCGCGAGCCCGGCGTTGGCGATCACCAGCTCGAACTCGAGCGCGCCTAGCGCGGATTGAACGGCGGCCGCGTCGCGCACGTCGAGTGTCAGCGTCTGCGCAGCGGGCAGGTCGCGCGCCACGCGCTCGAGTTCGGCCTGGCGCCGCGCGACCAGCACCACGCGCGCGCCCGAGGCCGCCAGTGCGCGCGCGATCTGCTCGCCGATGCCCGACGACGCGCCGGTGACCAGCGCGAGTTTGCCTTCCAGCGCGCGGTCGGGCGGAAAGCTGCTGATGTCCGAGGATGAAGTGGAGGAGCTCATCGGCGGCGAGCATAGCCTCGCGAACTCGCGCTCGCCGGCTTCGCGTCCGAGCTGCGCATCGGTCACACTCCCAGTCATGAAGACGCAGCTTGCGAGCCTTGCGTGCGCGTTGCTCGGCGCGTGCGCCGCCTCCGGACCCGAGCGCCCCGACGTGACCTTGCTCCACAACGCGCGCATCTACCTCGGCGCGCCGCACTGGCTGGCGGTCGAGGCGCTCGCGGTGAGCGAGGGCCGCGTGGTCAGTGCGGGAGCGCTGGCCGAACTCGAACGCGGACCGTGGAACATCGTTGCGCGGCTCGACTTGAACGGCGGGTTCGCGGCGCCGGGCCTGCAGGACGCGCACGGTCACGTCGAGGGGCTGGGCGAAGCGCTCGAGAACGTCGATCTGCGCGGCGTGACGAGCTACGAGGAGCTGATCGCGCGCGTCGTGGCGCGCGCCAGCACGTTGCCGCCCGGTGAATGGGTGCGCGGGCGCGGCTGGGACCAGAATCTTTGGCCCTCGCGCGAGTTTCCGCATCACGCGGCGCTGAGCGCGGCGACGCCGGACCATCCGGTCCTGCTCGAGCGCGTCGACGGTCACGCCAGTCTCGCCAACGCGCTCGCCATGCGCGCCGCGCAGGTCGACCGCGCCTGGTCGAGCGAGGAGGAGATCGCCGGCGGCCGCGTGCTGCTCGACGGTGAGCGGAGGCCGACGGGCGTGTTCGTCGACACGGCCTGCGCGTTGCTCGAGCGCGCGGCCCCGCGCGTCGACGCCGCGGTGCGCGAACGGCGCTGGCTGGCGGCCCAGGAGCACCTGCTCGCCGCGGGCTTGACCTGCGTGCACGACATGGGAGTGGCGCCGGCCACGGTGCGGCTGCTCGAACGCCTGCGCGACGAGGGACGCTTGAAGCTTCGCCTGGTCGAGTACCTGAGCGGCGGCGGCGGGCTGAGCAGCGCGGACCTCGAGGGCTTTCCGCTGGCGCCCGACGCCTTCGACCGCCTGTGCGTGCCTGGCGTGAAGCTGTACGCCGACGGCGCGCTCGGTTCGCGCGGCGCGGCCTTGCTCGAGCCCTACCACGACGAAGCGCACCAGCACGGGCTGATGGTGACCGAGCCGGCCGAACTGCAGGCCGCGATCGAGCTGTGCGTGAGCCTGGGGCTCCAGCCCGCGGTGCACGCCATCGGCGACCGCGCCAATCGCGTCGTGCTCGACTGCTTCGAAGGCGCGCAGCGGCGCTACGGCGACCTGCGCGAGCTGCGGCCGCGCATCGAGCACGCCCAGGTCGTCGCGCGCGAGGACTGGCCGCGCTTCGAGGCGCTGGGCGTGATCGCTTCGATGCAGCCGACGCACGCCACCAGCGACATGCCCTGGGCGCCGCGCCGCCTCGGCGAGCAGCGCATCGAAGGCGCGTACGCGTGGCGGCGACTGGCCAGTGAGCCCGCGCGCCTGGCCTTCGGCAGCGATTTTCCCGTGGAGCGCGCGAACCCGCTCGAGGGCTTGTACGCCGCGATCACCTGCGCCGGTCCCGACGGCGAACCGCGCGAGGGCTACCGCCCCGATCAGCGCCTGAGCGCGGCCGAGGCGCTTTCGGCGTTCACGATCGGCGCCGCGCGCGCTGCGCATCAAGAGCAGCGCCGCGGACGGCTGCTGCCGGGCTACTTTGCCGACCTGACCGTGCTCGACGTCGATCCGCTCGAGTGCGCGCCCGCCGAGCTGCTGAAAGCGCGCGTGCTGGCCACGGTGATCAACGGCGAACTCGTGTACGCCGGAGCGCGCGCGCACTAACCTCTTGCCCGCCGCGCATGCGCCCGACGCGCGCCGCGCTCCACTCGATGGTCAAAATCACCTTCACTTACTCCGGCGAGCTCCGCTGCGAGGCCGTTCACGCTCCCTCGCACGTGCGCCTCGCCACCGACGCCCCGGTCGACAACCAGGGGCGCGGCGAGAGCTTCTCGCCCACCGATCTGGTGGCCACGGCGCTGGGCTCGTGCATGTTGACCACCATGGGCATCGTGGCGCAGCGCCACGGCTGGGACCTGCGCGGCGCGTCCGCCGAAGTCGAGAAGGTGATGGTGAGCGAGCCCACGCGGCGCATCGGCGAGTTGCGCGTCGTGCTGCGCCTTCCCGCGGGCCTCGACGAGCGCGCGCGGACCACGCTCGAGCGCGCTGCGTTGACCTGTCCGGTGCACAAGAGCCTGCACCCCGACGTGCGCCTGCCGGTGCGCTTCGAGTGGGCGCAGGCTGCGGGCTGAAATCCGACTCGTCGCGCGAAGAGAGTGTGAAGCGCCGCTTGCGCGCTGGAATTCAACGCAACCTCAACTCAACCGGCGTCGTGGGAGAGGTACTGTCCCGCGCCTCGCACGCCCGTTCCGCCCGCACTGCCGTGGAGTCACGCCACATGTTTCCCAACTCCGTTTCCGCTCTTTCGTGGCCCTCGCGCGCGCTGTCTGCGCTGCTGTTGGTTGCGCCAGTCCTGTCCTCGCCGCTGCTGGCAAGTTCTGGCGCGGACCCGATCGCGAGCGGCGCGAGCACCGTCGCGCCCTGTCCGGGCGAGGTCGACTTTTCCAAGCTCGCCGAGGAGTACCTCGCGCGCCATCCGGTGGAGGGCAAGAGCGCCGATCAGGTCAACATGAGCGAGCTGGTCACTGCGCACTTCGCGCCCGCGCGCGTCGGAGCGATCGACCTGCGCTTCCCGCGCTCCGCGCTCGGCGACAAGGGCGTGGTGGCGGACTTCCGCGATGTCGTGCAGGCCATCCTGCAGGTGCATCTCGCGTGGCTCGACGTGGTCGGCGCCGGCGGCGAGCAGGCCGACAAGACGCGCACGGACCTCGCCGAACTGCTCAAGTGGCTCAAGGGGGCCAAGCTCGCGCCCAACCCCGACCGCAGCGGTGATTTCTTCGCCTGCCTGACCGGCGGCGCCGAACACGCCGAGCAACTCGCGCGCGTGGCCGAGGGCTTTCGCACCGGCGCCGCGCTGGGGCTCACGCCGCGCGGCTCGAAGTTGCAGGTGCTGGTGGTCTCGCCCGACCGCGCGGACTTCCTCTCGCTGGCCGGTGTGATGGGCAAGCTCGAGCCCGACAGTCGTTCGATGAATTGGAACGATCAGTTGATGGGCTGGACCGAGTTCGGCTGGAACGAGCACCAGGTCATCGCGCTCGAGTACCCGCCGGTCAAACACGATCCCTCGAACCTCGCCGACGGCATGAAGATGGACCTGCGCGAGCCGACCGGGCTGCACCAGCACGTGGCCCAGCGCTGCGCGGTGCAGTTGTGCTGGCATTGCTTCGACAAGCTGCTCGACCCGGCGCTCGAGATGGCGCTGGCGCAGGCGCTGGTGGTCGACATCTACGCCGAGAACAACACGCGCTCGGGCGGCGCGAGCCGCGGCAACACGACCGACGGCATGACGGCCTTCATTCCGGGCGGGAACTCGAACGGCGGCATGTTGCCCCCGACCAACGCCGACAGCGGTTGGCGCACGACCTTCGGCAAGGACTACTTCGTCAAGCCGCTGCGCGCCTCCCAGAAGCTCGGCGCGAAGCTGGTCGAGTCCAAGGAGCTCAAGCTGTTCGGCTTCCAGTTGACCTCCGACGACACCTCCAAGCGCGTCGCGATGAAGGCGCCGTTCTTCGGCGCGGCCGCGGTGGGCAAGGAGCTGCCGCCGCCGGAGTTCATGACCGACTACCAGGAGTTCTTCCGCGCCTACAAGACGGCCTTCGCGCACTGGCTGCGCGACAAGAGCGGGAAGTCGCTCGAGGAGTCGCGCAAGCGCTTCGGCGAGCTGCTGCGGAAGGTGGCCGAGGTGGGCAGCGCAGCGACCTTCGAGGAGCTGGTGGCCGAGGTCTACGGCGCGCCCCTGTCGTCCAAGGACCCCGGCGCGGTCAGCCTCGAGCGCTCGTTCCTCGAGTGGCTCGGCGGCGGTTCGAATTGAGCGCGCGTTGACCGCCGGGCGCGCGGCGCGCATGCTCTGAGTCGCCGGTTGTTTCCGGACGCGCGCGAGCCCTCGCGCCTGGCTTTCTCAACTCCTGGCTGCGATCCCGTTCGTCGGCGCGCGCGTCGCCCCGGCGGACGTGGCGGGGGAACCCGGTGGGAATCCGGGACTGGCCCGCAACCGTGAGCCGCGCCGCGGCGAGTCGGAATGCCCGCCGCGATCGCCGCTTCCTTCGGTCGCAAGGTGTTCGTTGTCGCTGCTCACTTTTCTCCGCTCGCGCCCGCGCGCCGTCGTCCACGCCGCGGCCGCGTGCGCGGTGTTGTCCGTCGTTGTCGGTCTCGGCTCGTGCGATCGCGCTGCGGCGCCGAAAGCGCCTCCGGCTCGCGCCCCTGACGCGTTGCGGGTCTTGCCTGCGAGTGCGAGCGCCGTGGACTTCGCCGCAGCGCTGCTCGAACCGGCCGAGATCGCCGCCCTGCCGGAGCAGGCGCTGGAGTACTCGCAGCTCCACGAGCTGCCGCCGGAGTTCGCGCGCACGCCGCGTTTCGACGTGTACCTGGCTGAGCCCGTTTTGGCGCTGGGGCCGACGCTGGTGCTCGCCGATCCGTACCAAGCGCCCGAGACCAGCGCGCGCCTCGTGCAGGCGGGCGTCGAGGTGCTCACGCTGCCGGTCGTGTCGAGCTGGACGGACGCACGCGCCGCGCTCAGCTCGCTGGGTGAGCGCCTGGGCCGCGCCGAGCGCGCGAAGGACGTCATCGCCGCGCTCGATGCGCGCGTGGAAGTCCTGCGCGAGCGCTCGAGCGGCGCGCGGCGCTGGCGGACGCTGGTGTACTCGAACTTCGGCGGCGTGGGCTCGAGCGCGGGCGCACGGACCACGATCGACGACGTGCTGGCGCTGGCCGGGCTCGAGAACCTCGCCAGCGCGGCCGGGCGCGAGGGCCATTTCGAGCTGGGCTTCGAGGGCCTGATCGCCTTCGACCCCGAGTTGATCGTGGTGAGCGCGCCGCTGCGCGCGGCCCCGAGCGCGCAGGGCGATCTTGGTGGCGCAGCCGAGCGCGTGCTGCTCAGCGCGCCGGCGCTCGCGAGCCTGCGGGCCATCCGCGAGCGGCGCATCGTCGCGCTCCCGGCCTGGCTGTTCGCGACCGGTTCGCACGAGCTGGTGCGGGCCGCGGAGGCGCTGCGCGACGCGGTCGAGGACCTCGAGGCGCGCACGACGGCGGGCGGCGCGAAGTGAGTTCACCGACGCAGTTGCGCCGGGCCTGGCTGTGGGGCGCGCTCCTGTGCGCCGCGCTGCTGCTCCTGCTCGCGCGTTCGGCGGCCCTCGGTCCGGCCGGATTGCGCGGCGCCGAGTTGGCGCGCGGACTGCTGGCGCTCGCGGGCATCGGCGAGCCGCTCGAAGGGCACCGCCAGGCGATCGTCGAGCTGCGCCTTTGGCGCGGGCTGTGCGCGAGCGGTGTCGGCGCCGCGCTCGCGCTCTCGGGAGCGATGGTGCAGGGCATGTTCCGCAATCCGCTCGCCTCGCCCTCGCTGATCGGAGTCACCGGCGGAGCGAGCCTGGGCGCGGCGTTGGGCTTCCTGCTCGTGGGCGGCGCGGCGCCGGCGCTGGGCGCGAGCTTCGCGGGCCTGGGCGCGTTCCTCATCCCGGCCTTCGCCTTCGTGGGCGCGGCTGCGACGACCGGCGTGGTCGCGTCGGTGGCCGCGCTGCACGGCCGCACTTCGGTCACCTCGCTGCTGTTGGTCGGCATCGCCGTGAATTTGTGCGTGGCCGGGCTGTTCGCCGCGATCCAGTACCTCACGCTGGCCGAGTGGGAGGTCAGCAAGGCGATCCTGGCCTGGACCTTTGGCGCGCTCGACGATCGCTCCGGCGCGCACGTCGCGACGGTCTGGAGCGGGCTCGCGCTCTCCGCGCTCGCCTGTCCGTTCATGGCGCGCGAGCTCGACCTGTTCCGCAGCGGCGAAGAGGACGCCGCCGCGCTGGGCGTCGACACCGCGCGGGTGAAGCTCGTCGCGCTCATCGCCTCCTCGCTCGCGGCTTCGGCGGCGGTCGCGGCGGCGGGGCAGATCGGCTTCGTGGGCCTGGTCGTGCCGCACCTGCTGCGCTTGTTCGGCGCGAGCAGCTACCGCGTGCTGCTATGGCTGTCGATGCCGGCCGGCGCGGTGTTCCTGCTCGGCGCCGATGTCTTGCAGCGCACGCTCCTGGGCGACGGCGTCCTGCAGCCGGGCGTGATGATGTCGCTGGTCGGCGGGCCGTTCTTCCTGTTCCTGCTGCTGCGCCAGCGCCGGGAGATCGCGACGTGGTGAGCGAGCGCGCGACGCGAGTGGAGTGCGAGGGGCTGGCCGTCGACTACGGCGGCGGGCCGCGCGCGCTCGACGGCGTTTCGCTGTCGTTCGGCGCCGGCGAGTTGGTCGGAGTGCTCGGCCCCAACGGCTCGGGCAAGAGCACGCTGCTGCGCTGTCTCGCCGGGCTCTTGCGCGCGCAAGCGGGCTCGGTTCGCGTCGACGGAGAGCCGCTCGAGGCCTTCACTCCGCGCGAGCGCGCCCTGCGCATCGCGTACGTGCCGCAGTACCTGCCGGCGGTGCCCGACGTGCGCGTCGACGACTTCGTGCTCGGCGGACGCTACGCGCACATCGAACGCTGGCGCGGTCCGCGAGCGGAGGACTGGCGCGCCGTCGAGCAGGCGCTCGAGGTGTGCGACGTCGCCGACTTGCGCGAGCGTTCGCTGGCGGCGATCTCCGGCGGTCAACGTCAGCGCGTGCTCATCGCGCGCGCCGCGGCGCAGTCGGCGCCGGTGCTGGTGGTGGACGAGCCGACCGCCGCGCTCGATCCCGCGCACCAGGTGTCCGTGTTCCGCCTACTTGCCGAGCTGCGCCGCGCCGGTCGCGCGGTCGTCGTCGCCACGCACGAGTTGGGGCTCGCCAGCCGCGTCGCGACTTCGATGCTGGTGCTGCTCGCCGGTCGCGTGCGGGCGCGCGGCGCGCCGCTCGAGGTGCTCACGCCCTCGATCCTGGGCGAGGTCTACGGCCCGGACCTGCACGTGGAGGTCCGGGACGGCGGGGTGATCGTCGCGCCGTGGGCGCGCGACTGATCCGCGCCTTGAGCGTGCAAGTGATTCGCACCTTGGGCCATCGTGCGACAAACTGGAGCCGAACGCGGCTCAGGCCTTTTTTCGTTGGAGGGAAGCTGTATCGAGGGAGCTTCTTGTTCCGGGATCAGGATCACTTGAGGCTGACAAGGGCGGCGTTGTCGTTCCCTTCGCGGTCGGCGCGAGGCCTGAGTGCGTGGCCGTCGGTCGAGCGATCTGCGACATCTCGCGCCACAATGACGGTACATGAACGACAGAAGGAAATCGGTAACCGTGCAGGCGTCGGCGAATTCGATCGTCATGCCGGATGCAAGTAGTGGTGAACTCATGCGCCCTCCCCTTCTCCGCCTGTTTCGCGCCTTTCGCTTCGCGTTGATCTCCGCTCGGATAGTCGAGAATCGCTTGGAAGTTCTCGCGAGCCTGCTGCGACGACCTCGATCCGCGCGACTGATTTACTACTACCGAAAGCGAGTTCGGCAAGAAGTCGGACTTCACAATGTCGCGAGCGATTGTCGCAAGCTCGGCCGTGCCCTCGAAAGATCCTGGATCTTCATTGGCCACCACGACGACGTGCTCGGAGGCAAGTAATGCGCCAATCGAAAACATGTCTTGTGCGCCGTGGCAGTCGATGATCAGTTCTCGTACAGCGTTGTCATGAGCCAAGGCCGCAAGGGCCTTGATGAACAAAAAAACATCGACGTGGTTCATTTCTGCAACCTTCGACAGAAACAATCGCTGGGAATCCCGTCTCGCGGGAAGGAAGCTGGCGTTTCCTATCCCCACCACGCCCTCGTAGAGCTTTGAGTAGACGCGGTGTGTTGACGAGAAGTTCAGGGACCTAACCGCACGTCGGACTTCCTGGCCATCTAAAGCGCCTCGGGTGTAGCTGCGGACAAGCGGTTCCCAATTCGACGGCGAGATGGTCGACGGATGAAGTTCGCGATCTGGACCCAAGTTCCTGCGAACGCTCTGGACCACCTCGCGCTGGAAGCGCTCCAACTCGCCGTAGGTCGTGTCATAGCCTTGATCCACTACACCCGTGCGCCCCATGAGCAGGGATGTTAAGCCCTGATTGTGAAGGTCCATGTCTACCAGTAGCGTGTGTCCGAACATGCTATGGTATTCGAGCAGTCCAAGAGCGATACACGACTTACCGACGCCGCCCTTGCCGCTCACAACGCTTGTGACATGAGCCTCAGGAACTCGGCTCCGCCAATCCGGAGTGGATCCGGATCGAAGTAGTTCCAACGAGTAGCTCTTTCGACTCGAGAAACGCGCTCTCTGTTCACGAATAGTCCTGCTTTTCTCGCGATTGTAGCGCGCCTCGCTCCACAAGTCGCGCAGTGCAAGCAGAGTCGGAGGCAACTGGATTAAGCCGAGTAACTGGAGCGCGACCGCCACACCGGGGTTCGATACGGCCTGCTCGAATTCGTTGAGCTGAATCATCTCTCATTGACCACAGTTTTCAGTCGCTCGTGCGTAGGATCGGCGAGCCGCTTGTGACTAAAGGCTCCTGAGCCACGCGTCTAGAGCCTCGTTCTCGGCGTCTCCAAGCATCAGCAACTCGGGCAGGTCAAAAGAGGCGTCGGCCTCATGAACGCATCTCGGCCCGAAGCCAGCGTCGTGGACGCAACCTTCCGGGTCGGCCAGCAATGCGCCGACCATCGTGTCGCCGACGATGCGCGAACCAAGCGGTCCGAGTCGCTCGCCACCGCTTGCACTCCCCGCCTCCGCAAGCAGAGAGCTCCAGAGGGCGCCTGTGACCGTCGTCACGCTGTTCATGCCGAGCGACGCGGCAAGCTCCGAGCTTTCGGGCAAGCCATGTTCCATGCCGGTTCTCAGCGTCCGGTAAGCAAGCATCTGCCTATTCGCGTTGGCCCCTCGGATCACAGGCAGAAGCGCGAGTCGTCGCGAGAGACGCGGCCGAATCTTGCGTGCGAACTGCACGGGATTCCTCTGGCTTCCGAACAGCAGCGTAGATAGTGCTCCGCGCAGCCGCTCGACGCGCTCGAGTTGCGATTTTCTCATCGTGAAGAACAGCCGCCAGTCCAGAAACCAGTCCGGCGGCAGCGGTCGGAACATCGTCAGGTGCTCGTGCGGCGGTTGTTCTCCGTACGGCAAGATCGGAAGTTCTCTGCGCAGGCCGTTCAACCTGTAAGTTGGGCGAACCATGGCGTGACCGAATCGACAGGCCGCATAGGCGTACTCTGGAGTCAGTCGCGCTGGACCGCCCTTGAAGATGTGTAACTCATACGTGCGGATACCAGCCTTGAGTCGATTGGCATCGACATCATGCAGGAACCTCGGCAACCAGTCCGTTGCAATGACCCAGTGGTACAAGCGGGTGAGGGCGTTGCGCGCGGCGGCGAACCACTCCGACGGACCACGCGAGTAGGGCTCCCCACGGCGTTGGAACGCATCGACGAGGGCGTTGTGCGACCGGGCCATGGCCGCGTGGATTTGGGACACCAGCACGTTCTCGTCGTTGCGGGGATCCTCGATACAGGCCGTGCCGCGTCCGTTACGTTCGAGGTCCCACTGCATACGGCTCCGATTGGCGCCGCTCGGGTGGAGAGCGAGCTTGGCGGGACTGTGCCGGTCGTAGAGGTGGGGGTGTGCAGTGGGGCCCGCGCCGTAGAGCGAGTCGAGATCGAATCCGAACGTCCGCGGGGAACGTACTCCTAACTCGAAGCCTTGGGTAGGCTCGAACGCGAGGTCGTGGCTCAAAAACTGGCCGAAGTAGACGTAGCCCGCTGGAGTTGAACTCGCTGTTTCGCTGTGAACCTCCTCGCAGTCGCTGCGCAACTGCTCTTCGAGAGTCAATCCTTGGCCACTTTGCAATCCGTGGATTCGCGACGACGCGTTGGCCAGGTCACCGTCGGACGCCTCATATGGTTTCAGACGTTCGTCTATGGGGTGCATGCGCGCCATGCGACTCCGCAGTGGCGGCGTGAATGACGGCGCTGCGTCCTCGTGGGCGCCTAGGCGGATTGAGTCATCGTAGTAGGCGAGCGGCAGGCGGATGTCGCTGGTCACGATGGGACTCCCGCTCAGAGCATCTCAGCCGCGATCGAGACTTCCACCGTGGCTGTCAGTGGTCGTTGGTCGATCGACCTCTCGATGATCCAGGGTCGGCCTGTGTCGGAGCGAAGAGCGAACAGCCGATAACGGCACCAGCGCGTGATCTTGTCGTTGTAGTAGTACTGCCCCGCTCGCCCGCCGCTTGGCGTGGCGGCATGAAGCATGAGCTTGACCCCGATCTTGCTCCAGTCGTCGGAAGAGGTCGCCATGTGGCCCGCTCGTTCGGCGCAGTACTGATCCAGCCTTGACTGGACGTAGGCGTACAATAGCTGTGGATGAACCTCGCCGTTCGGCGCCTCGATATGGCTCTCCTCCCACCCCGCCGTAAGGGGGCGAAGAGACCGTTGGTACAGAATCTCGTTGGAAAGCATGGAGTTGACCGCCTTCACGCGTTCGTCGGGAGCGTAGTCCAGTACTTGGTACTCCTCGGGGTTCGGGACAACGGACAACCAGACTTTGACAAGGGCTTTAGGCATGGTGGCTGCGGCGGAGCAGGGAGGTTGGGAACGAGAATCAATCATGAGCAGTTCGAACACAACGGAAGCCGAGCGCTGGACTCGACCAGTTGACGGCGGGCTCGAACTTCGGGTCCATTCCTAGCCGGAGGATTCCGGATGTGAACGCGTCCTCACACGTCAGTCCCAGCTGAACGCGACAGGATTCCTCGAAATCGAGTTCTCTTCCCCGTCGCTTGAGTACTGGACCATCGGCCCACAGGGCCAGGACCCCGAAAGTGGAGGCGATACCGAATCGACCGGGCCGAAAATCGGTCACGTCGGGCAACAGCGCGAAGGACCAGTTGTGTAGCTCCGCCCAGGCGTCGGCTTCGTTGCCTACGTTCATCGGTCGAACGGCGACGATCGGCGATGGTGTAGCGAAGGCGATTTCGCTGCCGTCTTCCGTCAGCGGCCAGGGACAACCCGGAGCGAGTCGGATCCACTCGAGTTCGGCGCGCGTCGGCAGTCGCTTTCCGTACCACTCGGCGCACGCCTGCGCCTGTTCGAACGTAACCATGGTCACTGGCCGATCCCTCCAGGCCTCCGGCAGGCCTGAGATCCACGTCTTGGGCTTGGCGGCCCCCGTTGCGTCGGCAAAGGCTTCGTACTGCGCGTTCGTTACGGGGTAGCGGTCGACCCAAAGCGGCTCGACCGTTTCACAGGGCCTGAAGTGTTCGAGGACGCCATCGGAATTGGCGATCGAGTAGAGCAGGGACACTGTCCCGCCGTTGAGGCGCACCATTCCGTCGCAGACCTCGGAATCGGGTCGTAGACGTACGCTGAACACCCGCGGGTGCGACTGCGCTCGCAACATCCGCCGCAGTTCGGCGCGACCGCGGGGTCCGGCGTCGATGTGAATTCGAAGCTCTCCGGCGAGGATCGACGGCAGCACCAAGCGTCCGCGCTCGGCTCGGGGCGTAACCGTCTCATGTGAGACTTCCATGAGGCCGCGCTCAAACGCCGGGTGGAAGCGGGAGATGGTCACAGCGCAAGTGGTCGGCAGCCCGTCGTCGAACTCGAACTCCAGATCGAGTGACTGCGTCGCGCGGCGATCGGCCGCGCGATCAAGCTCTCGTTGGTGCTGTCGCGCGGCCGCTGCAAACCGCCAAGCCAGGGATCCCAAGAGCACTACGGCCAGTAACGTTAGTCCGCGGCGCCGTCTGCGCGCGAGCGCCCATGCGGTTCTCAGCAGATTTGTAGACGGGGCGAGAACCGGTACTCCGTCGAGATAGCGCTGCAGATCGTCGGCGAGCGAGCCAGCGGACGCGTAGCGATCGGCCGGGAGGCGTGCCATTGCCTTGGCGCAGACGTCAACCAGTTCGCGTGGCGCTCTTGGATTCACGCGTCGCGCGCTCGTTGGTTCGAAGCGCCGAATGCGATCGAAAACTTCGGAGGAGGTTTCTCCGTCGAACGGGACGCGACCCGTCAACAGTTGAAACAGCACCACGCCCATGGAGTAGACGTCCGTCCGGTGGTCTACCGGGCAGCGCTCGGCCTCGACCTGTTCCGGGCTCATGTAGTGCGGTGTGCCGCCTCGCTCGCGGTTGGCTTCGAGCGAACCCATTCGCGCGTCGAAGGCGACCCCGAAGTCCACCACCTTCGCGCGTCCTTGTCGCGTCAAGAGGATATTCTGGGGTTTGATATCGCGATGAACGACTCCCTCATCGTGCGCGGCCTGCAGCGCACACGCTACCTCGGTCAGGATGCGTGTGACCGAAATGTAGTAGGCCGGGCCGCCGAAGCGGGGCAGAATCGGGTTGTCGTGGGCTTCACGCGAGAGGACTCGCTCCAGTTCGCGCTGAAGGTCGCGGCCTTCCACGAGTTCCATCGCGATGTACGCGCAGTCGTCGCAGACGCCGAACAAGTGCACGGCGACGATGCCTGGATGTTGGAGCCGACCTATGCGTCGCGCCTCGGCGCGGAATCGCTCGATTCTCCCGGGGCTGCTCGCAACCTGGGCGCTGAGCACCTTCACCGCCACGTCTCGCTCCAACGAGAGTTGGCGGGCGCGCAGGACTGTTCCCATTCCGCCGCGACCGAGCTCCTCGCCGAGTACGAAGTCGTCCAGTATCCGACCGCTGAGCTGTGAATCGGATGTAGAGAGCTTCAAGCCGGTCGTGGACTCGTGAGCCTCCAACAGCTGCAGCAGCTCGCGCTCTAGCGCCGCGTCGTCGCCGCACTGCTCGTGAGCCCAAAGCACGCGCCGCTCTGCCGGAAGCTCGAGCGCCGCAGCGAAGAGTTGCTTGAGCCGATCCCACTGGGTGGAATCCATCAAGCATCCTTCATCATCCATGCGCGAGCGAACGCGAAGTCCCGTTCCACAGTGCGTCGGGACACGCCCAGTGCGGATGCGATCTCGGTGGCGTTGAGTCCGCCGAACACCGCGTACTCAACGACCCGCGCCAGTCGTGGGTCACGCCTCTCGAGTGCAGACAGGCGGTCGTCGAGTGTCAGGATCTCCGTGCTCATGGACTCCACTTGGTCGACCAAGTCATCCAGCGGAACACGCTCGCCCGACGGAACGCGTCGCGCGGACCCGCGACGCCGGGCGTGGTCGACCAACGCGCAGCGCATGGCGCAAACTGCCGCCGACAGAAAGTGCCTGCGGTCCTTGAAGTGCGGATCGGCTGCTTTCAGGAGGCGTTCGAACGCCTCGTGCACCAGAGCTGTCGCTTGAAGCGTGTGCCACTTGGGCTGACCGCTCATCTGGCGACGTGCAAGCTCTTTCAAGTCGTCGTACACCAGGGGCACGATGTCGTTGAAGGCCGAACGATCGCCCGCGCGCAGCCTCTGCAAGGAGGCCGTGATCCTCGGGGCGCCTGCGATCATCGGGTCATGGGGCTGGATTTCCATTCGGGACGCTAGCTTGCCCGATCGGCCTGGTCTGTTCGATCTCGCGATGCGGGAATCCATGCGGCGACAGGCTGTAACGCAAGCCGACGTGGGTTTGCGACAACGAAATCCGCAATACCCTTGGCGTCGCAGGTCAATCCGAGCGCCAGAAGTTATTGTTGGAAATGCTGTCGGCGCATCCCGCGTAGCTGCGTTCTCCCCAGGCTGGCCAGTCGGCCCGGATTTCAGAATCCGACTTCGATGCTACCCAACCCACCCGCCCCAAGACCGCCCCTATGAGCACTCCGCTTCGCCTCGCTTTGACTTTGACCGCGCTGACTTCGGGCTGCTATTCCATAGCCAGCGTCGAACGTGATTCGCCCGCTCGCGCAGGGGGGACCGAACGTCTGCCGGGCTTGCCGTACTTCCTTCGTCATGCCGTGCATCGACAAGTGGAAGAGTACTGGGTGACGTGGAAAGAGGTTCGACTGGATATCGGTCTCTACGTGAAGCGCTCGGATAGCGGGGGATCGAAGCTCGAGCGACTCGCGAGCTCTTCGATGACGGCGATCGTGGATCGTTCCGAGAAGCGACGCATCGCTTACGGCGAAGTCCTCGGCGCGCTGCAGGCGAAGGATTGGAGCGCGGAAGCGCTCGTCGACAAGTTCCGAAGTCTGGCGATGATCAACGACCCCGTTACTGGGCCTGGCGAGCAGCCTGACCGGTTCTACGCGGAGACAACCAGCGAGCTCGACTACTCCGAGAAGTACTACGTCGACGTCAGAGCTCCATGGGCGGGCTCGGCGAAGTTCGAGCCGGCGTTCACGCCGGATGGCGCACTCGCCAGCGCGAAGTTCGAGGCAGAGTCGCGCGTAGACGAGCTTGTTCCAGCCTTGCTGCCCGTCCAGAGTATCTGGGGCAAGCTCCTCAAACTCCCGGACGACGGCGGGGCGCCGGAGCGAACATCGGCGTCGCTTCTCGAGGTGTTCGGCGCGCAGTCCGCAGTCCGCTCGCTGGACTTGGGCGCTCGCCAGGAGCTCGTTCTGATTCCCAGCCTAACGGAGACCACCGTCGGCTACCGCGACGTGTACTCGAAACGACTTTCTTCGCCGGAGGCGGCTGACTTCGGCGTGCGCTTGCGTGGCAACAAGGACTCGAAATTCATCGAGTTCCGCAGGCTTCCGCTCGACGGCGCAAGCAAACCTGTGGCTTCGAAAGACTCCAGCGCAGCTGACAAGCCCGGAGACAAGGTGGAGTTCTCCGGGGCAGTGATCCTTCCGAAGAACTAGCTCGAGGCTGCGATCGGCGTCGGTGCTTCCGCCCCGTTCGCGCGACGCCGTCACTCGAACGCCAGCACCCAGTCCGCCAGGGCGAGCCGCTCGCTCTCGCTGGCCACGATCGGGGCCATGGGTGCCGGGAAGCGCTTGGCGAGGGCCGCGAGGCGTTCGTCGCTCTTGGTGCGCCCCAGCGGGTCGGCGAAGAAGCGCGCCAGCTCCTCGCGCTTCCAGTTCTGCGCCAGGCCGCGCAGGGGCGGGCCCATGAAAGCGCCTTCGCCGTTGGCGCCGTGGCAGGCGACGCAGCCCTTCTCGGCGAACAGGCGTGCGCCCGGGGAGGACTTCGCGCCGGAGTCGTCGCTGCAGCTCGACGAGCACAGCGCGACGGCGGCGACGACGACTGTGGCGAGGCCTTTGACCAGAGTGGGGCGGAGTGCGGCAGAGTGCTTCACGCGGGCCAGGGTAGCGCGCGCCGCGCTCGCGCCGGTGTGGCTTCGAGCGCCAGCGCGTCGATAACCTTCGAACATGTCGGCGTCCCCGTCCCCCGGCCGGAACGCAGCGCTCGCGTCGCTGGCGTGCGCCACCGCGGCCGTGGCCGTGGGCTGGTTCGACGGGGCGCAGGCGGCTCGCGCGCGCATCGCGGCGCACGGCTACGACCGGCTGGGGTTCGAGCTCGGCGCGCGAAAAGAGTGGCGCGAGGCGCTCGATGAGCAGTGGCCGCAGCTGGCGCTGGGCGTGCTCGCTTCGATCGCGGCCTTGCTCGCGGCGAGTGCGCTCACGCGCTGGACCGAGCGCAATTCGGCCGCGCGTTGCGGCTGGTCGAGTTGCGCGGCCGCTCTCGGCGCGCTGGCCTTCCTCGGGGCACTGCAGGCCGAGAAGGGCTGGCTCGGCGCGCGCGACTGGGCGCTGGCGCTGGCGAGCGTCGCAGCGACGACGTGGGCCGCGCGCCCGCGCCGCGCAGCGCCGGGCCCCGATGACGTGCGCTCGCAGGCCTCGGCGCTCGTCTTCGCCGCAGCGTGGCCAGCGGCGCTGTGGTCCGCGCGCCCGCTCGCCTGGCGGCCCGACGAACTCGAGGCGTGGTGGCGCGTTGGACTGTGCCTGTCGTGCGCGTGGCTCTTGCGTGTGCTGCTGCTCGCGAGTTCGCGTGCGCCGCGTCTCCGCTTCGCTTCGAGCGTTGCGCTCGCCGGGCTCGTCGGCGCTGGTCTCGTCGCTCGACTCGCGTTGGAGCGCGCGCCACAGACAACTCAGCGCGCCAAGCCGCTCAACCTGCTCGTGATCGGGCTCGACACGGTGCGCGCGGACGCCACCTCGATCGTCGCAGCCGGACCCGCCGGTCGCGACACCACGCCGCACTTGCGCGAGTTCGGCGCGCGCAGCCTGGTGTTCGAGAACGCCGTGAGCCAGGCGCCGTGGACGCTGCCGGCCTTCGCCTCGATCTTCACCGGGCTGTATCCGCTCGAGCACGGCGCGCACCGCATCACCTCGCGCCTCGAGCGCCGCGCGACGACGCTGGCCGAGATCCTGCGCGAGCAGGGCTACTTCACCGCGGCGGTCACCAGCCACGTCTACCTGGACGCCAAGCACGGCCTCGAGCAGGGCTTCGAGTCCTTCGACGCTTCGAATGCGCTGGGGCACAAGGCCGTGACCTCCGCCGCGGTGACCGAGCGCGCCATCGCGGCGCTCGAGGCGCGCGCCGAGCGCCCGTTCTTCCTGTTCGCGCACTACTTCGACCCGCACTACGAGTACGTCGACCACCGCGAGCGCGCATGGGCCGATGGCTACGACGGCTGGCTGCGCGAGCAGAACGACTTCGAGAACCTGCTCAAGCTGCGCCACCTCGTCGAGGCGCCTGAGATCGACTGGCTCAGCGCGCTGTACCACGAGGAAATCGCGCACACCGACGCGCACGTCGGACGGCTGCTCGAGTGGGTGCGCGCCGCCGGGCTCGAGGACAGCACGCTGATCGTCGTCGTGGCCGACCACGGCGAAGAGTTCGCCGAGCGCGGCAACTTCGGGCACACCATCAGCCTGCACGAAGAGCAGCTCGCCGTGCCGCTGATCGTGCGCGCGCCGGGCGAGCCCGCCGGTCGCGTGCGGAGCGTGGTCGAGACGCGCGCGCTGTTCGACACCGCCCTGGCGCAACTGGGAGTGGGCTTCGGCGGCCTGCGCGCCGAGGCGGATCTGGTCGCGCTGGCGCGGCGCGAGCGCGCGGGTGAGCCGCTGGAGGACGCGCGCGCCTTCTCGTCGGTGTGGCTCGACGATTCCAAGCTCTCCTGGGGCAAGCGCGTCCGCGCCGCGAGCCTGCGCGAGGGGCGTTGGAAGCTGATCGACGACGTGACCCGCGGCCGGCGCGCCCTGTTCGATCTGGACAGCGACCCGTCCGAGCGGCGCAATGTGCTCGACGAACAGCCCGACGTCGCCCGGCGCCTGCAGGCGCTGCTCGAACCATGGATCAAAGCACAGTCGCAACTCACCCGCCCCTCGCCGCGCGCCCGGATCGATCCCTCGGTGGAGAGCTCGCTCAAGGCCCTGGGCTACATGTGAGCGCAGCTGCGCCGCAACTCTCGCGCGGCGAGTTCTTCGCGGCCTTCACGGGCCTGTTCGCGCTCGCGGGCGTGGCCGGCGCCCAGGCGCCCGCCGCTGCGCAGGCTGACGGCCCGGACGTCACCGAGAAGCTGCGCTTGCCGCGCGCGATCGTGCTCGTGCGCCACGCCGAGAAGGCCGTCGAAGGCGGCGCGGACCCTGCGCTCGCACCCGCTGGCGTGCAGCGCGCGGAGCGCCTGGCGCAGATGCTCGCGGCGAGCGGCGTGACGCATCTGTTCGCGACCGAGTTCGTGCGCACGCGCGCCACGCTCGAGCCGCTCTCCAAGCTCGTCCAGCGCCCGGTCACCGAAGTCTCCGCGCGCGATCCCAAGGGCCTCCTGAGCGCGCTCGAGTCGCTGCCGCGCGGCGCGCTCGCCGTCGTCGCCGGTCACTCCAACACGGTTCCCGCGCTGGTGGAGAAGCTGAGCGGCGGACGCGCCAAGCCGACCATCGAGGAGAGCCAGTACGACCGGCTGTTCCTGGTCGTGCAGTGGGGGACCGAACGGGGCGCGCAGCTCGCGCTCGAACTGCGCTACTAGGCCGCGCGTCGGCGGCACAACCTCCCGGGAAGATCGCATCGGCATGACTCCGCGCCCTGTCTCCGTCGTCGTCGCCTCCGGCGCCGGCGGCGAGTTCTTGTTTCGCTGTCTGGCCTCGCTGGCGCCGCAGGTGTGCGAATGTGGCGCGGAGCTGATCGTCGTCGATCGCATGGGCGAAGCCACGCGCCAGCGCATCGCACGCGAGTTCCCGGGCGTGCGCGTGATCGCGGCGCCGAGCGAGCCGCGCGCCACCGTGCCGCAGATGCGTCGCCTCGGCGTCGAAGCCGCCAAGGGCGAGCTGGTGGCCGTGCTCGAAGAGCACTGCACCGCGCCGGCCGGCTGGCTCGCAGCGGCCGCGCGCGAGTTCACGGCCGCCGACGCCGCCTTGGGCGGGCCGATCCTGGACGCGGGCTACTCGCGAATGCGCGACTGGTGCGTGTACTTCAGCGAGTACCACAACTACCTGCCGCCGTGGGGGAGCGTGGAGCGCTACGCGCTCAACGGCGCGAACATCGTCTACGACCGCGCGAAGCTGTTGCGGCATCGCGCCGTGCTCGACAACGGCTACTGGGAGGTCGTGCTGCACCCGCTGCTCGTGCGCGACGGCAAATTCCGCGCGCTCGATGCACTCGGCGCGCACCACACCGGCCCGTTCGACTACCGCTACTACCTGCGCCAGCGCTACCTGCTCTCGCGCGTGTGGGGCGGCACGCAGAAGGACCTGGTCCCGTTCTCCAAGCGCCTCGCGCACCTCGTGCTCGGCCCGGTGTTCCCGCTGTTCCTGTTCGCGCGCGTCAGCTCGCGCGTGCTCGAGCGCAAGCAGTACCTCGGCCGCTACCTCGCCACGCTGCCGCTCCTGATCCCGGCCTGGTTCTGCTACTCGTTCGGCGAGTGGCTGGGCTACCTGGTCGGCCCTGGCCGCGCGCTCGAGGAAGTGGAGTGAGCGCGCCGTGAAGCTCTCCGTGGTGGTCGGACTGATCTCGGGCAAGCGCGCCGATCTCGAGCGTTGCCTCGAGGCTCTGCACGCGCAGACCCTGCAGCTCGAGCTCGAGATCCTCGTGCCCTACGACGATCCCTGTCGCGAGGTGACCACGCTCGCCGCGCGCTTCCCGATCGTGCGTTTCCTGCGCGCCGAGGGGCTCGACACCGCCGCTGCGCGCGCTGGAGCGAGCCGCGAGCACCACGACACTCTGCGCACGATCGGCATTCGCGCAGCGACCGGCGATCTGATCGCGCTGACCGAGGACCACGCGCACACCGCGCGGACCTGGTGCGCCGAGATGGCGGCCGCGCTCGAGCGCCATCCCAAGGCGGCGGCGGTCGGCGGCGCGGTCGAGTGCGACAGCGAGCGACTGCTCAATTGGGCCGTTTGGTTCTGCGACTTCGGGCGCTATCAGAATCCGCTGCCCGAAGGCCCCAGCGAGTTCGTCAGCGACAGCAACGTCGCGTACCGGCGCGCGGCGCTCGAGCGAGTCGAGAGCGTGTGGCGCGAGGACTACCACGAGACGGCGGTGCACTGGGCGATGGTCGAGGCCGGCTTCGAGCTGTGCACGACGCCGCGCGTGGTCGTCTGGCAGGCGCGCAGCGGCCTCGCGCTGGGGTCGGCGCTGCGCGAGCGCTTCGTGTGGGCCCGTTCGTTCGCCGGCACGCGCGCACGCATGGCGGGCTCGCCCAAACGCTGGATCTGGGCCGTCGCGTCGCCGCTCTTGCCGCTGTTGATGACGTGGCGCCTGGCGCGCACGGCGTTCTCGCGCGGCGCGCACAAGGGTCGTTTCGTCGCCGCGCTCCCGCTGATCGTGCTGCTGCAGTTGTTCTGGGCGGTCGGCGAGTTCGTCGGCTACGTCAGCGCCGATCCCGGCTGAGTCCGCGCGCTCACACGTTGAGCGCCGGCAGCGAGCCGCGGCGCCACACGATCGCGCCGGTCGCCGCGAGCACGAGCCCGTAGACCAGCGCGCCGAGCGGCACGGCGAACCACACCTGCTCCACGCCGCTGAGCACGAGCACCAGCGCCATGCTCACTCCAGCGAGCGCGCTGCGCAGGACCCTGCGCGGCGCGAGCAGTGCGAACCCGTCGCGGCGCACGAACGCTGCGGCGAGCATCGCGCGCAGCACTTCGGTCGCCAGCGTCGTGCACGCCGCGCCGACCATCCCGTAGCGAGGGATGATGAGCAAGTTGGCGATCAAGTTGAACACCACCGCGATGGCGGTCATGCGCAGCACGGCGTGCTCGCGTCCCGAGACGATCATCGCGACCATCGCCACGTCCTTGTAGAGCATGAACGGAGTCGAGGCGATCAGGATCGCCAGCGGCGTGGCGGCCGAGCGGTACTCGGCGCCGAACACCAGTTCGATCACTCCGCGCGCTACGAGGCCGCCGCCGATCGCGATCGGCAGTCCCACGGCGAAGCACTGCGCCAGCGAAGTCTGGTACAGCGCCTCGCGCTCGCCGTTCTCGCGCGAAGCCTGTGTGAGCGCTGGCAGCAGGCTGTGGCTGTAAGCCCAGGCCAGGTTGATCAGGAAGCTGATCAGCTGGTAGGAGGCCGAGTACCAACCGACGGTGGCGTTGCCGCGGAAGTACTTCAGCACCAGCAGGTCGCAGTTGTAGATGAGCAGACCCAGCATGATGTTGAGCACCAGCGGGAACGAGCGCGCGAGCAGCGGTCGCGCTGCGTCCCAGTCGAGCTCGACCGGCATGCGGTAGCCCAGCCGCGCGAGCCACACGAGCATCAGCAGCACCGAAGTGACGTCGCCGAGCGCCTGCGCCCAGGGGACCCAGATCACGTCGTAGCGCTCGCGCACGAAGGCGAACACCAGCGCGGCATAGAGGAACTCGCCGGCGCAGCGCGACCAGGCCACTGGGCCGGTGCGCGACAGGCCGATGAGCACGAACTTGGGGTTGGGGCCGTGGCCGAACAGCGTCGCTGCGTACAGCGCGATCACGGCGGCCTCGAGCGGCGGGAAGAAGGCCAGCGCGACGGCGCTCAGCAGTCCGAACAGTCCCGCTGCGACCAGCGTGCGGAACACCAGCAGCGACGGCGCGAGCGTGCGTGCGCGCGCTGGGTCGGCGGCGACCTCGCGGATGCCGGTCAGGTCGACGCCGCAGGCCGCCAGGTGCGTGAAGTACAGCACCACGGCCTGGCCGAAGGTCATCACGCCGAACATCTCGGCCCCCAGCCGGCGCGCGACGTACACGCCCGCCAGGAAGGCCACGATGCGCGCGATGGCGTCGCCCGACGCGAGCGTGGCGAAGTGGCGGGCCACGGTGGCGAGCTTGGAAGGCGCGGGGGCGGTCACGGGAGCAGGGCGGGGCCTGGGCGCTGTTCGGCCGGGTGGGGCGCGGAACTCTACTGTGCGTCCGCGAGCGACGTGGAAGCGCTTTCCGTCGTCGCCGGTCGGCGGATCGCGCGCCGTGGACAGTGCGCAAGCCGTGGGACGCTCGGCGCGATCCGACGCTAGCCTCGTGAACGGGGCTGCTCGCCCCTTCGCATGACGCAGACCCGCTCCGACGCTTCCGACGACGAACAGCCCCAGCAACGCCGTTGGATCGTCGCCGCGCTGGTCGTGGCGCTGGCGCTGCGCGTCTGGGAGGCGCTCAGCTCGAGCCTGTGGCTCGACGAGCTGCACACGCTCAGCCACGCCTCGCAGCCCACGTTGGCCGCGCTGCTCGAGCGCGTGGAACTCGAGCGCGTGCACGTGCCGCTGTTCTTCGCTGCGGTGCAGCGCTTCGGCGCCTGGGACGAGGGCGAAGCTCTGCGCTGGATCCCGATCCTCGCGAGCCTCTTGACGCTCGTCCCGCTGTGCGCGCTCGCTCGCGAAGCGCTGGGGAACTCGCGCGCGGTCGCGCTCGCGGCGTGGCTGTTCGCCTGCCTGCCGCACCTGGTGCACTGGGGCGCCGAGCTGCGGCCCTACTCGTCGTGGGGCCTGTTCTCCGCGGGCGCGGCATGGGCGGCCTTCAGCGAGCGCGGCTCACTCAAGCTGCGCACCGTGCTGTTCTTCGTGTGCGCGCTGGCCGGCATCTGGACGCACCGGCTGATGGCGGTGAGCGTGTTCTCGGTCGGCGTCGCGCGCCTGTTCGTGCGCAGTCCGCAGATGGTCCCGCTCCCGCGGCTGATCGTCGCCGGGGTGCTCGCCTTCGCGCCCATGGGCCTGTGGGTCGTGCGTTTTGCGCAGCGCGCGACCGCGGACCGGCTCGAGTACCAGGAGCAGATCGGCGGCTTCCGACTGCGCAGCGCGCTGCTCGCGGAATTCGCTGCGCTCCCGTTGCGGCTCTTCGCGCCCTTCATGGGCGCCCTGGGCGGAGTGTGGGCCACGCTGGTGAAGGTCGGCGGCGCGCTCGTCGCACTCGGCGCGTGGGGCGCGGTGCTGCGCCAGCCCTCGTTCGTGCGCGCGGGCTTCGCACGCCCGACGTTGCGCGCGCTCGCGATCTACGCCGCGACGCACTACGTCGTGGTCGTGGCCCTCGCCTGGTGGACCTGGGATCGCCTGCCGCTGCAGTACTTCACGCCGATCGTCTGGCTGCTCCCGCTGTTCACCGCCGCGGTGATCGACTTCCAACGCCCCGGCGGCGCGCGCGCGACCGTCGCGCTGCTGTGCGCCGGCGCGTTGAGCATGGGCGTGGGTCAGGCCGGCGGACGCGCGCTCGAGGACATGCGCGGCGCCGTCGCGCAGGCGCGCGAACTCGGGGCCGCGCTCGAGCGGCCGATCTACAGCGCCGTGCTCTCGCAGCCGTCGGTCTTCGAGCACGTGCTGCCCTATCGTGCGTACGCGCCCGAGTTGGACTTCCGCGAGCCCAATGCGCTGCCCCAGCCCGCCGATCCGGACTTCGCGCGCCCGTTGGTCGTGCTGCGCCGCGGCCAGATCCCGCTCAGCGACGAGTCCTTCCAGCCGGTGCTCGCGGGGCGCGAGATCGTCGACGAGCGGCGGGTCGACAGCTACCTGACGCTGTTCGTGCTGCGGCCGGACGCGCGCTAGCCGCCGGCGATGCGCTCTTCGGCGCGCGCGACCGAGGCGTTGTAGACCAGCGCCATCACTTGACCGAGCAGCCAGCCGAGCGCGAAGGCCCAAGCTGCGCCGAGCGCTGCGCCGGCCCAGGTCACGCTGAAGCCCGGCAGGTACAGCGCGAGCTGGCCGAGAAGCGGACCGACCTCGTCACCGCCGCGCGCGACGAGCACCGCCGTGGTTCCGCCGAGCGCGATCGCGAGCAACGCGCCGAAGGTCGTGCTCCAGGTGCGCGCGTTCAGCCGCACGTGCTTGTTCCGTTCGCTGCTGCGCTCGGCGGCGGTGAGCGGCTGGCGCGGCGCGAGCAGTCGGCCGAGCGCGTAGCCGATCACGAAGCCGTACACCAAGCCGATCAGGCCGCCACCCCAGCTCACGCTGTAGCCCGGCAGCACCTGACTCAAGCGGCCCAGGTGCGCGCCGGCTTGCGCGCCATCCTTGGCGACGAGCCAGCAGGTCGCGCCGCACAGGCCCAGGCCGAGCACGAGTCCCGTCGCGATGCCCCAGGCGCGCGCGTTCGCGCGTTCGAGCGTTGCGTGCAGCGCCTGCTTGTCGGCCATGGGCTCGGGTTCAGATGTGGTCGAGGAAGCCGCGCGTCTGCTCGAGCTCGGCGCGCGCGCGGAACACGATGGCCGTCGCCGCCAGCACGAGGTTGCGCACGAAGGCGAAGGTCCAGCCGAGCACGAAGCCGAGCCAGAAGGCCCACAGCGCGCCCCACAGTGCGCCGCCCCAGCTCACCGAATAGCCCACGAAGTACTGCTCGAGGAGCACCAGCGGGTAGGGCTCGCCGGGCGAGCGCAACAGGTGGATCACCGTCGCGGCGAGCACCACCAGCGCGAGCGCGGCGCCGACCGCCAGGCCCAGGCAGCGCTTGTGCAGCGGCGCGAAGGCGAGCTCCAACTCGGGCTCGAGCGCGCTGTCGCTGTCGACGCCGGGGGCGGGGATCGGACTGGGCATGGGGGGCGGTTCGCGCTGCGGGGTCGCGCGGCCGCGGCGCATCTTAGTTCGGCGCGCGCGGCGCTTTCCATGCGTACTTCTGGCGAGCAGAGCGAGCCTTTGCGCCTCGCGCGGCCCAAACCTGGGCCAGTCAGCGACCCAGGGCCCGTTTGAGCGCGCGCGCTCGCCGGCGCAAGGCCAGGCGCAGGCGGAAGCTCGCCGAGCCGAACGACTCGAGCCCGCTTGCTCCGCGGAAGTAGTACGCGTCCAGGCGCGGCAGTCGGTGCGGCGCATCGGCGGGGCCGAGCGGCGCGAACTCGGTCGTGCAGGCCCAGCGGTAGCAGTTCGCCACGGCGCGCTCGACGCGCGCGTCGAAATCGCCGTAGGGGTAGCAGAAAACCGTCGCATCGAGTCCCAGGCGCTGGCGCAGATCCTCGCGCGCTCCTTCGACCTCTTCGCGGAGTTGGCTCGCGTCGACGCGCGTGAGCCAGGCGTGCGTGCGGCTGTGCGAGCCGATCGAGAGTCCTTGCTCGTGCAGGCGTCCGAGCGCGTCCCAGTCGAGCAGCGGCAGCGTCGGAATCCCCGGCTCGTCGCGGCCTTCCCAACGGTTGTCGCCGCCGGTGCGGCGCGTGGGCACGAACAGCGTCGCCGGCAGGCCGTGCGCGCGCAGCGCGGGCCAGGCGAGCTGCTCGAAGTTCACGAAGCCGTCGTCGAAGGTCAGCGCGACCGCGTCCTGCGCGTCGGTGCTCGCGAGCAGCTCCTCGAGCGGCAGCACGCGCACCCGCGAGCTCGCGAGGAACTTCACGTGCCGTGCGAACGACGCCGCGTCGATCGAGATCGGCGAGCCCGAAGCATCGATCGAGTGGTAGGTGAGGATGGCGCGCATCGCTACGGACGTCGATTCGAGTCTACGCGCGCAGGGCGCGGCCCTTGCGAGCGGCGGCGCGCTCGACGAGCTCGAGGTAGCGCGGGACGACGGCGCTCTCGGTGTAGCGCTCGAGAAAGGCAGCGTGCCCGTTGCGCCCGAGGCTCTCCGCACGCTCTGGGTCTGCGAGCACGCGCCGCAGCGCGGCCAGCAGCTCTTCGCGCGTTGAGAACAACTCGCCGGCGCGCGCGGACTCGACGATCTCGGGGAACGGGCCCAGGCGTCGCGCGATCACTGGCGCGCCCTGGCGGAAGGCCTCGATCAGGATGATCCCGAAGGTCTCGAAGCAGATCGAGGGCACGACGAGCGCCGCGCAGCCCGCGTACTCGCGCGAGAGGTCTTCGTTCGAGAGCCGGCCGAGGAAGCGCACGTTCTCGAGCCCTCGTGCGAGTTCCTTCAAGCGCTCGAGGTCGTCGCCGGCGCCAGCGATGCGCAGCTCGGCCTGTGGCAGCTCGCGCATCAGCGGGATCACGTCGTCGAGGCCCTTGATGCGTTCGATGCGGCCGACGAACAGGAAGTACGGGCGCTGCGCGGCGTCGCGAGTGCGTGCGGGAGCGGCGGTGCTCGGCGGATCGGGCAGGAAGTAGGGCAGCACTTCCATCTCGAACGGGAAGCCGAACTCGCGGTGCTTGGCGCGGCTGAACGCGCTCATGGCGATGAAGGCGTCGATCGCGAGGCCGTGCCGCTCGAGCAGGCCGCTCGAGCGCCACAGTTGCGGCGGGCGCTTGAAGTTCAGTTGGCAGCGCAGACACTCGCGCGCGTCGCACAGCTCGCGGTTGTGGCGCCACAGCACGTGGCTGGGGCACACGAGCCAGTGCTCGTGCGCCATCTGGAGCTTCACCGCGGAGCCGTAGCTCCACACCGTCGGTCCGCCGACCAGCGACACGTTGTGGAAGTTCACGACGTCGAAGCGCTGCGACTCGAGCAACTCGCGCAGCGCGCGGCGTTGGAACACCGGCCGGCCGAGTTGCTGTGTGAGCAGCATCGAGAGCGTCGGCTGCGAGCTCGACAGGCGCACGATCTCGATGCCGGGCTCCGACGCCGGCAACTCCGGTTCGCGCTTGGCGAGCAGGCGATACGCGTCGGTGTCGACGACGACAGTCTGTGGGTGGCCGCGGCGCGCCAGCGCGCGCACGAGGCGCTCGATGCCGATGCCGTCGCCGCCGAAGTTGTGCGGCGGGTAGAAGGTCGTGACGTGGCAGAAGCGCAGGCTCATCGCGCGGCGCGCTCCAGGGAATCGAGCGCAGCGCGGGCGGCGCGCGGCCAGTTGAGCAGCTTCACGCGCGCGAGTGCGGCGGCGGACATGCGCGTTCGCGCCGCGGCGTCGTCGAGCAACGTGCGCATCGCGTTCGAGAGCTCGGCGACATCGCCCGGTCGCACGAACACGCCGCCGCCTTCGAGCAGTTCGGGCAGCGGGCTCTCGAGCGTCGCGATCACCGGCGCGCCGCAGGCCGCGGCTTCGACGGCGGGCAGGCCGAAGCCTTCGCACTCGGACGGCAGGAGCAGCGCCGTGGCGCCGCTGTGCAGGTGGCGCAGGTCCTCGTCAGCGACGAAGCCGGTCCACTTCACCTGGGGCTCGAGGCCGAGCTCGGCGATCGTGCGGCGGATGCCGGCCTGATCGCCGTGGAACACGTCTTTGTCGATGGAGCCGACGAGTGCGAGCTGCGGGGGCCGTGCGCGCCCCTTCGAGACGGCGGCGAGCGCTCGCACGATGGTGTCGACGTGCTTGTGCGGGTTGAAGCCGCCGACGTAGGTGAACCAGGGCGCGCCCGGATCGATCTCGAACTTGCGCGCGACGCGTTCGACCTCCGCGCGGTTCTCACTCGGCGCGTAAGCCGCCGCCGGAGCTTCGACCGCGACGTCGATGCGCTCCTTGGGCGTGCGCAGGATGCGCTCGATGTCGCGCGCGGAGTAGTCCGACACGGTGAGCACGCGTGTCGCCTGCCACAGCGCGAGCTTAACCTTGGCGTTCCAGAACAGGCGCGCGCGCTTCGACGGCAGCGTCAGTTCGGGAAAGCGCTCGGCGATGCAGTCGTGGACGCAAACCACGGCGCGCAGACCCGGCGGCAGCGGGAAGAAGGTGTAGACCGAGGGCGAGAAGAACACCTCGAGCGGCTCGCGGCGCACGGCCGCGGTCAGTCGCAGCATGTCGAGCGGCGAGCGCGCGCTGTCGGCCGAGGCGGCAGCGGTGGGGGAGACGCCTTGCGCGACGGTGACGAGCCGCACGTTGCTCGCGCGCAGCTCGAACACGCGCGCCGCGGCCTCGTCGGCGAAGAACACGAATTCGTGGCTCGGCGCCGCTGCGACCATCGCTGCGCAAATCTCGCGCGTGAAGCGGCCGTAGCCGCGGATGTTCGCCCAGCAGGTCGCGTCGACGCCGATGCGCATGGCGTTACTGACGCGCGCGCGGCCAGGCGACCACGCGCAGGGTGTGGAGGCGGAGCTTGCCGACGCGCGCGGGCTCGGCGGCGACTTCGACGCGCGAGTAGCGGCCCGGCGGAAGGTTCAGCGCGCTGAAGCGGTACTCCGCGGGGTGCTCGGAGAGTTGGAGCGCGTCTTGAGGAGCGTGCGAGGCATCGGGCCCGACGGCGAGCACCTGCGCCGACGCGAGCGACTCTGATGCGGACTCGATCACCAGCGCGTAGTCGCGCGCGGGATCGGTGAGGTCCCACTCGAGCGAGGTCGCGATGCGGCCGCTGGAAGCCTTGAAGGTCGCGACGAGGTCGTGGCCGCGCTTGACGAGTCGGTCGACGCCGCCTTCGAGCGTCCAGCCGTCGCGCGGATCGACGAAATCCTCGGCGAAGCGCACTTCGTAGAGCGCGGCGAGCGGCGTGTGGAGCTCGAGCCGCTCGAGCGGGCCGGGCGCGGCGTCGGTGAGCTCGCAGCCGAGCAGCGCATCGAGCCAATCGAGCTCGCCTGCGTTGGCGCGCCCCTCGCCGGCGAACAGCGAACGCGCCACGGTGTGCTTGGCCTGGTCCTCGACCAGGTGCGTGACTTTGCTGCCCTCGATCGAACTGAGCACGACCACCGGCCAGCCGGCGGAGCCGTAGCGCCAGTTCTTCTTGTTGGCGTGGATGCCGGTCGGGCCGCCCTCGATGCGCGTGCGCACGATCCAGGGTTCGGAGCGGTCCTTGACCTCCATTCCCTTGTTGCAGCGCAGGATCGTGTTGTTTAGCACGATCGGCCGGCTGTCCTCGCCGACCGAGAGGCCCTTGTCGCCCGAGTCGGTGATCGTGTTGCCCACCACGCGCGGCCAGCAGGTCATCAGGTCGAGCCCGTCGTTGCCCGAGCGCTCGATTCGGTTGAAGGCGACCAGCCCGCTCGACATGTCGTAGTCGATCGAGTCGGCGTTGGCGTCGTGGAAGTGCGAGTTGGTGATGCTCGCGTCGCCCTTGACGATGTTCACAAGATCGTCGCAGCGCTGGTTGTGCGAGAACTCGCAGTGGTCGAACTGCACATCGCGCGCGTTGTGCACGCACACCATGCCCTTGTACTCGACGCGCTCTAGCTGGGCCGCGCCGCCGCGCTCGAACCTGACGTGCTCGAAGCGCGAGCCGTTCGCGCCTTCACCTTGCAGCGCGAAAACGCCCCACGGCAGCAGCGGATCGCTCGACGTGATCGTGATCGGCTGCTCGGCGGTTCCGATGGCGAGCACGCGGCCCTTGGCGAGGATCGAGACGTCCGGGTCGAGCGTGAGTCGCGTACCGGGCTCGATCGACAGGAATTGGCGCGGTCCGAGCACGACATCAGCGCCGAAATGGAGCTCGCCGGACCAGCTCTGATCGCCGTCGGGCTCGTCCACGTCAGTGCCAAGAACGTTGCCCGACGGCGGGAGCGCGCTCGACGACTGCGTCGTTGCGGCTTCGACGGGCGCTCCGTCGTGGCGCCTCGTGAAGCGCGGCGTGCAGTCGCGCGGCTGGTGCTCGCGTGTGACGACCGTGTCGAAGTCCGTGGCGCTGATGACGAGGCGGTACGCGATCGGCGCCGGCATCAATTGATGGCCATCGCCGACGATCCGCGCGGCGAGCGGCAACGCGAGGCGCTGTGAGCGGAGTCGGTTCGATGCACCGGCGACGGGCTCCATGTCCGCCTCGGAGATGAAGCTCGTGCGCTCGACGCTCGGTTGAGCCGTGATGAGGTCGACCCGCATTCGCGGCTGGCCGTCGTGAGAGCCGGAGATGCGGAGTTCCAGTTCGTCCAGGGAGCAACCGCTCCGCCCGCTCAGAACGACATCGAGCACGAGTTGCTTGCTGTCGGTGGCGCTTGGCGTGGCCCGATACTCGACGCGCACGTCGCTCATCCACCCGCGCAGCGTTTCGAGGTTCTTGCGCAACGTCGCGAGCGTCGACTGCGGATCACCGACTGGCGGAATCACGCCCGCGCGCAGCGTGTCGTACTCGAACTCGGCCTCGTACTTGGCCCACGCCTCGTTCACACGCTGCTCCGCGAGCTTGTAGAGCTTGTCGCCCTCGAGCCACTTCGCGACTTCGCGCATGGCGCCGTCCCACACGCGCGGATCCTCGAGCGCAGCGCGCCAGAAGCGGTTGATGTTCGAGCCCTTCGGCGGCTTCTCGAGGTCGAGCAAGCGCACGTCCCACACGATCGGGTGCAACTTGCCGCTGGTGGGGTCCTCGTACCAGAACTGGTTGTGCACGCCGCTCATGTGGTACGGGTCGCCGCACACGAGCAGGAAGGCGAAGAGGCGCGAGAGCTCGTCCCTGTCGAGCCAGCTCATGAAGCGCTCGCGCCCCGCGTCCGAAGAGTCGTTCAGATCGCGCAGGAACTGTTCGAGCAGCGCTGTTCCGAACGCGCCGGGCCGGTCGTTGTTCGCGACGCGATCCCAGATGTGCGGGTTGGCGAACACTTCGCGCGGCAGGCCCTTGAAGTAGTCGCCGCGCTCGGCGGTGTCGGCGCGGAAGATGTTCCCCGGCATGCGCAGATTGCGGCGCAGGAAGGACTCGTCGACGGGCTCGACGAAGCGGTGCAGGCCGTAGAAGCGCTCGTTCAAGTACACCGGCACGATCTGCTGCTCCGGCGCGAGCAGGCCGAAGTCCTTCGCGATCGCTCCGACCAGCCACTGCGGCAGCACGTCCTTGACGCTGAAGGCGAGCGTGCGGAAGCCCTTGTAGAGCTCGTCCTTCTCGGTGCGCAGCGTGAAGGACTTCTTTTCGCTGGTCCAGTGCGCGCTGCCGTCGCCGCGCAACCGCAAACGGGCGTTGGTCCGATTCCCCGCGTCGAGCAGCTCGACGTCGACCCACTCGCCCCAGTGCGCCGCCGCGTCGCGCTCGATGCGCGCGAACTCGTCGCGGTCGACCAGGATGCGCAGGCGCGGCGCGTCTTCGCGCTCGGGCGAGAAGCCCTTGGCGAGCTCGTTCATCTCGAGCGAACGCCACGCGCTGCGCAGGCGGTAGTAGCCGAACTTGCGCACGCTGGTGGCGCGCGACCACCAGTCGTCGAACTGCCGGACGCGGTCGTAGTCGCTCACCGCGCCGATGAACAGCCACAGCGCGAGCGCCATGACCGGCAGCGTGAGCATGAGCGCGTCGAGCAGCGTGATGCGCCGCCACCAAGGGCCGCCGCCGGAGAACGGGCGCTTCATCGCAGCGCCTCCGCGAGGCCCAGCGCATCGCGTTGCGCGATCAGCATCTCGCACGCCGCCTGCGCCACGAGCGCATAGCCCTCGGCCGTGCAGTGCGAGTCTTCCTTCCAGTGCAGCGTGTGCGGAGCAGGGTGTTCGAGGAACTTCCCTCGCGCGTCGACGACGGGGAAGCCCTGCGCGGCGCCGAACGCTCGCCAGTGGTCGCCGAAGCGCGCTGGATCGAGGCCCGGCCCGAGCGGAGCGAGCTGATGGTTGTAGGGGATCACGAGCACCGCGAAGCTCGCGCCCAGCGCCGCGGCGTTCGCGCGCGCTTCGAGCAGGTAGCGCTCGGAGAGCTCGTAGAGCCGCTGCGCCTTCTCGTTGCGCTCGACGAGGTAGGCCTCGAGATGGTTGTACGGGCGGCGGCCGAGGAGGCGCTTGAAGGCGGGCGAGCGCTGCAGGCGATCGGCGAGGAAGCTGCGCTCGACCGCGGCCGCGAGTCGCCACCACGCGGCGCGGCGCTCGTGGCGCACGCGATCCTCGTCGGTGCTCGCGCTCGAGACCATCGCGCCGTCGCGCGCGGTGTACTGCAGTGGGAACTGGTTCTCGAGCAGGTCGTTGGGCGTCATCGCCAGCAGCACGACGTCGGGCTCGAACGCGGCGCCGAACTTCGCGATCCAGCGCGCCTCGTTGACCGTTCCGAAGCCGGGGAAGCCCGCGTTGACGACTTCGACGCGGCCCGCGCCGAGCTCTTCGCCGAGGCAGCGCTCGAGCACGCCAGGCCAGCTCTGCGGGTAGTCGACCTGGTCGCAGGCCGTGAACGAGTCGCCGACGCACACGACGCGCGCCACGCCTTGCGCTTTGGGCCCGTAGTCGCGCTCGGCGCGCACGCCCTGCGCGTTGCTCTTCCACAGCGCGCGGAACTCGCGCGACTGGAGCACCTGCTCGTGACCGGGCTTGTAGACGTGCCCGACGTCCGGGTCGGCGACGTGCCGGCCGGAGTTGTCGAGCGGCTCGAACGCGGGGCGATCGCCGAGGCGCAGCGCGGCCTCGATGCCGCCCAGCGCGAGCCACAGCGAAAGTGCGAGAGCAACCGCGGCCTTGCGCACGAGCGCGAGCGCGCGGGGGAGGCGAGCGCGATAGCTCCACAGCGCCAGCGCGTAGAACGCGCCGTAGCCGGCGATGGCGAGGCACCAGCGCTTCGACCAGCCGAACACGAACGGCTGCGGCGTGATCTCGCTCGCGAGGAACCACAGCGGCACGCCGAGCGCGAGCGCGGCCAGCGCGAACTCGCCTTTGCTTGCGGTGGTGGGGGCAGCGCTCACCGCTAGTCCTCGAAGTGCGTGCCCGCGGCGTCGCAACCGCCGACGCGCGTGCGGCGTGCGGCAGTATCGAGCTCTGCGTGCAGCAGGCGGTTCTGGTAGGCCTTGCGGACCTTCGCCCAGGTCGGCGCCTCGACGCGCTTGAACACGGTCAGCGTCACGCGCACGAGTTGCGCGCCGTTCGGCAGCGACGCTTCGCCGAGCTCGATGCGCGAGTTCACGTCACTCGCCGTGACTTCTCCGCCGCGCAGCTCGACTACAGCGCTTCGCCCGGCCTCGCCGACGCGCAGCGCGGGGAGCAGCTCCAGGCTCTCGACGCGTGCGCTGTAGCCGCGCGTCTCGAGCGCAAGCGGCCCGCTCCAGCCGCTGTCCAGCGCGAGCTCGAACTGCACCTCGTGCTCGCGGCCGTCGGCCTGGACTTCGAACCACGCCTCGCGCCCGCCTGCGACGAGCCGCAGCCGCGCGAGCAGCCACGCGTCGAGGTAGCGCTCGTACAGCGGCGGAATCGGCGCGTAGGCGCCGGCGCTGTAATCCAAGTCGATGCGCGCGGCGACGGAGGGCCAGTGCGTCGGATGGATCGCCAATACGCGCTCGAAGGCCTCGACGGCCGCGCCGCCTTCGTCGAACTCGAGCAGCGCCTGCGCGTGGCGGAAGTGGTTGTCGTAGTTCTTGGGGTCGAAGGCGCACAGCCGCTCGAGCGTTGCGAGCGTCTTGCCCTTGCGGCCCTGCGCGGCGTAAGCGTCGGCGAGCAGCGCCAGCGCGCGCTCGTGCTCCTTGTCGTAGCGGTGCTTGACGCTGTCGACGCCGTTCGTGGCCACGATGCGCTCCAGGCGTGCGAGCGCGGCGTCCGTGCGGCCGGCCTCGAGCTCGACTCGCGCGCGCTCGGTGGCTTCGATCCATCCGCGCCGCCACTGGTCGACCGCGCGCTCGGCGCCGTTGAGTCCAAGGCCCCACAGCGCGAGCACCGCGAGGAGCAGCGCGCAGCCGACGATCCAGGCGAGCGCGAGCGCGCGCTCGTTGCGCTGGATCCAGGCGCGCGCGCCGCCGCTCGTCGGGCTCGAGTCCACGGGGCCGCGCTCAGACGTCGACGTTCTGCGCCCCCGAGAGCAGCACGACCTTGCGCGCGCCGACGAGCGAGCGCAGCGCTTCGAGCAAGCCGCTCTCGTTGACGCCCGACTTCAAGTGGATCGAGTACACCAGCTCCAGCGCTGCGCCGCCCTGCACGGTCTCGATCGAGAGCAGCGAGTGCTGGCTCAGGTGTTTGTAGAAGACTTCCTGGAACAGCGTGCGATGGTCCTGGTCGCCGGCGATCTGGACCTTGAGCAGCACTTCGCTGGTGGGCTGCGCGCCGATCTGGAAGCGGTAGAGGAAGTACACCGCCGGGCCGACGAACAGCGTGAACAGCACGGCGAGGTCGTAGAAGCCCGTGCCCGCCGCCATGCCGACCGCCATGGTCGCGAACAGGAAGGCCACGTCGCGCGGCTCCTTGACCGCGGTGCGGAAGCGGATGATCGAGAGCGCGCCGACCAGGCTGAAGGCGCGCGCCACGTTCGAGCCGATCACGATCATGATCAGCGAGACCGTGATCGCCATCAGCACCATCGAGTGCACGAAGGAGACCGAGTAGCTCACTCCGCGGTGCGTCTGGCGATAGACGTAGGCGAGCACGAGCGACAGGAAGAAGCTCACGGCCAGCGCCGTAAGGGCCTGCCACACGCTGATGTCGCCGCCGACGGCGGAGGCGCCGCGGAACCACTCGTTGAAGTCCATGGGGGGATCGATGCTCCTACGCGCTGAGTCGGGTCAAGCCGTGGCGGCCGTCGAAGCGCGCCAGGTCGATTGCTGCGCAGTATTTCGAGAAGCGCACGACATCCAGCCCGTGGCGGCGCACCAGTGCGAGCAGCCACTGCGGGACGCGGTCGTTGTACTTGATCTCCAGCACGCACCAGTCGGGCGCGAGCAGGTAGGCGCCGGTGCGGAAGGGCTGCGCGAGGTCGAGCTCGTGCGCGTCGTACTGGAGGCGCGTGTCGAAGGTCACGCGCAGGTCGGGCTCGAAGGTCGCGAACCAAGCCTGGCGCTGGTAGCGCACCGCCGCGGTGGGGCGCAGCTTGTGCTGGCGCGCGAGCACCAGCGCCTCCTGCAGCACGGCGTCGCCCACGCAGGACTCGCGCTCGACGTCGATCTGGCCGCGGTCGAACAGCGCCAGGGCTTCGGCCAGCGCCAGGCGCGTGCGGCGCTTCTGCACCGTGCGGTCCGTGCGCTGCTTGATCTCGACGTAGACCTCGTCGCGGCCTTCGTAGCGGCGGAAGCGCAGCTTGCGGCGCAGCTTCTCGCCGTCGAGCTTCTCCCAGAAGAAGGTCAGCTCCGGCGAATCCCAGTACAGCGAGTACACCGGATAGCCAGCGAGCCCCGAGTGCGGATCGGGCCGCGCGTGAAGCGCGAGTTCTTCGGCAAAGGCGCGCGCTGCGGCGATCGGCGCGAGGTACTTGAGCTCGAAGCGGTTGAAGCTGCGCACGTACGCGCTCGCTTGTGCGCCGGCCGAGTCCTGCGAAGCAGCCATGGGCGAGTTCAGGCCACGGGCTGCGCGGCGCTCGCTTTGGCCTCGAGCCGCTGCTCCTCGTGGTACTCGTAGTCGGTGTTGACTTCCCACACGTCGTGGGACGCGCCCTGCATGTTCCACACGCTCATCATCGCGGTGAGCATGGAGTGGTCCTGGTTGTTGTACTTGTGCATCCCGTTGCGACCGACCGGGTGCAGGTTCGAGATCCCGTCGATGTGCGCGCGCACCGTGTCGAGGTGCTGGCGGTAGACCGAGTCGTAGATCGGATAGGCCTTGGGCATGCGCACCACGGTCCCGTCGACGACCAGCTTGGGATCGGCGAGTCCCAGGAGCCCCAGTTCCTTCGTCGCGAGCGCCACGAGCTCCGCGTCGCTCGAAGTCCACAGCCCGTCGCCTTCGAAGCAGAAGTACTCCAGGCCCAGGCAGGTGCGCCCGGCCTCGGGCACCATGGCCTTCGACCAGTTGTTGAAGTTCTGGATGCGCCCGACCTTCACGCCCGGCGTGTGGATGTAGATCCAGTTGTCGGGGAAGAGGTTTTCCTGTTTCAGGATGAGAGCGACGACGAGGAAGTCGCGGTACTTCAAGCCCTCGGCGGCGTCGCGCACCGACTGCTGCGGCGCGGGCTCGAGCGCGCGCACCAGCGAGCGCACCGGCATGGTCGAGATCACGTGCTCGGCCTCGAAGCGCTTCTCACCCTGCGGCGTGTTGCAGCGCACGGCGACGGCGCGCGAACCGCGCGTTTCGATGCGCGAGACCTTGTGCTCGAGCAGCACCTCGCCGCCGAGCTTGGCGATGCGCTCGGCGCACATCTCCCACATCTGCCCCGGGCCCAGGCGCGGGTACTGGAACTCGTTGATCAGGCTCTTGATCGCGGTCGAGCGCCGCTGGATCGAGGCCGCGTTGAGGATCGCTTTGGCGAGCGAGAGGTTCTGGATGCGCTGCGCAGCCCACTCGGCGCGGATCTCCGTGCAGGGGATGCCCCAGACCTTCTCGGTGTAGGTCTTGAAGAAGATGTTGAACAGCCGCTTGCCGAAGCGGTTGGAGACCCACTGCTCGAAGTTCTCTTCGACGGGGTTGGGCCAGATCTTCGCGCGCGCGTAGCTCGCGACGACCATCGCCGACTGCCACAGTCCGAGTCCCGAGAGCGCGTTCCAGGCCTTGAGCGGATAGTCGAAGTACTTGCCGCGATAGTGGATGCGCGACATGCGAGGCACGGAGATGAATTCGTCTCCGAGGATCTCGTGCCACAGGCGCTCGACGGGCTCGACCTTGGTGAAGAAGCGGTGGCCGCCGATGTCGAAGCGATAGCCCTTGTACTGCGCGGTCTGCGAGATGCCGCCGAGCATCTGCGTGCCCTCGAGCACGGTCACGCGCGCGCCCGCTTGCACTAGCAAGTAGGCCGCGGTGAGCCCCGCAGGTCCGCCGCCGATCACGAGCACGCGGTCGCCGCTGCGCAGGGGATCGACGACTCGGGGCGAGGGGCGGGCGGCCTGGGGCATGGGGACGGCGGCTCGGGGACTTCAGCGGCCGCGCAAGGGGAGGTTGTCGGTCGCGCGGCGCAGGAGGCTGAAGAAGCACCTGCCGCAGGCGCGGACGAAAGGCTTGGCATGGTATCGACGCCCGCGAGCGGAGGGCAGCTCTCCGCCCACGGAGAGCGCGCGGGGAGGCCGTGCTAGGCTTCGAGTTCGATGGATTGCACACGCAGGGTTGGGAGCGCGCCCCGGCGCCCCTGGTGGTCCGGTTGGGCGCAGGCCGTGGCGCTCGGATGGTGCCTGGGGTGCTCGGCCGAGCCCGCGCCCCGCAACGTCGTGCTGATCGTGCTCGACACGGTTCGAGCCGACCATCTCTCGTGCTACGGCTACGGCCGGCCGACGACGCCTGTGCTCGACGCCTTCGCGGCCGGCGCCGATCGCTACGTCACGGCGCGTTCGACTGCGCCTTGGACCCTGCCCAGCCACGCTTCGCTCTTCACCGGCAAGCCCGCCTACCTGCACGGCGCCGACGCCCTGAAGCTGCCCGGTGGAGCGATTGCCGACGCCGCTCCGCTGCGGCCCGAGGAAGTGACCCTGGCGGAAGCGCTCGCGGCCGCCGGCTACGACACGGGCGCGTTCGTGGCCAACAAGGGCTACGTCAACCCGCGCATGGGTCTCGACCAGGGGTTCGCGCTGTTCGTGAACGAGCGCCATCCCGCGCCGCGCATGAGCGAGTTGGCGCTCGAGTGGCTGGGCGCGCGCGAAGCCGGCCGACCGTGGCTGGTGTTCCTCAACTACATGGACGCGCACCGGCCCTACAACACTGCGCCGCTGCCTCCCGAACGCGCGGCGCAGTTGCCCGCTCCGCCTGCGCCGGGCGAGCCCGACGCCGTCGCCTCGCTCGATGCGCTATACCTGCACGTCTTCGAGCGCGAGGATCCGCCGCCGCCGGAGATGGTCCAGCGCGTGGTGGACAACTACGACTTGGCGCTGGCCAACCTCGACGCGGGCCTGGGCCAGCTGTTCGACGGCCTGCGCGAGCGCGGCCTGTTCGACGACGCGCTGATCGTCGTGACCGCCGACCACGGCGAGTACTTCGGCGAGCACGATCTGGTCGAACACTCCAAGGACGTCTACGAGGAGGCGCTGCGTGTGCCGCTGCTCGTCAAGCGCCCCGGCCAGCGCGCCGGGCGTGTGCTCGAGGCCCCGATCTCGCTCGCCGATGTGGCGGGCCTGATGCTGGATGAGGCCTGCCCGAAGGCGCGGCCCGATGGCGATGCCTTCGCCGGTGCGCGCGGCGCCCCAGGACACTTCGCGCAGGCGCGTTACGCGCGACAACGCGATCTGACCGCGAGCTGGAAAGGCCGCTTCCAGCGCGAGCGCGACGCGCTGTACGTCGAGAACTTCAAGCTGATCCGCTCTAGCGACGGGCAGCACGAGCTGTACGACTTGGCAACGGATCCACGCGAGTCGCGCAACCTCGTCGGCGCGCGCGCCAAGGAGGCGGCGACCCTGATGGGGAGGCTGCAGCGCGAGCTCGCCAGGGGCGCTACCGGCCGGAGCGGCGCGGCGGCTCTCCCGGAGTTGAGCCCGGAGGCGCTCGAGGCGCTCGAGAAGGAGCTGCGCGAGACGGGGTACATCGGCGAGAGGCGCTGAGCGCCGCGCGCGTTGACGGACAGCGGCGCGCGAGCCAAGCGCCGTTCGCGCCGCGGCGAGTCGGGGCGCACGGGCCGGGCGCGACTTTCGCGCAGCGTTTGTGCAGCATGCTGCCGGCAGTCGCCGAAAAGCGCGCTGCACAGCGCCATGAGATCGCTTCTGTTCGCCAGTTTGCTCGCTTGCGCGAGTTCCGCGTTCGCGCAGACGCCGACACCCGCGAGCGCGTCCGCGTCCGCTCCGCCTTCGGCGCAGAGCCCGACCTCCGAGCCGGCGCGCGCCCAGTCCGGTGCGGGCGAGCGTGAAGCTGCGCGTGTGCGCGCCGCGCGCGCGCAGGCGGCGCAGTCTTCCGCGCCGTCCGCCGCGGCGGGTTCCGAGGGCGCCGAGGACGAGCCCACCTACGCGCAGCTGCAGTCGGTGACGGGCTTCTCCGAGCGCCTCGAGCGCGACGCGCGCGTGAGTTTCGGGCCGCGCACCCACGCGGCGGCGCTGCGCGAGTTCGAGCGCCTGGCGCCGAGCGAGTCGGGCCAGGCCGCGGCGCTGATGGCCCTGGGTTGCGCTCGCGTGGCGACCGAGCGCGCGCGGCTGGAGTCCTACGCGAGCGAGGGGCCGCTCGCGCTGCGACAGGCGGCGATCCTGGCGCTCGGCGAACTGCGCTCGGCGGACATCGAAGTGCTGCGGGAGCTGGCGACCAAGCGCGCCGCGCTCGCGGAGTACGCCCTGTTTGCACTCGTGCGCCACGGCGCACCGGCGGCGCGTGCGCTGGTCGAGGAGATCGCCTCGCAGAGCGCCCATGCACTGCAGGCCTCCGCGCGGGACGCGCTGGGCTTCGCGCTCGACCCGCCCGTCGAGTCGCAGGTGGCGCACGCCTTCCTCGAGCTGCGCTTCGAGGCCGCGCGGCGATTCGGGCTGGTCGACGAGCAGGCCTGGACGACGCTGCTCACCCAAGACCTCACGCGCAATCAGCGCCTGCTCTCGCGCGTGGTCTACCGCGCCGCGGCCGAGCTTTCGCGCGCGGGCATCAAGGACCACTACCTCGAGGTCACGCTCGCCGGCGGAGTACCCGAGCGCCTGCGCGGCGTCGTGCGCGCCATGCCGACCGAACTCTCGCGCATGATCGACGACGAGTTGTTCAAGCCGCTCGACGAGCGCGAGTGGGTGACGCTGGTCGACGAGATCGAGCAGGCGCGGCTCGAGGCGGTTTGCCAGCCGATCCTGCGCCGCGCCTGGTTCGAACCCCAGGCCCGGACGGCGGCGATGGAGCTCCTGTCGAAGGCGCAGGCGCCGGGCGCGCTCGACTTGGTGGAGCTCTCAGCGCGCAGCGCCGATCCGGCGGTGCGAGCGGCGGCCGCGCGCGCGCTGGCCTTCGTGCCCGCCGATCGCTCGCTGCCGATGCTCGAGGCGCTGGCGCGCGACGAGGATTCGGCCGTGCGCGCCGCGGTGCTCGTGGCCCAGTTTCGGCTGGGGAGCGAGAGCGCCGCGAGCGAGCTGCGAACGACGCTGGAGATCGACAAGACCACGCGCTGGCTGTCCGAGCAGTTGGCGAAGGAACAACAGCGCGCCGGGGCCGGCGCCAAGCCCGCTGCGCGCGGCGCGAAGCGCGAGGGCGGCGAGCCGCGCGAGGGTCGCACCAAGGAGCCGCGCGGTGGCGAAGGCGAGCCGGCCGGCGCGGGGCAGGGGCGGCCGGCGGCTGGCGCAGACGCGAGCGCGGAGCGACTGACGCCGCTCTCGCGCGAAGGCGCGCAACTGGTCGAAGCGCTGGCCGCGGCGAGCGCCGACCGCCGCGTCCGCGACCTGCTGTCCATCGCGCGTGCGCGCGCCAGCGACAGCCTGAGGTTGAAGGTCGACGCCGAGCTCGCCTACCACGGCGAGACCCGCTCGCGCGTCGCGCTGCGCGAGCGCCTGCGCGACGAGCGGCCCAGAGGCGTCGACGGAGCGCGCGCGATCGCCTCCCTGGCGCGCGGCTACGGTTTGGGCGACCTCGAACTGGTGCGCGAGCTGTTTCCGCTGGGCGACGATCTCGAGGTCGACGTGGAGCTGGCTCTGGCGTTGATCGTCGCGCGCGACGCCGCAGTCGTGCCGCTCCTGCGCGCGGCGCTTTGGAGCGAACCCTGGAACCGCAGCGTCCTGGCGGCTGCGTTGCTCGTGGCGCAGGGCGGCATCGATGCCCTGCGGGCGGAGTTGACCCGGCCGCCGGCCGGCGTCACCGAGCGCGACCTGCGACGGGTGGGATTTGCCTTGGGCGAATGGGGCGGAGCGTCGGAGGTCGATCGACTGGCCGGACGAGTCGGCGCAGCCGACCCGGCGCTGCAAGGCGCGTTGCTCGGCGCGCTCTCGGCCCGCACCCGCTGAGCGCGAGCCGCCGACGGGACTGCGGCGGGACGACGTTCGAAGAGCGCCTCGGGTTCCATTGTCTCGCGTGGTCCTCGCAAGTTTTTCGCAGCGCCACGGCGCTCGGGCGTCATCGCCGATGCGCGAGAGTTGCGTGGGTTCTCCATGCGGAGCGGGCGACAACGCGGGTCGACGGGTATAGTTCAACGCGCAAGATCCTGCGGCGGACACGCAGCTGCGAGCCCTGGGCGGCGCGCGGTGGGGCGAGTTATTCCGCGCCGAACTCCACTCGGCGCGGTGCGCCGCAACGGCCCTCAACCCCAAGCGCAGCAACATGGCAAGACGATCGTTCGTTGGCGTGCTCGTCGGATTCGTCGGCGTGGCAGGCCTCTCCCAAACTGCGTCCGCGCAGGCCTTCGGCCTGACGCCGGCCAAGATCCCCGGCACCGGTGGTTTCACCGAGAACGTGGACTTCGCCGACGTCGATCACGACGGTGACTTCGACATGGTCCTCGCGCAGGGCGGGGACGACGGCGACGACCAGAACAACATCTGGATCAACCGCGGCTTCGAGGCGGGCGGCACGATCGGTTTCTTCGTCGATCGCACCGCGACGCAGTTCCCCGCCGTGCTCGACCAGAGCCGCGACATCGAGTTCGCGGACGTGGACCACGACGGCGACTTCGACATCTACGTTTCGAACACCTCGCAGCTCTCCAACCAGTCGAACCGCTGGTGGATCAACATGGGCGGCGCGCAGGCGGGCGTGATGGGCTTCTACGTCGACGAGAGTTCCGCGCGCTGGATCGGACTCAACACGCCGCCGACCTCGATCGCGGCGACGCAGTTGCTCGGCAACGGCTTCATCGACTTCTCCTGCGACTGCGACTTCGGCGACCTGGACAACGACGGCGACCTCGACCTCGTTCACTCGAGCTACGGCGGCGCCTTCAACGGCAACGTCCCGACGCGTCTGTTCCTGAACAACGGCGTCGGCCAGTTCCAGGAGTTCAACCCCTCGGGCTTCCGACTGACGGCGCAGAGCATCTCCAACGGCAACCCGGCGATCTGGGCGCAGGGCACGCAGTCGGCCAACACGAACAACAACACGGGCACGCAGGCCGACGTCGCCAGCTCCGCGCTCGACATCGACGTGATGGACATCGACGGCGACCTCGACCTCGACATCCTGCACGGCGCGCGCCAGGAACTGCCCCGCATGTTCCGCAACCGCCTGGCCGAGAACGGCGGCGTGCTGACCAGCTTCACCGACATCACCACCGCGGCCTTCCCGGCCGGCTGGTCGACCGGTGACGGCCACTACGAGCAGGAGATGGGCGACTGCGACAACGACAACGACCTCGACCTGTACGGCCTCAACTGGCAGGCGGCCTTCGGTTTCGACGACATCACGATGCGCAACGACGGTCCGGGGGTGTTCTCGAACATCACCGTGCTGTCGGGCTCGGGCGCCGATGACAACGAAGGCGACTTCGTCGACTACGACAACGACGGCGACCTCGACCTGTACGTCGCCAACTTCTCGGGCCAGGACAAGCTGTACCGCAACAACTTCACGGGTTCGGGCAACTTCTCCTACACCAACGTCACCAGCACCCAGTTGCCGACGTTGAACCGCGTCGCGCTCGACGCCGATTGCGCGGACCTCGACAACGACGGGGACACCGACATCATCGTCGCCAACGACGTCAACGCGGCGCAGTACTACTTGACCAACAACACCAACATCGCCGACACGCGCGCGCCGCGTCCGGCGAACCTCGAGCAGGCGCCGAACCGCGCGCCGGGTGCGAACCCGACCGTGGTGCGCGTGCAGGTCTACGACAACGCCTCGTACTACGAGACCTGGTACATCGACATCCAGCTCGAGTACCGCGTGCTCCCGGCCGTGGCCTTCACGCAAGTCGCGATGGTCTCTAGTCAGGGCCAGATCTGGCGCGGCCTCATGCCGGGCAACCTGGTCGGCACGGTCGAGTACCGCGTCCGCGCCACCGACCGCCGCGGCAACGTCGGCGTCTCGAGCACCAAGAGCTTCACCTCGACGGCGCCGGGTCCGGTCACCTACTGCACCACCAGCACCACCAGCAGCGGCTGCAACCCGGCCATCGGCTTCATCGGAACGCCGAGCATCAGCGCCAGCTCGGGCTTCACGATCACGGTCGCGTCGGTCGAGGGGCAACGCGCCGGTCTGACCTTCTACGGCGTCAGCGGTCGCGCCTCGTCGGTCTGGTCGCCGGGCAGCACCAGCACGCTGTGCGTCAAGTCTCCGGTCCAGCGCATGGGCACGCAGAACTCGGGCGGGACCTTCGGGACCTGCACCGGCTCGTTCTCGGAGGACTGGTTGAGCTACCTGACGTCGAACCCCGGTTCGCTCGGCCAGCCCTTCCTGGCCGGTGCGACCGTCAATTCGCAGGCCTGGTTCCGCGACCCCGCGGCGCCCGGCACGACCAACCTCTCGGGCGGTCTGGAGTGGGTCACGGCCCCCTGATCGCAGTCTGAGCCAAGCGGCAGCGCGCCGTCGTCCTCGCGGACGGCGGCGCGCTGTGTTTTCCGGGACCTCCGCATCCTCGCGCCCGTCGCGCCGCGCACGCGGCGCCGCCCGGTCAGGCGCGGCGCGCGTTGGGGTTGGGCCCCATGACCACCAGCAGCACCGCGCGTGCGCCGCTGTGGTTCTCCACGCCGTGCGCCTCGCCGGGCGCGGACCAGGCGAGTTCGCCGCGAGAGAGCTCCCGCTCCTGCTCGCCCAGGCGCACGCGCACGCGCCCTTCGAGCACGAAGTAGAACTTGGTCGCACCCGCGTGCGCGTGGAGCTTTTGCGCCTGACCCGCTTCGAGGCAGTACAGGTCGCAGAACATGTGCTCGGTCTCGAACAGCCCGACCTTGGAGAGCTTGTCCGCAGCAAAGCGCGCTGCGGTGCGCGTGTCGACGAAGGCCATGGGGTCGAGGATAGCCGCGCGCCTCGCTATCGTTCGCGGCCTGCGATGGGGCCCACTTCCAGAGCGACCAAGGTTCGCCTGCGACGCCGCGGCGTCGACCACGGCGACTTCGCGCTCGCGCCCGCCGGCTCGACGCCGTTCGAGGCGCAGCCAATTCGCTGGGACGCTGACGAGCCGATCGTCCTGCGCGGGATCGCCAGCGCTGGAGTGCGCCAGCACGCGCGCGCGATCGAACGGGCGCTCGCGCTGTTCGAGGCCGTGCGCGGCGGCGCCAGCTTCGAGGCGATCGCAGCGCGTCGACTTGCGCGCGCGCCGTTCCGCCCGGCCGGCGTGACCATCGATCTGGGCGACACGCGCGAGATCGAGAAGCTGTTCGTGGACGCGCTCTCGAGCGCGGGGCGCGCCGTGGCGCGTGATCTGTACGCCAAGCTCTCGTGGATCGCCTACGACGAGCGCGACGCCAGCCTGCGCATCCGCTTCTCGTTCGGCGCCGAAGCGCTGCTCGACTGGCAGAAGGAGACGCGCCGCGCGCGCTGGAGCGACGCCTTCGCACGCGCGCTTTTCCCCGAGTGCCGCGTGATCGACGAGAACCGGGACCTGCTCGACACGCTGGAGCGCCTCCTCGGCCGGCGCATCCGCCTGAGCGAGCGCATCATCTACAGCAACGCTCCCGGCGGCGGCGCGACGTTCCACCACGACGACGAGCCGCGCCAGCTCGGCGTCGCGTACACGCAGCTCGAAGGCGCCACCGCGTGGTTCGCGTTGCCCAAGCGGCGACTCGCCGAGCACGTGGCGGCCGGCGCGCGAACGGCGGCGCTGCGGCGGCGCGCGGGGACTGCGCGCAAGGCGCTGCGAGCGCTGGACGAGACCTCGGACCCGCTGCTCGGCAAGCTGCTCAACTCGACGCCCGCCTTCAGCCGTCGACTCGCGCAGGCCGGCGAGCTGTACGTGCTGCGCGCTGGCGACTCGATCCTGTTGCCCTCGCACGGCCCCGACGACGTGTGCTGGCACGCGGTGTTCGCGCTCGGCCGCAGGCCCAGCCTGGCGCACTCCTACGGCGTCTTCCCGCTGCGCGAGCGGCCCCTCAGCGCAACTCGAGCACGCGGATCGGACCGAACGAGCGCTCGTTCGCGAGACGCTCGCTGACCAGCTGCGCCACCCGCGGGAAGGTCTCGAGCGTGACGTAGCGCGCCTTGGGCGTCTCGCCCGGCGCAGCGCGATAGCCGATCCACACGCGCGGCTCGATCACCACCGTGCGCACGTCGTAGCGCTCGAAATTCTCGATCAGGCGCGCCTCGAAGGCTTCGAAGCGCGCGTCGCCCGGCAGCGGAAAGGTCAGGCCAGGGTGGAACCACAGCGCCGGGAGCACCGAGGGCTTGCCGCACGCGCCGTACAGCACGGCGGCGTCTCCGATCAGCCAGAACGCGCCGGGACGCTGCGCGAGGTGGCTCGAGAGCGCGCTCACGTCCGCGGCGCCGTAGCTGACGAGGCGCGGCGTCGCCCAGCGCAGCGGATGCCAGGCCTGCGGGAGTTCCGCGCCGGCGAGCTCGGCCGCAGCCGCGTCGAACACGATGTCGTTGACCTTGCGCGTCGCGTTCACGTTGCGGTCGAAGCGCCACGCGTCGCGCAGCGCGAAGACGGCCAGCGCCAGCCCCGCCAGCGCGCCGACGCGTTGCGCGCGCGGGCCCAGTGCTCGCCCCGCGCCTTCGAGCGCCGCGGCCGCCAGGCCCGAGGCGAGGAACACCAGCGGCACGCCGAGTTCCTTGTCGTTGCTGGTGAGCGCGATGAAGCCCAGGCAGGCGAGCAGCAGCGCCTGCGCGAGCACCGCCGCGCCCAACGGACGCGCCCACGGCCAGTCGGACCGTCCCCACCAGCGGCGCGCGAGGAGCAGCGCGGCCAAGAGCGCGGGCAGTCCGAGCGCGTGCACCGCGGCGATCGACCACAGCCCCAGTTGCTCGCGCGTCTCCTCGAAGCGGCGCAGCAAGCTCGCGAGGTCGGGCACGTAGTCGATGCGGCGCGCGCCTTCTTCGGCGGGCAGTTGGCGCAAGTACAGATCCGCGTCGCGTGCTTCGATGCCGAGCATCCAGGCGCCGGCGAGCAGCGCCGTCGCGGTCACGGCGAGCGAGAGCAGCATGCGCGCCAGGGCTCGCCAGCGTCCGTGCGGTGCAAAGGCGCTGAAGGCCAGGCACAGCGGGAGGAAGAACACCGACGGGATCTGCTTGTCGAGGTAGGCGAGGGCGAGCAGCGGTCCGAGCGCGAAGCTGGCCGCGTTGCGCACGCGCGCAGTGCGCCCCGCGCACGCGCTCCAGGCCGCGCTGAGCGCCGCCAGGCAGAACAGGAACGCGTGCGTCTCCATGTAGGGCGTGCCAAAGGGCGGCGAGAACACGAACGCGGTCGCCGCCGAGAACGCCAGCGCCTTCGCGGGCCGCAGTCCGGCGCGCGTCAGCAGCGACTGCGCGAGCGCGCACGCCGCCGCGTTGACCAGCGCTGCGTGCAGGCAAAGAGCCAGCCAGTTCACGCCGAACAGCGCGAAGAACAGCGCTTGCACAGCGTGCATGGGGAAACCGTTGGGCGCGAAGTAGTCGCGCAGCGGAACCTGGCCGCACAGCACGCGCCAGCCGCCGTCGAAGGCGATCGACTGGTCGAGCGGCATGTAGCCCAGCCGCGCGTAGTGCAGGCCCGCGCCCAGGCCGATCGCCGCCGCCGCGAGCAGCGCCAGACGAGCCGTCCAACGGGCGCGCGAGTCGTGCTCAGCCTGCTGCGGACTGTCCATCGATCCACCGCGCGAAGTCCGCGCTGAAGGCCTCGAAGTCGCCGCGCAGCTCCGCCACCGTCTCGCGCCCGTGGGCCACGGTGATGTGCGCGTCGAGTTCGATCGGGCCGGTGTGCGGCGGGACCTGCGCCAGGCGCGCGATGCTTGCGCGGGCCTCCTCGCGCGCTTGCGCCGCGCTGCGGTTGACGCTCTCGGCCATTGCGCTCGCGCTCAGCTCGCGGCCGGTCAAGCGCCGCACGAACTCGCCGAAGCTGACGCTGTTGCCCGGCCGCCACCAGGCCTGCGCCAGTTCGGGCCCGATGCGCGGGTTGTCGACCAGATGCCCGTCGCGCGCGCGGAAGTGCTCGCGCGTCTGGTGCACGGCCATCTCGGCCAGCACGTAGCCGTGGTAGTAGGCGCTCGAGTCGCCGCTCAAGAGGTGCGGCACGGCCAGGATCGGCCGCGGCGCGCCGTCTTCGAGCAAGAGCAGCTTGCGCTCGACCTCGCGCAGGACGCGCAGCGCCCCGGCGGGCGTGAGCGCGTCGTCCTCGAGCTCGTACAGCGCCTTCTCGCCGTAGCACACCGCGAGCATCGCGCGCACGTTCCAGGCCGCGAAGGGTTGCTGCGCGTCGATCGCGCGCTCGATCAGCTCCAGCGGCGCCGGCCGGCCGTCGACATCGAGCGCGTAGCGCGACTGCCAGTCGGCGTCGTCGATCAGCGCGTCGAAGAACATGCTCTGCGTCTCGCTGAAAGCCACCGAGGTCGGCGCGAACTCCTGGCCGAAGCAGGGGCTGGGCATGTCGATGTTCGCAAAGTGCGCCGCGTGGCCGCCCTCGTGGAACAGCGTCGCCATGGCGCGCTGTCCCGAGCCGACCATCCCGGGAATCGCGTTCGCCGTGAAGTGGATGCGCGCGGGGATGAGCTCGCCGGCGCGGCGCCACGCGACGACGGGGCCGTGCATGAAGCCGTTCTCGTACTTGCCGCGCCGGTCGACCAGATCGAGCACCAGCCGCGCGCCGCGGTAACGCACGCCCATGCCGGCGAACGAGCGGCCCCAGCGCTCGAGCGCGGCGCGGAAGGGGAAGTAGGGGTCGAGCTCGCGCGTGACGTCGCCGGCCACGAGCCACGAGAAGTTCCAGGGCGTCAGCGCAGCGCCGTGTCGCGCGCGCGCTTCGTCGATCGCGCGTTGCGCGGCGTCGCGCGTGCGGCGCTCGAGGTCGTCGAGCCAGGCGAACACCTGAGCCTTGCTGAGCCCTTCGACGCGGCGCGTCTTCCAGTCGTAGTAGTCCTCGGCGCCGAGCATGCGGCCCAGGCGATTGCGCTGGCGCACCAGATCGAGGAAGCCGGCGTCGATCACGAAGGGCTCGATCGAGCGCAGCCCCTCCCAGGCCGCGCGGCGCGTGGCTTCGTCGGGCGCGGAGCGCAGCAGGCTCGAGAGCTTGACGCTGCTCGCGCGCACGAACTCACCCGACTCGCCGCGGTAGCCCAGTTCCATCGCGCCGCGCGCGTGCTCCAGACGCGACTCGGCGGCGGTGATCTGCTCGGCCAGCTCGCGCGCGGCCGGGCTGTCGATCACGTGCGACTCGAAGGTCGCGACCCAGCCCTTCGCCCGCTCGCGCTCGCGTTCGTCGCGCGCGCCAGCGAGCAGCTCTCTCGCGCGCGCGAGTTGCTCGGGCGCCTGGAGGAAGCGTTGCAGGCTGACCTCGCGGCGCTCGAGCTCCTCGTGCGCGGCGCGGGCGTCGTCCTCCAGGCCCATCTTGGCGCGCCAGAAGGCGTCTTCCTTGGCGGTGTGCAGCCGGGCGTAGCCCTGGTCGAGTTCGTCGAGCGGATGCGCGGTGGAGCTGGCGGGCACGAGCGGAGTTCCTGTGGGTTGGCGGCGGCGTTGCGCGGCAGTGCGAGCCGCTGCGGCGACTGAGCCTAGCCCGCAGCTCTCACCAGAACCTAGTGCGGCCGCGCCATCCCGCGCCGCGCTGCGCCGTCGCGCCGGGTTCGTTCCGGAGCGTCCTGCCAGGTCGCTCCCGCTGGCGAGCATGCCAAGGGATGCACGCCCACGGCCGCGTTGCGGCCTTACGCGGGAACCCTTGAGAGACCCCGACGCAACGCGTTGCACGGCGCCGAGCTTTCGCGGCCTCTCCGCGCCTCTGGTGAAAGCTCCGGGCTGGAGGCCGCGGCCGCGCACCTCCACCTTCGCGGCGCGCACGGAGGGCTGGGGCCGGGCTTTGGTGACCGTTCGGGGAGACGCGGGTACTCTGGGGTGCAAACGAGCGCAGCCGTGTGAAGTCGCACAGATCCGCGACGCCGGCGACCCGCGCGCCGTCCGTCGCCCCAGCTCACGCCATGCTCGATCGGTGCCTTCGTTTCCTGCGGCCGGCCGCCTGGGCCGCCTCGTTTCCGTCAGCGATGTTCGCGGCGCTCGCGCTCCTGGGCGGGTGCAGTGGCGAGCGCGACACGCTCGACCGCGCGCGCGCCTCGATCGCGGCCGGCGACTTCGACTTCGCCCAGCGGCAGTTGAGCGCGCTCGACTCCTCCCAGGCGCGCGAGCTGCTGGCCGAGATCGACAAGTTGCGCGCTCGCGAAGCGCGAACGGTCGAGCAGATCGACGAGCTCTTCGCGCGCTCGGGCGAGCTCACCCAGAACCAGATCCGCGATCAGCTCAACACTTGGCGCGAGCGCGAACAGAACGCGCGTTCACGCCAGCGGCTGGAGGCGGCGCTCAGCGAGTTGACCGAGCGCTTCACCCAGGCCGCAGCGGCGCGCCGCGCGCGCGGGGACGCGCCCGTCGTGGCCAAGGCGAACGGCATCGACGAGAGCCTGGGCGCACGCATGCGCGCCGAAGTGCGCACTGCGCTGGCCGCCAAGGAATGGCAGCGCGCGGACGAGCTGCTGGTGATGCTGGCCGACCAGCCGGTCGAGCGCGTGGGCAACCTCTCGGAGCTGCGCGCGACGCTGCGCGAGGGGCAGCAGGCCGAGGCCGACCAACTGGTCGCGCAGGCGCACCAGATCGAGCGCGAGGTCTCGGCGCGCGAGGCGCACGCCTGGCTGGCCAAGCACTCCGAGCGCTTCCCGCCCTCCAAGTCGTTCGAGAAGCTCTCGGGGCTGCTGGCGGACCTCGACGAGCGCGCGCGCAGCTACGTGGCGCCCGACGAGACGCCCTTCACGCCCTTCGAGCTCGCGGACGACGCCGACGCCGAACTGGCGCGGGCCCCGAGCGCCGCCGAGGGGCCCTGGGAGGCCGCGCCCGAGCCGCCCGAGCTCGATGCGCAGGCGCTGATCGACCTCGCCCGCACGCGCGCCGAGGCGGGCGAACTGGCCTATGCGCGGCGCTGTCTGTTGGCGGCCAGCGGCAAGTTGTTCGCCGGCGATCTGCGCGACGACTGCGTCGAGTTCGCCCAGGACCTGCGCGCGCGGCTGACACTGCGCCGCGAGCTGCTCGAAGCGTGGCCGGTGCACGGCGCGAAGCTCGCGAAGTGGGGCGTCAAGGCCATCGAAGTGACCGGCTGGAACGTCGACGGTCAGCAGCTGGGCTGGAACGCGCTCGGCTTCGAGCGCCTGCAGCGCGTGGTGGTCAACGTCGACTCGATTTCGGCGCTGGCGCGCCGCGGCGCGATCGCCGAGGCGCTCGCCATGGGCGGCGCAGACCGCGACGCCGCGGCCGAGGAGCTGGCGCGCATGGTCGAGCGCGGCGCGATCGAGTCGGCGATCGCGGCGAGCATGGTCTCGCGCTCGCGCGGCGGGCTTGGCGCGACCCAGCGCTTCCTGCTCGCGCAGGGCAAGTGGTCGAGCGTCGAGGCGGCGGCCGCGGACGAGGCGGCGGCGGTCGACGCGGACCTCGAGCGTCGCTTCCTGCGAGCCGATGCGCTCGAGCGCGCGCGCGCCTTCGAAGCGCTGGCCTCGGGCGCGTCACCCGACACGGTTCGCTCGGCGCTGTCGGCGCGCGCGGTGGCCGCGGTGACGCGTGTCGCCAAGCATCGCGCGCTCGAGCAACTGCGCGCCGTGGCGAGCCTGCGCGAAGAACTCGACGCCGCGCGCCGCCGGGCGCTCGAGCTGATCTTCGACGAGAAGGTCTACTTCTACCCGTACAACCCGCCGGAGCCGCCGAACACCGCCGCGGACTACGCGCGCGCCCAGCGCGACGTCAACGAGGCCGTGGGCGCGCTGCGCGCCGTGTGGGAGCGTTCGCGCGCGGTCAAGCTGCCCAAGGACTTCGTCGCCGCGCTCGACGAGCTCGAGTGGTGCCGCGCGACCTTCGAGTCGGTGCGCGCACCGTTCGTGCTGCCCGAGAGCGTCCCCGACTGGGTGCTGGCGCTGCCGCAAGGCGCGGAGAGCGTCGATCTCACGCAGTTCGCCTGGACGGTGGAGGAGCGGCGCGAACTCGATCGGTCGCGCGCGGTCGAGGCGCGCAACGAACGGCTGTGGGCTCAACTCGAGCGCGAGAAGGCCTCCAACTCGACGCCCAGCACGCCCGACCTGGCCGAGCGCGAGCAGGTGCGGATCACCAATCGCTACCGGCAACTGTTCGGGCGACGCAGCGTGGCGTGGAACCCGCAGATCCAGGTCGCGGCGCAGATGCACAGCGACTACATGGCGAACACCGGCGACTTCGGGCACTTCGAGAAGGACCCCGAGCGCCGCACGCCCAGTGATCGCGCGCGCTTGGCAGGGTACAACAGCGGCGTGAGCGAGAACTGCGCCATGATCGGCGGCGACCCCAAGGCGGCGCACGACGGCTGGTCGCAGTCCAGCGGTCACCACCGCAACCTGCTGATGGCCTCGCACCGCGAGATGGCCAGCGGCCTCGCTTCGAACTACTGGACGCAGAATTTCGGCGCCGATCGCGCCTTCGAGAAGGAACTCGAGCACTAGCTGGGAAGCCCGCCGCCATGACGAAGTTGATTCTCGAAGAGGGCGGCAAGCGCCGCGCGTTCAAGGTCGGCGACGGCGTGATCAGCATCGGCAGCGGGCCGCAGGCCGCGCTCAAGCTGAGCGGCGCGGGCGTGGCCGAGTTGCACGCCGAACTCGTGATCCAGGGCGGGCGCGTGACGATCAAGCCCAAGCCCGGCGTGCTTCCGCCCAAGCTGGCCGGTCGCTCGCTGACCAACGACGCCATCGTGCAGCCGGGCGTGGCGATCAAGATCGGCGAGGCGACGCTCACCGTGGAGCCGCCTGCGCTCCCTCAGGCGGCCGCAACGGTCAAGACCAAGACGGTCGAGAAGCAGGAGTGGCAGCGCTCGAACCGCGAGCTCTACAAATCGAACGGCATCAAGCCCGCGCACATGCTGATCCTGCTCGTGCCGCTGGGCATCGTGGCCTTCTTCCTGTTCAAGAAGGGCGCGGAGCAGGCGCCGCCGGCCAGCCTCACGGCGCAGACGCAGTACTTCCACGCGCTCGACATGTACAAGTCGGGCATGCTGGCCGCGGCGGTGGCGGACCTCGACAAGATCCCCAAGGACGCCGACCTGCCGACGGAGCTGGCGAGCAACATCGCGAACCTGCGCGCGCAGATCGAGCAGGCCAAGGTGATCGCCGACGAAGCGGTCGAGAACGAGGCCGGGACGAAGTACCTCGACACGCAGCTCAAGAACTTCGAGCAGACGCGCCTGCAGGGCAAGATCGACCGGCCCGCCGCGCGCGTGTTCATGAAGCGCATCGCCGAGTTCGAGCGCCGCTGGCCCAAGCACCCGCAGCTGGAGTGGGTGCAGCGCATGAAGGCCAGCTACTCGGTGATGGTCGACATGACCAAGCCGCCGACCTACGCCGACATCGCCTTCGAGGTCGAGACGCTCACCTGGGCCAACCCGCGCGACTACCGCCAGGCCTTTGCGCTGCTCCAGCGCTTCGCCGACAGCGCCGAGCCCGACGAGCGCGCCAAGGCGCTCGCGCTGATCGACCAGAAGATGAAGGAGCGCAAGGAGTGGTACGAGGACCGCACCCAGCAGGCCAAGTTCGAGTACGAGCGCAACCAGGTCGGCAAGGCGGTCAACTGGCTGTTGATGCTCGCGACCTACAGCGGCGACCAGGAGATGGAGAACACCGCAGCACAGCGCCTGCTCGACATCCCGCGCCTCGACGAGCACCTGCGTGGCTACCGCAGCTCGCGCCCGGACTGGTGGCCCCAGATCAGCGCGAATCCCGTGATCGCGCAGTGGATCAAGGAACATCCGCTCGACGGCTGAGCGGCGCGACCGAGCAGGACTCAAGTCGGCGGCGTCGCCGCGCCGCGCCAGCGCGCGTGGTACCAGGCCCACTGCGCGGGCTGCTCTCGGATCCATCGTTCGAACTCCGCGTTCATGCGCGTCAGCAGGTCGGCCGTCGCCTCGCGCCGCTCCAGCGTGCGATCGAGCTGGAGTTCGGGCCCTACGCTGACGCGGTAGCGCTCGCCGACGCGCACGCAGCGCGCGAGCGTGAGCGGCAGACCGCTGGCGCGCGCCAGCGCCGCGGGCGCCGTCATGGTGGGGGCCGGGCGAGCGAAGAACGGGACCTCGACGTTGTCGAGCCGGCGCGCGTGCAGGTCGCACACGACCCCGAGCACGCCTCCCGAGCGCAACACGCGCAGCGCTTCACGAGGCGGAGCGTCCTGGGAGAGGCTCTTCACTCCCAACGCCGCGCGCATCTGCGCGATGAATTCGGCGCTCGAGTCGTTGCGCTTGCGCAGACCGATCACTGCGCCGTCGAAGCCGCGTCTGCGCAGGCTGGCTGCGAGCAGCTCCCAATTGCCCAGGTGCGCGGTGGCGATGAGCACGCCGCGCCCGGCGCCCGCGCGCGCGCGCAGCACCTCCAGACTCGAATCGAACTCGACGTTCTCGTCGATCCACTCCTCGACGCGCCGTCGACAGTGTTCCGACTCCGCGGCGCGCGCCATCCACAGCCACTCGCGCACTAAACGCGCCGTGTGAGCCGCCGCACCGCGCGCGATCTCGATGCGCTCGCCCTCGCTCAGCTCCGACCCGAACGCCGTCGCGAGGTTGTCGCACATCACGCGTTCCCAGCGCGTCGCGCGCAGAGCGAAGACCATCGACGACAACGCGCCGCGCAGCAGCGGGTCCAGCGGGCCGCCGGCGCAGCGACTGGCCTGGCGCAGCACGGCGGCTCGCACGCGGCGGCGCAGCGGCTCAGGCATGGCTCAGGCGCGCGCGGAGTTCGGCTCTGGCGCGCGCGCCGAGCGCGGCGCCGGCGACGATGCCCGCGGCGTAGGCGGCGCGCTCGGTGCGCGAGAGTTCGTCGAGCGACAGGCGCGCCAGCGCGAGCGTGCGCACGAGGTCGATGCCATCGCCCGCCTGCGGGTCGGCCTCGAGGCTGGCCACTGCGGCCAGGCGCAGGTCTCCGCGCGCACTGCGCCACAGCACGGGCCAGCGCCCCGCGACCACGCGCAGTCCGCGATCGGCGAGTTGCGCGCAGAGTCGCCCCAGCGAGTGCAGCGCCCGCGCGCCGCGCACGTCGGCCGGCGCGCGACAGGCTCGGCCCGGCTCGGCCGCCTCGAGCCACAACCACACGCGCGGCCGCTGCGAGAACGCGCGCGGCCGCAGCGCGGGCAGGCCGTGCTCCGCGAGCCGTGCGGCGGCGCACCACAGCTCGCGCGCCTCGCGCGGCTGGAGTCCTTCGAGCACGAGCGCGCCCGGATCGCTGGCCAGCGAACTGGCGGGCGCCAGCGCGTCGAACTCTGCGGGCTCGCGCGCGTCGGCGCGCTCGAAGCCGCGCCAGTTGCGTTCGACGGCGCGGCACGACGAACTCGCCCGCAGCCAGCGCGCGCGGCGGCGTTCGACGTGCGCGCGTCGGACTTCGCGCGCCCGGCGTTCGAGCGCGAGCGCCAGCTCGCCCGTGGACGCGCCCGCGCGCTCCGTCGCACCGCGCGCGAGCTCGGGCGGCGCGCTGCGCAGCCAGCCGCACAGAAAGCGCGCGCGCCAGCGCGGCGAGGTGCTCTCGCGCACGCCCGCGGCGAGCGAGGCGAGATCGCGCCAGGCGGTCGCCGGGCGCACGCGTCGCACGCGCCGCGCCTTGTGGAAGTCGATCGCCCACACCGCGCCGGCGCCGTCGATCAGCACGTTGCCCGGGTGCAGGTCGGGGTGGTCGACGCCGGCCGCGTGCAGCGCCGCGAGCAGTTCCGCAAGGCGTCGCGCGAGCACCTCGGGCGCGCAGGGCCAGGCGCGCTCGCCGCTCAAGAAGGCGCTCAGCGGGCAGGCCTCTTCGATCGACTGCATGCGCACCTCCCAGCCGCCGTCGACGCGCTCGAGCGCCAGCGCGCGCGGCGTGGGCAGTCCGCGTTCGGACAGCTCGCGCAACAGCCGGTACTCGCGCGCAGCGCGGGCGCGATCGAGCGTCGAAGCGGCCAGGCCGCGGCTGGCGAAGCGCTTGACCACCGTGCGCGCGCCGTGCGCATCGATCTCCAGCCGCACGCTGCGGTGCAGGCTGTCCTTGAGAACACGTCGCTCGGGCGCGGGCACGCGAGCATGGTAGTGAGCGGCGCAGCAGGCCTGCGAGAACGCACGCGCCTCGCGCGCGAGGCGTGCGGCGCTCGGCGCCGGACGCGCTGGTCGAAGCGCTCCACGCGCAGCGCTACGATGCGCCGCGGTGACGCTCGACCGCTATCTGCTGCGCCAGCTCTGCCTGGGCATGGCGTTCGCGGTCGCGGCCATGGCCTTCATCGCCATCCCCGGCATCCTGGTCCAGGCCTTCCACAAGCTCGCCGGCGTGGGCATGGCCTCGATCCTGGGCTTCTTGCCGCTGGTCCTGATCGACCTCGTGCCGTACTTGCTGCCGATCGGCTTCCTGCTGGCGGTGGTGGCGACCTTCGGCCGCATGGCGGCGGACAACGAGTGGACGGCGATCTTGATGGCGGGCATCCACCCGCTGCGCGTGCTCGCTCCGGCCGCGCTGTTCGCGCTGGCGCTCTCGGGCGTGCTGTACGTGCTAGCCGCCGAGGTCTCGCCCAAGACCAAGTTCCGCCAGCGCGACTACACCAAGGGCTCTGTCGTGCGCCTCCTGCGCTCGCTCAGCCCCGGCCGCACCGGGCTCAAGTTCGGCGACTTCTACATGAAGTCGCGCGCGCGCGATCCGCTCGATCGGAACCGCTTCGAGCAGGTCTTCATCCACGTGCCCAAGCGCGGCGACGAGCCGGCGCAGTTGATCTACGCCGCGGCGGCGCAGTTCCGCGTCGAGGGCTCTGCGATGGAGATCGAGCTCACCTGGCCGCGCTGGATCGGGCAGGGCGTCGACGCGCGCGGCGCGCGGGCGCGGATCGTGCTCGACCTCGACCAGTTGTTCGAGGTCGACGCGGCGCGCGGGAGCGAGTGGCGCTACCAGTCCAGTCGCGAGTTGCGCGCGCGCCTCGCGCGCAGCGAGGCCTTGCTGGCGAGCGAGGGACTGGCCGCACTCGAGACCAAGACCCAGGCCGAGGGCTACGTGCGACCGGGCGACATGAACAAGGTGCGTTTCGAGCTCCACGCGCGCGTCGCGTTGGCGGCGGTGTGCCCGATGTTCCTGCTGCTGGGCGTGTCGACCGGGCTGTTCCTGCGGCGCGGATCGCAGCTCTTCGCCTTCGCCGCGGCGGTGCTGTACGCGCTGGCCTACTACCTGCTCTCCATGCGCCTGGGCAAGGGCCTGGTCAACTCCCAGGCGGCGCCGCAGTGGCTCGCAGCCTGGGGCGCGACCATCGGCGGCTCGCTCTTGGGCGCGTTCATGTGCTGGCGGGCGCTGCGCCGCTGAGAGGAGCACCGCAGCCATGCGCATCGCCGGACTGCAACTGGGCGGGAAGATCGACAGCTACGTGTTCACGCTGTTCGTCGGCGCCTACGCGACGAGCCTGCTCCTGGTGGTGGGGCTGGCGGTCATCATCGACGTCGCCTCGAACCTCGACTACTTCGCGCCTTGGGCCGACGGAACCTCGGCGCCGACGCGCTGGATCGCGCGCTACTACGCGCTCAACACGCCCTTTTTGTTCCTGCAGGTCGCGCCGTTCGTGACCGTCAGCGCAGCGCTGTTCACGGTCGTCAAACTGCTGCGCCACAACGAACTCGTCGCCTGCCTGAACGCGGGCGTGAGCGCGCGCCGCGTCACCGCTCCGCTGTTCTTGGGCGGAGCGCTGGCGGCGCTGGGCATGATCGCGCTGCGCGAGAGCGCCACCGAGCGGCTGGGTCCCGAACGCGACCGGTTGCGCCACCTGCTCGACACGCACAGCCCGGGCTGGCGCCTGGACGACGTGTGGTTGAGCGACCTCGCCGGCAACGTGATCGGCGCCGATCGCTTCCATCCCGACCTGGGCGAGGTGGAGGGCCTGGAGGCCTCGGGCTGGCGCGGGCCGACGCTGGTGTCGGTCTCGGCGCGGCGCGCGCGCTGGGTCGAAGAGGCGGGCCGGCGCGGCTGGGCGCTCGAGGGCGGACTGCTGCGCGAGGAGACCGGCGACTCGAGCCGCCGTTCGAGCGTCGAGTGGTTCGACGCGTTCGACTTCTCGCCGCGCGAGCTGTTGCTGGCAGCCAAGGGCGAGGACCGCGCGCTCGAGCTGTCGCTGGCCGAGCTCGAGCAACTCGCCGCGCGCGACCCCGACAACCTGCAGTACCAGACCCTGTTCCACTACCACGTGACCTTCCCGCTGGCCAACCTGGTGCTGCTGCTCATCACGCTGCCGTTCCTGTTCGGCAAGGAGCGCGGCAAGAGCGTCGAGGGCCTGGCGCGGGCTGCGCTGATGTGCGTCCTGTACTTCGCGGCGGACTTCATCGCGCGCTCGCTGGGCATGGAGGGCTCGCTCTCGCCGCTGTGGGCGAGTTGGGTGGTCGTGCTGGTCTTCGGGAGCCTGGGGGCCGTGCTGTTCGAGTCGATCTCGACCTGAGCGCTGCGCCGGGGAAGAACCTCGGCCGAGCGGCGTCTGCTCTGCCCTCGGCTTAAACGCGCCGCCGCCGCTCCGTAGAGTGCTCTACCGTTTCGCCGCCGTCGGCCCTCGCTGGAACCCATCCGTCGCCCGCATGAAGCCCACCTCCCGTGTCCTGCGCCCGCGCGCCGTGGCGTTCGCCGCCCTGAGCCTGGCGCTCGCCTGTCAGGCCCAGCGCCAGCGCACCCCGGCCGAGGAAGTCAACTGGCTGGTGAGCCACGGTCGCTACGAGGAGGCCGTGAAGCAGGCCGCCGAGCTGGCTCAGGCGGACAGCGACGACCCGCAGCGCGCTGAGCTGTGGCGCATGGCCAGCGCGGCCTGGCGGCTGGAGAACGGCCGGCGGCTGACCTTCCGCGACCAGGACGTTGAAGCGCTAGCAGAGTTCGAGGCGGCGCTGGAACTCGCGCCCGACGCGCCGCAGGTCCGCGCCTGGGTTTCGGCGACGCTCGACAAGCTCGCCGGGCGCTGGGTCGACCGCGCTATCGCCGCCCACGCCGGCGACGACCTCGAGGAGGCCGTGCGCTGCTACGAACTGGCGCTCGGCTACCGCCCCGACGACCGGCTGGCCAACGATGGCTTGGCGCGCGCGCTGCTGCAGATCAACTACCGGCGCGGCATGGGCGAGGCGTACTACGAGCGCGGCGTCAAGGCGCTGAGCGACTTCTGGCTCGAGCAGGCGGCGCATCACTTCTCCTCGACGCTCAAGTACGACGAGAACGATCGCGCGGAGCTGCGCCGCACCCAGACCGCCACGCTGCGCGCCGAGAACCGCGTGCTGATCGCCATCGACCTCGAGGAAGCCGGGCAGTACGCCGCCGCGCGCAACGAGTACCGCATCGCGACGCTGTTCGACCCCGCTCACGCCGAAGCGCTCGCCGGGCTGGAGCGCACGCGCATCGAGGAGCGCGCGACCGAGTTCCTGCGCGAAGCCGATCGGCGCATGCTCAAGGGCGAGTTCGACGCCGCGCAGAAGGCGCTCGACGAAGGCGAGGCGCTCACGCAACGCCAGCAGGTGAGTTTCGCCGCCGAGCGCGAGCGCTTGGTCGATGCGCGCCTCAACGCGCGCTACGAGGCGGTGCGCACGATCGAGAGCGACCACCGCTACGAGGAGGCCATCGCCGCCTACGAGGAGTTGCTCGCTCAGACGCCGCAGGGCTTCTACAAGGACGCGATCGCGCGCCGCGACTCGCTGGTCGACTCGGTGCAGCGCGCGCAGGCCGCTTACGACGAGGCGCTGACGACTGAAGACCTCGCGCGGCGCGTGTCGCTGCTGCGGCAGGTCATGCTGGTCCACCCCGAGTTCCGCGACACGCGCGAACGCCTCGCCAAGGCCGAGGCCGAGCTGGCCGCTTCGCAGGCGCCCACGGACGGCTGACGCGCGTCGCGCAGCTCCTCCCGGAGCGCCGTGGCGGCGTGAAGCCCGCCCGTTCCGATCGTCGCGACAGTTCCGACAGTCCGGTCTGCGCCGTCAGTCGCGCCAGGCGCGGCGCACGCGGCCGTCCTTGAACTCCACGTACGCGCGTCGATCCGCGCGCGTCGACGGTTCGCTCTCGATGCGGAAGAGCACGTTGCCGCTGGCGGTGGTGCGCTCGCGCATCGCCCAGCGCCACAGCTCGAGCCCGTCGTCGAGCTGCAGCTTCTCGAGCGGCTCGCCCAGCAGCGCCAGGACGAACTTCTGTCCCGAGCCGGGCTCGATGCGATCGAGCGTCTCGGCGCCGATGTCGATGTGGCGCGTCGCGAGCGAGCGCGACTGGCACGCGCCGAGCGCCAGGGCCAGGAGCAGCGCGCAGACGACTTTGGTCGACATGCGCGCACTTTAGCTCAAGCCCGCGCGGCCGGTCCAACGACGCACGGAGCGCTCGACGGGCCGGGCGAAGCGATGACTACACTTCGCAGTGTCCCTGATGCGCGTCCGCCGACCTCTCTTGCAAGCCGCGTGCGTGCTGGCGTCGCTTGCGGCTTCGTGTGAACGCCCCGGCGCCGAACTCGAGGCGCTCGAACGCGCCCGCGCGCGCGCCAGCAGCGCCGAGTGTCTGCTGATCGCGCCCGAGGGGCTCGAGCTGCGGCGTCTGGAGCACCTCGCGGCCGCGCTCGAGCGCCGCACGGGCGGCGCAGCGCGCTTCGCTCCGCTGCGGCCGCCGCACACGCCGCCGCGCGAGCAGTGGATCGCCGATCCGCGCTCGAGCGGCATCGGGCGCTTCGCGCAGCTGAACGGCATCGTGTTCGAGCCCGGTGGCGGCGCGTTCTGGTTCGGCGGCGAGCGCTTTGCCGAGCGCGGCGACGGCCTGCGGCTGTGCGCGCCCGATCCCGACCAGCCCGCGAAGTTGATCGAGCTGTTCCTCGCGCCCACGGCCGACGGCGCCGCGGAGCTGGTGCACCGGCTCGATCCGCCCGAGCAGGCGGGCTGGACCCACGTGCGCGGCGGGCTGGTCGTCGCCGACTCGCTGCGCCCGGGTCTGGTTCGAACAGCCGAACCGACGCCTGTAGACGGAAGCGGCATGCGTTGGCGCGTGGCGGCGGACGCTCCGCCTGCTGCGGTCGCCGAGTACCGCGCAGCGTGGGACGCCGCCCGCCTTTGGGCCGAGCAGCGGCTCGTCGGGCTCGTGTCCGGCCCTGCGAGCCACGAAGTCTGGTTGTGGAGCGACCTCGACGCGTTCGCGAACGCCACCGGCGCGTGCGAGCTGTCGGTTTCCGGCCTCGCCGTGGCGCAGTCGCACGTGCTGCTCGCCGGCGACGGGCTCGACGACGGCGCCGCGCAACTCGCGTCGGCGTGGGCCTGTGCGTTCAGAGGTGTTCCGCTCGAGGAGTGGGCCGCTTCCGCGCTGGGAACCCTCGCCGCGCAGAAGTGGTGCGGCGCGCCGCTCGACGTCGCGCTCGAACTCGCTGCTGACGCGAGTCAGGACCTCGACGCGGTGTTGCGCCCGCCGGCGCGCGCGTCGCAGCATCGCTTCGGCCCGCTTCGCGCGCTCGCGCTCGAACTCGCGCTCGAGGGGCTCGAGCCGGCCGCAGCGCAGCGCTTGTGGCGCGAGGGCGGGCTCGAGGCGCGCATCGCGCCCGCGCGCTTTGCGCAGGAAGTGGAGCGACTGGCGGCGCTCGGCGCGGCCCGTCGTGCGGCGCGGCGCGTCGAATGCGTCAGCCGACTCGGCGACGCGCGCGGCGTGCATCTCTACGCTCCGGCCGATCGCGCCGGCGAACGCGGCCTGGGCTACGGTTCGCGCGCTTGCTTCGAGGCGCTGCGCAAGCTGGCGGCGGCCGGCGCGAACTGCGTGGCGTTCGAGCCGCGCGCCTACGAGTCCGGCGGAGTCGACGGCGCGCTGTTGCACGCGCCGCGCGAGCCCTTCGCGACCTCGGCGAGCGACGCGGCGCTGCTCCTCGCCATGCGCCAAGCGCGCGGACTGGGGTTGTCCGTGGTGCTCGCGCCGCAGCTGTGGGCCTCGCCTTCGGGGCCGTCGGCGACCGCGCGCCAGCACTTCGACGCCGCGCAGTGGAGCAGCGCGCTCGAGAACCTCGAAGCGGCGCTCACGCACTACGGGCTCCTGGCCGAGCTGGGCGGCGCGCAGGTGCTGTGCGTGGCCGAACGCTCGCTCGGCGCCGCACGCGCCGAGTTGCCCGAGCCGTCGTCGTCGAGCTGGGCGCGCGTCGTGCGCGCCGCACGCGCCTCGTTCGGGGGCGCGCTGACCTATCTGGCGCAATTCGACGGCGAGAGCCACCTCTACCCGGGTTGGGACGAGCTCGACCTGGTGAGCGTCGCGCTGGTGCGGGACATCAGCGCGCCGCAGCTCGAGGGGCGCGCGCCCGACGATCGCGAGCTCGCGGCGCTGCTGCGCTCGGAGATTCGCGCGGTGATGCGCTGGGCCCAAGCGCTGGGCCGGCCGGTGTGGCTCGCGCACCTGGGCTTCGCGCCGACGACGCACAACTGGCTCGATCCGCGCGTGGCCCAGGGCGGCTACGACACGCAGCAGCAGGCGCGGATGTTCAGCGCGCTGCGCTCGGCGTGGGAAGCTGCGCGCGCAGATGGCGGCGCGCCGCAGGGACTGCTCGTTTGGAACTGGAGCACCGACGCCGAGCACGGCAATGCGTTGGACCGCAGCTTCACGCTGCAGAACCGGCCGGCGCAGGAGCTGCTCGAGGCGTTGCTGCGACGGCCCTGAGCCGCGCGGCCGGCAACGGCTCGCGTCGGAACGCGCGATTGGCGAGGCTGACGGTCAAGCGTGGAAACGACGGCGCACGAACCCCTGGAGAGCGACCCGGCGACGACGCCCCTGCTCGAGCTGAACGGCGTCGGACCGTTGCGCGCGGAGCGGCTCGCGTCGCTGGGGGTTCGCACGGTCAAGGACCTGTTGTGCACCGCGCCGCGCCGCGTCGATGTCTGGCCGCGCACGCTCAGCGTGGCCGAGCTGCTCGCCGCTCCGCCGCCCCAGGCCTGCGTCGTCGCGGGACGCGTGCTGAACTGGCGCCTGTCGCGCTTCGCCGGCCGCTCGAGCTTGCGCTGTCGCATCGCCGACGGAACCGGAGAACTCGAGCTGCTGTTCTTCAACCAGCCCTGGCTGCGCCACAAGCTGGTCAAGGACCAGGCGCTCGAGGTGCTCGGCAAGTTCTCCGCCGCGGGCGCGTTCGTGGTGTCGCGCGCGAGCGTCGGCGGCGCCGCGCTGCCGCGCGCAGGTGAGCTGGTCGCGACCTACCCCAGTGCAGAGGGCTTGAGCGCCAACTTCATTCGCGAGCTGGTGCTGCGCGCGCTCGAACAGCACGGCGAGCGCTTGAGCGAGCCTCTGCCGCTCGAAGAGCTCGAGCGCCGCGGGCTCGAGCCCTTGCCGCGCGCCGTGCGCGGCGTGCACGCGCCGCGTTCGCTCGAAGAGTACGAGCGCGCGCGCCGGCGCGTGGCGCTCGAGCCGCTGATCGCGGCGCAGCGCCGACTCGCCGCGAGTCGCGCTGCAGCGCGGGCCGCCGGAGCGCGCGCACTGGTGATCAGCGACGCGCGCTTCGAAACGCTGCTCTCGAGCCTGCCCTTCACGCTCACGCAGGGCCAGCTCGCGCTCGCCCGCGAACTGCGCGCGGAGCTCGCGCGCCCGATCCCGATGCGGCGGCTGCTGCAGGGCGACGTGGGCTCGGGCAAGACGGTGGTGGGTGCGTTGGCGTGCGCGATCGCGGCCGCCGGCGGCGCGCAAGCCGCGTTCGTCGCGCCGACCGAGCTGCTGGCCGAACAACACCACGCCGGCCTGCGGCCGCTGCTCGGCCGCGTGGGCGTGCGTTGCGCGCTGCTCACGGGCGGCACGCCGGCGCGCGAGCGGCGCGAGGTGCTCGCAGCGCTGGAGCGCGGTGAACTCGAACTCGTGATCGGCACGCACGCCTTGATGCAGGAGCGCGTCGGCTTCGCGCGCCTGGCCCTGGCGGTGATCGACGAGCAGCACCGCTTCGGCGTCGCGCAGCGCGAGGCCTTGCTCGACAAGGGCGTCGGCGTGCACGGGCTGCTCATGACGGCCACGCCCATTCCGCGCAGCCTGGCGCTCACGGTGTACGGCGACCTCGACGTCTCGCTCTTGCGCGAGAAGCCGCCCGGCCGCGCGCGCGTGAGCACGCACTGGGTGCGCGACGTGACGCGCAGTTTCGAGGCGCAGCTCGAGGAGCGGCTCGAGCGCGGCGAGCAGCTGTACTGGGTCGTGCCGCGCATCGAGTCGAGCCGCGGTGAGGGCAGCGCCGGCGAGGAGGCCCAGGCCGCGTTGGGCGCCGAAGAGCGTTTCGCGCGCATCGCGGCGCGGCGCTGGAGCCGCTTCGGTGTCGAGCTCGTGCACGGCCGCATCGAACGCGAAGAGCGCGCCGCGCGGCTCGAGCGCTTCCGCAGCGGCGCGGCGCGGATCCTGGTGGCGACCACTGTGATCGAAGTGGGCGTGGACGTGCCGGCCGCGAGCGCGATCGTGATCGAGCACGCCGAGCGGCTGGGCCTGGCCCAGCTCCACCAGTTGCGCGGCCGCGTCGGGCGCGGCGCGACCCCGAGCGTGTGCTACCTGCTCGGCAAGCCAAGTGCGCGCGCGCGACTCGAATTGCTCGAGCGCAGCGACGACGGCTTCGAAATCGCCGAGGCGGACCTCGCCGAGCGCGGGATGGGGGACCTGACCGGCCTGCGCCAGGCGGGCGACAACCGCGAGGGCTTCGAGGACCCCACGCTCGACGTCGAGCTCGTGCTGCTCGCGCGCGAGTTGGTGCGCGAGCCCCTGCGCGCCACGCCGACGGCGCGCTTGTCCTAGCACGCCCCGTCCGTTCAGCGCTCGGTCGCAGGGTCGGCGCGCCGCATCAGCGCGTCGCGTCGGGGCGAGCGCTCGACGGTGGCTGCACGGCGCCGCTCGCGCTTCGCGCAGAGGCGCAGATTCGAATCCGGGCCGCCGCCGGCGAGCCGTCGCGAAGCTCGACGAGCAACGCGCGTCGCAGCAATCGCCGCGCAGGTCGAAACGAGGCCGTGCTCTCGGCTGCGTGGCCTCGCGCGCGTTGGGTCGGCGAACGAGCGCGGCGGAGCGTGCCGACGAAGCCGGGAGAAGTCCGCCGCCGTCCCGGTGGGCGACGCCGATCGCGTATCCTCTCCGCCCCGCCCGGATACTCCCGCGCCGGTCCCATGCCCTCGCCCACGAAGCTGTTTGTGTCGCTCGGCCTCAGCGCCGTTCTCGCCGCGTCCGGCCGCGCTCAACTCGAGCTCCCGGCCGAGTCCGTCAAACCGCGCCCGGCGGGGGAGTCGGTCGACCTGGGCACGCCGCCGCGCGGCGACGTGGCCGAGCGCGCCAGCGGGCGGCGACTGTACGACCGGCCCAAGGCGGGCACGGGCGAGCTCACCTTGCCCGGCGCGCGACCCGCGGCGCCCAGCGCGCCTGGCGCGGCGCCTGCGACCGGCTCGGCGGACGCCGCGCCCGGGCCTGCTCCCGCTCCGGGCGCCGCGGCGCCTGCGGCGCCTGCGCCGATTTCGATCCCGCCCATGGCGCGCTTCGTTCTCGACGGCGTGGCTGCGCTGCGCGACGCGCACAACCCGATGGTCGAGCACGGCGCGCAGACGCTCGCGCGCCTGGGCGAGGAAGGTCGCGCGGCGGCGCTCTCGGCGCTCGCCAGCGAGCACCCGCCGAGCCTGTTGCTCGGCGCGAAGGCGCTGCTGAACTTCGGCGACGAACCGGGCTGCGACGCGGTCATCGAACGGCTGCGCTTGCGGCTCCCCAGCAGCGTCTGCGCGCCCCTGGTCGACCTGCTCGTGGCCCGCGATCCCGTGCGCGCCGGACCGAGCCTGCTGGGCGAGTTGCTCGCGCACCGCCAGGGCCAGGTCCGCGTCGCGGCCCAGCGCCACCTCGCCGCGCTGGGGACGGAGCTGCCCGCCGCCGCGCTGCTCCCCGCGCTGCGCTCGAAGGAGTCGGACGCGCGCTTGCGGGCGGTCGGGCTGTTGTCGGCGAGCTCCGACCCGGCGGCGTTGGGCTTGCTCTTCGAGCGCTTGACCGACAGCTCGAGCAGCGTCGGCCGGCGCGCCGTCGAAGTGCTCGCGCTGCGCCCCGAGGAGCGCCTCGCGCCCGATCTGTTGCGGCGCGCGTTCGACGCCCAGTGGCTGCTGCGCGAGCAGGCGCTGGCGCTGGTCGCGCTGTGCGAGCGCGAGGACCTGCGCTTCGAGGCCTACCTGACCGACGTGCACCGCGCGCGACTGGTCGACGGCATGGCCTCGAACGATCCGTTCGTCTCCGGCGCCTGCGCGGCCGCGCTGGCCGGCGTCGGCTACCGCGGTGCGCCCGCGGACGACAGCCGCTGGTACGACCTCGACGTGCCGCACCGCTTGGTGCGCGTCGTAGCAGCGCAGGACTTTGCGCGCGATTTGAGCACGCTCGCGCCCACCGCGATGCGGCGCCTGGCGCTCGTGACCGGCGTCGACTTCGGCGCCGACGGACCGCGCTGGATCGAGTGGTGGAGCGCCAACGCGACCAGCTTCCGCGCCGCGCGCGCACGGCTCGAGGCGGGCCCTGACTCGGCGCTCGAACTGGCGCTCGTGGTGCGCAGCAACGTCTCCGGCGGCGAGAGCTTCACGCTGCTCGGGCCGGGCTGGGCGCGCGAAGGCCGTGCTCCGCGCGCGGTGCTGGGCGAGAAGCTGATCTTGACGCCCACGCAGGCCAGCGGCGCCCTGCTCGAACTCACGCGCCTGGGGCTGCTCGGCGTGGAAGCGCTTCCCGGCGTTCGCGGCAGCGCTTCTGCTCCCGGTCGCGCGCTGGTGCTCGAGCTCGACGGTCGTCAGAAGTCGTTCCGCTTCAGCGACGCGCCGTCCACGGAGTGGTTCGACTCCGCGCTCGTTCTCGCGCGCAGCCTGCGCGAGCGCAACCGTTGGCAATTGCTCCACGACCCGCGCGCCGGGCTGGCGTTCGAGGACTGGTGGCGCCGCGAGGCGTCGTGGTGGGAGGAAACCAGCGACGAGGCGCTGCTCGCGCGCCGGCTGTGGGAGTTGAGCCTCGACCGCGCGGCCAGCGCGCCGCTCACGCAACGCGACAACGCCATCTCACGCCTGGCGGTGAGTGCGCGCGACGCCGGCCCCCTGAGTCGTGACGACGGCCAGCGCCTGATGGCGCTGGTGGCGAGCGAGCCGCACGTCTCGACGCGACTGGACGTGTTGCTAGAGCTGGCGCTCGGCGCGTTGAGCGTCGAGGGTGCACTCGCACCCGATGACGCGCGCGCGGTGCTGACCACGCTGCTGGAGCGCTTCGGCCCCGAGGCCTCGTCGCAGATCGCGCGCGTGCTGCACAAGGCGCCGCCCGAGTTCGCGCACGAAGCCAGCGCCGATGCGCAGTCGCTGCTCCGCGCGATCGCCGCGAGCGTGCTCGCGCAGCGCGGCGCGCCCGAAGACATCGCGCGCTTGCTCGCGCTGCTCGACGATCCCTCGCCGCAGGTGCAGTCGGCTGTGTTGATCGCGCTGGGCGAGCGGCGCTGCGAGCCCGCGCGCGACGAGATCCTGTTGCGCGCTCGCACGGCTTCCGGCGAAGTGCGTTACGCCGCGCTGCGCGCCTGCGGCTTGCTGGGCGGCGAGGGTGCGTTGAGCGCCCTGATCGCGGGGCTGGCCGACGAGAGCGACCCCCAGGTCCCCGTGGCCGCGTCGCGCGGCCTGGCCGCCCTGCGCGACCCCGGCGCGGCGCCGATCCTGGTCTCGCTGCTCTCGCGCGGCCCTGAGGATCCGTGCTTCGAGCACGCGCGCGCCGGCCTGCTCGCCCTGGGACCTTCGGGCGTCGACGAACTGCTGCGCGTCGTCCGCGCCAGCGCGCACAAGGCGCGCCGCGAGGCGGCCCTGATCCTGTCCGAGCAGCTCGTGCCGCAAGCCGCGTCGGTGCTGATGACGTTGCTGAGCGATACGCCCGACGACGCGCGCGTAGCGGAGGAGCTCGCGGTGCTCACCTGCGTCGACCTGCGCCTGGAAGTCAACCCGGCTGCAGCGTGGTGGGCGTGGTGGGAATACGTGGTCCACGACGACGCGCAGGCCTGGCTGTGCGCCGCCGCCGAGCGCCTGCGCCTGCGCGCGCCGACGCCGCAGGAGTTGCGCGAAGGCACGCCCGCGGGCCTGGAGTTCCTGTTCGACGTCTGCCGCAGCGATCCGTCGCACCTGGCGGAGCGCGCGCGCCGCGAGCTGACCAGGTTGGCCGGCCGCGAGCTCGGTCGCCTGCCGCCGCGCGGCGCCGAGCGCGAGCGCTGGATCGAAGGCCTGCGCGCCAATCTGTCCAACGCGCAGGAGCGTTGAGCGCGGAGCTGGGCGGCCGGGTCGCCTCGAACGCGACGGAATCGAAAACGCGCCGCCCCTGCGACTCGGCCGCAGCGACTGGTTCGCAGCGAGTCGACTCGCTCGGCGCGACGTGCTAGCTCGCCCGGCGTGATGCGCCTGCGGGCGGAGCGTGACGCGCTCGCGCGCCGCGCGTGACAAGCGCCTCTCCGCGTTCGACACTCTCCGGCCCGTGGTCCGACGACGTTCATCGAAGGCGCGCCGTCCGCGCGCGCGCGGCGAGCGCTGGTTTTCGCGCGCCTTCTGGTTGTGCGCCCTGGCTGCCTGCGTGGCGCTGTGGGGCGCGCCGGCCGTGCGGCCGTTGCTCGAGTCGAACGGCTACCGGCGCGTCGAAGCGCACGCTCCGCTGCTGCGCGAGGTGGCGGACGAGTTCGAACTCGACCCCAACCTCCTGGCCGGCGTGATGCTGGCCGAGTCCAGCGGTCGGCTCGACGCCGTGTCGAAGGCCGGCGCGCTGGGGCTGTTCCAGTTGATGCTTCCGACGGCGCGCGAGCGCGCCCAGCTCCTGGGCCTGCGCGAGCCGACCCGCGAGGACCTGCTGAGCGACGCGGGGCTCAACGCACGGCTCGCGGGCAGCTACCTGCGCTGGCTCCTGCGCCGTTATCGCGGCGAGTGCGAACCGGCGCTGGTGGCCTACAACGCCGGCCCGGGGCGGCTCGACGGCTGGATCAAGGAGTACGGCGGCTATCCTGCGTTGCGCAAACAGCGCGAAGGCGCCAGCCCCGTGCTGGCCTACGCGCGCAAGGTGCTCGCCTACCGCGACCGCTTCGCCGAGCGAGGCGCGATCACGCCGCTCTACGACCAACCTCCGGCGCCGCTGAGCGCGCCCTCGATCGTTCCCCCGTCCCCACCGGGTCCGCTGGTCGGCCCGCCTGCACCACCTCTCGATGTCGACTGATCGGTTTTCTTCTCTGCTGCGCGCGCTGTGCGTGTTCCTCGCCGCCGCGCTGTTCTCCGTTGTCGGCGCGGCGCACGCGGCGCCCGGCGTTGTCTCTGGCGCTGCGTCCGGCGCGACGCTCGTCCAGGGCGACGCAGCGCCCGCACAGCTCAGTTCGCCCTTCGCGAGTCCGCGCGAGGTGATGGAGAGCTTCGTCTCGGGCTTCCGTTACCTCGAGACCCGCGATGAGCGCGACCTCGCGGCGGCGGCGAAGACGCTGTACGTCGACGGGCCGCTCGAGCAGCGCGAGCGCGTCGCCAAACGCCTCGTGCAGGAGCGCTTCCTGCGCATCCTCGACCGCGTCGCGCGCATCGACCCCGAGCAGTTCGACGACGCAGCCACGGTTGCGAACAAGGACGTGTCGATCACCACGCTGCGGCGCAGCGAGCCGCCCGAGCTCTCGATCGACCTGGTGTTCGAGCGCGCGCCCGGCGGCGGCTGGCTGATCGCGCGCGAGACGGTCGAGCACGCCGACGATCTGTGGGACAAGGTCAAGGGCCTCGATCCGCTGGCGGAGTTCGCGGGCAAGCACGCCCTGAGCGCGGCGGAGTGGGTGCGCTCGCACGTGCCCCAGCGCCTGCAGAGCGGCGGGATCTGGCTCGAGCCCTACCAGTGGATCGGGCTGGTCGCGCTGGTGGTGCTCGCGGTCCTGGTCGAGCGCATCCTGACGCTGATCCTGCGGCCGCTGATCCGGCGCCTGTCGGCCTCCGAGGGCCTGCCGATCGACATCAAGCTGCTGCACGACTTCGAGCGGCCGGTGGGGGCGATCTTCCTGGGCGTAGTGTTCATCGCCGGCCTGCCGGTGCTCGACCTCACGCAGGGCGTGCGCAACGCGCTCGACATCGCCGCCAGCTTCATCGTCGCGGTGGCGAGCGTGTGGGCCACCTACCGCCTGGTCGACGTGGTGTGCTGGAACCTCGAGCAGCGCGCGGCCCGCACCGACAACAAGTTCGACGACATGCTGGTGCCGCTGGTGCGGCGCACGTTGAAGGTGCTGGTGCTCGCCATCGGCATCGTGTTCGTCGCCTCGCGCCTGACCGACCAGCTCTGGCACGTGCTGGCGGGACTTTCGATCGGCTCGCTGGCGGTCGGCTTCGCTGCGAAGGACTCGATCGAGAACCTGTTCGGCACCTTCACGGTGCTGCTCGACAATCCGTTCAAGCTCGGCGATCTGATCAAGGTCAGCGACATCGAGGGCTCGGTCGAGCAGGTGGGCTTTCGCTCGACGCGCATCCGCACCGCGGAGGACAGCCTCATCACCGTCCCCAACTCGCGCTTCATCGGCTCGCACGTCGAGAACTTCGGCGCGCGGCGCCAGCGGCGCGTGCGAACGATGTTGTCGCTGACCTACGACACGCCGCCGGAGAAGATCGTGGCCTTCTGCGAAGGCGTGCGCGAGCTGATCCGCGTGCACCCGCTGGCCTCGCGCGAGGTCTATCACGTGTGGCTCTCGAACTGGGGCGCGTCGTCGCTCGACGTGGAGCTGATCTGCTTCATCTCGACCACCGATTTCGCGACCTTCCTGCGCGAGCGCCACCGGCTGTACGTCGACATCCTGCGCCTCGCCAAGGAGCTGCGCGTGTCGTTCGCGTTCCCGACCCAGACCGTCTGGAAGGCGCGCGAAGAGGACCTGCTCCACGAGGACCGTCCGCGCGATCGCGAGCAGGCGCTCGCGCGCGGACGCGAGATCGCGCGAGCGGTGACGGCGACCTCGCTGTCGCACCTGGGCGGGGCTGCGCCGGCGCCGGTGCGCTTCGACCCCGCCGACCCCGACGCCATCGGCGGCTGATCGGGCGGCGGCGCGCGTGTCCGGGGGCCGCCGCGGCACTAGAATTCCCGCCCGCAGCGCTCCTCGTGACGCCAACACGGCGCGTGGAACTGCGTAGCGGCGCGGCCACGAGGCCCGCCGGCGTCGGCCGCTCCAAGCCCGCGCCCCGCATCACGCCTGGACTGTGCTCGGCCGCGCGCCGCGCGCAGACCAGCGCCTGACGCGGGGCGATGTCGTTCGGCGTCCCTTGTTTTCGAAGCTGACCTGCGAGCCCTGCCCGCGCGCGCGGCGCGCGAGCCCTGCCACCGTCCCCATGACCGCGACACAACCCCTGCTGCAGCCGGCCGAGATCGAGGCCAAGAGCCGCTTCGTCGGCGAACTCAAGACCGCCCTGCACGAGGTCATCATCGGCCAGGACGAGCTGATCCACGGGCTGCTGATCGCGCTGCTCAGCGGCGGCCACGTGCTGCTCGAAGGCGTGCCCGGCCTGGCCAAGTCGCTGGCGGTCTCGAGCCTCGCCAAGGCCGTGCACGGCAGCTTCAACCGCCTGCAGTTCACGCCCGACCTGCTGCCGAGCGATCTGGTCGGCACCGAGATCTACAACGTGCGCGAGGGCGTGTTCTCGGTGCGCAAGGGACCGGTGTTCGCGAACTTCGTGCTCGCCGACGAGATCAACCGCGCGCCCGCCAAGGTGCAGTCGGCGCTGCTCGAAGCGATGCAGGAAAAGCACGTCTCGATCGGCGGCGCGAGCTATCCGCTGCCCGAGCCGTTCCTGGTGCTCGCGACGCAGAATCCGCTGGAGCAGGAGGGCACCTACCCGCTCCCCGAAGCGCAGCTCGACCGCTTCTCGCAAAAGCTGATCGTGCGCTACCCGACGCGCTCGGAGGAGCTCGCGGTGCTCGACCGCATGGCGCGCACGGAGAACACGCCGGTGGTGCGCGCGGTCACGACGCTCGAGCAGATCGCCGCCGCGCGCACGGCCGTCGATTGCGTCGCACTCGACCCGCGCCTCAAGGAGTACATCGTCAGCCTGGTGTTCGCCACGCGCGATCCCGGCGCGGCGGGGCTGAAGGAGCTGGTCGGCCGGATCCAGTACGGCGCCAGCCCGCGCGCGACCATCTGGCTCGCACTGGCCTCGCGCGCCAACGCCTTCCTCGAGGGCCGCGGATTCGTGACGCCCGGCGACATCAAGCGCGTGGCGCCCGACGTCCTGCGCCACCGCGTGCTGCCGACGTACGAAGCCGACGCCGAGGGCTTGAGCTCGGACAAGCTCGTGGCGCGCGTGCTCGAGACGGTTGCTGCGCCCTGAGGGCGCGTGCTCGCGGTTCGCCAACCTTGCATCCCCGCACGTCGTGAAGTTCAACGAGCACCAGATCCGCGCGCAGCAACGGGCGCAGGAACTGCTCGCGCCCGAGTTGATGGCGCGCGTGAGCCAGATCCAGCTGCGCACGCACCGCCTCGTGAACGACGTGCTCTCGGGCGCGTACCGCAGCACGTTCCGCGGCTCGGGCGTCGAGTTCGAGGAGGTGCGCACGTACCAGCCCGGCGACGACATCCGCACCATCGACTGGAACCGCACCGCCAAGAGCGGCGAGCCGTTCGTCAAGACCTACGTCGAGGAGCGCGAGCTGTCGATCCTGTTCCTGGTCGACACCTCGCGCTCGATGGACTTCGGGTCGCGCCAGTGGACCAAGCGCGAGGCCGCGGCCGCGTTCTGCGCGCTCTTGTCGTTCGTCGCGCAGCGCAGCCAGGACCGCGTCGGGCTGTGCCTGTTCGGCGCGACGCCGGGATTGCACCTGCCGCCGCGCAAGGGCGCGGGCGCCATCGCGCGCGTGGTGCGGGAGGTGATCGCGTCCAAGCCCACCGACGGCCCCGCGGACCTGCAAGCGGTGCTCGAACTCCAGGAGCGCACGCTGCGCCGCCGCGCGCTGGTGTTCCTGGTCAGCGACTTCGATCGCCTCGACGAGCGCGCGGCCGACACGCTGGCGCGCCTGGCTCGCCGTCACGACGTGATCGCCACGCGCGTGGTCGATCCGTTCGAGCGCGAGCTGCCGGTCAGCGGCCGCATCTGGATGCGCGAGCTGGAAGGCGAAGCGCTGGTCGAGGTCGACACGCGCTCGGGCGCGGTGCGCAAGGCCTGGCGCGAGGACTTCGAGCGGCGCAGCGCGGCCCTCGCGGCCTCGCTGGTGCGCGCTGGCGTCGACCTGCTCGAACTGGGCGCGGGAGAGAACCTCTCGCGTTCGCTCGCTGAGCCGCTGGTGCGCTACTTCGCGCTGCGCCGCCGTCGGAGGGCCGCGCGATGATCTCGCTCGCTCGACTGCTGGTGTTGCTCGCGCTGTCGCTCGGCGCCGTCGCGCGCGCCGCGCAATCGGACGCGAGCGCTCCGCGCTGGATCCTCGATCCGCGCGAGCGCGCAGTCGGCGAAGTGCTCGAACTCGCGCTCGAAGTGCCGCTGGCGGCGGGCGCGCGGCTCGAGGTCGACAGCTCCGCGCTGGAGGCCGACCCGTCGTGGGCGCTGCTCGAGTCGGTGCGGCGCGAGCGAGTGAGCTCCGTCGGCAGCGGGTCAGGCGGCGATCCGTCGATCGCCGTCGTGCGCTGGTCGCTGGCCTCGCTCGAGCCGGGCGAGCGCCAACTGCCGACTCCGGCGCTGTCGGTGGTGGACGCGTCTGGCGCGCGCGCGTCGTTGGCCGTGCCCTCCGCAGCGGCGCGCTTCACCGGCGTGCTGGCGGAGGGCGAAGACGAGCCGCGCGCGCCGCTCGGCTTCCGTCCGGTGGAGGCGCAGGCGACGAGCACGCTCTCGCCGTGGCTGATGGGCGCGGCCGGGCTCGTGCTCGGCGCGCTCGCTGCGCTGTGGTTCGTCCGTCGCCGCCGGCGCAGCGCTCCGCCCGCGCCGCCCACGGTCCTCGAGCAACTCGCGGCGCTCGAAGCGCGGCCCGTCGAAGCGCGCGAGCAGGCGCGCGAGGTGTACTACGCGCTCACGGCGCTGGTTCGCGAGCACGTCGACGAGCGCCTGGGCGAGCCGCGGCCCGCCGCCACGGATGCGGAGTGGCTTCGCGGCCTGGCGCAGCGCGCGCCCGCCGCTGCCTGCGAGGAACTCGCCGCGCTCCTGCGCGAGGCCGAGCCGGTGAAGTACGCCGCGCACCATCCCACGCACTGGGCGGTGCGCGAGAGTTTTCAGCGCGCGCGACGCGCCTTGGAGCTCTTCGACGATGCGACGCGGAGGGCGGCGTGAGCGCGCTCGCCGTGCTGCAGACGACGGCGGCTGGTGCTGCGGCTGTGCAGAGCCAAGGCGAAGGCCCCGGCGTGGCGCAAGCGCAGTGGCGCGTGATCGGCGAGCTGTACCTCGCCGAGCCGCAGTTCCTGTTCCTCGCGCCGCTGGCGCTCGCACTCTTGTGGTGGGGGCGTCGCGCGCGCGCGCACGCCGCCGGCCGCGTGCCGCAACTGCCTCGCGCGAGCTTGCCACGCTCGTGGTCGCAGCGGCTCGCGCCGCTGGCGCTGTGGCTGCAGGCTGCGGCGCTGGTGCTGGTGTGCATCGCCCTGGCGCGACCGGTGCGCGGCAACGCCGTGCGCACCACGATCTCCGAGGGCATCGACATCGCGCTGGTGCTCGACCGCTCGGGCTCGATGAAGTACGAGGACCTCGAGAAGGGCAAGACGCGCCTGGACGTGTCGAAGGAAGTGCTGGCCGCCTTCGCCGAGCGCCGCATGACCGATCGCGTGGGCGCGGCGGACAGTTGCGCGCTGCTCACGTTTGCGCAGTACCCCGCCCTCCTGTGTCCGTTCACGCTCGACTTCGGCGCCTTCAAGGGCTTCCTCGACAGCGTGCAGTACGTGCGCAACGAGGTCGAGGACGGCACGGCGATCGGACGCGGCCTCGCGAAGGCCGTGGCGGTGCTCAAGGAGACCGACTCGCGCTCGAAGGTCGTCGTGCTGCTCACCGACGGCGAGAACAACGTGCTCGACATCACGCCGCTGAAGGCCGCAGAACTCGCCAAGGAGGCCGGCGTGCGCGTGTACACGGTGCTCGCGGGGCGCTTCGCCTTCCAGGAGGACGTGTTCGGGCGCGTGTACGCCACCGAGCGCGAACTCGACAGCACCGAGCTCGAGCAGATCGCGAGCCTGACCGGCGGGCGCTTCTTCCGCGCCAAGGATCGCGACGCGCTGGAGGAGGTGTACGCCACGATCGAGTCGCTCGAACGCACGGAGCGGCGCGAAGAGCGCTACACGGAGACCTTCGACCTTTACCTCCAAGTGCTGCTCGCGGCGCTGTGCTGCTACAGCCTGGCCTGGTTCTCGCACGCCACCTGGGCGCGGAGGCTGCCGTGAGCGCGCTGGCCTTGCTGGGTTTCGATCTGCTGCGTCCCGCGCAGCTGGTGTGGCTCGCCGCCGCGCCCGTGTTGCTGCTCGTAGGCCTGTGGTCTCTGCGCCGGCGCCGGACCGAGCTCGAGCGGCTCGTCGATGCGCGCCACGCGCGGCGCTTCCTGCCCGATTTCAGCCGGCGGCGCGCCGCAGCGCGCATCGTGCTCGCTTCGCTGGCGCTCGCGCTGGCGGCCTTCGCCGCAACTGGCCCGGTGCGCGGCTACACCGCGCGCGCCGTGCAGCGCCGCGGCCTGGACTTGGTGATCTGCATCGACACCTCGCGCTCGATGCTGGTGCGCGACCTGCGCCCCGATCGACTCACGCGCGCCAAGCGCGAAGTGACAGGCCTGATCGAGCGGCTGCGCGGCGACCGCGTCGCGCTCGTGGCCTTTGCGGGCGACGCGCGCGACGTGTCGCCGCTCACGCACGATCGCACGACGCTGCGCGCGCTGCTCGAGCGCGTCGACACCGAGGAGAACGTCAAGGGCGGAACCGACCTGGGCGCCGCGCTCAACCACGCGCTGCAGTTGTTCGACGGCCGCAGCGGCGCGCACGAGGCGATCGTGATGCTCACCGACGGCGAAGATCTCGAGGGGCGCGGACTCGAGGCGGCGCGCACGGCGGCCGAGCGCGGCATCCGCATCTACGTCGTCGGCATGGGCACCGACGGCGGCGGCAAGATCCCGCAGGTCTCGAGCGACGGGCGCGAGTCGTTCGTGGCCGACGAGTCCGGCGAGGAGGTTGTCTCCGCGCTGGTGGGCGACACGTTGCAAGCGATCGCGCAGGCCAGCGGGGGCGAGTACATCGCCGCAACGCGCTCGGCGACGCCGCTCGAGGAGCTCTACATCGCGCGCATCAACCGGCTCGAGGGCCGCGACCTCGAGGGCGGCGTCGAGTACCTCCCGCACGATCGCTACCAATGGTTCCTGGGCGCGGCGGCGCTGTGCATGCTGGTCGAGGCCGGACTGCGCGAACGCCGGCGCGCGAAGCGTGACGGCGACGGCAGCAGCGCGAACTCGGCGGCGCAGATGGAGCGCGCCGCATGAAGCTGCACCTGGCGTCGCTGCTGGCGCTCGTCGTCAGCGGGGGTTCGGCGAGCCAGTCGGCCGCGCCGGCGCCTCAGAACGCGCCGAGTTCTGCGCCGAGTTCCGCGGCCGGAGCCCTGCCCGGCTCGACTCCGCAAGCAGCCGATGCTCCGCAGTCGAAGGCGCTGCCTGCGTTCAGCGGGACGCTGCGCGACGCTCGAGTCGAGCTGCAGCAGCTGTGCGAGCGCGCGGAGCACGAGTCGGCCGCGCAACTCGCCGATTCGGTGCTCGCCAGTCCCCAGTGGAGCGCCGCGCTCGAGCGCGAGCGTGCGGAGTTCCACTTCGCGCAGGGCGTCGCGCGCGGAGCTGCACAGGCCTACGTCGAGGCTTCGCAGGCGGCCCACGCGGCGCGCGGACTGGCGGGCTCGAGCGAGCTCGGCCTGGACAGCGCGTACAACGCGGGGACCTTCCGCCTGATGCACGCCGAGGCGTTGCGGCGCGAGATCCCGCAGATTCGCGAGCAACTCCAACTGCCGCCGTTGGCGCAACCTCCCGCAGGCGGCGCGCCCATGGGGCCGCCCGGCGCCGAGACGGCCTCCGATCCGATCGCGACCGCACGCGCGGCCTACGTCGCGGCGCGCGGCGACTTGATCGAGCGCTGGCGCGCGGATCCGGCGCACGTCGACACGCGCGCGAACCTCGAACTGGTCGCGCGCCGACTGCGCGAGCTGGACGAGCTCGAACGCCAGCGCGAACAGGAGCAGCAGTCCGATCCCAACCAGCGCCAGGATCCTGACCAGAAGCAGGACCCGCAGCAGAACCAGGATCAGCAGCAGCAGAACCAGGAGCAGCCCTCCTCGGAGCCGCAGCAGGATCAGCAGCAGCCCCAGGACCCGTCCGAGCAGGACAAGCAGGAGCAGGAGTCCGAGCAGAAGCCGGGCGAGGACAAGTCCGAACAGGAGCAGCAGCCCGAGGAGGGCGAACAGCCCGGCGAGCAGCAGCCCGACCCCAAGGAGGGTGCGGATCCGGCGCAGCCGCAGGACGAGCGCCTGCTCACTCCGGAGGAGATCCAACGTCTGCTCCAGCAGCTCGAGAAAATCGAAGACCAGGCGGCGCAGGTCCAAGCTGCGCTGCGCCGGGCGCGCCGCGTTCCGGTCAAGCGCGACTGGTGAGCCAGCCCCCGATCGCCGACACCATGCTCCACGCGTTGCTCCCTCTCCACAGCCCGCTCTCCAGGCGCGCGGCCCGGCTGTTCGCCTGGCTCGCGTGCGTGTTCCTCTGCGCCGGCCTCGCGAGCGCGCAGCGCCGCGGCGAGGCCCAAGTGCGCAGCTACCTCACCAGCGGCGTCGTGCGGCTGGGCGATCGCGCGACGCTGATCCTCTCGGTCGAGAACGCCAGCTCGGCCGAGGTGCGCGCGCTGCCCAAGGTCGACGGGCTCGTGATCGGGCCGCTGCCGGCGCCGAGCGAGCGCTTCCAGCTCGAGTTCCGCGGCAATCGCCAGGTTCAGTCGGTCACGCGCACCTGGGCTGTGCCGCTACAGCCGACCGCGGTCGGCGAGTTCGTGATCCCGCCCATCGAGCTGTCCGTCGACGGCGGCAGCGTGATGACGGCCGAGCTGCGTCTCAACGTCGTGGCGGACCTGCGCGGCGAAGAGCTGGGCTTCCTCGAGGTCCGGCCCTCCTCGCGCAAGGTCGTGGTGGGCCAGCCCTTCTCGCTCGAGCTGGTGTTCGGCTTCGACAACGCCATCGCCGAGCAGACCAACTACGGCAACCTCGCGCTCTCGTGGTGGGGGCGCCTGCCGGGGCTGCTCGAGAACGAAACCGCCGCGAGTCCGGGCGCGCGCAAGCTCAAGCTCTCGCTCAACGACCGCGACACGATCGAAGTCGAGTCCGTCGATCCGCCGCGCGAGATCAAGGGCCGCAAGTTCGTCACGCTGCGGCTGCGGCGCTCGTACACGCCGACGCGCACCGGACAGATCGAGTTCCCGGTGAGCTTCTTCGAGTTCGGCGAAGTGGTCGAGCGGCGCGACTTCTTCCGCACCGAGCGCCAGAAGGGCGAGACCTACTTCGCGCGCGCGAGCGAGTTCTCGATCGAGGTCGTGCCGCTGCCCGACGCGGGCCGTCCGGTGGACTACAGCGGCGCGATCGGCCGGATCAGCGCCAGCGCCAGCGCGCAGCCGCGCGACGTCGACGCCGGCGAGTCGATCAAGTGGCGCGTGGAGTGGACCGGCGAGGGCAACCTCGAGTTCTTCACCGCGCCCGATCCCTCGCGCCTGGACGCCTTCCGGGATTTCCGCGTGTACGGCAAGACCGAGGAGAAGAGCTTCGAGCGCCGCGTGGTGGTCTACGACCTCGCGCCGCTCACGAGCCAGGTGCGCGCCATACCGGCGCTGCCGCTCAGCTACTACGACCCGCAAGAAGGCCGCTACACCTCGGTGCAGACCTCGCCGATCGAGATCCGCGTGCGCGCGCTCGAGGGTGCGAGCGGGCTGGAGGGCGGCGACGCGCGCGAGCGCTTCGACGAGGACCTGCGCGACATCGTCGTGCGCGCTGAGCCGTATGAGCGAGCCAAGCCGCTCGGGCCGCTCGTCGTCGGCGTGCTGGGGCTGGCCGTTCCGCTGGGCTGGCTCGCGTTGCGCACGTTCGTGCGCCGGCGCTACGACCCCGACGCGCCGCGCGAACGAGCGCGCCGGCGCGCGCGACGCGAGTTGCGCAAGGCGCTCGGCGCTGCGAAGGGCCCGCGCGAGCAGCTCAGCGCAATCCACGGCTTCCTCGGCGCGCGCACAGCGCAGAACGCGGCAGCCTGGGAAGGTCGCCGGGCCAGCGAAGCGCTGCCGCCCAGCCAGCGCGAACGCGCGCGGGCGCTCGAAGAGTGCGTCGCGACGCTGGAGCGCGCCGTGTGGGGCGGACAGGGCGGCGCGCTCGAGCGCTCGCGCATCGAGTCCGCGGTCGACGAAGCCGTGAAGGGAGGCCTGTGATGCGCACAAGGTTCTCGATGCTGCTGCTGGCGCAGCTGATCTGCGTCCTGGTCGCGCTGCTCGGCGCCAGCGCCCGCGCGGGGGCCGCCAGTTCGAGCGCCGCTCGGTCGGAGACAACTGCGGTCCTCAACCACGATTTCGACGACGCGGTCGACGCGTATCGCGCCGGCGACTACGCCGCGGCGCGCGAAGGATTCCTGCGCTGTCTGCGCGAGCCCGGGACCGACCGAGCGGCGCTCAAGCGCAACCTCGGCAACGTCGCGTTTCGCGAGGGCAAGCCGCTCGAAGCGGCGGGCTGGTTCTCCGCGGCCGTGCAGGTTGCGCCGCGCGACGCCGACGCCTGGTTCAACCTCGAGTTCGCGCGCCGCCAGGCGGGGCTCGATCCGGCCGATCGCGGCGACCTGCGCGACACCGCAGTGCGGCTGGCGACGATGCTGCGACTCGACGAAGCCGAACGCGTGGTGCTGGCGTTGCTCGCGCTGCTCGCCGGTTGCCTCGTGTGGGAGGCGCTGCGCGGCGGCATGGCCTCCAAGGCTGCGGCGTGGTCGACGGCGGCGCTGCTCGCGCTGGCGCTCATCCCGTACGCGACGCAGCTCGCGCGTCAGGACGACGATCCGTGCTTCGTCATCCAGCCCGAGGGCGCTGCGCTCGTCAGCGAGCCGCGCGAGAGCGCTGCGCTCATCGGTCGGCTCGCGCCCGCGTCCACGCCGCAGTTCGTCGACGAACTCCCCGGCTGGGTGCGTGTGCAAGCTGCTGACGGCGCGGTGGGCTGGGTGCGTGCGAGCTCCGTGTTGCAACTGCGCGGCTCGGCCGCCGCTCACGCGCTCTGACACGCGCGCAGCGAACGGGGCCGCCGTACTCGGCGGCCTTGCGAAGCTTCCTTGGCGCCCGCGGCCCGCTGCGACTTGCGAGCGAGCGCTCACGGCCTCGCTGCGTTTCTGGCGATAGAACCGGGCTGGCCCGCGTCTCTCTCGACAGGACCTGCCTTCGATCGCGCTATCTCGGTGCATGCGGCGCGCTTGGAGCGAGCGCTTGCGAGCCCACGAGCTATCGCGGTCTCGCTACGGTCCAGAGTGGGAAAACCGGGCTAGAGTGCTCCTCGCGGCCCGTTCCGCAACCCGCGTCCATGTTCAACGCTGCTTCGCGCACGCTGCTGCTCTGTCTGGCGCTCGTCGGCTCGCTGCTGAGCGCGTGCGACTCGCGTTCGCGCCCGGCGCGCGGAGCGTTGCTGGTGATCGCGATCGACGAGCTGCGCGCCGACCACAGCTCGCTTTCGGGCTACGACCGCCAGACCACGCCGCAGCTCGAGGCGCTGGCCGCTGAAGGCGTGCTGTTCGAGCGGGCCTTCAGCGCGGCGCCGTGGACGGTTCCGGCGCACCTCGCCTTGCTCACCGGCTGCGATCCGGGCGTGGCCGAACGCTACCTGCCTTCCGGCGCGCCGCTGTCGACTGCGCTGCGCTGGCGGCTGCCCGCGGGCGCGCCGAGCTTCGCCGAGGAGATGCTGCGCGCGGGCTTTTCGACCGCGGCCTTCGTCGACCACCCGCTGATCGGCCCGGCGCTGGGCTTCGCGCGCGGCTTCCAGACCTTCGAGAACCTCGAGGCCGGCGGCGAGCGGCGCGAGCGAGGCGGCCCCCTGGGTCGACTCGAGAAGTGGATCGCCGGGCGCCGCGAGCGCGAGCCGTGGTTCGCCTACGTGCAGCTCTCCGACCTCGCACGCGCCTGGGACGCGCCCGATCCGCACTGGGACCGGCGCTTCGAACCGCGCGCCGAACTCGCGCTCGCGCCGCCGGTGGTCGACTCGCACTACGCCTTCTTCGCACTGCCGCGCAGGCGCTGGTCCGGCGCGTTCACCACGCTGGGTGAATACGAAGCGCGCTACGACGGCGCGCTGGCGAAGCTCGACCAGGAGCTGGGCCGCTTCATCGACAAGCTGCGCACGCGGCGCGACTTCGACGAGCTGACCATCGCGGTGGTCGGCGCCTTCGGTCTGTCGTTCGGCGAGGGCGGCCTGTACGTCGACAGCGGCGGACTGACCGAGTCGGACCTGCGCTCGCTGCTCGTGGTGCGGCCGGCCGGACGCTTCGGCGCCGCGCAGCGCGGCCTGCGCATCGCCGAGGCGGCCAGCTCGCTCGACCTCGCGCCGACGCTGCTCACCGGCCACGGCGCCCAGACGCCGGCGTCGATGCACGGGCGGTCGTGGTGGCCGGCGCTGGTCGGGGACGCGCCGCCCCAATCCCCCGAGCGCGTGGTGTTCGCGCGCTTTGCACGCCAGGACGGTTTCCTCGCGGCCCGCTCCGAGCTGACCTATGCGTTCGCGCGGCCCTGGTCGAGCGACCCGCAGTACCTGGCGCGCGCCTGGTACGGCGGCGCGGCGCCCGCCGATCCCCAGCCGCTGCACACGCGCTACGAGCCCACGCCGCAGGGCTGGCGCGGACCGCTGGAAGTGGCTGACCCCGATCAGCCGCCCTGGAACGAACTGCGCGACGCCGCGCAGGCCTGGTTCGCCCGCGTCGAAGAGGACCGTCGCGCCTTTCAGCGCGCTGCGGCGGGCGCCGGCGAGCCCTGAGCGTGCTCGTGTCGCGCGCGGTTTTGCGCGCCGGGACAGCGCGGCGCCGTTCAGCGCAGCCGACGCCCGATCGCGGACCAGCGTTCCGCGTCGAACAACGCGCCGCGCGTGATCGCGACGACGTCGGCGTGCAGCGCCGCGAGCTGCGGATCGTCGAACGCCGCGGCCTCGCCCGCCAGCCAGGCGAGGTAGGCCGGCGGAACGTCGCGGTAGTAGTGCCCCACGCGCCACGCGCGTGCGCGGAAGGCGTTCTTCTCGCGCGGCGTGACCTCGCCGTAGACGACGATCGGAAGGCGCGCGAGGAACGCGTCGGACAGCCCCATCGGATCGATCAGGTGCACGCCCGGACCGGCCCAGTAGCCGAGGTAGCCGATGCCCTCGATGACGCGCGGTCCGGCCTGCTCGTCGCGCAAGCGGAAAGCCAGCCCGTGGCCCTTCGAGACGTGCCTGTAGGGCGGCGCATCGAGCGCGCGCGTCGGCGAGAACAGGCCCGCCGCCGCGTACCAGTAGCCGCGCTCGTCGGCGATGCCGCTGTCCGACACGTGCGCGTCGGGCGCGAGGCCGCGCGAGTAGTCGAGCGGCGCGCGCAACGGGCTCAGCGGCGTCGCCACCGACAGCGCCAGGGCCGCCAGCGCCGCCACGCGCGCGCGGGGAGCGGGGCCCACGCCGTAGCGCGCGAACAGGAATGCGGCGCAGCACAGCGGCGCGGTCAGGAAGCGCCCGCTCATGAAGTCGCCGCCGACCCACACCACGTAGGCGAGGTGCAGCGCGATGCCGCCGGCGAGCGCGCGAGAGATCCCGTCGCGCCTCAGCGCAGCCAGCGCGGCGGCGGCGAGGATCGCGCACAGCGTGAGCGGATCGCGCGTGAGCGACTCGAGCAGGTAGCGCGCGCCCTGCGGAACCAACTCGCTCGCGCCCAGCCCCGTGTTGAGCTTGGCGATGGCCGTGTTGGGGCTGAGCGCACCGTAGTAGACGAGCGAGAACAGCTCCCAGGCGACGAGGGGCGCGCCGCCCAACGCGAGGCCGAGGAGCGCTCGCCGCGGCGTTGCGCGCGCGACGTGCAAGGCGAGCGCGGGCGCGAGCAGCACGAGGCTGTCGAGGCGCGTGAGGGCCGCCGCGGCGCACCACAGGCCGAGCTCGACGCTCGAGCGACGCTCGGCGAGCGCGATCCACGCCCCCAGGAGCGCCAGGTGCAGCAGCGGGTTCTCGAGCCCCGAGGTGGCGAAGTCGACCCAGGCCTTGGAGCCGATGCACACGGCGAGCGCGAGCGCCGCGTTCGCGCCGTTCGCGGCGGCGCGCGTGACCAGTGAGAGCGCCGTGAGGACCGTGCAGGCGAGGCCCAGCGCGATCGACGTGAAGTAGACCTCGCCGCTGAAGCCGCGTGCGCCGGCGACGAGCGCGAGCCAGAGCGGGTTGGTGTAGGCCTGCACGCGCTCGGCGACGTTCCAGCGCAGGCCGTGGCCTTGCCAGAGGTTCTCGACCACGCGGAAGGTGATGTACGCGTCGTCGCACACCCAGGCGCACTTGAGCGCGAGCAAGGCCAGCGCGGCGATCAGTCCGCCGAGCACCGCGCGATCCGAGGGCGGGCGCGCCGCCGCAGTGGTCGTCGCGCTGCTCACGCCGCGGGCTCCGCGAGCGGCGCGCGCACGTTGCAGCGCAGCAGGCGCCAACCGCGCGGTCCGTCCTCCAGGAGCGCTCCCGCGGTCAGGTCGATGCGGATGCGGAACGAGACCGTCGGCGCCACGCCCAGCGCGTGCGCGAGAAGGTTGCGCACGACGTTGTAGTGGCAGGCGAGCGCGATCGGGCCGCGCGTCCCGAGCAGGGCGCGCTCGAGCACCGGCCAGGCGCGCGCGAGCACGTCGCTGTCGGTCTCGCCGCCGTGCTCGCGCCAATTCCACGGATCGGCGTAGAAGGCCGCGACCTGCGCCTCGTGGCGCGCGAGCAGCTCCTTCTGGGGCAGGCCCTGCCAGCGGCCGCGATCGATCTCGACCAGGCCGGCGTCGATCTCGAGTGGAGCGCCGGTGTGGTGCGCGAGGCGCTCACCCAGCCGCCGCGCGCGCTGCAAGCTCGAGGCGACGATGCGCGTGAAGCGCACGCCCGCGAAGCGCTCGGCGAGCCGCTCGGTCTGCTCGAGCCCCTCGGCCGAGAGCGGCACGTCCATGCCGCCGTAGGCCAGGGCCTGGAAGTCCTCGTGAACCTCGCCGTGGCGGAACAGCCAGACGCGCGCGCCGCTGCGAAAGCCCGGGTGCGCGCCGCGCCGCGCGGCGGATTCGGTCGAGTTGCGCATGCCCTGCAAGGTAGCGCGACTGGCGGCCGGCTCCGATGGGGCGCCTGCGTTCGACGCGCCGCTCGCGCCGACGTGCGCGGAGCTTGCCGGAAGTGGCGCGCCGGCCGTACCGTGCTGCGCTCTGCGCTCGACCTCTGTCCGCTCCGATTCACGCCCGATGGCCAAAGTCACCTTCCTCGCCAACGGCGCGACCTTCGAGGTCGCCCCGGGAACCAGCTTCCTCGACCTGTGCCAGACCCACGACACGCCGCACGACTTCGGCTGCACGGTTGGGAGCTGCGGCACCTGCTGCCTGACGCTGGAGAGCGGCGCGGCCAACGTGGATCCGGCCAGCGCCGACGAACTCGAGACGGTCGAGATGCGCACCTCGGTGCGCGGCGCGCGCCTGGGCTGCCAGCTGATCGTCCGCGGCGACATCTCGGTCAAGCCGGTCGATTGATCCGCCCGCGCGCGCGGCGGCTCTCAGACGCCGATCGCCGCGCTGCGCAGCCGCTCGTAGTGCGGGCGGCACTCGGCGAGCAGCGGCTCGAGTTCGCGCGGGAACGGCGCGGACTTGGGCGCGAAGGGCTCGAAGCCGCGCGAGCGGTGGACGTTGTGGTACCAGTGCGGCGCCCACACGCCGTCGAACGGGCGCGGACCGGACTCCCAGGCCAGCATGGCCGGGTCGAACTCCAGGCCCAGGCGGCGGCACAGCTCGCTCAGCACGCCGCGCGGATCGCACAGCAGCGCGGCGGCGTCGAGCACCGGCGGCGTCTGTCCGCGCGCGCGCAACTCGTCGAGCAGCCCGCTCTGCACGGCGTACCCGGTGTCCGCCAGCGTCGGATTGGGGATCTGGTTGACCAGCGAAGGCAGCATCTCGCGCGGATCGCGTGTGAGCAGCACGTTGGCGCACTGCGACAGGAAGCCGCGCTCGAGCCCCAGCAGGTGGTGCGCCATCTGCTTGAAGAACAGCACCGGCGCATCGCTCGGCGCCATGAGCTGCTCGCGCACCACGCGCTCGCCGTCGTTCACCTGCGCGCGCAAGACCTCGTCGCGACCGGGGTGCTGCGCGCCGCTCGTGCGCAGGTAGTGCGCGTACAGCGGCTCATCGACGCAGCGCGTGTCGGCGCGCTGGGCGAACGAGTACATCAGCGCGGTCGAGACGTTGCGCGGGCCGGACCACAGTTGGATGCGAAGCGTCATGTCGGAGCGGAGAAGCCGGTGCGTCGGGGCTTGAGCCCGAGCATAGCTTCGCGCCATCATCGCTCCGCGTGCAGACTCCTCCGCTGGGCGTAGCTGTGATCCGCATCGGCGTCGGCGCCCTGCTGCTGTTCGAAGCGCGGCGCATGTTCGACGCCGGCGTGGGCGCGCATCTGATCGAGGATTGCGCCCACCGCATCGCGCTCGCGCCCGAATGGCTCGCGCGCCTGGGACAGGAGCTGCTGCTGCGCGCGCCGCGCGCTGCGGCCTGGGCCTGGGTGGCGAGCACGGCGCTGGTCGGCGCCTGTTGGTTCGTCGGCGCACTGGTGCGGCCGACGGCGCTGCTGCTGCTCGGCATCTGCATCTTGCGCTGGAATTTCGGCCCGCCGGGCGAGCAGCGCGCGGTGGAGCTCTACGCGCTGGCCGCAGTCGGCTGCGCACTGGCCGACGCCGGGCGCCGCCTGGGTTTGGACGCGTCGTTCGCTCGTTCAGCGCCCGCCTGGATGACCTGGAGCCGCGCGAAATCAGGGAAGCGCGCCAGCTGACGCCCAGCTCTCGTCCGCGCTGGTGACGTGCTTCAAGCCACGCGCGGCGGCGGGCCCATGCCTTCCAGGAAACCCTGGGCGAGCTGCTCGCGTTCGACGCTCGGGCGGCGCGGCGCGAGGCGGTCGAGCAACGTGCGCGCGGCGCCGAGCGCGAGCTTCTGGGCCTCTTTGCCGTTCGCGTCGTAGGGCTGCAGGCGCTGCACGCCGTCGTGTTCGAGCGCGACGCAGATGCGCTCGACCGCGGCCTCGCGGAAGCGCTCGAGGAAGCCGCGCTTGAGCTCGAGTCCGGCGCGCGGATGCAGGCGCTCGACGCCGTCGCGCCACTGGCGCCGCTCGCTGACGAGCAGCACGTGGTTGAAGATCACCTTGTTGGTCGAGAGCGAGAGCGCCTTCTTGGGAACGGTGCTGTTGACGAGCTGGTCGAGCTCGTTCAGGCCCTCGAGGCGCTTGAGGCGCGTGACGACCTCCCAGCGCTCTTCCGGCACGAAGCGGTCGGCGTTGAGCTCCCAGTACAGGTGCCCAAGGCCCTTGGTGCGGGCGTAGCGCGCCAGGTGGTAGGGCACGAAGTGGTTGTGGGCGATGGTGTCCGCCGCCAGGTGCGCCAGGTAGCCCAGCGTGAAGGCGCGCTGCGTGTCGCTGGTCGCCAGCACCTGCATCTCGGCCACGATGCCCCAGCGATGGCAATGGCTGTAGGGGCCTCCGACGGCCTTGAAGTTGATGATGTCGGCGGCGATGTGGCCGTACTGCCACGCCTCGCGGTTCTGCTCCAGCAGGCGCGCGACGGCGGGCGGAAGTCGGCGCCGGCGGCGGAACACGCGGGCTTCGAACTCCAAGTGCGTGCCCGGACCCCAGGCCGGGGCGAGCGCGCACAGGAGCGCGCCGATGGCGACGAAGATCAAGAGCACAGTCACGACACTCAATCTAGTCGCTGCGCCGGCGCAGCGAAGGCTCCTGGATGCGTATCGTCCGCGCAGGGCCCTCCGCGATAGCGCAAAGGTTGCCTGCGGGACGGGACGCGCCGCACCCAGGCGGCGCTCAGCTGCGCGCGAGCACGTCGCGCACCGCGCTGATCACGTCCTCGACGTCCTGATCGGTCAGTCCGGCCGAAAGCGGCAGGCTCACCGTGCGCCGTCCGATGGCCATCGCCGCCGGCCAATCCGAGGCCTTCCAGCCGAAGCGCTGCTGGTAGTAGGGGTGCTCGGGCACGCTCATGTAGTGCACGCCCACGCCGATGCCGTGGGCCGTCATGGCGTCGAGGAAGCCGTCGCGCGAGACCGGTGCGCGCGCCTCGTCGATCAGCAGCGTGTACAGGTGCAGGCCGTGGCGCGTGTCGGGCGCAGGCGCGGCGGGCAGCTCGACGGGCAGCTCGGCGAAGGCCGCGTCGTAGCGCTTCCAGATCTGCGCGCGGCGCTCGAGCCAGCGCTCGATGCGCGGCAGCTGGTGGATGCCGATCGCCGCCTGCAGGTCCATCATGTTGTATTTGAAGCCCAGCTCGACCACCGAGTAGTGCTTGTAGCCCTCGTCGGAGAAGCGCTTCCAGGCGTCCTTCGACATGCCGTGCAGCGCGAGCATCTTGATGCGCGCCGCCTGCGCTTCGTTCTGCGTCAGCACCATGCCGCCCTCGCCGGTGGTCATGTTCTTGGTGGCGTAGAACGAGAAGCAGCCGAAGTCGCCGAACGTGCCGGCCTTGCGGCCCTTGTACTCGGTCTCGATGGCGTGCGCGCAGTCCTCGATCACCACCAGGTTGCGCCGTCGCGCGATGTCGAGGATCGCGTCCATCTCGCACGGCCGACCGGCGAAGTGCACCGGCAGGATGGCGCGCGTGCGCGGCGTGATGGCGCGCTCGATGGCCTCGGGCGCGATGTTCATCGTGCGCCGATCGACGTCGGCGAGCACCGGCTGCGCGCCCGCGTGCAGGATCGCGTTGACCGTCGCGCAGAAGGTCAGCGGCGTGGTGATCACTTCGTCGCCCGGCGCGAGGCCCGCGCCGAGGATCGACAGGTGCAGCGCGGCCGTGCACGAATGCACGGCGACCGCGTGCGGCACGCCCTTGTAGGCCGCGAACTCGCGCTCCAGTCGCGCGACCTTGGGACCGGTGCCGAGCCACGACTTGCGCAGGCTGTCGACCACCTCCTCGATCTCGGGCTCCTCGATCGTCGGTCGACCGAAGACCAGGAAGCGTTCCTTGGGGCGGACGGGAGTGCGCGGCGCGGCGGGAGTGGACATACGGCCCGGAATGCTAATCCTCTTCGGAGGGGGTCTGATAGCTCCGCCGCGCGCGGCTCAACGTGTCAGTTTCAACTCCTCGAGGTCCAGTTCGGCCTGGAGCTTGAGCTGCGTGAGGTCGTTGATGGCGCCGCGCGAGCGCATCGCCAGCAGCGCGCGGCGCTGGGCGTCGAGCAGGTTGAGCTGGGCGTTGCGCTCGTGGGCCAGCGCCGCGTCGCTGCGCAGTTGCGAGCGCAATTCGGCCTGGCCCTCGAGCGCGGCGAGTCGGGCCCGCAGCGCGGATTCGGCGCCGGCGACCTGCGCCGCGGGACAGCTCGAGCGGCCCTTGAGCTGCTCGAGGTGCTCGAGCGCCGCGCGCACCAACTCGATACGGGCCGCGCGCTCCTCCTCGTCGCTCAGCGCGTCGGTGCGGATGCCCAGCGCGCGGATCAGCGGCTCGAGGGTCAGGCCCTGGAGCAGCAGCGTCGCGGCGATCACGCACAGGCAGCCGAACACGACCAGCGCGCGGCCGGGAAAGGGCGTCCCGTCGGGCAGCGCGACCGGGATCGAGAGCGCCGCCGCGAGCGAGACCACGCCGCGCATCCCGCACCAGCCGACCACGAACACATCGCGCAGCCGCGGGCGCGGCTCGCGCTCGCGAATCGTTCGGAACAGCGCGCGCGGCAGGTACGCGCCGGGATAGACCCACACCAGGCGCACCAGGATCACGGCCAGGCTCACGGCCGCGCCGAAGGCGGCCAGGAAGCTCGCGTCGTAGGCCTCGAGTCCTTCGCGCAGGCGCGGGGCTTCCAGACCGATCAACACGAAGCAGAAGCCGTTGATGATGAAGACCGCCAGCTCCCACACGGTGTAGAGCTGCACGCGTGCATCGGCGGGGATTTCGTGGATGCGCCACGACACGAAGAAGCCGGCCGTCACTACGGCGAGCACGCCGGAGGCGTTCAGGTGCAGGCAGGCGACGTAGGCGACGAACGGCGCGAGCACGGAGAGGCTGAACAGCGCCTGCGTGTCGCGCACGATCGCGTTGAGCCGCGCCGCGAGCCAGCCGACGGCGAGTCCGACCGCGACTCCGGCGACGGAGACCCACGCGAAGGTCGCGCCGACTTCGCTCGCGTCGAACACGCCGCTCAGCGTCACTGCGACCGCGATCTGGAAGCCCACCAGTCCGGTGGCGTCGTTGACCAGGCTCTCGCCGCCCAGGATCGCGGTGAAGCGCCGCGGCATGCGGATGCGCTCGAGGATGGCCTGCGCTGCAACGGTGTCGGTCGGAGACACCACCGCGCCGAGCAGCAGCGCCACCGACCAGGGCAGGTCGGGCGCGAAGTGCTTCGCTACGGCGCCCACCGCGATCGTAGTTGCGGCGACGAGCCCGGTCGAGAGCATCACGATCGGCCGCAGCCAGCGCCGGAAGTCGACCCACGAAGTGTGGAACGCGTCGGCGTAGAGCAGCGGCGGCAGGAAGAGCAGCAGGATCAGGTCGGGATCGAGCCGCGTGTCGGGCGCGAAGGGCGCAAAGCCCAGCGCCAGCCCCCCGACCACGAGCAGGATCGGGTAGGGGACCTTGATGCGCCCGGCGAGCGCCGCGATGGCGCTCACGACCGCCAGGAGCGCGATCAGCGACTGGGCGGCTTGCATGACGGGGCTACCGGCCGTGGGGCGTTGCGCCTGTCAGCTGTTGGGTCGCGCGGCGGCCTGGATGGGTCGCCGCGAGCCGGTCGGCGCGGGGGGCGGGCCGCCACAGGGCTCGCCGAGCGTGATCGCAGAGGTCTGCTGGGGGTGAACTCAGACATCCCGCGCATGGTACGCACCGCTCGCGCGTCGGTGCGCGCGCTGGCGCTCGTCGATGGACTGCGATTCGAAGGCCGTCGACGTGTCCCGCGGTGGCGTGGTGTTGTCCAGATGCGCCAGCATGCCGGCGTTGGAGACCACGAAGTGAAGCAGATCTCAGTCGAGGAACTCGAGCGCGGGCTCTCTCGCCTCCTTGCGAGGGCAGAGACTGGTGAGCGCAATCTGATCCTGTGCCACGGGCGGGCAGTCGCGACGCTCGGGTCTGCGCACGAAGGTCGGGCGCGCCGCGGCGCTCGCTTCGGCGCTCCGTGGCTGCCGGCAGCCTTCAAGTCGGACGTTGGCACGCGCGCGCGTGAACTGCTCGACGACGACCGCAGTGGCGGCGGGTCCGAGCCGCCAGGTTCGCTAGGCGTCTCGAGTACGTCTTTAACGAGTGCTTCGACCTCGACGCTCCGAGTCTTCGTGGCAGTGCTGTCGGCGCTTGCGCGAGGATTTCCGCGAACCGATTGAAGTGGCGGTTTGCTGCGAGCGCCTGGCAACGTGTCCGTCTATGGGTTGCGTGGGGACAACAGGCGTCGAAGCTCGTACTCCGTCTCGGGCCGACGATTCGTCGCGCCCGTGCGGACGAATATGTCGTTGCCATGTGTCGAGCACGGAAGGCGCGTCGCCGCACCCACGTTCACGACGACTATGGTTCCGCCGTTGAGCTCGATCGAGCTCTTTTCGATTGGGGGGTGCGACTTCAGTCTCTCCGTCAGCAGCTCGTCGAGTCGCCCAAGGACAGCTTTGAGTCCTTCGTCTCGACTCCCACAACCGGAGCATTTTCTGAGTTCGGCATCGCCTTGAACCTCGCCGCGGTCGGTGACTCCGACATAGAGTCTCCCGCCACCGCTGTTCGCGAACGCGATGACAGTTTCGACAAACTCTGTCTCTTTCGCATCCGCCTTTCGCACGAATGGCTTGAACTCGACGAACTGTCCCTCGCCTGCGTCGAGGTCCTGGGTTGCTTGCACCGATGCCAGCTGCCGCTCCTTTTCGAGACCGAATGCTGGCTCCCGACGCGTGAACTCCACGTCCGACAGTAGGCTATCGCCTGTAACGAGAAACACGCGAACACCTCGTGCGTCCACTGGAACGTCAATGTGGATCGACTGCTGGCTGACGGCTACGCGGCGCTCCCGCTCGATGCGAGAACCAACGAATATGGCCTGGAGTTCCAGTTGGCTCCCATGCCGGGTTTCAACGTTTACCGTCAACTGCGATCTGCGCCATTGGCCGCTCAGTACGCGAGCGCGCATGTCCGGCACCAAGACTGCCAACTCACGGTCATGCACGATGGAGTTGATGGGTTGACTCGGCTGCAGGCCGAACACCCAGTCGTTTGCTGCAGTCGCAACGTCCTGGTACGGAGGCAGACCCGCGCGAATTACGGGCCCATTGCCTAGCTGCAGAGCCTCTGCGCGAACTGTGCAGCGGATGAAGAACTCTGACCAGCCTGTCCGACTCCACTTAGTAGTCGTGACGTAGTCGGCGCACGCGCCACTGAACGACGTCCGTGCCTGCAAGCCGTCCACTACGAGGTGGCCACGGAGCGCGCGCTCGAGCCATGACACGATTCGGCGGCCCGGCAGCCACTCTTCAACGAGGCAGACCGAACCGTACTCGGCGCGGGATCTTGCCTGCTGTGTCGAGCCACAGTACATCGCGCGAACGGAGATGGGCATTGCGGCAGTGTCACCTGGTGTGAGGGCCGCGCTAACGAGCACGCCAGCGGACTGAAAGCCCGGGCGTTCAGTGATCAAGTCCAGTTGAGCGATCACGTCTTCGACGGTTTGCATCTGCGCCATCTCGTGGCCTCTCTATGTTGGCTTGCATCTCCAGTCCGTTCAGTCTCGCACTTGCGGAGCACGTCGCTGCGACGGAATTCAACGGGTGCGGCGCTGAGCGAGCCCTGTCCGGTGGCGTGCGGCGCGAGCCTGACTCGTGCAGGCCGATGCATGACCTCTGCGGCTCGCCAGCGTTTGGCGCGAGAGCGCATACCCGGAGTCACATGTGGTGCACGGGCCCCGAACGCGCGGCGGCGGCGCGCAGCGTGCGGCGCACGTAGACCGGGACCATCTCGCGGCGGTACTCGTGGTCGCCGGGGATGTTGGGCAACGGGCGGCACTGCTTGTAGGCGAGTTGCGCGGCGCTCTCGCAGGCGCGCTCGAAGTCCTCGGAGTCGATGGCGACGCCGTGCAGTGCGTCGGCGAGCTTCGCGATGCGCTTGGGCTGCGCGGCGAGCGCAGTGACGACGATGTCGGCGCGTTCGATGCGCTGGCCGGCATCGAGCTCGAGCCGCACTGCGACACCCAGCAGCGGGAAGTCGATGCTGCCGCGGTCGCGCAGCTTGCCGTACGCGCCGCGGTGCCCCGCGCCGGTCGCCGGAACGCGGACGCGCGTGAGGATCTCGCCGTGCTCGACCTTCTTGTTGCGGATGCCGTCGGCGAGCCACAGCTCGTCGATGGGCGTGGTGCGCGCGCCGGTCATGCTCTCGAACTCGAGTGCAGCGCCGAGCGTCATCAGCGCCGGCGCCGAGTCGTTCGAGGCCGCCGCGACGCAGTTCTTGCCGCCCGCCACGACGTGGCACAGCTCGCCGTCCTTCTTCATGCAAAAGCCCAAGGCTTTGCGCCAGAAGTAGGTCTGGTTGTACCACTGGCAGCGCGTGTCGAGCATCACGTTGCCGCCCAGCGTGCCCATCGTGCGCAGCTGCGGACCGGCGACGAGCGAGCAGGCCTGCGCCAGCGCCGGCGCCTGTGCGCGCACGAGTTCGCTTGCGGCGACCTCCTCGAGCGAAGTCATCGCGCCGATCACGAGCGCGCCCTCGCGGTCGCGCTGGATGCCGCGCAGCTCGGCGATGCCCGCCAGCGAGACCACCAGCTCCGGCGTGAACAGCTCGTGCTTCATGTTGGGCACGAGGTCGGTGCCGCCGGCCACGACCAGCGCCGAGGGCCCCGCTTCCGCGAGCAGCTCGAGCGCTTGCTCCAGGCTCGTCGGCGTGCGCAGTTCGAACTTCGGCAGCCGCAGCATCAGCGTTTCTCCCCGGCGAGAGCTCCGTTGCGCGCGAGCGACTTCCCCGCATTCTTCTCGCGCAGCGCGCTGAGCACCTTGCCCGGCGTGAACGGCAAGTGCTTGAGCCGCACGCCGATCGCGTCGTAGATCGCGTTCGACAGCGCCGGCAGCGACGGATGCAGCGGACCTTCGCCCGCTTCCTTCGCGCCGTAGGGCCCCTCGGGGTCGAGCGACTCGACGATCAGCGCGCGGAACTCGGGCGTGTCGAGCGAAGTCGGGATGCGGTAATCGAGCAGCGACGGGCCCTTGTGCAGCCCGAAGCGGTTGATGTCGTGGTCCTCGAGCAGCGCTTCGGCGAGCCCCATGTAGGCCGAGCCCTCCATCTGGCCGGCGACGATCATCGGGTTGATGGCGCGCCCGCAGTCGTGCGCGATCCACACGTTCGGCACGTGGATCCGGCCGGTCTCGAGGTCGATCTCGCACTCGACCACGTGCGCCGTGAACGAGTACGCCGGCGATGCGCCGATCGTGCCGCCGCGGTAGTCGCCGCCCAGCGTGGGCGTGTTGTAGGCGCCGGTCGCGCCGAGCGTGTCGAACTTCGCTTCGGCGAGGTGGAAGGCCTCCATCGAGCTCAGCGAGCGCGCCGTGTCCTCGAGGTCGACCACGTGGCCGTCGATGAAGCGCACACGGCGCGGATCGCAGGCCCACTTGGCGGCCACGGCGGCGACGAGCTTCTCGCGCAGCTTGCGGCAGGCGTCGATGGTCGCGTTGCCGACCATGAAGGTCACGCGGCTGGAGTACGCGCCCAGGTCCACCGGACACAGGTCGGTGTCGGCCGCGACGACGCGCACATGTTCGATCTTGAGGCCGAGCTCCTCGGCCACGATGTAGGCGCACAGCGAGTTGGAGCCCTGGCCGATGTCGTTGCCGCCGGTGAACACCGTCACGAGCCCCGAGCGATCGACCTTGAGCTGCACGCCGGCCTGCGGCATGTCGTTGGGATAGACCGGATAGTTGGTGCCCGAGATGTACATCGAGCCCGCCACGCCCAGTCCGCGGCCTCGCCCTAGCTTGCCGCGCCGCTGCTTCCAGCCGCTCGCGCGCTCGACTTCGTCGAGGCACTGGAGGAAGCCGTTCGAGGTGATGCGCTGGCCATTGACGGTGCGCGTGAAGTCGCCCTGGAAGTTGCGGCGGCGGATCTCGATCGGATCGAGACCGAGCCGCTCCGCGAGCTGGTCGAGCTGGATCTCGAAGGCGAAACGCGGCTGCACCGAGCCGTGGCCGCGCTTGGGCCCGCAGGGCGGCTTGTTGGTGAAGACGCGCGTCGAGTCGAAGCGGTAGCTGGGGAAGTGGTAGGGCCCGGTGAGCAGCTGGCCCGAGTAGTAGGTCGTGACCAGGCCGAAAGAGCTGTACGAGCCGCCGTCGATCAGGATCTTCGCGTCGACGCCGAGCAGCTTGCCGTTCGCGTCGCAGCCGCTCCTGTAGTGCAGCTGCATCGGGTGGCGGCCGCGGTGCGCATAGAACACCTCTTCACGCGTCCACAGCATCTTCACCGGCCTGCCGGTGAGCATGGCGAGCTTGGCGACGCAGAACTCGAGGCTGAACGGATCGCTCTTGCCGCCGAACGCGCCGCCCAGGCAGGGCTGGATGACGCGGATCTTGTGCGGCGCGAGCTCGAGCACGCGCGCGAGCGCGCGGTGCACGTAGTGTGTGATCTGCGTCGCGCTCCACAGCGTGAGCAAGCCGTCGGCGGAGTGGGTCGCGACCGCGCAGTGCGGCTCGATCGGCGCGTGCGTCGTTCCGTGGAAGGTGTAGTCGTCCTCGACTGTCACCGCGGCGCCCGCGAGAGCGGCATCGACGTCGCCGAAGGCGAGGTCGACGTGCTTGGAGATGTTGCCCTCCTTGCTGTGCTCGTGGATCTTCGGCTCGTGGCGCGCGAGCGCCTCGTGCGGATCGAAGTAGGCGTGCAGCAGCTCGTACTCGACCTCGATCAGCTCGAGTGCGGCGTTGGCCGTGTCCTCGTCGATCGCGGCGACGGCGGCGACCGGATCGCCGATGAAGCGCACCTTGTCGACGGCGAGCGCGTTCTCGTCCGGCGTCCAGGGGATCACGCCGTACTTGATCGGCATCGAGTCGCCGCCGATCACCGCGTGCACGCCCGGCAACGCGCGCGCCTTGCTGAAGTCGATGCGGCGGATCTTGGCGTGCGCGTGCGGGCTGCGCAGCGTCTTGGCGTGCAGCATGCCCGGCAACTGGATGTCGTCGGTGTAGATCGCGGCGCCCGTCGCCTTGGAGAGCCCGTCGACTTTGCGGTGCGCCTTGCCGACCACGCCGAAGTCGGTGTTGGTCTTCGAACCGGGCGCGTCAGGCCCCCAGGGCGCGCCGGGGCCGTGCAAGTCGCGCGCGCTCACGGGCCGACCTGCTTTCCGCGCCGCTCGGCGAGCTGCGCTTCCCACGAGCGCGTCGCCGGCGCTGCGCCGAGCGACTCGGCCACGCACGACTCGACCGCTTCGAAGATCTGCGTGTAGCCCGTGCAGCGGCACAGATTGCCGCTGAGCGCCTCGCGGATCTGCTCGCGCGTGGGCTGCGGGCAGCGGTTCAGCAGAGCGCGCGCCGAGAGCATCATCCCGGGCTGGCAGAAGCCGCACTGCAGCGCGCCGCAGCGGTCGAAGGCCTCCTGGATCGGATCGGCGCCGGTTCCACCTGCGCGGCGATGCGCGGGCAAGAGCCCCTCGATGGTCGTGATCGAGCGCCCCTGCACGGCGCCGGCCAGCGTCAGGCAGGCCAGCACGGGCTTGCCGTCGACGAGCACCGTGCAGGCCCCGCAGTCGCCCTTGTCGCAGCCTTGCTTCGAGCCGGTGAGTCCGAGTCGGTAACGCAGCACTTCGAGCAGCGTCCAGTGGTCCGGCGCCTGGGCCTCGATCCGGTCGCCGTTCACTTCCAGGTGCAGAGCGCTCATGTCAGTCCGTGAGTTTGCGTTTCGACGCGTGTCAGCGCCACGGTCGTGGGTGCTGCGCTGTCCGGTTGCGCGCGCGCGCTCAACCGCCGTCTTCCTGTTCGCTCTGGGCGCGTTCGCGATCCTGTTTGCGCCGCTCGCGCCGCTCCTTGCGCCGTGCTTCGAGCTCCTCCTGGAGCGTGCGCTTGACCTCGGGATCGAAGGCGGCTTCGCGCCGGTTGAGGGACTTCGCGACGGCGGCGCTGATGCGGCGCAGCGAGGGCGCGATGTCCACCGCTTCGCCTCCGTCCGAGCACATTTGCTCGATCTCGCGCAGGCGCCAGTGGGCGCGGAAGTGGTGCCCCGTGTTCAGCTCGCCCCAGGCCGTGATCGGCTCGAGGCACGCCAGCAGTTCGGAACGCAGCTGCGGGGACAGCTCGAGCCCCGAGCGCCGCGCGATGCGCACACGGTGGACGATCTGGTCGGTGGCGAACAGCTCGCTCATGTCGGGGCGCGGGCGCTCGACGCGCGCCTGGTTGGCGATCGGACCGTCTTCGCCGTCCGAGCCGACGTCGGTGGCCAGGTAGCCCAGCTCCGCCAGGGCCTTCTGTTCGTGCACGGTCATCTCGCGCGGCGCGCTGGTGTCGGCGAGCTGCGCGGCGATGCGAGCCGACTCCTGCTCGACGCGGAGCAGGGCCTCGCCCATGCGTCGGGCGTCGTCGGCGCGCGAGTCGCTCAGGTCCGTGCGCTCGTGCGGATCGGCGCGCCGGTCGTACAGTCGCGCATCCAGCGCGATCAAGTCGGCGAAGCCGAACACGTCCGCGGCTTCGCTGTAGCGCGAGACTCGTTCGCCGCCGCCCGCCAGCTTGCGCACGTACTCTCCGCCGGGGAGCATCTCGTCGACCACCGTCGGATTGCGCGGCTCCAGGTGGGGCCGGATGATCTGGAACGGGTTGAGCGTCGTGCCGGTGATGTACTTGAGGTCGCCGCGCACCAGGAAGTAGCGCTCGCCGTTCACCGTGTGGCCGAAGGCGTAGCTGCGCGAGCGCTTGCCGCCCCGCACCAGCGCGCGCAAGCTCGAGCCCTGCATCACCGGGCTCGGCGCGACGGCGGCCGCGTCGAGCAACGTCGGGGCCAGATCGACGGTGTCCACCAGCGTGGCGATGCGCGTGTTCGCGCCCTCGTTGCCGGGGAACTTGACCAGCAGCGGCACCTTGATCTCGTCGTCGGTCAAGTTGACGCCGTGGCCGACCCACAGACGCTGGTCGTAGAACGACTCGCCGTGGTCGGAGGTGACGATCACCAGCGCGTCGTCCCAGCGGCCCAACTCGCGCAGCGTGCGGAAGACCTGCTCGACGGCCAGGTCGACCTCGTGGACGCCGGCGTCGTAGTCGTTGAGCAGCTCGCTGATGCGCTGGTAGTTCGCCATGCGCATTTCGGTGGCGATCCCGGTGTGCGAGCCCTTGTAGAGCTCGTGGTCGAGTTCACCGTCCGGCGTGGGGCGCGCGCGGAATTTCGTCAGCAGCTCCGGCGAGCACTCGTCGTAGGGCGCGTGCACGTCGAACGAGTGCAGGAACAGGAACAGCGGCTTGTCGCCGCTCGAGCGCAGCCACTGGCAGGCCTGGTCGAGGTAACGCGCGAAGCCCGTGCGGCCCTGTTCGTCGCGGTGCTTGCTGTCGAAGCTCGCGAAGCCGTCTTCCAGGCCCCAGCCCGTCCCGACAAAGCCTCCGTCGGCGAACGCGGCGGTCGTGTAGCCCGCCGCGGAGAGCAGCTCCGCGACCGTCTCGACCTTGGACGAGAGCCGGTTGGCCGACCAGCGCACCCCGTGCGCGATCGGGTCGAGCCCGGTGAGCATCGTCATGTGCGACGGGAGGGTCCAGGGCGCCACCGACAGCGCGTCGTCGAAGACCACCGCCTCGCGGGCGAAGGCGTCGAGGCTCGGCGACACGTCCGGGCTGTTTCCGTACACGCCCAGGCGCCCGGGGCGCAGCGTGTCGAGACTGATCAGGACGATCGTCGGCGAGCGCTGGCCGCTGGCCCCCTTGGTCGCATTGGCGCGCGGATCGCCGCCGGGCGCCCCGCTGCCCGAGTTCGAGTCGCCGCAGGCTGCGGCCAAAAGTCCGATCAGTACAAGGGCGCTGAAGCGCCGGGCGCGGCCAGCGGAGGAACGGGGCGTGGTCTGGTGCATCGCGGTCGAACTCGATCCCCGGGATTCTATCCCTGGGGCGCGCGCGCCACACGCGCGCGGACGGCCTGCTGTAGCGCGTGGCCGCTGGCTCAGCGCGGCCTTCATGCCGCACTGAATGGGCGCATCGGCCAGAGCGCCGCTGCGCCCCGCGGCATTCGGGCGCGGTGAGCTCTTGGTCGGGTCGCTACGAGTTCCTCGAACCTCCGCGAAGGCTTCAGGAGTTCGTAGCTCAGCGCCGCCAGCTCAGACCGAACCACAGATTGCGTTCCACCCGCCAGCCGCCGTTCTCGGGGTGATCGGGGTCGTTCGCGTTCTGCACGCCGATCGTGAAGCGCCAGTCCGCACTCGGCGAGTAGCCCAGGCGCACGTCGGTGCGGACATACGACGGCGTCCCGGCGGCGCCCATCGCGTCGACGTAGTACAGACCGAGGTCGAGCTCCCAGTGGCCGCCCAGGTCCAGGTACGAGCGCAGGTTCGAGATGTTCTCGGGCGTCAGCCCCGCGCCGGCGGGGAACCCGACGTCGTCGCTCGCGGGATCGACGCTGCTGTTCTGCTCGTAGTGCGTGTGCGCGCCGCGCAGTCGCCAGCGCTCGTTCACCACCGCGTCCAGCGCGATCTCGTAGCCCCAGGCCTCGGCGGCGCCGAAGTTGGCGAAGGTCTCGGGGAAGAAGGTGTTCGGGCCCTGCGTGAAGCTGGGCGCGAACTCGCGCGTGACGAGCGAGTCGAGGTCGTTGTAGAAGCCCACCACATCGAGCGCGACCTGCTCGCCGAGCTGCTGGCGCCAGCCGAGCTCGAAGGCGGTGAGTTCTTCGGCGTCGAGGTTCTCGTTCCCCAGCTCGAGGAACACGTCGGTGGGGTTGAGCGGGTCGACGAACTGATTGAAGCGGTAGACCTCGATCAGCGACGGGATGCGCACCGCGCGTGAGATCGCGCCCCAGAACGAAGTGCGCGCAGCGGGGCTCCAGATGGCGCGCAGCGTGGGCTGGAACTCGAAGCCGGTGATGTCGTTGTATTCGGCTTCAGCGCCGAACACGCACTCCAGGTCGAGGCTCGGCAGGCGCACTTCGTCGAGCGCGAAAGCGCGCACGCTCCCGACGGTCGAGCGCTCGGGGCGGAAGCCGTAGATGAAGTCGCCGTCGAGGTCCGAGGCCACCATTCGATAGCCCAGGCCGAAGGTCAGCGTGTGGCTCTCGCTCAGCACCATCCGGCGCTGCCAGTCCAGGTCGACGATGTCCTGCCCCGAGCGGAAGTCGACCTGCTTGAGGTTGTGGCGCTGGTAGCTGGTCACGACACGGTCCGCGCCGCCGTCTTCGCGCGGGCGCGACCAAGCGAGCGCGAGCGAGCCGCCGTTCTGCGGCGTGTCGTCGATCACTCCGGAAAAGAACGGGGCGGTGGGGAAGCCGATGGTGTAGCCCTCGCCCTCCCGCCCGACGTAGGCCTGCGACAGCACCGTCAGCGAGGCGCCGTCCTCGAGCGCGAAATCGCCGCGGAAACCGGCCTTGTAGAGCTGCGTGTCCTCGAACGACGTGTCGGAGCTGCCCGGGGCGTAGCCCAGCAGCGGATCGCGGTCGAGGCCGAGCACCCAGGCGCGCACGAACGACTGCTCGCCCCACGCCGCGCCGTGGCGCAGGTGGAACTGGCGCTCTTCGTCACCGACCAGCGCACGCGCCTTGGGCCCCAGGGTCTCGGCCGCGGACTTGGTGACGATGTTCACCACGCCGTTGACCGCGTTCTGGCCCCACAGCGCCGCGCCCGGGCCGCGGATGACTTCGATGCGCTCGATCTCTTCGACGTCGAGCGACTGCAGGTGCCAGCGCACGCCTTCGGCGCTGAACAGGTCATAGACGTTCACGCCGTCGACCAGCACCAGCAGGTTGTTGTTGAAGCGACTGGTGAAGCCGCGTGCGGTCACGTCCCAAGTGTTGGTCTGCCAGTGGCCGACGAGAAAGCCCGGCGCCATGCGCAGCGCCTCTTGCACGGAGCTGTGTCCGGCGCGCCGGATCTCGTCGCCGGTGATCACGTAGACCGCTGACGGTGAGCGCGAGATCGGCTTCTCCGAGCGCGAAGCCACCGTCACCTCGATGTCCATCAACTCCTCCAGGCTGAGCTCCTGGATGTCCTGGCCCGCGTCGGGATCGCCGGCGGCGAAGGACGAAGGCGCGAGCAGCGCGAGTGCGCAGAGGGAATGGGCCGGCTTCAAGTGGGGCAGCGCCGAGTCGGGACGGCGGGGGTCGGGCTGTATCGACCCAATCACCCCGTGCGCCTTGAATGCACGCGTCCGCGAGGCGACTGTCCCCCCGCCCGCTGGCCCCAGCTCAGGGCAGCCAGCGATCGAGGGCCTCCGCGCGCTCGAGCAGCGCGGACGCACCGACCTGCGGCGGGGCCACGCTGGCGAACGCGCCTCCCTGCCAGCGCAGCCAGCGGACCGCGGCCGCGGCCTGCGGAGTGTCGAACTCCACGCGCAGGCTCCGGATCGCGCCCTGCGCGTCGCGCTCGGCCTCCACGCGCACTCCGTCGCGCGCGCTGCGCTCCGCTGTCGCGCCCGACGCATCCGCGAACAGGGTCTCGAAGGGCAATTCGACGAAGGGCTCGTCCAGGGACTCGAAGCGGTGCTCGAGCTCGGTCACGCGCGTCCAGCGCAGGGCGCGGCGGCCGGCTTGCAGCGGCTCGATGCGGACCGAAGTGAGAGCGGTGTGGAACTGGAACAGCGCCTGCGGCGCGAGCATCGACAGCCCGCTGCCGCTCTGGAGCACGAACGCGGTGCAAGCGGACCCGTCGCGCGGCACGTCGAAGCTCTGGCCCGCATCGCGCAGCTTGGCGGCGAGCTCTCTGAACTGCGCAGCGCCGCCGACCAGCGCTAGCGGCGAGAGGAGCAGCGCGCTCAGGCACAACAGTGCTCCGCCCGCGCGTGCGGCGCCGCTGCGCAGGACCTCGAGCGCGCCGCCGGCGATCCACGGCGCCAGCCCGATCAGCGGAGTGAACAGCAGCCGGTCGGAGGCCAGCGTGCCGGCTTGCGTCGCCAGCGAGGCGAGGGCCCACACGCACAGGAAGAACGGAGGCGACCCGTTGCGACGGCCGGTGCGCACGAGCCACAGCCAACTCAGCGCGCCGAGCGGCGCCGCCACGGCGAGCCAGGCCGGCAACCACTGCGGAAACGCGATCGGCGCGTCGACCTTGAACGGACCCAGCAGGCTGAGCGAGCCGAGCGCGGCCAGGGTCAGCGCGCCCCGCGCGTACTGCAGCGGCGCGTTCCAGGGCGTGGGGTAGAAGGTGCTCGAGGCGCCGAAGCCGGCGCGCAGCAACGCGGCCAGGTAGGCGCAGGCCACGAGCGCGGCCAATGCGGCCCACAGCGGCAGGCGGCGACGGGCCGGGCCGCCCCAGCCGAGCCAGATCGCGCCGACCAGCACGAAGCTCGCCAGCCCCGATTCCTTGCAGGCGCAACTTGCCAGCGCGGCGCCGAGCGCTGCCAGCGCGTTGCGGGTCGTCGCGCCGCGCAGGGCGCGCAGCGCGAACACGCCGGCGCAGCAGGCGAAGGTGCTCTCGAGCAGCGAGTTGCGGTTGGCGATCCAGCACGTGGGCAGCAGCGAGCCGTCGTCGAGCGCGAACACGGCCAGGGCGGTCAGCGCCAGGCGCGGCGAGAGCCCGGCCTCTGCGTAGAAGCGCGCGACGGCGAGGAGCAGCAGCGCGAACCAGCCCAACTGCGCGGCGTGGTGCGCGGCGGCGTTGCGGCCGAACAGCTCCGCGTCGAGGGCGTGCGTCGCGCTGGCGAGCGGGCGGAAGAAGCGCACCTTCCACTCGGGCGACGTCCACCAGGGCAGGAAGCTGTTCTCGGCCGCGCCGCCGAAGTCGAACAGGCTCCACCAGCGCAGGCGCGGGTGCTCGAGCGCGCCCTCGAGCACGAGCATCAGCCCGTGGTCGTCGTTGAGAAAGCCCCAGGCGAGCGAGGGGGCGCGCAGGGCGAGCGCGAGCAGGACGATCAGTGCGAGCGCGACCCGCTCGCGCCTCGTCCAGCGCTCGCTCGCCGCGGCGGTGGGCTCCGACATGCGCGGATTGTGCCGAACGTCCGGGCCCGATGTGCGTCGTGCAGCGGGCCGCGGCGCGGCGAGCGCTACCATCCGCGCGAAGGACGAAATCGACATGCGCACACTCCTGCTCGGAATCGCACTCACGCTGGCTGCCTGCAACTCAGCGCCGCGCGCGACGGCGCCGGCCCCTCGCGCGGCGCACCTGGCGCGGCCGGTTCCGCTCGGCGCCGAGGGAGTGCGGCTCGACGGAACTCCGCTGTTCGCGCCTGCGCTTCCGGCGGCGGAGCAGGCGCGCCGCGTTGCGGCCCTCGACGAAGCGCGCAAGCAGTGGGAGGCCGCGCCGGAGGATCCCGAGGCCCTGATCTGGGTCGGCCGACGCCTGGGCTACCTCGGTCGGATGCGCGAGGCGCTCGACGTGTTCGCGATCGGAGTCGCGCGCTTCCCCAGCGACGCGCGCATGTTGCGCCACCGCGGCCATCGCTACATCAGCGTGCGCGAGTTCGAGCTGGCGCGGGCCGATCTGGAGCGCGCGGCGCAGCTCGTGCGCGGACAACCCGACCAGTCCGAGCCCGACGGACAGCCCAACGCCGCCGGAATTCCGCTCGAGACGCTGCACTCGAACATCCACTACCACCTGGGCCTGGCGAACTTTCTCCTCGGCGACTACGCCGCCGCGGAGCGCGGCTTCCGCGATGCGTTCGCAGCGGCGCGCAACGCCGACAACCAGTGCTCGTCGACGCACTGGCTGTACCTGTCGCTGCGCAAGCAGGGCAAGCAGGCCGAGGCGGCGCGCGCGCTCGAGCCCGTGCGTCCGATCCGCGACGTCGTCGAGTACCGCGGCTACTTCGAGTTGTGCCGCGGGTACCTGGGCGAGATGTCGCTAGACGAGGTCTTCGAACGCGCCAAGTCGCGCGGCGGCGTCGAGCGCGGGACCTGCGGCTTCGGCGCGGCGCTGTGGTGGGCCTTCGAAGGCGACGCCGCGCGTTCGACGAAGTTGCTGCGCGACGTCGTGCAAGGCGACAACCCGTTCGCCTTCGGCTTCATCGCCGCCGAGGTCGAACTCGCGAAAGCGCGCGACGCTGGGGGCCCCGGGAACTCGGCCCGCGCTTCACGCTGAGCCGCTTCCGCGCGCCGGTCGCGAGCGCTGAGCTAGCGCGAAAGCTCGCGCAGCGCTCGTCGAGTCACTTGCGGCGCCCGCGCGCGCCGCGCGGCAGCTGCGCCTCCCAGCGCACGATGCGCAGCGCCAGGTAGATCGCCGCCGCGCCCGCGAGCAGTGCGCTCGCGCCGAGCAGGTTGATCCACGGCGCCCAGTGCGGCGAAGGCTCGATGATCTTCGGGCCGCCCTTCCCGGAGTTGCCGGCGATCGGCAGTCCGACGAGCGCGAAGTAGACGCCCAGCCCGATCGACCAGCGCGTGGCGCTGCGGATCATCGCGCGCAGCTCGTCGGCGCGCGTGGGCGAGTCGTGCTCCGCGGCTTCGATCCGGTTGTTCATACGCATCACCACTCGAGCGCTGCTCTGCGCGGGTTGCTCAGTCCTCGGCCCAGTTGCCGGCCAGCTTGCCGTCGCTCGCGAAGGTGCGCGACTTGCGCGAGTTGTAGACGCTCACGAAGTACGTGCAGCGCCGGCACACCTCGGGGTAGTCGCCGCGTTCGTGGCGCTCGATCAATTCGGTGATCTTCGCGCCGGCCCAGATCTCGCTCAGCGGTTGCTCGTTGACGTTGCCCACGATCAGTTCCGCTTCGACGTCGCGGCAGGCGCAGGCGTTCACGCGGCCATCGGCGAGGATCACGGGCTTGGTGAAGAGCAGTTCGCAGGCGCCCCGCTTGTAGGGCATCTTGCGCGGCGCAAGTCCGACCTTCTCCAGCGCCTCGGGCGCGATCTTGCCGGCCCACGAGTCGTAGTCGCTCATGCCCGCGATCTCGACCAGCCCGCGCTTGCGGTAGGCGTCGATCGTTTCGAACAACTCGCCCGTGCAGTTGCTGTCCGGGCAGCGCAGAGCGAGCGTGAAGCGGATCTTGGTCTTCGTGCGCTCGGCGATCTCGAGAAAGGCCAGCACGGCGTCGCGCGCGGCCTCGAACTTCTCGACGCCCATGATCGTGTTCCACGTCTCGCGGTCGAAGCCTCCCCACGAGACGTGCACGTGCAGTTTCGAGGCGTAGCGCATCAGGCGCTCGCTCTTGTCGGGCGTCATCAGGATCGCGTTGGTGTAGAAGCTGATGCCCTTGACTTGCTCGAGCGCCAGCAGGTGGTCGAGGCGCTCGAACACGTGCTTGTCGACGAACGGATCGCCGACGATCGGCGTGAGCGACACGTGCTGGCCGCCCATGTCGAGGTACTGCTGCACGACGCGCGTGAAGCTCTCCATCGACATCGTCTGCTTCTTGCGCTCCATCTGCGGATAGGCGCAGAACACGCAGCGCGCATTGCAGATGTTCGTGCCCTCGACGTGCAGGCCGCGCGGGATACGGCGCAGGCGCTCGAGCCGTTCGCGAATCTCTCGGCGCGCCGTCAGGCGGTGCCACTCGGTGTTGGTCGCGTCGGCGAGGTGGCGTGCCGCGGCGCGCGCGCCGGGAGGGAGCAGCGCTCGAACCAACTTGCGCGCGGGGGATGCCATGGGCCATCTGGGAGTCTACTCGCCCAACCCACACGTGCTCCCACGACACGGGGCTGGCGCGTCGCCGCGAGGCGCCGACGTGAGCACGCGACGAGCGGCGCACCCGATCACGACCGGGGTGCGAGGAAAGGCGCGAGCCGATTGCGATCAAAAGCGCGACGCCCCCAGCGCGTTGCGCGCGCTGGGGGCGTCCGTGTGCCGATGGATGGCTCGCGCTTACTTGGCCTTCTTGAGCATGGCCTTGTCGGCCAGGAACTTCGCGATCTGCGCGGTCAGGTTCTTGTCGATCTCGGTCGGGGTGCTGACGGCCACGCCCTTGAACACCGCGATCTCGATGTACTTCATCCCGTCGTTGGCCTTCTCGCCTTCGGCGGCGATGGCCTGGGCCGAGCTCTGCGACTCCTTGGTCGCGGCGATCAAGGTCGGCAGGCCCGCGAGGGCTTCGATGTCCTTGGCCAGGTTGAAGCCCAGTTGCTCGCGGGGCGGGTCGAGCAGCACCAGCGCGCGAACGGTTTCGTCGCGCGTCGCGTGGCGGACAACCAGAGTGCAGCCGGCGCGATCGCCGACCATGCACACGTTGGAGGAGTGCACACCCGACTGCTTGGCGAGCCAGGCTGCGCCGCCGCGCAGGTCGCGCAGTGCGAAGGCCCAGGTGCGCGTCTGCTCTTCCTCGGTCAGCTCGGTCCAGGGCTTGTCCTTCCCCACGCTCTCGCCGTGGCCGCGCAGATCGAGCGCGAGCACCGCGAAGCCTTGCTTGTGGAGTCGGGCGGCCACTTCGGCCAGGTCGTCCCGCTTGCCGCCCGGCTGGTGCACCAGGACCACGCCGGGAGCGATCTGCCCGCTCGCGGCCTTGGGCGCCCAGAACGAGCCGACCAGTGCGCGCTTGTCCTCAGCGGCGGGGATCTCGACGCGTTCGCCGGCGTTGCTGCGCGGCGCGCTCGCGGCGGGGGCCGAGTCCGCCGGCCGTGCGGCAGCTGCCGCGGCAGCGGCGCTCGGGCTGGTGCGCGAACCGTCCTGGGCGCTCGCGAACACGGACAACGGGCCCATGACGCACAGCACAGCAGCCAAAGCCATCGACGGGTGCGAAGCCATGTGGAGTGTGGGGGCGTGAACTGGAGTCTTCGGTGCTTGGGTGGGGGAGCTGGAGCGCAGCGAGCTTTCGATCCGGGGTCTGTCGCGGGAAGGGGACGCGACCCGCGGTCGTGATCGGTAGGCGCTCTGAGATTCGTATCTGCGGTCGGAGGCGTTCGTCAGTTGGAAACGTGACGACGGCGGAAGGAGCTTTGGACTGCGACGGGGTCGCGCCAATACAACGCTCCGCGCCCGCCGCGCGTCGCCTCCGGTCGCCGTGTGGAGCGGCTCGGATCGGCGACGCTCGAATGACAGCGGTCGCGGAACTTGCAACTTACTGTAGTTGTTACGTCCCGGTAGGCAACCGGTGCACGTGGCAAAAAGTCGCTTTCGCCCGCGTGTCAGCCCATCTCGAGCTGCCGGCGCGCGTCGACCTCGTCGCGGTTGAGCAACCCAGCGGCCTCGCTCAAGCGCTCGCGCAGATCCCAGCTCGGATCGATCGCATGGCGGGTCTGGCGCATGAGCTGGATCGCCATGCGGAAGGCGCGCACGACATCGCCCAGGCTCGCGGCGGTGGTTTGCGCGAGCTGTTCCATGCTCGCCCCCTCGCACCAGGCGATGACCGCCTCGGTCAGGCCCCAGTCCGGCAGCTTCATGGGCGAGGGAATCTCCTGCTCGGCTTCCAATTGTGCTGCGGGGGCCAGGCAGTGCATCACGTGCTTGCGCTCGCCGCCGAACATGCTGCCCGGCACGTAGGGCGCGTTTCGCCGTCGCTCCTGATGGATCAGCGCGACGAACACGACCGCCAGCGCGGTGGGCGAGAGCGCCTCGAGCGCTCCGCGGAAGAGCAGCTCGGTGACCTGCAGCTCGTACCCGTTGAGCCCGGCGGCGATCCGGCCGCGCGCAGTCAACTCCGAGGGCGTTTCGAAGTAGTGCAGCGCGTCGAGCACTGAGAGGTGCGCGTCGACGAAGGCGCGCTGACGGCGGCGGTTGCGCTCCTGCGACTTGGGGGATCCCGAGCGGCTCTGGAACTGGTTGAAGGACTTCTCCCAGGCTGTGTAGAGGCGCTCGCGCCCCAGCCGCGGAGTGAGGTGCAGCAGGCTGGAGTAGGACAGCAGGAAGCGGCTCATCACCGGCTCGGGCGCGCCGCAGGCGATGCGCTCGAGCGGTGCGCGCGCGAGGCTCTCGGGATCGAGCACGGAGTACACCAGGCCTTCGGTGTCGATGCCCTGACGCCCGGCGCGGCCGGCCATCTGTTGGTACTCGCGGCTGCGCAGCCAGTCGACCGACACGCCGTCGAACTTCGCCAGCGAATGGAACACCACCGTGCGCGCGGGCATGTTGATCCCCAGCGCAAAGGTCTCGGTGGTGAACAGGAGCTTGAGCAGCCCCGAGGTGAACATGCGCTCCACCAGTTCCTTGTCGATCGGCAGCAGTCCGGCGTGGTGGTAGCCGATGCCGCGCCGCCCCATGCCGAGGATCTCGCCCTCGAGCGTGGAGGGCGGCAGTTGGAAGGTCGTGAGCAGCTCCTGTTGCAGTCGGTCCATCGCCTCGCGCTCGGCGGGATCGAGCAGTGCGCGCTGGGCGTTGCGCCGCGCCAGTCGTTCGCAGTCCTTGCGGCTGAAGGCGAACACCAGCGCGGGCAGTGCGCCTTCGCGTTCGAGCAGGTCGAGCAAGCGCTCGGTGGCGCGCGCCGGGTCGGGGCGGTGCGCGCCGCCCTGTTCGCCGCCGCGCTCGCGCCGGCCGCTGCGCTTTCGCCTCTTCCCGTGTCCCGCACCGGCGCCGACGCGCGCCTGGGCCGCCAGCGCGGGCGCGTCGCGCAACTCGCCTGCCTGCGTGCCGGTCCAGATGCGGTGGTGCAGCGGCACGGGCCGCGCGTGGGTCTCGATCACTTCGATCGGGTGCTCGCGGATCTGCTCCAGCCAGCGTCCCAACTCGAAGATGTTGGGCACGGTGGCCGACAGGCACACCAGCCGCATGCGCGGCGGCGCGAAGATCAGCGACTCCTCCCACACCGAGCCGCGCTCGGAGTCGTCGAGGTAGTGGACTTCGTCGAAGACCGCGAACTCCACGTCGGCCAGTTGCTCGGGGCTCTCGAAGATCTCGTTGCGCAGGATCTCCGTGGTCATGATCAAGACCTGCGCGCGCGGCTGGATCGTCACGTCGCCGGTCAGCAGGCCTACATCGAGTCCGGCGTGCTTGAAGTCGCGGTACTTCTGGTTCGAGAGCGCTTTGACCGGCGAGGTGTAGACGCAGCGCTTGCCGGCTGCGATGGCGCGCTCCATGGCGTACTCGGCGACCAGCGTCTTGCCCGAACCCGTCGGGGCGCCGACCAGCACGTTCTTGCCGGCTTCCAGCGCCTCGACCGCGCGCACTTGGAACGGGCTCAGTCGGAAGCCGCGCCAGTGCCGCGCCGGGCGCTCGTCGGAGTCGGTTTGCATGAACGGTCTGTTGCGCGGTGACGCGGCGGATTGGCGCTGTCGCGCTTGAGGTGGGCGAGCGTATCCCGTATCTACACACGCGTCGACCACGTGCGCGGCGCGCACGAAAGCGCTCGTCGATCGCGAGCGTCGCCGCCTCGAGCGTTCTTCGAGATCCAACCCGCGCGCCCGCACTCAACGCCCTGCCCACCGAGCGACCATGGAAGCCCTCAGCCCCGCGAAGATGCAAGCCCAGTTGCAGCGCTCACTCGCCAGCTTGAAGCTGGTCTCGCGCCTGCTCAGCCACGAATTGCACGCACAGTCGAGCAGCAAGTCGCTCAACCTCTCGCGCGACGCCGTGCTCGAGATCCAGACCGTGATCGATCTGTTCATCGAAGAGGCTTCGCGGCGGCCGAACACCACCGCCGCGGCCGACTCCACGTTGCTCGCGACGCGCTCGGTCAACTGAAGTTCGCGCGAGGTCGCCCCGCGCCCCGCTCGACCCAGCGCCGTTGAATCGTCAGGCGGCGGACGAGCGCGCGCCGCGACGACCGGCGCCCGTACTCCCCAGCTCCTTCACCTCGAGCGCCGCGAAGGCCACCGCCTGAGGCGCCAGCACGCATGGACGCGAGCGAATCACTGGGACGCGCACCGCTGCCGCGCGACCTGCCGGCTGCTGAAGCCTGGCCCAGCGCTGTCGTGTTGGAGAGCTCGGCGCCGGCCAGCCGTGGAGCGCGTTGGGGGCTGGCCACCCTGCTGCTCGCGCTGCTGGCCATCGCGTGGTTCCTCTACTCACTCCAGCGGCACGTCGACGCCGCCGCGTTCACGCAAGTCGAGCTCGGCGCCGTGCGCGTCGACAGCGGTCCTGGCTGGGTCGATGCGCGCTGGCCGGACTGGCTGCGCGCGCGATTGGCGCAGTTGCCGCCGCTCGCTGCCGACGACGAAGGCGCGCCCGATGCGGTGCGCACGGCGCTCGAGGAACTGCCCTTCGTGGCCGAGATCGGGCCCGTGCGCGTGCTGTGGCCCGACGGGTTGCGCATCGATGTGCGCTGGCGCGAGCCGCTGGCCGCAGTGCGCGTCGGCAGCGCGTTCGCGCTGGTCTCCAGCGAGGGCGTGGTGCTGCCCGGCGAGTGGAGCGCGCCTCCGGCGCGCGAGTTCGGGTTCTTCCCCGTGATCGGTGCTCCGAGCGCCGCGCGCGCCGAAGTGTTCAGCGGCGCCTGGCTCGAGGCCGACGTGTGGCACGACGGCCTGTCGGTGGCGCGGGCCTTGAACAGTTGGCTCGGGGCGGACGACTGGCTGCGCGCGGGCCGCATCGTGATCGACGCGCAGCGGGCGCGTCAGGCGAGCGTCGACGAACCGGGCGTCGTGCTGTGGCTCGAAGGCGGCCGGCGCGCCTACTTCGGTCGTTCGCCCAACCTGGGCGAACCCGGCGAGCTGCCCCCCGAACGCAAGTGCGCTTCGCTGTCGCGCGCGCTGCGCCTGCTCGACAGCGGGCCGTCGTACTTCGACTGGGAACTGGTCGACCTGCGCTGGGATCGGCCGGAACTCCTGCCGCGCGGCGGCTGGCAGCCCGACTCTCCCGCGGCGCCCGACCTGCGCGGTCCCGCTGCGACGGGCCCATCGCCGTCGAAGTCGTCGCCTTCGAGCTCATCGCCTTCGAACTCGAGTGGGCGCGCGCCTTCGGGCGTGCGCTGACCCTCGCGCGGCGCGCGCCAGCATGATTGCCGCGTTGAGCGCAGCCTTCACTTGCGCGCTCGCGCTGCTCGTCGTCGAGTCGCGCGAATCACGCCTGTGCTCCGCCGTGGCCCTGGTGTGGCTCGCGGCGGCGCCGCTGGTGCGCGCTTCGAGTGCTGCCCGCGCTGCTCTGATCACTTGCGCCGCTGCGCTGCCGTTCCACGGGCTGGCGCTCACCGTCGATGCCAACGCTGGCGCGCCCACGCACGAGTCGCTGTCCATCGTCGCGCTCGCACTCGCTTGGAGCGCGCTGATCAGCGCGGGCGTCGCTCGAGCGGCGCACGCAGAGCGCGGCGGGGCGCAACTGGGATTGTGGCTGTGCGGCGCCTGGCTCGGACCGGCGCTGAGCATCGCCAGTCGCTCTGCGGGACAGACGTGGGACTTTGCGGCCTGGATGAACGCGTTGAGCGCGCCGTGGTGGTTGCTGGAGCACGCGCGCCTGGGCGGCGCGTCGAGTTGGTCGCGCGAGCTGGCGGGCGCGGCCGCGCCGAGCGCTTTGCCACTGCTCGTGTTTGCGTTGAGCGCGCGCCGTGGGCGCGTGCAAGGAGTCGCGCATGGCGCTTGAGCTGGCCGTGCTGTTGACGCTCGCGACCCAGCTTCAGTCGCCCGAGCGCGTGTGCGTCGCGCGCGTGGAGTTGCTCGGGCCGCTGAGCGCGCTCGAACTTCGCACGAGCGACGTCCGCAGCACGTGGAGCGGCGCGCTCGCGTCAGGTGAGCGCTTCGAACTCGTGTTGCCCGTCGCTAGCGCGGGCGGACGCGACGCGCCGCCGCCGGCGCTGAGCTGGCTGGGCGATGGAGCTGCCCGCTTCCTGGCCTGGGACCACGAATGGACGGAGCGACGCGCGCGCGCGTGGGGTTCGGCGCCGGCCGAGTTGCGCGCGCGGCCGCGGGCGCTCGAGCCCTTGGAGCGCGGTCCGCGCGCGCCGCTCGCCGCCGTGGTGCTCGCGCTCGCGGGCGCCTTGGGAGCGCTGGCCGCGCGGAGTCGCGCCGGGTGGGCGCTGGCCGTCGCAGCGGTTGGCGCGATTCTCGCCGCCTGGGTCGGCAGCGGCGCGTCCGTGCGGCGGGCGACGCGAGTGGTCGAGGTCGACGGCGCCAGTGGTGAAGCCGTGGTGGTCGACAGCGCTCACGACTCGCTTCCCGGCGCTCGGCTGGACGACCTGCGCTGGGACAGTTCGCCCCTCGGGCCGGTGCTCGTGCGCGCCGTGCGCGGCGAAGGCGACGTCTCTCTGCACCAGCGTGGCGGTTGGCTGCAGCGCTGGAGCGCGCTGGAGACCCAGGGGCGCGCGCTTGGACCGGACGTGAACGAGTGGGGGCTGCTGTCGCCGGTTTGGAGACGCGACCCGGATGGCGTGTGGCGCGAACTCGCGGCCTGGCCACGCGGGGTGGTCCTGGGCGCGGAGGCGGGCGCGCCCGGCCGTGAGCCGCCGGGCTGGATCAATCCCGCCGCCCCGTCCGGCGCCTTCGTGATCCTCGGTCGATGGGCTGACGCGCCGCACTCGGACCCCGCGCGGGAGACCTGGGTGCGCTGGGTTGGTCGCTAGCGGTCGCCCGGCGCGCGCGGGTGGAGCGCTACCTCGCGAGTCGGACCGGCGGGCGCAGCGATTGCGTGCTGGGGGCCCGCTCGCATGGCTCTCGGGGACGGCTTGCTGGTACGGTTTCGCAGGCTCGACGGGGAACCGTTCGGCGGCCGTTCGGAGTCGGTTTCGAGTTCGAGCCCGCGGCCCCTCCGGCGGGACACTCCGGGTCGACCGTTGCTCGCCCCGTCGCCCGCCGCTACTCTCTTCGCCCCGCTCGGTTGCCGAGCGCTTTCGTTCCACCCGCGCCGCACGCGCGGTGCGGACGGTCGTGGCAGTGCGCGAGTCGTTCAACGCTCGCGCTCGCGCGGCCTCTGCTCCGCACGCTCCGCTCTGCGCGCTCCGATCCGCACGTCACGATCCGCACGTCACGATGAAGTCCACTTTCGTTCGTACCGCCCAGGCGCAAGAGCGCTGGCTCCTTTACGACGCCTCCGAGCACACCCTCGGTCGCATGGCGTCGAAGATCGCCATGCACTTGATGGGCAAGGATCGTCCGACCTACACCGCCGGCCAGCTCACCGGCGCGCACGTGGTGGTCATCAACGCCGCGCAGGCGCGGACGACGGGCATCAAGGCCCAGACCAAGACCTACGCGCACTACACCGGCTACGCCGGCGGTCGCAAGGACATCTCCATGGAGCGCGTGCGCGCCACGCGGCCCGAGGACATCGTCTCGCTCGCCGTGCGGCGCATGCTGCCCAAGACGCGTCTGGGGCACGACATGCTGCGCCGCCTGAAGGTCTACCCCGCCGGCGAGCACCCGCACACCGCGAACAAGCCGGTCAAGGTCAGCCCGCGCTGATCCGACTCCCCACAGCACAACCCATGACCACCGCCAACTTCACCTGGGGCCTGGGCCGTCGCAAGACTGCCGTGGCCCGCGTTCGCATCACCCCCGGCGCCGGCGCTTTCGTCGTCAACGGTCGGCCGATGCAAGAGTTCTTCCCGGTGCTCGAGCACCAGATGCGCGCGCTCGCGCCGCTCAAGGCGACCGAGACGCTCGCGCAGTACGACGTGTTCTGCCGCGTCGATGGCGGCGGCAACCTCGGCCAGGCCGACGCGGTCCGTCAAGGCCTCTCGCGTGCGCTCAAGCTCGTCAATCCGGCGGTCGACGGCGTCCTGCGCGCGGGCGGCCACCTGACGCGCGACAGCCGCATGAAAGAGCGCAAGAAGTACGGTCGTCGCGGCGCTCGCCGCGGTTTCCAGTTCAGCAAGCGCTGATCGGCGCAGCGCCGCTCCAGTCGGCGCCGCTACTTTCAGTGCTCCGCGCCGGGCGACGCTCGCCCGCGTGGACGCCAACCGGCCGCGGTCGTCGCGCGACATACCTGTCGTCCGTCGAGCGCGGCCGCGTCGTTGGCGGCGTCCCGATCCGCTCGCAACCCTCAGGTCCTCTGTCCGCTTCCGCCGCGCGCGAAGCTCGAGTTCCCATGGCCGGTCACAGTCACTCCGCCAACATCGCGCGCCGCAAGGGCGCCGTCGACGCCAAGCGCGGCAAGGTGTTCTCCAAGCTCGCGCGAGCGATCATCTCGGCCGCTCGCCACGGCGGCGGGGACCCCAAGGCCAACCTCAAGCTGCAGTACGCCGTCGAAAAGGCGCGCGCGGCGAACATGCCCAAGGACACGATCAAGAACGCGATCGATCGTGGAACCGGCGCCAAGGGCGGCGATGACTTCGAGGAGATCTCCTACGAGGGCTACGGACCGGGCGGAGTAGCGCTGGTGGTCAACTGTCTGACCGACAACCGCCATCGCACGGCGCCCGACATCAAGTACTGCTTCGATCGCGGCGGCGGCAACCTCGGGGCGCCGGGCTCGGTCCTGTTCCAGTTCGACTTCAAGAGCGTGATCGCCGTCGAAGCGGGCGGACGCAGCGAAGACCAGTTGACGGAGCTGGCGCTGGATGTCGGGGCCGAGGACGTGGCCATCGAGGGCGAGACCGCCGTGCTGTACGCGGCCGCTACGGAGTTCATCGGCGTGAAGGCCGCGCTCGAAGCCAAGGGCGAGAAGTTCCTGTCGGCTGCGCTCGAGTACGTGCCCAAGTCGCGCACGCCCGTCGCCGACAAGGAAGACGCGCGCAAGCTCCTCAAGCTGATCGACACGCTGGAGGACAACGAGGACGTGCAGAACGTCTTCGCCAACTACGACATCCCGTCCGAGTGGCTCGACGAGTTCGGCGGCTGAGCCGCCGCAGGCTGGCCCGCGCAAGTCCGCTCGCGGCGCGCGACGTCGTACTTGACGTCGCGGGCGCCAATGCGTGTGCTCACGTCCTGTCGGGCTTTTCTGCACCCAGAACCTCCGAGGCGACCATGGTCAAGGCGAAGTCGAAGATCACCCGTGCCGGCGCGCAGGGCGCCAACTCGTCCCAGGCGCGAACCCTGCACTGGATCGGCGCCGAGGGCGCGCCGGTCGAAGCGGCGCAGGCGGCGGCGCGCGCGCTCGAGGGCTGGAACTTCCGCGCGCAGTCCGCGCAGTCGGCGCAGTTTCCCAAGTCGCGTGCGGGCGATGTGCTGCTGCTCGACGCCGCGCTCAGCGCGCCGAACGCCTACGAGCTGTGCCGCGCGTGGATCGGCAAGACCGGCTGTCGCACCTTCGTGCTGACCGACGCGGACCCCAAGCTGGCCGAGGGCATCGCGCAGTTCTGCGGGGCCTCCGGCGTGCTGCCGCGCAAGCTCACGGCAGCCGCGCTGCGCAGGGCGCTCGGTGCGCCGCAGCCCGCGCCGCAGCTGGCCTCGTCAGCGCGCTCCAAGACGCGCAAGAAGCCCGCCCTGCCTCGCAGTCGGATGCGCGACATGTCCGGCGCCATCGACACTGCGCTGGTGGCCTCGATCACCGACCCCGAGAGCAACCTCTTCAACTACGCCTTCCTCAACTACAAGCTCGACGAAGAGTTCAAGCGCGCGTCGCGCTTCGGTCAGCCGCTGTCGTGCGTACTCGTAGGACTGGACGGCGAGTGTGAGACGCAGACCCTGCGCGAGCTCGCGGGGATCTTCCTGGGCGCATCGCGGGACACCGACGTGCTGGGGCGCTTCGACCAGACCTCGTTCCTGTTCTTCCTGCCCGCCACGGGGCCCGACGGCGCTCGCATCATGGCCGAGCGCGTGCTCGCCGAAGTGCACAAGCGCCGCTTGCTCGACGTGCTGGGCGACGAGCTGTCGCTCTCAGTGGGAATCGCTGCGACGCCGCACGCCAAGATCCGCCAGCGCGAAGACCTGTTCGCCGTCGCCAAGCGCGCCTTCACGCTCGCGCAGCGCAAGGGCGGCGGGGTCGTAGTGGGCACCTGAGCGCTCGTCGGCGTCGAGCGGAGGGAGCGACGCGAGCGACAGCCGCCGCGCCAGCCCTGGCCTGTGCGGGCGGTGATTGCGGCCGCGCAAAACCCGGTCAGCGCGCTGCGCGCCGCGGCGCGCAGCGCCTACCATCTGCGACCGTCACCTGAGCCTCTCACGCTCGAAGGCTCTGGATCCCTTTCTCCGGAAGTCTTCGCATGCGTCGTTCCTTCGCGTTGGTCGCGCTGTCCCTGATCGCCCTGGCGGCTTGGCCGTGCTCCGCTCTGCTCGGAGCGCAGCCCGCGCCCGCGGCGTCGCGCCTCAGCGGCCGTCTCGAGGCGGCACTCGACTCGATCCGCGTCGAGAACATCAAGGCCGACATCTTCTTCATCGCCAGCGACGAGCTCGAGGGCCGCGACACGCCCAGTCCGGGGCAGCGCATCGCGGCGCGCTTCCTGCGATCGCGACTGGAGCGCCTGGGCTTCGCGCCCGGCGCGCCGTCGGGCTACATCTACGAGTATCCGCTGTACTTGCCGCGGCTCGACGAAGCCAAGAGCTACGCGCGCATCGCGCTGGGCAAGGTCATCAGCGACCTGACCTTGGGCGTCGACTACTACATCAAGGCGCCCGCGTCGGCGGCCTTCGAAGGCAGCGCCAACGTCGTGTTCTGCGGCTCGAGCCGCGAGAAGGACATGCCCAAGGACTTGAGCGGCAAGTGGGCGCTGTGCTTCGACGAGGGCAAGGTCGTCTCCGACCGCATCAAGAGCTTGAGCGAAGCGGGCGCGCTGGGCGTGTTGATGGCGCCTGCGCCGGGGTACAGCGACAAGCCCTATGCCGAGCGCTTCGGCGAAGAGTTGCGCAGGCTGCGCGCGGCCGACGTGTCCTGGCCGCGCGACGAGGCGCGAGACAAGTCGGCGCCGGTGCTGTGGCTCGCGCCTTCTGCGGCGGAGCGGCTCGCACCCGAGTTGTACGGCGAGGGCGCGAAGCGCAACCCCAAGCTCGGCCTCGAACTCGCGGCGAGCTTCGCCCACGCGCGCGTGCTCGCGGGCGACAACGGCTCGGTGCAGTGCGAGAACGTGTGCGGGTTCTGGCCCGGCAGCGACCCCAAGTTGCGCGACGAAGTGATCGTGCTCTCGGCGCACTACGACCACGTCGGCTGGCGCGGTCGCACGCGCGAGATCCACAACGGCGCCGACGACAACGGCTCGGGCACGACGACGCTGCTCGCTGTCGCCGAGGCGCTCGCGACGCACGGACCGCTGCGCCGTTCGGTGCTCTTGATGTGGGTTTCCGGCGAGGAAAAGGGCCTGTTCGGCTCGAAGGCCTGGACCGAGAAGCCCTGGTTGCCCGGTGAGGGCCGCGCGGTCTGCAACCTCAACATCGACATGGTCGGGCGCAACGCGCCGGACAAGCTGCTGATCACGCCCACGGCCAAGCGCGCCGAGTACAACGGCCTGACCAAGCTGGCCGAAGATCTCGCGCCGCTCGAGGGCTTCCCCAAGCTCGAAAGCTGCGACAGCTACTGGGATCGCTCGGACCACGCCAACTTCGCGCGCAACCTCAAGATCCCGGTGGCCTTCCTGTTCTCCGACGTGCACCAGGACTACCACCAGCCGGGCGACGATCCCGAGAAGATCGACTACGACAAGGTGCGGCGTGTCTCGCGGCTGGTGATGCGCATGCTCGCCGGCCTGCAAGAGGACAAGCTCAAGTTGTGAGCGGCGGCCTCGCGGCGGCGCGCTGAGAGCGCTTGGAAAATCGAGAGCGGCGCGGCCCCACGCGGGGCGGCGCCGCTCGTCGTTTGCGTGTGGCAGCGCTCAGCTCGCCTTGCGCCTGGTCTTGCGCTTGCCGCCCGCGCGCAACGCGGCCTGAGCGGCGGCGAGGCGCGCGATCGGCAAGCGGTGCGGCGAGCACGACACGTAGTCGAGTCCCAAATCGTGGCAGAAGGCGATTGAGCGCGGATCGCCGCCGTGCTCGCCGCAGATGCCGAGCTTGAGCTCGCCGCGCGCCGCGCGACCCTTCTCGACCGCGATGCGCATCAGCGCGCCGACGCCCTCGGTGTCGAGGGTCGCGAACGGGTCGGCGGGGAAGATCTCCGAGCACACGTAGAGCGGGATGAAGCTCGCGCCGTCGTCGCGGCTGATCCCGAACGTCGTCTGCGTGAGGTCGTTGGTGCCGAAGGAGAAGAACTCGGCCGAGGCCGCGATCTGGTCGGCGACCAGCGCGGCGCGGGGCAGCTCGATCATCGTGCCCACCAGGTACGGCACGCGCAGACCCTGCTCGCGGAACACCTGCTCGGCGGTCTCGCGCACGATGCGCGCCTGCAGCTCCAGTTCCTTGGGCGTCGCCACCAGCGGGATCATGATCTCGGGCTTGACGGCCTTGCGGCGTCGGCGACGCACCGCGCAGGCCGCCTCGAACAGCGCGCGCGCCTGCATGGCGGTGATCTCGGGATAGGAGATCCCCAGTCGGCAGCCGCGGTGCCCGAGCATCGGATTGAGCTCGTGCAGCGACTCGACCTTGTGCGCCAGCTTCTCGGGGCTCACGCGCAGCTTGGTGGCGAGCGCCTCGATCGCGGTTTCGCTGTGGGGCAGGAACTCGTGCAGCGGCGGATCGAGCGTGCGGATGGTGCACGGGTGCGGCGCCATCTCTTCGAAGATGCTCTCGAAGTCCGAGCGCTGCAGTGGCAGCAGCTTGGCCAGCGCGCGCTCGCGCTCCTCGCGCGTCTCGGCCACGATCATCTCGCGCACGCAGTCGATCTTGTCGCCGTCGAAGAACATGTGCTCGGTGCGGCACAGTCCGATGCCTTCGGCCCCAAAGGCGATCGCCACCTTGCACTGGTCGGCCTGGTCGGCGTTGGCGCGCACTCCGAGCACGCGCGTCTGATCGGCCCAGCGCATCAGCTCCTCGAAGGCGCGCCACAGCTCGCCGCGCCGCGCCTTGGCGTCGCCCTCGAACAGCGCTTGCATCACCTCGGAGGGCTGGGTGTCGATGCGCCCCTTGAAGACCTCGCCGCTGGTTCCATCGACGCTGAGCCAGTCGCCTTCGCGCAGCGCCGTCGGGCCGATGTGCACACAGCGCTCGCGCAGGTCGATCTCGAGTTCGCCGGCGCCCGCGACACACACCTTGCCCATCTGGCGCGCAACCAGCGCCGCGTGGCTGGTCATGCCGCCGCGCGCCGTGAGGATGCCCTGCGCCGCACGCATGCCGCGGATGTCCTCGGGGCTGGTCTCCAGGCGCACCAAGATCACCTGCTCGCCGCGGCGCGCCCAGTCTTCGGCGTCGTCGGCGCGCAGCACGATGCGGCCGCTGGCGGCGCCGGGGCCGGCGTTGAGGCCCTTGGTGAGCAGCCGCCCGTCGGCGCGCGCGGTGTCCAGCGCGCGGCGCTCGAAGACGGGCTTCAGCAAGTGCTCGAGCGCTTCGGCCGGAACGCGCAGCAGCGCCTCGTCGCGCGTGATCAGTCGCTCGCGCGCCATTTCGACCGCGATGCGCACCGCGGCCAGTCCCGTGCGCTTGCCCGAGCGGCACTGCAGCATGAACAGGCGGCCGCGCTCGATCGTGAACTCGATGTCCTGCATGTCGCGGTAGTGCTTCTCGAGCAGGCGCTGGATGCGCAGGAGCTCCTTCCACGAACGCGGATCGCGTCCTTCGAGTTCGCCGATTGGCAGCGGCGTGCGAAGGCCGGCCACGACGTCCTCGCCCTGTGCGTTCATCAGGAACTCGCCGTAGAAGCGCTTCTCGCCGCTCGCGGGATCGCGCGTGAACGCGACGCCGGTGCCCGAGTCCTCGCCCAGGTTGCCGTAGACCATGGCGCAGACGCTCACGGCCGTGCCCCAGGAACTGGGGATCGAGTGCATCTCGCGGTAGGCCACCGCGCGGTCGTTCATCCACGATCCGAACACCGCGCCGATCGCGCCCCACAGCTGCTCGCGCGGATCGTCGGGGAAGACCAGGCCCCGCTCGGCGACGATGGCCTTGAAGCGCCGCACCAGTTCGCGCAGATCGTCGGCGCCCAGAGCAGTGTCCTCGCGCACGCCGCGTTCACGCTTGAGCGCGTCGAGCGCGGCCGAGAACGGCGAGCTCTCGGCGTGGCCGCCTTTGAGCCCCAGTACGACGTCGGCGTACATCTGCACGAAGCGCCGGTAAGCGTCCCAGGCGAAGCGCGCGTTGCCCGAGGCGCGGGCCAGGGCCTCGACCGTCCGGTCGTTCAGCCCCAGGTTCAGGACCGTGTCCATCATGCCGGGCATCGACACGCGCGCGCCCGAGCGGACCGACACGAGCAGCGGGTTCTCGTCGGCCCCGAAGCGCTTGCCCAGGGAGCGCTCGACGGCGCCGAGGGCTTCGTCGACCTGCTGGGTCAGCCCGCGCGGATAGTTGCGGCCGTGCTCGTAGTAGTAGCGACAGACTTCCGTCGAGAGCGTGAAGCCCGGCGGGACGGGCAGCCCCATGCGGCTCATCTCGGCCAGGTTCGCGCCCTTTCCGCCGAGCAGGTCCGCCATGTTGCGGTCGCCCTCGGCGCGCCCGTCTCCGAAGCTCCACACCCAGCGCTGCGCCGCGCGGCGTTCCGTCGGTTTCGAGCGTTGCTTGCGTGCGGAGGCGGCGGGGCGCGGGGGCATGGGGGGCGCGGGTGTGGGGTGGGGGATCAGTCGGGGGAGTCGAGCGGCGCCACGCCGTCGATCTTCCACAGGCGCTGGAGCACGACCGACGTGGCGCGTTCGAGGTCGATATCGGCCGACGGCAGCGGCAGCCTTGCCACCAGTTGCGCTCCGCCGCCGGAGCGCTGCTCGAGTTCCAGCCGGGACGCGAAGTCGGTGAAGTCGTTGGCCAGGAGTTCGTCGTCGGCAGAAATTCGGAAGGTTTCCTCTCGCACCAGGTTTACACGGTACGTACGGCCTCCCAGTCGCACGTCCACGTCATGTCGTCCTCCGCCGCGCGCAATCTCTCCGACGACTTCGGGCGTCGCAAAAAGTTCCAGCCAAGGCTGGCGCCGGGCGAGTTCCTCGCGCGCCTGGGCGTAGGTGAACAGCGACAATTGATTGCGCGCGGTGAAGTCGGCGCTGAAGCAGCGGTACTCGTACTCGTGCAGACCCGCGCGCAGGTAGGCCGCAAAGGCCTCGACCGCGCCGCGCGGCGACTCGAGCGAGGCGCGCGCCAGGGCCTGGTGCTCGCGGCGGCAAGAGCATCCGGTCCCCAGCAGCGTCAGGAAGGTCCATCCCAAGCCGAGCGCCCAACTCCGCGCCGCGCCGGCCGTACCCACAGCGCTCAGCTCTCGTTCTCCCGAGTTCATCGACTCGCTGGACCTCAAGCGCCGACGGCCGCGCGCCGAATCAGGCGCCACCGCGGCGCCGGGATTCCGCGAGCCGAGTCGCCGGACGAGCGGATGCTAGCGCGCGCCGACTTCGAGAGGTGCGCGCCGGTTCCTGCGGCTCCGTTTCCGACCGCGGCGGGTCGCTGGGCGCCGCGCCCAGCCCTCGACCCGTCCGATGTTTCGCGTCCCCGTTCCCTGACCGATCCGCGCCCGTTCCACGTTGCGCCCGTTCCTCACGCGCGGTGAGCGCGCCCGCTCTGCGAGCACCACGACTCGCGGCGGCGCGTCCGCGTTGACTACAATCCGGCACCTTTACGGAGAGTCTCCGACACCATGACCTCGTCTCTCGAACGTTTCGTTGCTTCCACGGCGTCCCTGCGCCGCTCTGCCCTGGTCGGCTTGGGCCTGGCCGCCTTCGCCGGCGCGCTCGCGGCCCAGGAAGGCCAGCCGCGGCCCGCCCCCGTGGTCACCACCTCGTCGGTCGGCGTGAATTCGGCCGGCGTCGCGTCGGGCGCGAAGTCCGCCCAGGACGTCAAGCCGCCGCAGACGCCCCCGCGCCCCGAGGAGAAGCCCGAGGAGGCCAAGCCCGCGGTCCAAGGTCCGGCGCCGCGCCTCGAGGCGACCGAGCTCGAGCACAACTTCGGTCGCGCGATCGAAGGCGAGAAGCTCACGCACGTGTTCAAGCTCAAGAGCGCCGGCCAGGCCGACCTGATCATCTCGAGCGCCAAGCCGACCTGCGGTTGCACGGTGGCCAAGCTCGAAGTGATCAAGGCCGACGGCGCGCGCGAGATCTACAAGCCGGGCGACCCGCTGCCCCCGGGCGCCGAGCTCGCGGTCGAGGCGCAGCTCGACACCAAGAACAAGTCCAACCAGGCCAGCAGCAAGATCAACATCTACTGCAACGATCCGCGCCAGATCGTGACGCTCGGTCTGACCGCGATGGTCGACACGTACTTCGCGATCACCCCCAACGCGATCCAGTTCGGCGACCTGTCGGTGGCCGACACGCAGGAGCGCACCTTCGAAGTCGCCGGAAAGAAGGCCGGGGGCTTCAAGCTCTCGCTCGAGGACAAGCCCAAGCCGGACGGCATGCAGATCCAGCTCTCGCCGATCGAGCCGGACGCCGAGGGCAAGGCCACGCGCTGGAAGGTCACCGTCACGCTCGGGCCGGGCGCGCGCGAGGGCAACCTCGGCTACCCGATCAACCTGCGCTCCGACGAGGCCGTGGCCGGCGCCGTCGCGGACGCCAGCGGTCAGGTTCCGACCTATGGCGCAACGGTGATGGTCACCGCGCGCGTCCAGGGACTGATCTCGTTCGAGCCGCAGTACCTCTCGTTCGGACTCGTGCGTCCCGGCCAGATCGTGGGCCGCTCGCTGACGCTCAAGACCTTCGATCCCAACTTCAGCTTCGGCGACATCAAGGTGCGCCTGTCGGGCCCCAACGATCAGAAGCCGGAGTTCCCCTACGCGAGTTCGTTCTCGCACGTCGTCAAGCCCGCGCCGGACAACAAGTCGGCGGTGGTCGAGCTGACGCTCAACGGCCTGCCTGAGAACGTCGACGGCTCGTTCCAAGGCCGCCTGATCATCGAGACTGGCCATCCGCAGAAGCCCGAACTCCAGTTGCTGTTCTCGGGCGTGTGCCGTCCCGGCGTGAAGGCGCCCGGCGCGGCCGGCGGCTGAGCGCGCTCCGGCCCCAGGCCGAACGCTTCCTTTCGCGCCCTGCGGACGCCTGTGCGGCGACCGCAGGGCGCGAGTCATTCTCCTCGCGCGGCCGCGGCTGCAATCTCGCGCGCATCTTTCCCGCGGCCTTCGTAGCGCGCTCGCCGCAGGTGACTATTAGACTCCCGCGCCACGTTTCATGACTCAGGACCTGGGCGAATACCTCGTCGCGAAGGGTGCGATCACCCAGGAGCAGCTGCGCGACGCCCTGTCGCAGACGCGCGGCGGAGGCGATCTGGCCGAGGTGCTGGTGCGCATCGGGGCCTGCGACGAGGCGGCGGTGGCGCGCGCCTGGGGCGGGATCCTGTCGCTGCCCTTCGTCGACCTGAACAAGGGACCGATCGCGCCGGCGGTGCTCGAGCGCATTCCGGCCGACTTCGCGCGCGAGCAGGGCATCCTGCCCGTGCTCGAGCGCAACGGGAAGCTGATCGTCGCGATCGACAACCCGCTCAAGCGCATCGTCGTCGACCAGTTGCAGTTCCAACTGGGCGGCGAGGTGGCCTGCGCCATGGCAGCTCGCACGGCGCTCAAACGCGCGCTCGAGAAGCACTACGGCGCCGCGCCCGAACAAGGCGTGGCCGAGTCGCTCAAGGCGGAAGCGAGCGACGCGACCGACGATGCGCCGATCATCCGACTGGTCTCGCGCATGTTCCAGGATGCGCTGACGCAGCGCGCGTCCGACATCCACGTCGAGCCCACGCCGTCGTTGCTCCGCGTGCGCTACCGCGTCGACGGCGTGCTGCGCATCGTGGCCGAGCACCCGCCGCACTTGTCGAGCCCGCTCATCAGCCGGCTCAAGATCATGGCGGAGATGGACATCGCCGAGAAGCGCAAGCCGCAGGACGGGCGCATCGGCATGGAGCTCAAGGGCAAGAGCATCGACGTGCGCTGCTCGCTGTTGCCGACCAACCACGGCGAGTCGATGGTGATGCGCTTGCTCGACCGCTCCTCGAGCCTGATCGGGCTCAAGGAACTGGGCTTCGAGGAAGAGGAGTACAAGTGGTTCCGGCGCGTGATCGCGCGCCCCAACGGCATCGTGCTCGTCACCGGGCCGACGGGTTCGGGCAAGACCACCACGCTGTACGCGGCGCTCAGCGAGCTCAATCGACCGGACGTGAAGATCATCACGGCCGAGGATCCGGTCGAGTACCACATCGCGGGCATCAACCAGATCCAAGTCCACCCGCGCATCGGTCTGAGCTTCGGCCGCGTGCTCAAGGCCATGTTGCGCGCCGCGCCCAACATCATCCTGGTGGGCGAAATCCGCGACGTCGAAACGGCCGAGATCGCGATCCAGGCCTCGCTCACCGGACACCTGGTGTTCTCGACGCTGCACACCAACGACGCGCCGAGCGCGCTGACGCGCCTGATCGACATGGGCGTCAAGCCCTTCCTGGTTTCGGCCGCCGTGCAAGCGGTGATGGCGCAGCGCCTGGTGCGTCGCCTGTGCCGCTCCTGCGCGCAGGAGTACACGCCCAGCGAGGCCGAGCTGCGCTCGCTCGACCTGGATCCGCGACTGTTCGTCGGGCGCAAGTTCCGCCAGCCGCGCGGCTGCCCGGAGTGCGAGCGCTCCGGCTACCGCGGACGACTCGGCGTGTTCGAGGTGCTCGAGATGGACGAGGTGCTGCGCGAGATGACCTTCCGCGGCGCCAGCCTCGAGGAAGTGCGCGCGACGGCGCTCGCCTCGCGACGCCTGCGCCCGCTGCTCGCCGATGGGGCGCGCAAGGTCGCCGCGGGTTCGACCACGGTCACGGAAGTGCTGCGTGTCACGCGCGCGGCGGACGGCGCAGCGTGAGCGCGCCCCCCACGGAACAGGACGCACGACGATGACGAGTCTGGACCCCAAGGCCCTGATGGCGGTGGTGATCGAGAAGAACGCCTCGGACCTGCACCTCAATCCGGGTCGGCCGCCGGTCATTCGCTACCACGGCGAGCTGGTTTCGATCCCCGGCACGCCCGTGCTCGACGACGCGTCCAACGCTGCGCTGTGCCGCGCGTTGTGCAGCGACCCGCAGTGGGACGAGATCGCGCGCGTGGGCACCACCGACTTCGGCATCGCGCACGAGAGCGGCAACCGCTTCCGCGCGAGCGTTTTCCGCCAGCGCGGGCGCTATTCGGCGGTGCTGCGACTGATCCCCAATCGCCTGCTCAGCTTCGATCAGATCGGCCTGCCCGAGGCCGCCAAGGAAATCCTGCGCCGGCCGCGCGGTTTGGTGCTCGTCACCGGACCGACGGGCTCGGGCAAGACCACCACGCTGGCGACGATGATCGACTGGATCAACCAGAATCTCGATCGTCACATCGTCACCATCGAGGACCCGATCGAGTACTACCACAGCCACAAGAAGAGCCTGGTCACGCAGCGCGAACTGGGCGCCGACGTGCCGAGCTTCCCAGAGGCCATCCGCCGCGCGCTGCGCCAGGACCCGGACGTGATCCTGCTCGGCGAAATGCGCGACCTCGACACGATCTCCGCCGCGATCACGGCGGCCGAGACGGGCCACCTGGTGTTCGGCACGCTGCACACGACCGGCAGCGCGCGCACGGTCGATCGCATCATCGACGCCTACCCGACCAACCAGCAGGAGCAGGTCCGCGCGCAGCTCTCGGTCTCGATCGTGTCGGTCATCAGTCAGGTGCTCTTGCCGCGCAAGGACAAGCGCGGACGCGCGGCGGCCTTCGAAGTGATGCTGATGACCCCGGCGATCGGCAACCTGATCCGCAAGAACGAGACGAACAAGATCCAGTCCACGCTGCAGACCTCGCGGCGCATGGGCATGATCACGCTCGACGACTATCTCCTCGACCTCGTCAAGCGCGACGTCGTGACGCGCGAAGTGGCGCTCGACGCGGCGCAGGATCCCAAGGATCTCGAGGCGCGACTGTGAGTCCTCTGCCGAGCGCCTCGAACCCCGCGGCCGCCGGCGGCGGCCGGCGCCTGCTCGGGCAGATCCTCAAGGCGCGCGGCGTCGTGCGCGAAGGCCAGATCCAGGAGGCCTTGTCCGAGCAGCGCAAGCACGGCGGACTGCTCGGGCAGATCCTGGTGCAGCTGGGCGCGTGCGGAGCGGGGGACATCGCGCTCGCGCTGGCCGAGCAGTCGGGCCTGGAGATCGTCGACTTGACGCGCGTGCGGCCGGAGAAGGCTGCGCTGGCGCTGGTCGACGGCGACACGGCGCACGCCTTCGGCTGTCTGCCGCTCGCGGTCGAAGGCAAGACGCTGGTGGTTGCGATCGGCGATCCGCTCAACACGGCGGTGCTCGAGGACCTGCGCTTCACCACCGGCCTGGAGATCCGCGGCGTGATCGCCGACGCCGAGCGGCTGCGCGCAGCGGTGTTCGAGGCCTACGGCGCACAGAGTTCGCTCGAGGACGCGATCGCCGCGGCCGCCAAGGCCTCGTCGGGCGCCGACGCAGCCTCCGCTGCCGCCAGCATGCCGGTCGTGCGGCTGCTCAACTCGATCCTGCATCGCGCGATCAAGGACCGCGCGAGCGACATCCATTTCGAGGTCTTCGACGGCGACTTCCGCATCCGCTACCGCGTCGACGGCGCGCTGTACGAGATCGAAGCGCCGCCGTCGCACCTGGCGATTCCGCTGGTGGCGCGCATCAAGGTCATGAGCGATCTCGACATCGCCGAGACGCGCATGCCCCAGGACGGCCGCATCGAGCTGTCGATCGACGGTCGCCCGGTCGACCTGCGCGTGGCCACGCTGCCGGGTATCGCCGGCGAGGGCTGCGTGCTGCGCGTGCTCGATCGCTCGGCCGTGCAACTGGACCTGTCGGTGCTGGGTCTGCGCCCCGACGACGAGCAACTGCTGCGCAAGCTGGTCGAGCTGCCGCACGGCATCATCCTGATCACCGGGCCGACGGGTTCGGGCAAGACCACCACGCTGTACGCGATGCTGCAGTCGGCCAACGACCCCGGCGTGAAGATCATCACGGCCGAGGATCCGGTCGAGTACGACATCGACGGCATCGTGCAGGTGCCGATCAACGACGAGATCGGCGTCAGCTACGCCAAGGTGCTGCGCACCATGCTGCGCCAGGACCCCGACAAGATCCTGGTGGGCGAGATCCGCGATCGCGAGACCGCTGCCACGGCGGTGGAGGCCTCGCTCACCGGCCACACGGTGCTCTCGACGCTGCACACCAACGATGCGCCGAGCGCGGTCACGCGTCTGGTCGACATCGGCGTCGAGCCCTTCATGATCACCGCGACGCTCGAAGCCGTCGTGGCGCAGCGCCTGGTGCGGCGCGTGTGCTCGGGCTGCAAGCAGTCGTTCCAGCCCGACGACGAACTCCTGCGCGAGCTCGGCCCCGAAGGCGAGCGCTTGCGCGGCGCGACCTTCTACTACGGCAAGGGCTGCGACGATTGCCATCAAACCGGCTACCGCGGACGCGTGGGCATCTATGAGGTGCTGCTGATGAGCGAGTCGCTGCGCAAGATCGTGCTGGCGGGCGGGTCCACCTCGGAGTTGCGCGCCGCGGCGATCGCGGCCGGCATGCGCACGCTGCGCGAGAGCGGGCTCCAGTCGGTCACCGAGGGGCGCACGACGGTCGAGGAAGTCCTGCGCGAGACGATGGCGTGAAGCGCGTCGCTCGAATCGCGGGGCGTGGCGCTCGCGGCGCCGCCCTGTCCCGCGCGGCGACGCCCGGCTGCGCGCTTCCCGCGCGATCCGTCAGCCACTAAGTTCACTTTCCCTCGCACTGATCCTCGCTCTCGCTCTCAGGCGTCCCACCGGAATCTGCGCCCCCACACGGCATGGCCAAGCGACTTCAACGAACTTCCCAGGCGCCGGCCCGCGCCGATGGCGACCAAGGTCCGGCGCCGCGGGCCGCAGCGCGCCGCGGGCGCGTGCCGGCTCAGATCGTGACGGAGTTCACGACCCAGCTCGCGACGCTCACGGGGGCCGGCATTCCGATCGTCAAGGCGCTCACCATCCTCGAGGGTCAGACGCGCCCCGGTCCGTTCAAGGGCGTGCTGCAAGCGCTGGTCGAGGATGTCTCTGCCGGCGGCACGCTCTCGGAGTCGATGGCCAAGCACCCCGCCAGCTTCGACCGTCTGTATTCGTCGATGGTGCGCGCGGGCGAGGCCGGCGGCGTGCTCGACCGCATCCTCTTGCGCTTGGCCGCGTTCCGCGAGAAGGCGGCGGCGATCCGCGCCAAGATTCAGGGCGCGCTGATCTACCCCGCGGTCGTGGCCTTCGTGGCCATCGCCGTCGTCTCGGCGGTGATCGTGTTCGTGATCCCCAAGTTCGAGGAGATCTTCGACTCCTTCGGCGCGGAGCTGCCGCAGATCACGCGCGTGCTGCTCGACACGTCGCGCTTCGTGGTCGACTACTGGTACCTCGTGTTCGGGACCCCGATCGCGCTGGTCTTCTTGCACGTCGTGCTGATGCGCCGAGGCGGCGCCTATCGCTACCGCATCCACAAGCTGATGCTGCGCTCGCCGGCGCTCGGACCGGTGATCCAAAAGTCGATGATCGCGGCCTTCTCGCGCACCTTCGGCACGCTGATCGAGTCGGGCGTGCCGCACCTGGACGCGCTGGCGATCGTGCGCGACACGACCTCCAACGCCGTGCTGGTCGACGGCGTCGAACAGATCCGCAAGACCGTGCGCGAGGGCGAGGGCATTGCGCGCCCGATGGGGGAGAGCGGCGCCTTCGACGACCTGGTGGTGAACATGGTCGACGTCGGCGAGGCCACCGGCGAGCTCGACAAGATGTTGCTCAAGGTGGCCGACGCCTACGACGTGGCCGTCGACCGGCGCATCGACAGCCTGTTCAAGATCATCGAGCCCGCGATCCTGATCTTCATGGCCGTCGTGGTGGGCTTCATCGTCGTCGCGCTGTTCATGCCGCTGATGGCGATCATGAGCCAGCTCTCCGGCGCGGGCTGATCCGCCGGCCCCGCGCTCCGCCTCCGTCCGTTCCCCTCCGCTCGCAGCGGCGCGTCCGGCCTTCGCCCGCTGGCGCGCGATCCGATCGCCGATGTCGCTCTCGCTCCGCCAACGCACGCTGGTGTGGATCGTCGCGATCCACGGGGCCGCCGTGGGCATCGAGTTCGCGCTGTTCGGCGACAACTTGGCGCGCACGCGCCGGGCCGAGGCGATCGAGCGCGGCGGCGAGCTCTTGAGCACGTTGCGCAACTTGATCCAGCCGCAGGGCGGGCTGAACACCGCGCCGCTCTTGCGCTGGTCGGGCTGGCCGGCCTTCGAAGACGCGTTGGTGCTCGATCGCAACCTCGTGGCGCAGCCCGGCGGCGCGATCGCGCCCGCTGGAATCGCGCTCAACCCGCTCGGCGCCGCGCGGCGCGACGCGCGCTTCGATGCGAGCGCGATCTACCGCCAGATGGAGCACGCCATCCGCACGCGCACGGTGGTCGACGACGTCGCCGGCGGCCGCGTCGTGCCCATCGACACTCCCGAGGGCGTGTGGGGCGCGTGCTGGTACCGCATCGCTCCGGATGCGCGCCGCACGCGGCAACTGGCGCTGACCTTCGTGGTGCTGCTCGGCACGACCACCGCGGCCATCGCCGCCGTGCTGTTCTTCGCCCTGCGGCGCGACGTGCTCGATCCGGTTTCGCGCCTGACCCGCGCCGCGCGGCGCGTGGCGGCCGGCGACCTCGAGGTGCGCGTCGAGCGGGCCAACGACGACGAGCTGGGCGCGTTGACGGACACCTTCAATGCCATGGTCGAGGACGTGCGCGGGTTCAACTCGCGCCTCCAGCACGAGGTCCAGGTCGCCACCGAGCAAGCGCGTGCCGCCGAGGCCGCCGCGATGACTCAACGTCGGCTCGCGGCCACCGGCGAACTCGCTGCGGGCATCGCGCACGAGATCAACAACCCGCTCGGAGGACTGCTCAACGCAGTCGAGCGCCTGCAGCGCGACGACCTGCCTCCGGCCAAGCGCGCGCAGTACCTGGCCCTGCTCGCTTCGGGACTCGAGCGCATCCGCGACACGGTCGGCAAGCTCCTGCGCTTCACTCCGCGCCAGGCCCGGCTCGGGCCGCTGCTCCTGTGGGGACCGGCCATCGACGCATTGGGGCTGATCCGCCACCGCGCCCAGAAGGCCGGAGTCGAACTGGAGGTCGCGGCGAGCGCCGCTGGCCCGGCCCTGGATCCCTTCGATCCCGCGACGCCCGAGCATTTCGCCGCGCTCGCGCCGATCGACGGGCACGCGCACGAGATCGCGCAGGCCGTGCTGAACCTGCTGGTCAACGCGCTCGACGCGTTGGAGGGCGGCGCGGCCGGGCCCAAACGCGTGCGCGTCGTGCTGCGCCGCGACCGGGATGCGCAGCTGGGGCCGTGCGCGGTGCTCGAGGTGCACGACAACGGTCCGGGCGTGGAGCGCGCGGAGCTGGGGCGCGTGCTGGACCTGTTCTACACGACCAAGGAGGTCGGGCGCGGAACTGGGCTGGGGCTGGCGCTGGTGCACAACGTCGTCACCGGCCACGGCGGGCGGATGGAACTCGACAGCGCGCCTGGCGCGGGCTTCCACGTGCGAGTGTGGTTGCCAGAGCGCAGCGCGCCGTCTGCGCCGCAGGGACCGACGGCGTGAGCTACGAGCCCTTCATCCTGGTCGGGTTGCTCGCGCTCTCGGCCTGCTTCAGCGCCTCGGAGACCGCGCTGTTCAGCCTCTCCTCGCGCGAGGAGCCCGCGGCCGGAGACGCTGCGCGCCGACTGCTCGAGCACCCGCGCGCGCTGCTGCTGGGCATCTTGCTCGGCAACCTGGTGGTCAACGTCCTGTTCTTCGCCTTCGCGGGCAGTCTGCTCGAGGGCCTCGATCCGCTGCAGCGCTGGATCGGCAGTCTGGCGGTGCTCGCCACGGTCGTGGTCTTCGGCGAGGTCCTGCCCAAGACCCTGGCGCTGCGCGCGCGCGTGGGGATCGCGCGCACGCTCGCGCCGCCGCTGGCCGTTTTCGTCGCCGCGGCCAGGCCCGCGCGGCGCGCTGCGGATGTCGCGTTGGAGTTGATCTACCGCGCGCTGGGACCGGCGGGCCGGCGCGAGGACGGAGTCACCAGCGATGCGCTGGCGTTGGCGCTCGAGCGCAGCGCGCGCCAGGGCGTGCTGCTCGAGAGCGAGGCCTCGATCCTCTCGGGGCTGGTCGAACTCGAGGACATCCGCGTGCGCGAGATCATGACTCCGCGCGTCGAGATGCTGCTGCTCGATCTGGGCGGCGAGGATCGCGAAGCGCTCACGCGTGCGGCGCTGGCGCAGAAGGCCCCCTGGATCGTCGTGGTGGACGGAGCGCCGGACAACATCGCCGGACGCGTGCGCGTGCGCTCGCTGCTCGTGCAGCCGCACACGCCGCTCTCCAAACTGCTCGAGCCGTGCCACTTCGTGCCCGAGGTCTCGAGTGCATTGCACACGCTGCAGTTCCTGCGCGAACGCGGCGTGGCGCAGGCGGTGGTGGTCGACGAATGGGGCGGCACCGCGGGACTGATCACCGTGGAGGCGATCTTCGAGGAACTGGTGGGGGACCTGCGCGTCGAGGGCGAACTCGCCGCGAGCTCGCTGGTGCGGCGCCCCGACGGAGCTTTCGAAGTCGATGGCGCGCTCTCGATCCGCGAGTGGAACGAGTTGTTCGGTCTGCGCGTGGCGCCGCGTGAGTTCGAGACCTTGGGCGGCCTGGTGTCCGCGCTCCTGGGCCGCATTCCGCGCGCGGGCGATCGCGTGACGAGCGGGCCGCTCGAATTCGAAGTGCTCGCGACGCGGCGACGTCGCGTGGCGCGCGTGCTGGTGCGCGTGGCCTCGCCCGGACAGTCTCTGGCGGAGGCGCGGTCGTGAGCGTGCTCCTGCCCTTGCTCGGCCTGGGACTGGTGGTGTTCCTCTCCGCGCTCTGCTCCGGCGCCGAGATCGGCATGTACTCGCTCTCGCGCACGCAACTGGACGCCGAGGCCGACAGCGGCAGTCGCACGGCGCGCATGCTGCGCAGTCTGGTGACGCGCGAGTCGTGGCTCCTGGCCACGCTGCTGGTCGCCAACAACGTCACGCATCAGGTGGCGACGCTCTTGACCGATCTCGCGCTGGCGCCGCTCGGCATCGGACCGAGCTGGATCGAAGTGGTGATCGCCTGCGTGCTGACGCCGCCGATGCTGCTGTTCGGCGAGCTGCTCCCCAAGGATCTGTTCCGTCGGCGGCCCAACGTGCTGTCGACCTGGTGCGCGCCGTTCATCTACGTCGCGCGCATCGTGCTCGCTCCGCTGGCCTACCCGCTGCAGGCGTTCACCAGCGGCGTGGCGCGCCTCCTGGGCTTCGACTCGGGCGAGCTGGCGCGCGTGAAGGGTCGCGAAGCGGTGATCGACCTGTTGCGCGAACGCGAGAGCGAGTTCTCTCCGCACGTCGAGCGCCTGGCGCGCAACGTGCTCGACCTGCGCAGCGTGCGCGTCGAGCGCGTGATGGTGCCCTGGCGTTCGGTCGAGTGCGTGCGTCTGAGCGCGAGCGCGGCGGAGCTGCGCCAGCAGCTCGGCGCGTCGCCCTACTCGCGCTTGCCGGTGGTCGACGCGCGCGGCGCGGTGAAGGGCTACGTCCACCAGCTCGAGGTTCTGGGGGCGGGGGCCGAGGCCGGCGTCAACGCGCACCTGCGGCCGCTGCTCGAGCTGGCGCCCGACACTCCGCTGGACCGCGCGCTCTCCAGACTCAAGCAGTCCGGCCAGCGCGCGGCCCTGGTGGGCGATCCGGCGCGTCCGCTGGGGTTGGTCACGCTCAAGGACCTGGTGGAGGAGATCTCCGGAGAGCTGATGCGCTGGTGAGCGCGCGGCCGATTCCGGCCCGCGGCGCAACCCGGCCCGGGCGGGAGGTAGGATCCGCGCCGCAGCGCGTCGCCCGAGCCCCGCTCCGCGCGCCGCGCCCCGCCGGGCGCTCCGGACGGCTCCATTTCTCCTCGACACTCGCCATGCAGACCTCGTCCCTCGCGATTCCCCGTTCCTTTGGCGCCTCGGGCGTGCTCGTGGTCGGCGCCGCCCTGGCCGCGGTCGGCTGGGCCGCGCGCGCGCCGCAGGGCGGGTCGGGCAGCTCGACCACCCAGCAATTGCCGGCGCTGCCCGCGCTCGGCGGCGCGGCCACGGCCAATTCCAACCAGCGCATGATCGCCGTGACGGGCGTGGACGTGACGGGCTCGTCGGTGCTGTACCTGATCGACACCCAGACCCTGCGTCTGTGCGTGTACCAGGCGACCTCCACCGGGGCGAACCAGGGCGTGCGTTTCGTCGGCGCGCGGCGCATCGAACTCGACGTCGAGCTCAACGGCTACAACGACAAGTCGCAGTACACCTACGCCTCGGTTCTCGACGAGTTCAAGAAGCGCGGCCTGATCCCCGGCGACGCGTCCGGCGCGTCGAACGCGCCCGATCTCAACACCGAGGGCCAGCCGCCCAAGAGGCCCTGAACTCGAGTTCGCCCGAGAGCGCGTCCGCCCAGTGCAACAGGCCCGCGAAGTCTCCGGGCAGCGCACGACGCGCCATCGACGCACTTCGGCGCTTGCGCGCGCTCACGCGTCCCACGCTCGATCCGCTACACTCTCGCCCCGCGCGCCCAAGGGCGCCGGGGCCGTCCCCCGACACACCGAACATTCGACTTGTCCGCCGCGTCCCCCGACGCGACCCGTCCCACCCGCACAGGAGTCAACCAACAGTGGCCGAGAAGGAGTTTTTGAGCTTCGAGGAAGCGCTGCGCGAGCTGCGCCTGAAGGAAGAAGAGCTCAAGCGCCTGGTGTCCGAGGGCGAGATCCGCGCCTTCCGCGATGGCGAGACCGTCAAGCTCCGCCGCAAGGACGTCGACGATCTGCGCTCGGAGCTGTCCGGCGGGGAAGTGGTCGACCTGGGCGCGCAGGCCGCCGAGGAGCTGGTGTTCGAGGACGACACGGACCTCGACGCGGGCATGGCGACCGAGGAGATCCCCGAGGCCGACACGATCCTCGAGGAGTCGGTCGAGGAAGTGGCCGAGGTCGCCGAGGAGCCGGCTGAGGACGACGAAGAGGAGTTGGTGGGTGCGGGCGCCGCGGCGCGCGCCGAGGTCGCCGAGCCCTACGAAGGCGGCGCTGCCCGCGCGGCGATGATGCTCACCTTCATCGTGCTCGTGCTCGGTCTGCCGCTGGCTCTCGCGCTGTCGCGCGGAGTCGCGACGGACCTCGCCAAGGGCATCGCCGGCTGGTTCGTCAAGGTCTGAGTCTCGCGCTCGATCGGTCTCCAAGAGGCGCGTCTCGCGCCGAATTTCTGCCGTTGTGCGAAGGCGTCGCGCTGGTTTCCACTCGAGTGGATGCCTACGCTGACGCCTTCAGCTCTTGCTGTGCGCCGCGGCGCCGCTCGACTCTTCGAGCCGCGTTCCACGCCCCTGGAAGAGCCAGATCTCCACGCGCCGCGCAGCGGCCGACAGCGACGTGAGCGAGGCCGTCGCCGACAGGTCGCAGGAGCGCGCGTGGCGCCGGAACCCTCCTGCTCAAGTCCGCGCCTCGAACCCCATTTTCTTCCGATGAACGCCGCTGTCTTCTCCCGTCCGTCTCCGCGCCGCGCGCTCGCGCTGGCCTCTTGCGCCGCCGCGCTGCTCCTCTCGTCCTGCGTCACCCAGGAGCGCTACGACGACTCGCAACTCAGCGCCAAGCACTACCAGAACCGCACCATCGAACTCGAGCGCCGCTTGTCGGACTCCGAGGACGAAAATCGCCGCCTGCGCGCGCAACTCGAAGCTGCGGATTCGAACCCGGTCAACGCCTCGTTCTCCTCCGAGGATCTCGACGCGCGTCTGGCGAGTCTGCGCAACGTGCTCGCCGAACTGGGCCAGTCGCCTGGCGATGTGACCAAGTTCGCCGTCGACGGCGGCTACGTCTACCGCGTCAAGGACTCGGTGCTCTTCGCGCTCGGTTCCGATGAAGTTTCGGCCGACGGCAAGCGCGTGCTGGCCGAAGTCGCGGCCGACATCCAGAGCCGGCCCCACGGGCGCGTCTACGTGCGCGGCCACACCGACGATCTGCCGATCGTCAAGCCCGAGACCAAGGCCAAGTTCCCGCACGGCAACCTGGACCTCTCCGCCGCTCGCGCGGTGGCCGTCGGCGCGCTGCTGTCCGCCAACAAGGTGGCCGAGTCGCGCCTGGTGGTGATGGGCTTCGGTCCTTCGGAGCCGGTGGCGCCCAACAGCGGCGAAGAGAACCGCCGCAAGAACCGTCGCGTCGACATCTTCGTGCAGGATGCGGCTCCGGCGGCGGCGAAGAATCCTTGATGACCTCGCGCCGCGGCGCGCCGGGCGCTCGGCGCGCGGGCGGCGCACGGCGCGCGCGGTCCTGGCGTCCACGGTGTCCGGCATCCGACCGCTCGCGTTTCGCGCACTCGCGCTGCTCGTCCTCTCGCTCCTGACTGGAGCGTGCGCCGGAGAGCAGCGCGAGGACGACACTTCGATCGTCCGCGAACTCGAGCGGCTCGCCTTCGTGCCCGCGGGGCAATTCGCTCTCGCCACGCCCCAAGGCAACTTGCTCTTGGGCGTGCGCGAGGCGTTGCTGGTCGACCGCTTCGAAGTGCGGCGCGAGGACTGGCTCGCGCGCGCGGCGGAGCTGGGGCCCGCGCCCGCGGAACTGGCGGACTTCATCGCCGGTTGGGACAGTTCCGAGCGCGATCGCCCGATGACGTTCGTCACGCAGCGCGAGGCCCAGCACTTCGCGCAGTTGCGCGGCATGCGGCTCTTGACGGCGGCGGAGTGGATCTACGTCAGCGCAGGCCCGCAGCGCTACCCGTATCCCTGGGGCTCGACACCCCAGCGCGGAGTCGCCAACACGCTGGAGCTCGAGTTGGGGCGCTTGAGCCCGTGCGGCGCCTTCGAGGCCGGACGCACGGCGCTCGGCATCTACGACTTGCACGGCAACGCGTTCGAGTGGGCGGCCGATCTGCTCGCGACGGCGGATCGACGGCCCGACGACGAACGGGTCAGCGTGCTGGGCGGATCGTTCCGCACCTATTCGCGGCCGCTGCTGATCGGCGAATCCGAGCCGTTCGGTCGCGCCATTCCTCCGCTGCAGCGCGCGGACGATCTGGGTTGGCGCTGCTGCGCGGAGGCCGCCGCTTACTTGCGTGAGCGTGCGCCTTCGATCCGCCTCGAGCCCGAAGTGCGCCAGCGCCTGCTCGCCATCGGGCGCCGTTGGGGCCGGCGCGCGCTGCCTCTGCTCTCCGAGTTGTCGACCGCGGTCGACGCGGCCCCGGCGTTGCGCGTGCTGGCCGAGGGCGCCGCGCAATGAGCGAGGCCGCGCCGCGCAGCGGGCCGGGCAAGTGGCGGGCGCTGATCCAGCGCCTGGAGCGGCTCGGTTTCCACCCCTCGCGCGCGCGTGGGCAGAACTTCCTGTTCGACGACTCGCTGCTCGACGCGATCGCGGCCGAGGCGCAGCTCGACGTCGGTTGCGCCGTGCTCGAAGTCGGACCCGGATGCGGCGTGCTGACCGAACGCCTCGCTCCCGCGAGCGCCTCCGTGCTCGCGGTCGAACTCGATCCGCGGCTGGCGGAGCTCACGCGCGAGCGCACGGCGGCCTGGTCGAACGTCGAAGTCCTGTGCGCCGACGCGCTCAGCGGCAAGCACGCGCTCGCGCCGCAGATCGTCGAGTGGAGCCGCCGTCAGCCGCGCTGGAGGCTGGTCGCCAACCTGCCGTACTCGGTGGGCACGCCGATTCTGGTGGCGTGCTCGCGCCTGGACCATCCGCCGGAGGGGATGCTCGTGCTCCTGCAACTCGAACTGGTCGAGCGGATCGCCGCCGTGCCCGGGAGCAAGTCGTGGGGGGCCGTCTCGGCCAAGCTGCAACTCGGCTACGACGTGCGCCAGACTCGGCGCGTCGGGCCGCAGGTGTTCTGGCCGCGTCCGACCGTCGACAGCGCGCTGGCGCGCCTGACTCGCCGCGCCGAGCGTTACAGCGCGGAGCGCACGGCGCGCTTCGACTCGCTGGTGACGCACCTGTTCGCGCAGCGGCGCAAGACCGTTCGGAGCCGGCTGAGCGCGCTGCCCGGCGGACGAGCCCAGGCCGAGGCGCTGTGCGCTCAGCTCGCTTTGGGCGACTTGCGCCCCGAGCAGTTGGGCCTGGACCAACTGCTCGCCCTCGAAGCGGCGCTGGGGCAGATCGGGGCGGCGCCGCCCCCGTTGGGCGGGGGGCCCAACGACTGACGCGCCGGCCCGGGCGGCGCAGCGCCCGGCAAGCGCGCCTGGGCCGACGGCTGTCAGGCTCTCAACCCCTTCTGCGGCCGGTTCGCTGACGTGCGGACCGCGGCGCGGTGGTGAGCTCGGAAAATAGCGCCCCGCGACGCGCCCGGATGGCGACCCGGGCCCCTTGCTGGGGGTAGGATTCCGCGGCGCAACCGCCCCCCTCAGCGCGGGTCGATCCACGCCCGGCCTCGCTCGGCCGCTCCTGGTGTCCGCGTCCGCTCGCCCCGGATGCGCCGCCCGGCGTCGAGCCCCAGCGTCGTTTCATCTCCCCTCCGACTTCCGAGCCGCTTCTTTTCGCCCCACATTGTGGGTTGGCGCGCCCCATGGCCGCGTCAGCCCCTGACGTTCCCGTGCCCAGCTACTCCAAGCAGACCATCGAAGCGGTGAAGCTCCGCAATCCGATCGAGGACGTGGTCCGCGAGCGGACGGTCGATCTGCGGCGTGCGGGCGCGCTGTGGCAAGCGTGCTGTCCGTTCCACGAGGAGCGCACGCCGTCGTTCAAGGTCGATCCGCGGCGCGGCACTTGGCGCTGCTACGGCGCCTGCCAGGACGGGGGCGACCAGATCAAGTTCGTTCAGCGCAGCTACAACGTCGACTTCCCCGAGGCGCTGCGGCTGCTCGCGACGCGCGCCGGCATGGCGCTGCCCGAAGAGGCGCAGGGTGCGCGCGAGCCCGACCGCGATCCGCTGTTCGATGTGTTGCGACGCGCCGAATCGTTCTACCGCGGGCAACTGCGCCGGCCGCACGGCGGCGCCGCGCTCGAGTACCTGCGCGGTCGCGGGCTGAGCGACGCGACGCTCGACGCCTTCGGCATCGGCTACGCGCCCGAAGGCGGCTCGGCGCTGCTCGACGCCGCGCTCGCCAGCGGCGTGTCCGCGCGCGATCTGGAGCAACTCGGCCTCGCTCGCATCGACGAGCACGGCGAGGGAAGGGACTTCTTCCGCGGCCGAGTGATGTTCCCGGTGCGCGACCTCAAGGGCCGCACGGTCGGTTTCGGCGCCCGGCGCTTGAGCGATGGCGAGCGCTCGGGTCCGAAGTACATCAACACCCCGCAGACGCCGCTGTTCCACAAGGGGCGCGTGATCTACGGGCTCGATCAGGCGCTCGACCACGTGCGACGCGCCGGTCATCTGATCCTGGTCGAGGGCTACACCGACGTGATGGCGGCCCATCAGGTCGGAATGCGCACGGTCGCGGCGGTGCTCGGCACTGCGACGACCGAGGATCACGCCGCGCTCGTGCGCCGCAGCGGCGCGCGCCGCGTGAGCTTGCTGTTCGACGGCGATGACGCCGGGCGCCAGGCGACGCTGCGCGCGCTCGAGGGGCTGCTGCCGCTCGACGTGACGATCGACGTCGTGCGTCTGGTCGACGCCAAGGATCCGTGCGAGCTGTTGATCGCCGCGGGACGCGCTCCGCTCGAGGAGGCGCTGGCCCACGCGGTCGACTGGTTCGACTTCCTGCTGGCCTGGGTGCGCGGCCTGGAGGCGCACGCGCGTTGGAAGGCCATCGACCAAGTGCTCGCGCTGCTGGCGCGGCTCCCGCGCGCCATCGTGCGCGACGAGCGCGTGGCCCAACTCGCAACCGCGCTGGACGTGCCGGTCGAGAGCGTGCGCGAGCAGATGCGCTCGCTGCCTGACCGACGCCGCTCCGCTGCTGCGCGCGAGGCGGCGCGCAGCGAGACCGTCGGCGGCGAGTCGTCGGCCATTGAGGCTGCGCTTCCGCACGCCGTTGAAGTCCACCCCGTGCTCGAGCGCGCCTGGCGCGGCGTTCTGGGCGTCGCGCTCGAGGCGCCGAGTCTGCTGCCGCGTTGTCTGCACAGCTTCGATCGCTGCCCCGAGGGCCCGCTGCGGCGCATCGCCGACACGCTCGCAGCGCTGGCCGCCGAGCACGGCGAGTCGTTCACGCTGGAGCAGGTCTTCGCGGCCTTGGGCCAGCACTCCGCGCGCGATCTGGTGGCCGAGCTGGCCGACGCTGCCGCCACTTCCGACGCGGCCGCGTCGGTCGACGACCTGGCCTTCTCGCTGGGCGAGCACCTCGCCGCTCTCGAACGCTTCGAGCTCGAGCAGCGGCTGGGCGACGCGCGCCGCGCCGCGGTCGAGCCGGAACTGCAGTCCAACGAAGAACCCCACGACTCGGAGGAGGACCGCGACCTGCGGCTGCTCGCCGAGTTGAACGCCCAACGAGCCTCGATCCTCGGCCAGCGCCGTTTCGCGCCGGCCGCCCGAACCCTCCCGCACTCCTCGGAGAGCTGATCCGCAGCCCCGATCGAGGGCAGCGCATCGCGCTCCGGGACCATTGCCAACACAACTATGTCCGAACGCATCGAAGACACCGTGAAAGTGCTGGTCGACGAAGGCCGCAAGAAGGGCTTTCTGACCTACTCGGAAATGAACCGGCTCCTCGAGGACCAGTTCATCCCGCCCGACAAGATGGACGCCATCTTCCTGCAACTGGAAGACGCGGGCGTCGAGATCCTCGACGACGCCGAAACGGCGGCGGCCGAGGACGGTCTGCCGTCGGATGAGGACGAGGATCCGGGCATCAAGGAAGACGACCACGCGCAGGAAGAGGAGCCCCACGAGGCGACCAGCTTCCAGCGCGGGGTGATGCCCGAGAAGATCGACGACCCGGTGCGCATGTACCTGACGCAGATGGGCGAGATCCCGCTGCTCACGCGCGACCAGGAGATCTTCCTGGCCAAGACCATCGAGGTCACGCGCAAGCGCTTCCGCAAGAAGTGCGTCGGCTCGGGCCTGTGCATGAAGTCGGCCATCAAGACGCTGGAGGAAGTGCAGCGTGGCGAGCTGGCCTTCGACCGCACGCTCAAGGTCAACCCCAACCCCAAGCCCGACGACGATCCCAAGATCGTCGAGACGCTGGGCAAGAACTTCCTGGCGATGCGCCTTCCGGTGAACATCGCGACGATCAAGACGCTGCTCGCGCGCCTGCACGAGGAGTACAAGCCGCTGATCGATCCCAAGACCACCAAGGCCAAGCGCTCGGAGTCGCTCAAGCGCGTTCAGGAGCTGCGCCGCAAGCTGGTGATCCTGATCGAGGAGTGCCACCTTCAGGTCAAGAAGTTCAAGCCCTACATGGACTCGATGGACGCCCACGTGCGCGAGGTGCGCGCCATCGATCGCAAGCTGCAGGCCGCCAAGCAGGCCAAGAAGCTGGACGTGGTCAAGGAGCTTTCGCAGCGCGTGCTCGAGCTCGAGCACCTCGCCTGTGAACCCGTCGAGCGCGTCAAGCGCCGCGTCGATCAGGCGCGCCTGCACTTCGCCGAGTACGAGGAAGCCAAGCGCAAGCTCTCGAGCGGCAACCTCCGTCTGGTGGTCTCGATCGCCAAGAAGTACCGCAACCGCGGGCTGTCCTTCCTCGACCTCATCCAGGAGGGCAACACCGGCCTGATGAAGGCGGTCGAGAAGTACGAGTACCGCCGCGGCTTCAAGTTCTCGACCTACGCCACGTGGTGGATCCGCCAGGCCATCACGCGTTCGATCGCCGACCAGGCGCGCACCATCCGCATCCCGGTGCACATGATCGAGACCATGAGCAAGCTGCGGAACGTGACCAAGAAGCTGGTGCAGCAGAAGGGTCGCGAGCCGTCGGTCGAGGAAGTGGCCGAGGCCACCGGCATCTCGGTCGACGAGGCCAAGCGCGTGATCAAGATCAGCAAGCACCCGATCTCGCTCGATCGCCCGATCGGCGAGTCGGACGACAGCTACTTCGGCGACTTCATCGAGGACGAGACGGCCGAGAGCCCGGTGATGGCCGCCGGCCACGAGATGCTCAAGGAGCGCATCGACGAGGTGCTGCAGACCTTGACCTTCCGCGAGCGCGAGATCGTCAAGCTGCGCTACGGCATCGGCGACGGCTACACCTACACGCTCGAGGAAGTGGGCCGCATCTTCCGCGTGACGCGCGAGCGCGTGCGCCAGATCGAAGCCAAGGCCGTGCGCAAGCTGCGCCACCCGGTTCGCGCGCGCCAGCTCGCGAGCTTCCTCGACGGCGTCACGATTCCCGACGAGAACGAGCCGATCACGACCGCGCCCTGAGCGCGCGTGCGTTGATCCGATCCCAGAGCGGGCCGCTGCAGCGCACGCGCTGCGGCGGCCCGCTGCTTGTGGGCGGCAGCGCCGCCGCTACACTGTTCAGCCCTTTTCCAAAGGGGGGGAATCACTCGATGCAGCAGACCATCGCCGCGCTCCTGGCGCTCCAGGAGCTCGACAAGGAGATCTACCGCCTGCGGGAGGAGCTGCGCCGGCTCCCCGAGGAACGCGCCGCGCGCCGGGCGCAGATCGACGCGATGGTCGCGCGCAAGGACGAGACCGTCGCGCGGGCCCGCGAGAGCCGCCTCAAGATCAAAGAGATCGAGGACCTCACCACGATCCAGCGCCAGCGCATGCGCAAGGTCGAGCACGAGTCGACCCAGACCCGCTCGGACATGGCGCTGCTCGCCGCGTACCAGCACCAGATCCGCACGCTCAAGCGCGACATCAGCCAGGCCGAGGAAGAAGGTCTGGCGCTGGTTTCCGACGCCGACGCCGTCGAGGCCGAGGCCGCGCGCATGCAGACTGAGATCGAGCAGTCGGAAGCCGTGTTCGCCCAGTTCGCGGCCAACGTCGAAACCGAGGTCGAACAGGCCAAGGCCAAGCTGGCGACCCTCGAGGCCCAGCGCCGTCAACGGTTGAGCCCAGACGTCGCCGGCGAAGCCTTCGCTTTGTACGAGCGCCTGCTCGCTTCGCGCGAGGGCGTGGCCCTGGCGGAGCTCGACTCGCGCATCTGTCAGCAGTGCTACATGGAAGTGCCGGTCAACCTGTACGTGCGCGTCGCCAAGGGCGACCGCGTGGTGCAGTGCCCCAGCTGCGACCGCATCTTCTTCGTGCGCATGTCCTGAGCTGAGCGCCAGGTCGTGACCTGAACGCAGGGCGGTCCCGGGCGCGCGAGACCTCTCGCGCCGGCGGTGCGGCGCAGCCGGAACGAAGCGGGGCGGCGCAGCGGCGCGATCAGACCTCGCAGCGCGCGCCCTGACGCGATCCGCGTCGTTCGAGTTCGGCCTCGAGCGCCTCGCGCACGCCGGGGTTGATGCGGCTCCAGGTCGGAGCAATCAGACCGTCGGGCGCATCGCCGTGCAGCCGGTGCAGCACCTGATCGGGCCGCAACAACTCGACGAAGTCCGCCAGCCACTGCACGTACTCGTCGAGTTCGAGCGTGCGCACTTCTCCCGCGCGCCACTCGTGCGCCAGCCGCGTGCGCTCCAGCACCATGAGCTGGTGCGCCTTGACGCCCTCGACCGGCGCCCGCGCCAACGCGCGCGCCGTGCGCAGCGCTCCCTCGCGCCCGTCGCCCGGCAAGCCCAGGATCGCGTGCGCCACGCACAGCAGACCGGCGCGCCGAACGCGTTGCGTCGCGTCCTCGAATTCCGCCAGCGTGTGCAGGCGATTGAGCGCGAGCAGGACCCGGTCATCCGCGCTCTCCAGCCCCAGCTCGATCCACACGGGAACACGCGTGTTCCAGCGCGCCAGGACTTCGAGCGCCTCATCGGGCAGCGTGTCGGGCCGCGTGGCGACGCTGATCGCGGCCACTTCGCGGCCCAGGTACGGCGCCGTCACCGCCAGCACCTCCTCCAGCCGTTCACGCGCGACGTAGGTGTTCGAGTAGGACTGGAAGTAGGCGATCGCGCGACCGGCGTGCTTGCGCCGCGCGATGCGCTCCAGGCCCAGGCGCAACTGCTCGTCGAGCTGCGCGCCGGCGCGCAGCGCGCCCGTGCCGGAGCCGTCCACGTCGCAGTACGAGCAACCGCCGAAGCCCTTGGTCCCGTCGCGGTTGGGGCACTGCGAACCCGCGTCGAGCGCTACGCGGTGCAGCGGATGGCCGAAATGCTCCACGCACCAGTCGCGAAACGAGTGGAAGCGCTGCGCGGTCGGCATGGCGCAAGAGCTTACGGGCGCGGCTATTCTCTGCGCGCGCGGTTGTGTGCCGCGTGCGCCTCCACGTGGACATCCAACCGATCGTCATCGGCACCGCCGGCCACATCGATCACGGCAAGTCGAGCCTGGTGCGTGCGCTGACCGGCATCGACCCCGACCGGCTCAAGGAGGAGAAGGAGCGGGGACTGACGATCGACCTGGGCTTCGCGCCGCTCGTCATGCCCGACGGGCGCACGGTGGGGATCATCGACGTGCCCGGACACGAGCGTTTCGTGCGCAACATGGTCGCGGGCGCGACGGGCATCGACCTAGTCGTGCTGGTGGTCGCCGCGGACGACGGCGTGATGCCGCAGACGCGCGAGCACCTGGACATCATGGGCCTGCTCGGACAGAAGCGCGGCCTGGTGGCGCTCAACAAGGTCGACATGGTCGACGCCGACATGGCCGAGCTGGCGGCCGAGGACGTGCGCGCGACGCTGGCCGGGACTTTCCTCGCCGATGCGCCGATCGTGCGCGTCTCGGCGCGCACCGGCGCGGGCCTGGACGAACTCAAGGCGCAGATGTTCGCGCTCGCGGCGCAGATCGAGCCGCGCTCCGACCAGGGCGTGTTCCGTCTGCCGATCCAGCGCGTGTTCTCCAAGCAGGGCTTCGGCGCCGTGGTGACCGGTGTGCCCGTGAGCGGCGCGGTGGCGGTGGGGGACACGCTGGAGGTCTTGCCCGCCGGACTGCGCGGCAAAGTGCGCGGCTTGCACGCCTACGGCAAGCCCGTGTCGCGCGCGCGCGCCGGGCATTCGACTGCGATCAACCTGTCGGACGTCGAGCACGACAAGGTCGCGCGCGGCGCGGTCGCGGCGACGCCGGACTTCTTCAGCCCGGTGCGCATGGTGGCCGTGCGTTTGAAGGTGCTCGCGTCGCTGTCGCGTCCGGTCGTCGACCGCGTTCAAGTGCGCTTGCACACCGGCACCGCCGATCCGCTCGGCGAACTGGTGCTGCTCGACAAGGAGCGCCTCGAGCCGGGCGAAGAGGGCCTGGCGCAAGTGCGGCTGGAAGAGCCGTTGGTTTGCGCGCCGGGCGACAGCTTCATCCTGCGCCTGGCTTCACCGGCCGAAACGCTCGGCGGCGGCACGATCCTCGAGGAGTCGCGCCACCGCCTCAAGCGCTTCAAGGGCTTCGTGCTCGAGGGCCTCGCGCGCCAGGAGCGTTCGCTGCGCGATCCCGCCGCGCTGCTGGAGTCGACCTTGGCGCGCGCCGACGAGGACCTGTGCTCCGCGGCGGACCTCGCACACGCCATCAAGCAACCCGTCGAACTCACGCAGACGCTGCTGGCGCAGCTCTTCAAGGAGCGGCGCGCGCGCGCGGTGGGCCCCAAGCAGGCCTGGATCCACGCTGACCGCCTCGAGGCGGCCTTGACCAAGACGCGCGGCGCGCTTGCGAAGTGGTTCGAGGAAAATCCCCTGCGGCGCGTGATGGAGGTGCTCGAGCTGCGCCGCATCACCGGCCTGGATCCCGAGTTCCTCGACGCCTTGCTCGACGACGACGAGAAGCGCGGCCGCATCGTGCGCGAGAGCGGCGGACTGATTCGCCTCGCCGGCCGCGAGGTCAACGTCGACGAGACGACGCTCGCGCGCCGCAACGCGTTGCTCGCCGCGCTCGAGGCCCAGCCCTTCTCGCCGCCCGCGCCCGAAGAACTCGCGGCCCAGCTGCGTTTGGCGCCGAAGGAGTTCGCGCGCGTGCTGCAGCTGTGCCTCGACGAGGGCTCGCTGGTGCGCATCAACCCCGAGATCCACCTCACGGCTGCGCAGTACGCCAAGGCCAAGGAGTTGGTGGTCGACAACTGCACGCGCCACGGCCACCTGGAGATCCCGGAGCTGCGCGACGCGCTCGCCACGACGCGCAAGTTCCTGATCCCGCTGCTGGAGCACTTCGACGCCAAGGGCGTGACGGCGCGCATGGGCGCGCACCGCGTGCTCAAGCGCAAGTGACGCGCGGCGCGCGCGTCAGGGATTGCAGGCCTCGCACGCGCCCGGGTCCTCTTCGCTGCGCCCGTCCGCGCGCGGCTCGCGGCGTTCGCAGCCGCAGGCCTCGCAGCGCCGCACCTGTGCGAGCAGCGAGGCCGTGGGCTCGCCGCACTGCGCGCAGGGCAGTCCGGGGACGTTCAGCGCGACCGCGAAGTGCGGCGCGGAGCACTGCGGGCACAGTCGCGCGAGCTCGTCCACGAACTCGGCGGCCGCGGCGGCGATGGCGCGCATGCGCGTGGGGTTCATGTGCGCGCGCAGATCGAGCTCGACCCAGGCGGCGCCGTGGCGCGCGAGCAATTGCGCGAACGCGGCTTCGACCTGCTCGAGCTGCGTGAGCCCCTTGAACACCTCGTCCGCCGGCGAGCCACGCTGGCTCGGCCGCAGCACCAGGGCGTGCTCGGGGAACGGCGCGCGCGCGCAGAACTCGCGCAACTGCTCGAGCGAGCTGCACGAGCGGCCCGCATGCGCGCAGTCGAGCGTGAGGTAGCGGTGCGCGTGCACGCGCTCATCGCGCAGGTCGAGCAGCACCAGCCACTCTTCGTCACAGGTCGCGAGTGGCGCGGCGGGGTGCGGGAAGAACGAGCCCTCGCTCGCGATCACCAGGTCCAGTCCGCTCAGGCGCGCGCCCTCGCGGGCCTTGGCGAGCGCCGCTTCGCGCGGCTCGAGCTCGCGAGCGCGCTCGCCGCTGAAGGCGCCGAAGCGGTCGGTGTCGAGCTGCGCGATCGCGCGCACTTCGCGCAGACCCAGCGCAGGCGCGAGCGCCGGCCCGAGCGCGCGCTCCTTGCCGTGCATGCTCGCCACGCCGAGCATGCGGCCGACGAACCTGCGCCGCAGCGCCTCGCTCGCGCTCACAGCGTCTCGATCGGCCGCGGCAGCGTGACGAACACCAACGCGCCCGTCGGCGAGCTGGGCCGGTGCGCGCTGCCGGGCGCGTAGCGCACGTAGCTGAGCGGCCCGTAGCGCTTGCCGCCGTCCTCGAGTTCGCCGCTCAGGACCAGGTACTGCTCGCCCGCGGGGTGACGGTGCGCGTCGTAGCTCGCGCCGGGCGCGAACTCGAGCAGCACAGCGCTCTCGCCGCTCGCGGCGTCGAAGTAGAGCTTCTTCCAGCGCACGCCTGCGCACGGCGTCGCACGCCACTCGAGCGCAGATCCATCGACGAAGCTCGGCGCGTTCATCGCGGCTGCGCGCCTTTCGCCGCCCGCTCGACGTAACGCGCGACGCCCAGCATCCCCACGCGCGCGCACCAGGCCATGTTCCAGGGCTCCTTGTCGGTCGTGTTCTCCGGCGTGTCGCCGCTGGAGTGGTAGTACGCGTCGTAGTCCACCGAGACCTTGTCGCGCTCGCGCCACGACTCGCCGGGCATGTCCGCCGTGCGCTTGTGCTCCGCCGGCGCGCCCCAGGCGCTCGAGAAGACCGTGATCGAGGGCCGCAGCGCGCTCTTGAAGTACTCGGACTTGGAGAACACGTAGCTGTCGGTCCCGCCCAGCGAGCGATTGGTGGCCCAGTGCGAGGGGAACAGCGCCGCGGTGTCCGGCGCGGCGGGAGCGTGCTCGCGCAGCACCGCCAGCAACTGCTCGATCAGCGCGCGGTTGGCGGGCAGATCGTCGGGCTCGAGGTTGAGCTGGTCGGCGCCGCTCCCAAAGCCGGCTTGGTCGTAGTTCAGGACTCCCAGGCACTCGCCCTCGGCGGGGATGCGCTGCGCCAGGTAGTCCTGCGTGGAGAAGATCTCGCTGCCCCACACCGCGAAACGCACTTCGCGGGCGGGCGCGGGCAGTTCACCGGCCGCGATGGCGGCGCTCCAGGCCTGCGCGATCTCGAGCAACGTCGCCACGCCGCTGGCGTTGTCGTCGGCGCCCGGTCCGCCCGAATCCGAGTCGCCGTGCGCGCACAAGAGGAAGTACTCGCCGGCCCAGGGCGCGTCCGCTCCGACAGGCGAGTTCGCGCCGCGCAAGCGCGCCAGCACCGTCTTGGGGCGTGCTCGCCGTGCTTCGCCGCGCAGTTCGAACTCCACGCGCACTTGCGCGCCCGCCGCGAGCCACTCGCGCAGTCGGGCGCCCTCGGGTCTCGAGATCCCAAACGTCGGCTGTCCGGGTTGCTGGCGCAGCGCTCCGACGACCGGGTACTCGCCGTCGATGTTGGTGGCGCCGTCGACCAGCACCAGCGCCGCGCGACTTGCGCCGCGCGCCGGCTTGTCGGTCAGCCACGCGCCGTCGGGGCGCGATTCGAGCGAGAGTTCGAGTTCGCCGCGTCCGTCGGGCGAGTGCGTCCAAGGCCAGGCGCGCGCGAGCGTCAGCGCCTGGTCCTCGCCCGCGCGGCGCGCGGTCACGCGCCACTCGAGCGGCTGCCAGGCGTCCTTCTCGGGATCGTCCAGCACTCGCACGTCCAGGCCGCTCTCGCGCAGTCGCTCCACGAGGAACTGCGCGGCCGCGTCGCCGGAACGGGTTCCTCCCATGCGCGGACCGAGCGCCACCAGCTCGCGCACGCGGCGCTGGGCGCGAGTCGGATCGACGCGCGCTGCGGCGGCGGACTCGCGCGCGAGCGCGGCGCTCGCGGGCTTGGAACTTTCTTCCGCGCGCGCCGGCGCGAGCAGCGCTAGCGCCAGGGCCCAGCCAGCACTGCTGCGCGAGGTTCGAGCGGTCTTCATGGCGCTATCGATAGCGCTCGGCGTGGTGCGCGCGCAATCGCCGAGTGCCCCGCGCAGCGCGCGCACTTGGGAAACAGGCCGCGAATGGTCGATGCCGCTCTCCACCCTGGACTCGTCCCGTCATCCGTCGCGCAGCGGCGAGCCAAGTCGAGAGCATCCATGAGCGAAGCCCAAGAATTCGGAGGGCCGATCAATCGGCCCGCCAACAACGCCCGCCAAGTCACCCCTGGCGAAGCGCTGACCAACGCGCAGCCCAGCGGCGCTGGCGTCGACTTCCTCGGTCTGAACCAGCAGATGCAGCGCGAGGCCGCGCCGCGGGCGCCAACGCCCGCTTCGGGGCCTGCTCCGGGATCTGCTCCGGGGCCTGCGCCCGCGCAGGAGCAGAGCTGGCTGATGGAGGTCACCGACAGCGCGCCCAGTTCGCTTGCTCCCGCCCCGCAGGAACTCGCGCCTTCGCCGACCGCGGCCAGTTTGCTCAACGCATCCTGGCGCGAAGAGACGCCGCAGCCCCGACGCTCGCGCTGGTTGATCCCAGTGGCCAGCGGCGCGGTGCTCAGCGCGCTGGGCATCATCGGCTTGCCGTACTTGCGGCGTGAGAGCGCGCCCGAACCGGCGCCGAGTGCGAACGTCGTGACGCGTCCGGCGAGCGCTGTCAGCAGCGGGCCGGCGGCGCCGAGCGTCTCCGACGAGTCCGCGCTGGCCGCGCTCGACTCCGAACCGTTGCTCGAACCCGTGGCGCCCGACGCCAAGCTCGACCGCCCCGAACGCCCGCGCGGCGCTCGCGCGGGAGCATCGCTCGCGCAAGTGGGCGGGCGCAGCGAGGCGCCGGTCAACGCGCCCGACCCCGGCTCGTCCTTCATCACCCCCTCGGACGTGATCGATCCCTCGGGCGTGTGGACGATCTCACCGGGCGATGATGAGTCCACGCCAGCAGCCGAGGGCGATGTGGACACCGGCGAGCCGCTCGACGGCGCGCCAGACGGAGTCAGCTCGAGCGCTGTCGAGCGCGAGGCGCCTGTTTCGTCTGCCGCGCTCGTGGGGGAGTGCTCGACGCCCCCTGCGCGACGAGCCGCTCTTCCGGCCGAGGTCGAGGTCGACTGGGATCGACTGGTCTGGATCGCGCGCACGGGCGAGCTCGATGAGAGTCGCGCCGCTGTCGACGAGGGGGCGCGCGAAGTTGCGAGCACGGAGTCGAACTCGGCCGCGGCCGGCGTCGAGGACGACGGCATCGCGCGCGCTCTCGTCGCCTGGGCCCAAGCGCATTCGTCCGAGGCGCCGGAGAGCTCTGTGGAGACGCCGCCAGAAGCGGTCGGCGCGACGGTGGACGGCGTTGCCGGCCAGGTCGCTCCGGCGCTGGAGGTCGTCACCGTCGCACAGCCCGAGGCGGACGAGGTCGAGTCGGCGCCTGTCGGTTGGGTCGACGAGCCGAGCGAAGACGTAGCGGTCGTCGGGAACCCCGAGACGGACTGCGAATCGGAACTCGAAGCCGAGTCGTCCGCCACGGCGAGCGAACTCGAAGCGCTAGCGTCGGTCGACGCGCTGCCCGCACCTGAGTCCACGACCGCCGCGCAGCCCGTGATTGCGCCGAATCCCGAGAGCGCGCCGCAGCCGGAGAATGCTCCGCAGCCCGAGAATGCGCCGCTTCCGGAGAACGTGACGCAGCCGGAGAGCGCTCCGCAGCCGGAGAACGTGACGCAGCCCGAGAATGCGCCGCTTCCCGAGAGCGCGCCGCAGCCCGAGAGCGCGCCGCAGCCCGAGAGCGCGCCGCAGCCCGAGGCGGCCGCCGAAGCGCTCACCGCCGCCGAGCCCGCGCGCGTGCGCGTGCTCTCCCGCGCTGGCGGACGCGGCGGCGAACGTCGTCTGGCGGCCGAACGACGCCGCGCGCGCCGTCAGCAGGATCTGGCGGAACTCAGCGCTCCCGCGACCGAGGTCGAGGGCGAACTCGCGGATCTCGCGTCGGACCAGCCTTCGCCGGAGCTCGTCTCCGCGCCCGCCGAGCCGCTCGCGCCTCGCCCCGAAGCGAGTGCGGGCGCCGTCGCCGCCGATCCGCTGCCTGCGCCGGTGAACGCTCCGACGTCGCACGAGGCCGTCGAAGTGCCAGCGCCCGCCGCGCCGCTCGAAACGTCGGCCGCGCCGGAGACGCCGTCGAGCTCTGCGCCCGTGTCCGCCCCGGTCGAAGTGAGCGAAGCGCCGAGCGCCGAGCCGCAACAGGCGCAAGAGGCGCAACAGGCGCAACCGCAGCCGGCCACGAACTCAGACGCGCCTGTGCACCCGCCTTCGAACGCGGCGAGCGCTGTCGCGGACTCCGCGTCGGCGTCGACGCCGAACGTTCCGTCCGCGGTGGAGCAGTCCGGCGCCGCAGCAGCGAGCGCGAGCCCTGCGCCCGCGCCGCCGAGCAAGCCGAGAGAGCCCGAGCCTCACCGCGTGCTGCAGGTGGCGAGCGCGGCGGACATGGAGCACGTCTGGGCCAGCGAGACGATTCCGCTCGAAGCGCTGGATGGCAAGAGCACGCTCGCCACGCCGCACATCGGGCCCACACGCGTGGTGTTCCACACCGGCGAGGTGTTCGAGGGCGAGCTGGTAGCGATCGGCGAAGGCCGACTGTGGCTGCGCAACAGCGTCGGCCGCATCGCACTCGACGGAGCGCGCGTGAAGTCCGCGCACCGCATCGCGCCGGGCGCCTCGCTCAGCACCCAGGCCGCGCAGGCCAAGCAACTCGCGGGGCTGCCGCGCGCGCGCGTCAAGACGCCCGGTGGCCTGCTCCACGGCCGCGTGCTCGAGCGCAACGAGCGCGTGACCACGCTGATCATGAACAGCGGCGCGCGCATCGTGCTCGATTCGCGCAGCGTCGAAGTGCTCGAGGACGTGCCGCTGGTCCAGATCCGTCAGTGACGAACGCCCGAGCGCCTGCTCGCCCCGCCCCGGTTCGCCGCGCTCGAGCGCGCGTTCACTCGCGCGTTCGAGCGCTGCCTTCGCTGCGCAGCCCGTGGCGGTCGAGCATGTTGTAGAGCGTCTTCAAGGCCACGCCGAGCTCCGCCGCCGCGGCCTTCTTATCGCCGTCGAAGCGCTGCATGGCCAGGCTCAGCGCCATGCGCTCGAGCGTCGCGAGGTTGAGGGACGGCAGCGCTCCCGCCACGCGCGCGCCCTTGCGCTGGAGGAAGCGCTCCAGCTCGGCGCCGTCGATCGAGTCGCCGTCGCCCATCACGACCACGCGCTCGATCACGTTCTCGAGCTCGCGCACGTTGCCCGGCCAGTCGTGCGCTTGGAGCGCCTGTAGCGCCGACGGGGCGAGGCTCATCCGCCGGCCCGTGCGAATCGAGGCGCGCGTCAGGAAGCTCTCGGCCAGCGCTGCGATGTCCTCGCTGCGCTCGCGCAGCGCGGGAACTTCGAGCACCAGCGTCGACACGCGGTAGTACAGATCTTCGCGGAACTCGCCGGAGCTGATGGCGCGGCCCAGCTCGCGGTGCGTCGCCGCCAGGACGCGCACGTCGACGGCCTTGGTGCGCTCGCTGCCGACCGGGCGAACCTCGCCGAACTGCAGCGCGCGCAGGAGCGCGGGCTGCACGGCCTTGGGCAGCTCGCCGATCTCGTCGAGGAACAGCGTGCCGCCGTGCGCGGCCTCGAACAGGCCCATGCGCTTGCGCTCGGCGCCGCTGAAGGCCCCGCGCTCGTGCCCGAACAACTCGCTCTCGATCAGCGTGACCGGGATCGCACCGCAGTTGACCACCACGAAGGGCGCGTTCGCACGCGGCCCCAGCGCGTGGATCTCGCGCGCGACCAGTTCCTTGCCGACGCCGTTCTCGCCCTGGATCAGCACGCTGCTGGCGCTGGCGGCGACGCGCTGGACCTCGCGGCGCAGGCGCTGCATCGTCGCGCTGGCGCCGGTCAGCCGCGAAGCGCCGGGCGCGGGCTCGCTGGCGCGGCGCAGGCGCGCGTTGGCGTCGAGCAGCGCCCGCTTCTCGAGTGCTCGCTGCAGCGTCTGTTCGAGCACGTCGAGCTGCACCGGCTTGGTCAGGAAGTCGTGCGCGCCGCGCTTCATGGCCTCGACGGCGTCGGGCACGGCGCCGTGGCCGGTGAGCACGACCACCTGCAGGTGCTCGTCGTGCTCGCGCAACTGTGCGAGCAGCTCCAGGCCGCTCATCCCGGGCAATTTCAGATCGAGCAGCGCTGCGTCGGCGCCGTGCTCGCGCAGCGCATCCAGCACGCCCTCGCCGCTGGCGAAGGCGCGCACTTCGAAGCCGAAGTGCTCGAGTTCGCGCGTCAGGACGCGGCGCAGGGACACATCGTCGTCGACGAACAGGACGCTGGGCTTCATGAGAGTGCGGCCTCGGGCTGCGGGAGAACGACTCGGAACAGCGCGCCCTCGCGGCCGCGCGCGATCTCGACGCGTCCGCCGTGCGAGGCGACGATGCGATCGACGATGGACAGCCCCAGGCCCGTGCCCTGGCCGGGCGGCTTGGTCGTGAAGAAGGGGTCGAAGGCGCGCTCGGCCACCTGGGGGTCGAGTCCGGGGCCCTGGTCTTCGACTTCGAGCGTGAAGCCTTCGTCCTGTGCTCGGCAGCGCACCCAGATGCGCCCGCCGCGCGGGCTCGCGTCGATGGCGTTGTGAACGAGGTTGAGCACCACCTGTTTGCACTCGTCCGGGTGTCCGTGCAGCGGCGGAAGTTGCTCGTCGCACTCGACGGACAGACTCAGTTCGCGCTCGAGCAGCCGGTGGCGCACGAGCGGCTCGAGGTCGCGCAGCACGTCGGCCGCGTGAAAGCTCGTCGACGGGCCCGGACTCGAGCGCGCGAACTCGAGCAGCCGCGAGGTGATCTCGTGCGCGCGGTAGGCCTCCTTGGCGATGATGCCCAGGTACTCGCGCTGCTCCTGTGCGTCGGCTTGGCCCGCGCGCAGACGGCGCTCCAAGCCCTCGGCGCACGAGGCGATCGAAGCCAGCGGATTGTTGATCTCGTGCGCGATGCCGGCGGCCATCGTGCCCAGGCCCGCCAGTCGCGCCGCGCGCAGGAACTCGGCCGTGCGCTGCTCGACGCGCCGCTCGAGTTCGCTCTGCACGCCGGCCAGTTCGCTCGCCATGCGGTTGAACTCGCCGGCGAGTTCGCCGACCTCGTCGCTGGTGCGCGCCGCGACGCGGTGTCCGAGTTCGCCGGCGGCGAAGCGCCGAGCGCCCGCGCGCAATTCGAGCAGCGGGCGCACCACCGAGCGCTGGACCAGCACCAGCACGCCCACGAGCACGCTCAGCGCCATCAGCGCGGCGAACATCACGGCGCTGCGCAGCTCGTCGGCGCGCCGCGAGAGCTCGGCTGCGGCCTGCAGCTCCTCGCTGTGGACCTCGTCGTTGAGCACCTCGGCCGCGCGCAGCAGTTCGGCGACGCTCGCCAGCACGACCTCGGGGGCCGCGGCCTGCGCGAGCTGCTCGTGCAGCAGGCCGGAGGCGCGCTCGAGCTCGCCGTACAGGCGCGCCTCGTCGTGCGCGTGCTCGCTCGAAGACGGGTCTGGACCCTCGGGTCCGCCCGCCAAGTCGGCCAGGGTCTTGCGCGCTTCGGCGGTGTGGAACTCCAGCTCCGCCAGGGCTTCGTCGTGCGCGCCCCAGCTCGACAGCGGAATCTTGCGCGAGTGCACGTCGAGCATCCGCACGTGGTGCAGCAAGTACATCGAGGCGTCGGTCTCGCGCTGCTCTTCACTCAGCCGGTCGAGCGTGACGTGCATGCGCTCGACGTCGCGCGTGACGTAGATGGTGAGCGCGACGAGCGCTGCAGCCACGAGCGCGAACAGCGCGGCCACGCGTCGAGCGAGCCCGAAGGGCAGAGTGCGGGGAGTCGAGTTCATCGCGGATCGGGCGCCGGCGCGAGCTTCAGGCTGAGCGACAGTACGGCCTGGGACGCGCGCTCCCAAGGCTGGCGTCCGCGGGCCGGCCGGACGACGCGCGCGAGCTCCAGCGCAGGCGTCGTCACCGCCTGGACCGTCACGCTTGGGCCGGGCAGCCGCATCCATGTCAGCTCGAGCACAGCGGGCTGACTGCCTTCTTCGCTCACCAGGCGCACGGCCGGGCGCGCCGCGTGCAGCCCGGGCACGGGCGAGGAGCGCGTCGGACTCGGCGCGAGCTGCAGGCGCAGCGTCCGCGCGCGCGCCGGCGCCGGGTCGAGCGGCGTGAGCACCAGCTCGGCGCCGCCCAGCGACTCGTCGGCCGCCAACTCGAACGAGCCGCTCACCTGATAGGTGACGGCCTCGACGGCGTCGTCGAGCAAGAGGCGCGCGCGACTCGATGCGCGATCGACTTCCCAGCTCTCGTCCACGCCCGGTGCGTGCGCCGCGGCCAGGAAGGCCAGCGGCGGAACGAATGGCCGCGGAGGTTCCGCGGGACCGGCCACTTGCGGCGCCTCGGGCGCACTGGCGCGCAGCGCGAGCGCCAGCAGCGCCAGGCTGAGCGGCGCCGCTCCCCAGATCCGTCGCGAGAGTGCGCTCATGCGCTCGCTCCGCCGCTCCAGGCCCGCAGCCAGACGCTCGGCCGCAGGAGTTCCGCGGGTCGCGCGTAGTCGGCCGAGAGCGAGACCGCGAGGTCGGCCAGTCCGCTGCGCGACTCGAGCAGCGCGAGCAGCAGCCGCGCGGGCGTCGGCCGCGCGAGTGCGAACGCGAGCCAGCGACACAGCCGCGCGCGCGGCGCGATCTCGCGCTGGCGCTCGCGCAAGTACGGCGCAAGCACGCCTCGATCGGTCCTTCCAGCACCGAGCGCGTCGAGCAGCGCAGGCGCCAGCGATGCTGCGCCGTGCAGCGCGAAGAAGATGCCTTCGCCGGTGAGCGGGTCGACGTAGCCGCAGGCGTCGCCGACAAGCGCGGCGCCGTCGAAGGTCTGCTGCGTCGTCGTGCGCGCCAGCGGTCCCAGGCCGCGGAGCGGGTCGACGCGCTCGCCCGCGCCGAGCGCCTCGCGCACGGCGGGAAGGCGTTGCACCCAGCTCTCGAACAGCGCGTCGCGTTCGAGCCCGCTGCTGCGGTACAGCTCCTCGAACAGCACCAGGTTCACGCTGACCAGGCCCTGGTCCACCGGCGCGAGCGCGAAGTAGCCGCCTTCGAAGAAGTGCGCTTGCGCGAGCGAGCGCGTGTCGACTCCGCGGTAGCGCGTGGTGAGCGCGATGCGCCGCAGGCCGCGGTCTTCGCGCTGCACGCCGAGCTCCGAGGCGACCTTGGAGCGCAGTCCGTCGGCGCCGATCGTCCAGCTCGCCGCGAGGCTGCGCCGCGCGCCGCCCGGGCCGCGCAAGTGCAGGCCCTTCACGCTTCCGTCCGCGCCGCGCTCGAGCGCGCACACGCGCCAGCCCTCGAACACCTGGGCCCCGCAGCGGCGCGCGTGCTCGACCAGCTGCGCGTCGAACACTTCGCGGCGCAGCGCCCAGCCGTAGTCCACCGGCGCGCGCGCGCGACCGATGTCGACGAAGCGTCCGCGCGCGCGCCGGCCGTGGCCGAAGAGCTCCATTCCGCGCAGCTCGCGGGCCCCGGCGCGGCGGAGCGCCTGCGCTGCGCCGAGTTGCTCGAGCAGCGGCACGCACTGCGGGCTCATGAACTCACCACAGGCCTTGAAGCGCGGGAAGCGCTGCGCGTCGAGCAGCACGACGTCGACTCCCGCGCGCGCGAGCAGCGCTGCGCAGGCGGCGCCTGCGGGTCCGGCCCCGGCGATCGCGACCTGCGCGCGCGCGGGCGGCATGTTCGTGTTCGGCGCGTTCACGGCGTGCTCGCTGCGGGGCCGCGGTGCTCGCGCTCGACGGCGCTCGTGCTCGTGCGCACCAAAATGGCGGGGAGCAGGATCAGGTCGGCGAAGAAGGCCGTGACGATGGTCAACGCCGCGAGCGCTCCGAACTCGACGCTGGTGGCGAGCTTTCCGACCGCGCCCGCGCCGAAGCCGACGGCCAGCACGAGCGAAGTGATCACCACAGCGCGCGCGCCGGAGCGGTAGACCTGCTCGAGCGCTGCGAGCGGCGTGAACGCGCGGCGGCGCAGCTCGCGGAAGCGGTGCAGGAGGTGGATCGTGTCGTCCACGATCAGCCCCAGCATGGTCGAGCTGATGATCGCGGTGGCGAAGGACAGCGGCGCGCCCCACAGCACCAGCGCCGCGTTCACGACGACGCACGGCAGCGCGTTCGGTATGAGCGCGAGGCTCGCGTAGCGCACCGAACGCAGTCCGGCCCAGAACACCAGCCACAGCAGCACCAGGCTCGCCAGCGCGCCGACCAGTGCGCCGCGGATCATGCGGCCGGAGTCGCGCGCGACCTGCACGGCGGCGCCGGTCACGACGCACTCCGGGGCGCCGAGCGCGCGCGCGCGTTCCTCGACGCGCTCGAACAATGCTTCGCGCGCACCGCTTCCGCTGGGGGCGAGCACGAAGCGCGAAAGCCAGTCGCCGCGCGCGGAGACCAGCGGCGGACCGGCGGGGGCGACCACGCCGTCGAGTTCGCACAGCGCGGCGGCGAACAGCGCCGCGGCGACGGGTTCGGCCAGCTTCGAGCCCACCGGCGCGAGCACGTCGAAGACCTCGGCGCCGCCGAGCTCCGCGGCCACCGCTGCGTGCTGGCGGCGGAAGGGGTGCTCGCCGGGGAGCACGCGCAGCGGATCGTTGTCGACTTCCAGTCGCGCGCACAGCGCCAGGCCCGCTATGGCGGCCATCAACGCGCCGGTGCGGATGGCCGGAGCGTGCTCGACTAGCCGATCGACGACGCGCGCGCCGAGGGCCCGGCTCCAGGCGCCGCGCGCGCGCCATCGCGCGCTGCTGCGCGGACCCGCCAGGATGAGCAGCGCAGGCGTCAGCCAGTTGGCGGCGGCGTACGTCAACGCCACTCCCAGAGCTGCGAAGGCCGCGAAGTCGGCCACCGCGGGGATCTCGTTGCCGACCAGCGCCGCCATGCCGATCACGGTCGTCAGCGCAGCGAGCAGGGCCGGTTCGCGCAGGCTGCGGAGCGCGCCGTGCGCGGCGTCGGGCGCAGCGCGTCCCTCGTCGAGCTGGTCGAGGTAGGCCTCGATCCAGTGCACGCCCGCGGCGACCCCGACGGTCAGCATGACCGGCGCGAGCAGGACCGAGACCGGCGTGAGCTCGCGGCCGAGCAGGTGCTGCAGCCCGCCGATCCAGGCGATCGCGCAGCCCGGCGGCGCAAGGATCGCGAGCACCAGCCCCGCGCTGCGGTACAGCGCGAACAGCAGCGCGATCAGCGTCAACGCGACCGCGGGCACGACGCGCCGCTGCTCGGCGGCCAGCTCCCGCGCGAGCACCAGCTCGGCGAGCGGCAGTCCGCTCAGCGACGCGCGCAGGGTCACCGGCGCCTCGTCCGCGACGCGCTGCTCGATCTGCTCCACGGCCTCACTCCAACCCTCAGCGCCCGCGCTCAGCCTCACGGACCACACGCGCGAATCGGCGTTGCGGGCCGGGGCCGACTGGACCGCCGCGACGCCTTCGAGCGCTTCGAGCGACGCGCGCAGCGCGTCCAGCGCGCGCAACTCGAGCGGCTGGATGCGCCCCTGGCCGATGGGCAGCGCCTGGAACACCACGAACACGTCCGCGTCGGGACCGAAGTGCTCCACGCGCAGGCGTTGAGCGCTCGCCTCGGGCGTGCCGACCGACTTGAGCGCCACGTTGGCGACGTCGATCGGCAGTCGCGCGCCCAGCACGCCGAGCCACAGTGTGGGCAGGGCGAACAGCGCCACGATCAGCGCTGCGCGCGCGCGAGCCGAGAAATCCATGCGCGTGGCAAAGCACGGCGCGTGCCGTCGCCGCGGGTGCGTCGGCGGGCCTCGCACGCGGCAAGCGAAGCGAGCCGCTTGGTGCAAACGACAACTGTGCGGCACTTTCTACAAGCCGTCGCGCACTCCAGCTGCGCGGCAGGCCGTCGGGGCTCGATGCGCGGGCGCGGCCCGCGGCTTGCTTTGCGCACCGCCATGGCAGGCAAGCTTCTCGCTGGCATCGGCGTCGCGGCGCTGGTGGTCTTCGGCGTTGGCGGACTGGTCGCGTTGGGCGTCGTGCGCGAGCGCGTCACCCTCGTCGTCCAGGATTCGAGCGTCAGTGCGCAGCGCGGCCCCGCGCCGGTCGAACTGCTCGCGGAGGACGTCGCGGCGGTGCGCGCCGACCTCGCTGCGCTGGGCGCGGCGCTCGGCCCGCAGCTCGAGGAGCTCCACGCTTCGTTGGACGGCGCCGCGACGCAGCGGGGCGCCGCCCACAGCGCGACGATCGATCGCTTGAACAGCGCCGTCGTGGCCTTGAGCGCGCGCGTCGATTCACTCGCCGCGGCCAGCGCGCTGCGCGAGGCGCGAACGCTGGCGGCGCTCGAGGAGTTGCGAGCAACATCGAGCGCGCTCGCGCAGAACGCGGCGACGGGCCCCGGCGCGGCGACCGAAATCGCTGCGGCGCCTGCGCTGCCGAGCACGGAGTCGAGCGCGGCTGCTGGCTCTGACTCGAGCGCGCCGGTCGCCGCCCCGGCCGTTGAAGCGGCGCCTGGGCCCGTGGCGGAGGCAGCGCCCGCGCAGCTCGACCCGACGCCGCCGCCCGAGGCCGCAGCTCCCGCGCCGCGCAAGTTCCTGTCGTTCACGCTGCCTTCCAAGAGCTTCTCGTTCGCCGGCCGACAGCGCCTCGCGATCGTGCCGAGCCTCTCGCGCGTGGGCTTCGACGCCAAGAGCACGCTCCACGACTTCAGCGGCGTGACGCAGAAGGTCGAGGGCGAGCTGGAGGTCGACCTGGCTCAACCGGCGCTCGCTCCCGCGGGCAGCGTGCTGGTCGATGCGCGCTCGCTCGACACAGGCATGGCCGATCGAGACGCCGCGATGCGCGAGCACCTGGACACGCAGCGCCACGCGCAACTGCGCTTCACTTGGACCGAGTTGCGCGACGCGCAAGTCGACCTCGCCCAGCAGCGGCTGAGCGCGGTGGCGGTGGGGCGTCTGTCGATCAAGGGCGTCGAGCGCGAGGTCGCGATGCCCGTGCAGGTCAGCGTGGACTCCAGTCAGCGCGTCGGCATCGAGGGCGAGTTGAAGCTGCGCTTGCGCGACTTCGGCGTCGAGCCGCCGAGCCAGCTCGGGATGATCCGCGTCGAGAACGAGGTCCGCGTGTGGATCTCACTGCGCGCGCGCTCGCTGGGCGCGGCGAAGGCGGTGGCGCGCGATGCGAAGTGAGCTGCTGGCCGTGTTGCTCGCGCTCAGCGCGGGTTCGTGCATCGCACCGAGCGTGGTCTCGAGCTCCGGGCGCTCGGTCAGCGCGAGCGCGCCGAACGACTGGCGCCCGGCCGCCCCCGCCGATCTGGCCGGGCTGTTCGAGTCGGTAGCGGTGGAAGGATCGGACGCACAGGCCCTGGCGCGCGTGCTCTATCACTTCACGCTCGACGCCGACGTCGACGCCGCGGGCGGCGTGTACACCGGCGCCGCGCTCGTGATCGGCGACGGAGCGCCGCAATTCCAGACCTTGGGCGGAGTCTGGCGCGTGCTCGCCGGTCGACTCGAACTCGACGGCGTCGACGCGGCGGGCGTCCAGGTCGCGGGCGAGTGGCTGCGGCTGGAGAGCGAGTCCGGCGCCATCGTGCTGCGCAAGGCGGCCCTGCTGTGAGCGCCGCGCGCGTCGCTTCGCGGGGCAACGACCTCGAGCTCTACGAGCGCCACGCCGAGTCGTGGTGGGATGCGTCCTCGCCGGCGTTCCGTTCGCTCCACGCGGTCAACGCGCATCGACTGGCGGTGCTGTGCGCCTGGCTGGGCGAGTCCTGGACCGAGCGCGTCGTAGCGGACCTGGGATGCGGCGGCGGACTGCTGGCGCGACCGCTCGCGGCCGCAGGCGCGCGCGTCGTGGGCGTCGACGCGAGCGCGGCGAGCCTGGCGCAAGCGCGAAACCACGTCGCAGCGCTGTTCGTGCGCGCCGACATCCGCCGCACGCCGCTCGCTGCACGCAGCGCGGACGTCGTCCTGCTCGCGGACGTCCTCGAGCACGTTCCCGATCTCGCCGCCGTGTTGAGCGAGGCCGCGCGCATCGTGCGGCCGGGCGGGGCGGTGTTCGTCAACACGCTCAACCGCACCTGGCAGTCCCGACTGCTCGCGATCCACGTGGCCGAGGGCCTGGCGCTGGTTCCGCGCGGCACGCACGCGCACGAGCTGTTCATCCAGCCCGACGAACTCGCGCGCGAGGCTGCGCGCCACGGCCTCGTGATGGAGGCCCTGGCCGGTGAGTCCGTGGATGTGCCCTCAACCGTGCGTCGCTGGGCCATCACCCTGCGGGCGAGTTCGAACACTTCGGTCGGCTACAGCGCGCTGCTGCGCAAGGCGCGGGGCTCGTGATGCGCGGGACACGCCACAGGCTCCTGGCCCTGGTCTACGGCGCGCTGAACCACGCGCTCTTCGCGTGCGCGATCGGCGCGATGATCGTGGGTCTGTACAGCGGCCTCACGCGCGGATGGGGACACTTGCGCGGACCGGCGGCGTGGTGCGCGAACCTCGCGTTGGTCTTGCAATTCCCGCTGCTGCACTCGTTCCTGCTCTCCAAGTCCGGCCGCGTCTGGCTCGCGCGCCTCGCGCCTTCGAGCGTCGCCGCGGACCTCTCGACGACCACCTTTGCGACGCTCGCGAGCCTCCAGGTGCTCGCGACCTTCGCGCTGTGGTCCCCGAGCGGCGTGCTGCTGTTCGAGGCGCGCGGGGCCTGGCTGACGCTCTCGCACGTTGCGTTCGCTGCTTCCTGGCTGCTGCTCGTCGTGGCGCTGCACAACGCCGGATTGGGACTGCAGACCGGCGCCATCGGCTGGTGGAGCGTGCTGCGCGGCCAGCGGCCGAAATTCGGCGACTTTCCGACGCACGGGCTGTTCCAACGCTGTCGCCAGCCGGTGTACCTGGCTTTCGCGCTGACGCTGTGGACCGGGCCGGTTCGCACACTGGACGGATTGGTTCTCGCGCTGGTCTGGACCAGCTACTGCGTTGTCGCGCCGCGCTTCAAGGAGGCGCGCTACCTCCAGCGCTACGGCGAGCGGTTCGCCCGCTACCGAGCGCAGACCCCCTACATCCTTCCCCGACTACGAGCATGAAGATCGCCTCCGTCGCCAGCGCCTTTCCCGAGCGCGTCCACAACCAGCGCGAGGTGGTCGAACGACTCACGCGCATCTGGAGCGCGCACCCCAGCGTGGTCTCGCGCCTGCCGGCGCTGCTCGGCGCCTGCGGAGTCGAGACGCGGCGCTTCGTGCTGCCGCTCGAGGCCTACGAGACGCTCGAGACCTTCGGCCAGTTCAACGACGTGTGGATCGCGAACGCGCTGGAACTGGGCGAGCGCGCGGTGCGCACGGCCCTCTCCCGCGCCGGGCTCGAGCCGCGCGACGTCGACGCGATCGTGTTCACGACCGTGACGGGCATCGCCTCGCCTTCGATCGATGCGCGCCTGTGCAATCGGCTCGGCTTCCGCAGCGACATCAAGCGCATGCCGCTGTTCGGACTGGGCTGCGTGGCCGGCGCCTCGGCGCTCTCTCGCGCGGCGGACTTCGCGCGCGGCGCGCCCGACTCGGTCGTGGTGGTTCTGTCGGTCGAGCTGTGCTCGCTCACCTGGCAGAAGCACGACACGTCGCTCGCCCACGTGATCTCGAGCGGCCTGTTCGGCGACGGCGCCGCCTGCGCCATCGTGGTGGGGGAGCGGCGCGCCGCGCGGGGCCCGCGCATCGTCGACACGCGCTCGGTGTTCTATCCCGACACCGAGGACGTGATGGGCTGGCGCATCTCCGAGCGCGGCTTCTCGATCGTGCTCTCGCCCGCGGTTCCCGCTGTCGCGCGCGAGCGCCTGGGTCCCGACGCCGACGTGTTCCTCGCGGAGCACTCGCTCTCGCGCGCCGACATCGACTTCTGGGTCTGTCACCCCGGCGGCCCCAAGGTGCTGGCCGCCGCGGGCGATTCGCTCGGGCTCGACCACGAGCAACTCGCGCTGGCCTGGGACAGCTTGCGCACCGTGGGCAACCTCTCGAGCGCGTCTGTGCTGCTGATCCTCGAGCGCACCTTGCTCGAGCGCCCGCCCGCGCCCGGCCAGCGCGGCCTGATGCTCGCCATGGGACCGGGCTTCTGCGCCGAGTACCTGCTGCTCGAGGGTTGAGCGCGAGCGTTCGCCAGCGGCGCTATTCGTCGTCGCCGCCAGCGGCGCTATTCGTCATCGCGCGGCCGCAGCCGCCCCTGGAAGCGCTCGAGGCGCGCGATGTCCTCGGGGCTGAGCGGTCGGCGCGCGTCGGCGCGCGGATCCGAGAAGGGCGGGTCGAGCGGTCGGCGCGCACCGCTCGGGTCGGCGCTGGTGTCGTCCGCGGCGGGAGCGCGGGGCGCTTCACCGGAGTTCTCGCGGGTTGCTGTCGAACTCCCGTGCGCCGGGTCGAAAGCTCGCGCGCCGAACACCGCGAAGCGCGGGTCGCGCTGGGCGCGGCGCAGACGAACGCTGATCAGCTCGCGCGCGCCGGCCAGCCAGATGAACACGCCGAGCAGCGGGAACCACAGCGTCTGCTGCCACTCGAGGAACAGGCCGAGGATCCCCAGCGCGATCATGCCGAAGGCGAACAGCCGGCCGATGAACACGGCCACCGAGGTCGCGTGCAGCCAGTCGAGGAACACGCCCAGGATGGCGCGCAGCACGCGCCCGCCGTCCATCGGGAAGGCCGGGAGCAGATTGAAGGCGCCCATGAGCAGGTTGGCGACCACGAAGCCCCAGGCGATTCCGACGGGCGACCAGCTCATTTCTTCGAGCGGCAGTCGGGCGTCGGCGAGCGCGAGGGCGAACAGCACGGCCGCTCCGAGCCCGGCCAGCGCGAAGTTCACCAGCGGACCGGCGATCGCGATCCAGAACTCGACCTTGGGGCGCTCGGGGATGTGGTCCATCCGCGCCATGCCGCCCAGCGGCCAGAGCGTGATGTCGAGCGTGCGAATGCCGAAGCGCCAGGCCATCAAGCTGTGCCCCAGTTCGTGGAGCAGCACGATGCCCCACAGCACCAGGAAGCCGATCAGCGCCGCGAGCGGCTGGCTGTCGACGAGCAGCGGGATCAACAGCACCAGCACGAGCCACATCCAGTGGACGCGCACCGTGATGCCGAACAGGCGGCCGACGGGGAAGGATCCGAACACTGGGGCGGTCGTGGGAGGGGCGGTGGGGCGGTGGCGCCGGGCGCGCGGGCCCTTTCGCAGCACAAGCTAGGCCGCGCCCCGACTGCGCACAACTTCGGGCCGCGCAAGTTCGCCGGCCTGAGCAGGAGCCTGTTCAAGCGCCAGAGCAAGGGCCCGAGCGCTCGACCGAGCGCCGCCCCGCGCGCGCCTTCACTGGCGCCGGTTCGCGCTCCTTGCGCGTGCATCGCGACCCGCGCTTGATTCGCTCGCGCTCGGAACTCGCACGGGCCCGCGCAGCGACTACCCTGGCCAGCGGGCGGCCTGCTCGCCGCTGCGTAGCTTGTCGCGCTTCCAAGTCGACGGAGTCGAGCGCCGAACGGTGCGCGTCGACGTGTCCGCGCTGCGCACCGGGGCCGGTGACGCGGTGCAGCGCGAGCGTTTCGAGGCCGAGGACGAGCGCGCCGCACGCTTCGCTGCGGCCGGCGGCGGGGCCCTGGGCGTGGCCTGGATGCTGGCGTCGGCGCGAGCGCGCCCGGCTCACTCGCCGCTGCTCGTCTCGGTGGGCGAGTGCGTCAAGCGCGGCCTGCCCACTGCGGCGCGCGCGTCGCTCGCCGCGCGCGGCGCGCTGACCGGCCTGTTCGCGGAGGGCCTGGTCGGCGGCGACTTCGCGCGGCGGCTGGCGAGCGTGGCCGACCTGCTCGTGCTCGACGGCGGCGCCGCGTCAGCGTCTGAGTCGCGCGGCGAAGTGCTGGTGCTCGAACACGACGGCAGCGCGCGGCTGGAGCGCGATGCGCGCTGGCGCTCGCTCGCACCCGGCGCGTTGCAGGCCGAGTTGCGAGCGTGCTTGGGCGAGTGCGCGGTGCTCGCGGTCGGACCGGCGGCGCTGCGCGGCGTGCGTTGGGCGAACCTCGCTGCGAGCGGCGAGCGGCCGCACTTCGTCGGGCGCGGCGGCCTGGGCGCGGTGCTCGGACGAATGGGGTTGTCCGCGGTGTGCGTGCGCGCGCCGGCAGTCGCGAGCCGCCCGAACGCGTCGCTCGTGCAGGCCCTGCAGTCCTCGCCGCGGCTGGCGGCGCGCGCCGCGGGCGGCACGTTCGAGCAGTTCGAGGCCCTGGCGGCGAGCGGCGAGCTGCGCGAACGCGATTTCTCCGCGCCGCTGGTGCCCGGCAGTGTTCAGGCGCTCGGCGCCGAGCTCGAACAGGCGCGCTCGGACTCCCACGGCTGCCACGGTTGCCCCACGCCCTGCGGCTGGGTGTTCCGCACGGCTTCGGGCCAGTCGCAGGCGGCGCGCTTCGGCGCGAGCTACGCGCTGGGACTCAACCTGGGCTTGCCGAGCTTCGACGACGCGCTCGAGCTGCTCGCGCGCTGCGATGCGCTCGGTCTGGACGCCAAGGAAGCCGGCGCCGGCCTTTCCTTGCTCGCTCACGCGGCGGAACGCGGACTTGTGCGCTCCGCGCCGCACTTCGGCGATCGGGCCGGTTTCCTCCGCGCGCTCGAAGCGTGCGTTCGCGGCGACGACGAGCTCGCACGCGCCTTCGCACGCGGGCCCGCGGAGCTGGCGCGAGCGCTCGGGCTGGAGGATCTGCACCGCTCGGCCAAGGGCGCTTCGGTACGCCCCGACGACAACTTCGCGAGCCTGCTGGGCCAGTGCGTCTCTTCGCGCGGCGGCGATTCGATGCGCACCTTCGCGTTCCAGTCCTTCGACGCGACGCAGTTGCGCGAGTGGTGCGCGCGCGGCGGCTTCGAACTCGCTCCGGAGGCCTTCGATCCCCGCGATCCGCGCGGCAAGGGGCTGCTGGTCGCCTGGCACGAGGACTGGAGCAACGCGCTCGACGCGCTGGGCTTCTGCTCGTTCTCGGCCGCTGCGCTGCTGTGCGATGGCGTGCTCGAGTTCGCCGAGCTCGAGCGGCTGGTGGCGCCGGAGCTGGTCGCGCGCGACGGCGAGGGGGCGTTGCTACGACTGGGTGCGGAACTCTCCCTGGCGCAGCGCGAATTGAACGCGAGCTGGGGCGCGAGCGCGAGCGACGAACGGCCCGCTTGGGCGCAGGAGCGCCTGGATCAGCCCGGCATGCTCCCGCAGTACCTGGCCGTGCGCAGCGCGCAACTGGCGGGGCGTTGGGACTGGCGCGGGGCGAGCACGCTCGCGCACGGCGCTGCGAGTTCGGGCGCGACAAGTTCGCCGAAGCCGAGCGGCGCGACGCGCGGGCGCGTTCGGCTGCGCTGCGTCGGCGCGGTCGCTGCGGCGCTGGGCCGCGAGCTGGAGTTCGAGCTCGAGCTGCCCTGCGCGGTGTTCGAGCTGCTCGAGCGGCTCGCGCAACACTTTCCGTCTGGCGCGCCAGCCTTGCTCGCGAACGGCCGGCCGATCGTCAACGTCTTCCGCGCCGGGCGCTTGCTCGCTGCGAACGCTCCGGTCCAGGACTCCGACGCGCTCGACCTGGTCGCGGTCGTGAGCGGCGGTTAGCGCCTTCCGCTTGCCTTCGGATGCGCGTCTGGCCGATGAAGCGCGGCGCTTCGAGATTGCGCGCCAGCCCCGGCGAGCGCTAGAACCCACCGCAACCGTGTTCGAAGTCCTGATCGTCAAGACCGGCGCCCTGGGCGACGTCGTGCGCACGACGGCGCTGCTGCCCGGGCTCCACCGCCGCCATGCCGACGCGCGCGTGAGCTGGCTCACGGCCCCCGGGGCGGTCGACCTCGTGCGCCTGCACCCGCAGGTCGCCGCGGTGATCCCGTTCGGCGCCGCGGGCGAGCACGCGCGCCTCGCAGAGCGGCGCTGGGACTGGGTCATCTCGCTCGACGACGAGCAGGCGCTGTGCGAGCTCGCTTCGAGCCTGCAGTGCGCGAAACTCTCGGGCGCGCACCTCGACGAGCGCGGCGCGCGCGTCTACACGCGCGACGTGGCGCCGTGGTTCGACATGGGGCTCTTGTCGGTGCTCGGCAAGGTGCGCGCCGACGAGCTCAAGCTGCAGAACACCCGCAGCCATCCCGAGATCCTGTGCTCGATGCTGGGGCTGGAGTTCGGCAAGCCGCGCCTGGAGTTCGAGCCGCGCCACGCGGAATTCGCGCAGCACTTCGCGCAGCGCACGCAGCTGCACGCCCGCGGGCCAGTGATCGGCGTCAACACCGGCGCGGGCGGACGCTGGCGCTCGAAGATGCTCTCGGTCGAGCGCACCGTCGAACTGGTCGAGCGCCTCAACTCCGCGCTGGAAGGCGCGGTCACGTTCGTTCTGTTCGGCGGCGCCGACGAGCGCGAGCGCAACGCGCGCATCGCGGGCGTGCTCGCGGGCCGCGTGCGCCTGGTCGACGCGGGCGTGGACAACGCGCTGCTCGAGTACGCGGCGCTGGTCGATCTGTGCGACCTGATGATCACCAGCGACAGCCTCGGGCTGCACGTGGCCCTGGCGCGCAACGTGCGCACGGTGGTGTTCTTCGCGCCCACCTCGGCCGCCGAAATCGAGCTCTACGGCCTGGGCGAGAAGGTCGTCAGCACCGCGCCGGACTACTGCTCGTACAAGCCCGACGCGGACACCTCTTCGCTGACGCCCGAGCGCATCGCGCAGGCCGCGCTGCGACAGCTCCCGGCGCGCACCGGTTCGCGAACCTGATCGAAGCGCGTCAGCGCCCGCCGAGCCACTCGCGCTCGAGTTCAGCGGCGCGCGCGTCGAAACCGGCGGCGGGCTCGCGCTCGTGGCGCGTGCGGTACAGATCGCGCAGCGCGCTCGCGGCTTCGCGGGCGAGGTCGGGAAGTCGGCCCGGCGTCTTGCGCAGGCTCGCGAGCAACTCGACCAGCAGCGCCTGCGCCTCCTCTTCCTGGCGCAACAAGATCAGTGTGAGAGCGAGGCCGGTCTGCGAGTACAGGCTCAAATCGTGCTCGCGCCCCAGCAGTTCGATGCGCCCGGCGTACGCCTGGCGGTAGAGCCCGAGCGCCTCCTCGGGTCGACCGCTGCGCCGCAGGCAGCCGCCGAGGTTGTGCTGCGCCTCGAAGGTCTCGGGCGCGCGCTCGCCGTTGAGTGTGAGGCGCAGCGCCAGCAGTTCGCGGAGCACGGGCTCGGCGCGCGCGAAGTCGCTCTTGCTGCGCAGCAACGCGCCGAGGTTGCCCAGCACCGTCGCCAGCTCCGGCGTGCCCCCGCCGGCGCTCTCGCGCTGGCCTTGCGCGAGTTCGGTCCACAGCTCTTGCGCTTCGTCGAGCCGCCCCAATTCGAACCACAGCGTCGCCAGCAGGTTCCCGGCCAGCGCGCTGTCGCGGTGTGCGCTGCCGACCTCTCGCACGAGTGCTTCGTAGCTCGCGCGGGCCAGCGGCTCGGCCTCGGCGCGGCGCCCCAGCGTGCGCAGCGAGGTCGCGAGGTGGTGCTGGACTTGGCGCACGTACGCGTGTTCTTCGCCGTGCGTCGCGGCGAGACCGGCGAGCGCGCTGCGGAACAAGGGCTCGGCCTCCGCGTGCCGGCCCGCGCGCGAGTGCACCAGACCCAAGGTGTCGGCGAAGGTGGCCGTGAGCGGATGCGCGTCGCCGAGCTCCGAGCGCGAGGTTTCGAAGCCCTCGCGCGCGAGCTCGAGCGCTTCGTCGAGTTTGCCGAGCGAGCGCACGAGCAGCGCGGTGGTGTTCCACATCGTCAGCGTGCTCAGCGAGCGGTCGCCCTCGTTCGCGCGCGCGAACTGCAGCGCTTCGCGAAGCAAGGGCTCGGCCTCGTTCAGCCGTCCGCGGCGCTGCAGCAGCTCGCCCAGGTTGTACTTGGTCGAGTTGGTGGACGAGTCCTGTTCGCCGCGCAGCTCGCGCTGGCGCGCGAGGGCCGCGCGCAGCAACGCCTCGGCCTCGTCGAGTTCGCCGCGTGCGCCGACCAGCAGCGCGAGGTTCGACTGCAGCGTGGGCAGGACCACGTGTTCGCCGTCAGTCAGCTGCTCGATCCCGGCGATCGCCTCGCGCAGCAGCGGCTCGGCCTCGGCGTACCGCTCCAGGCCGCGCAAGTGCAGCGCGAGGTTCGCCAGCGCGGCGAGCGTGTCGCGGTGTTCCGCGCCGAGGGCTTCGCGCTTGGCCTAGTACGCCGCGCGCGCGCAGCGCTCGCCGCTCTCGTACAGCGCCAGTTCGCGCAGCACCTCGGCGACCGGCGCGTACAGGAGCCCCGCCAGCCGCGGCCGGTCGGCGTAGGCGGCGTCGATCGAGCGCACGGCCGGCTCGAACAGCTGCGCCTCGAGCACGCGCTGCGCGACGTTGCTCGCGTTCACGCCCGCGAGCGCCTGATCGAGCGCCTCGAGCGACGGCGCGGACGCGGGGCGGGAGTTCTCGTTGCGGCGCAACTCCGCGCTCACTCCCGCGAGCAACTCGCGGCCGAAGTCCGCCAGCGACAGCTCGGACAGGATGCGCGTCTGGAAGTCGGCCACCAGTTGCGTCTCTTCGGCGGCGCGCTCTGCGGCGAGCTGCTGCTCCTGCGCGAGGGCCTGCGCCGCCTCGGCCTGGGCGCGGCGCTCGTCGGCGAGGCGCGCGAGTTCCTCGGCGCGCGCGGCGCTGGCCTGCGCGGCGAGCGCGTTCTGGTCGGCCTCGCGCCGCAGCATCACGGCTACGACCAGTCCGACGAAGACGGCCACGAGGCCGGCCGCCAGCGCGCTGGCGAGCGCGCGGTTGCGCTGCGTCCACTTGCGCGCTTCGGCCCACGCGCCCGTGCGGTAGGCCTGCACCACGCGGCCCTCGAGGTACGCGCGCAAGTCCTCGGCGAGCGCCGACATGTCGCGGTAGCGCCGACGCCAGTCCGGCTCGAGCGCGCGTTCGCAGATGGCGGCGAGCTCGGGCGGCGCGGCCTTGTCCGGGAGCGGTGCGACGACCTTGCCGCTGCGCACGCGGCGCCAGAGTTCCGCCACGTCACCGCGCTCGCCGGGCGGCTTGTGCGGCGCGTAGCCGGCCAGCAACTCGTAGAGCATCGCGCCCAGCGCGTAGACGTCGGTCGCAGGCCCGATCTCGGACAGCTGGCCGCGCGCCTGCTCGGGCGACATGTAGGCCAGCGTGCCGAGCACGTCGCCGTCGAGCGTGCGCGAGGCCGTGTCCTCAGGCGCGGGCTCGTGCGCTGCGGACTGCGGCTCAGCGGCGTCGTCGCGCTCGCGCTCGCGTTCGCGCTCCCGGCGCGCGGCGCCGTCGCTCTCCGAGCTGAGCACGCGCGCCAGTCCCCAGTCCATCACGTGCACTTCGCCGAACGCGCCCACCATGACGTTGGCGGGCTTGAGGTCGCGGTGGATCACGCCCTTGGAGTGCGCGTAGGCCATGGCCTCGCACACGCGCAGCAGGACGTCGAGCACGCGCGTTCGGCTCCAGGTCGCGTCGCCGGCGCGCGCTCGCACGAAGACCTCCTCGAGCGTCGCGCCTTGCACGAGCTTCATCGTGAAGTAAGCGCGGCCCTCGGCGTCGACGCCCAGCTCGTGCACCGGCACGATGCCGGGGTGGGCGAGCTGCCCGGTCACGCGCGCCTCTTCGATGAAGCGCGACAGGCGCGTGCGTTCGCGCGAGTCGAACGACTCCGCCGCGCCGCCGGGCTCGGGGGGCAGCGCGCGCTTGAGCGCCAGCTCGCGCCGCAGGTCCTCGTCCCACACGCGTTCGATCGAGCCCATCCCGCCGCGCGCCAGCTCGCCCTCGAGGCGGTAGCGCTCGCTGGGTCGCGCGCGCGCCGCGATGCGCGCCACCACGCCGAGCGCGGGATCGGGCGGAGTGGGGGCGCCCGTCCTGCGCGCGCGCTGGCTGTCGACCACGAGCGTGGCCGAGTGGCGGCCGAGTTCGAAGATCTTGCGCCACTCCTCGAAGCTCTCCCGCGCCCAGGGATGGGCCTCGATCAACGAGCGCACGTCCTGCGGCTCGCCGCGTTCGCACAACTCCAGGAACTCGTTCAACAGCTGCTCTCGACTCGGCGCGCCCATTGCCCCGAAGGTAGAGCCCCGCGCCGAACGGGCACAAGCGCGAGGGGCGCTGGTCCGCGTGGGTTCGAGGGCGCGCGAATCCGGGGCGTCGCGCGAGCTCCTCCGCTCGCTAGAGTTCGCGCCGCATGGGCAAGCGCGCGTTGTGGTGGATCGCCAAGGTGCTGGAGGGCGCCGGGCTCCTGGTGGTGCTGATCGGGCTGTTCATCTCGATCAGCGAGGGGCTCGAGGACCAGGGGCTCAAGTCGATGGCGACCGAGTTCCAGGGGCTGGCCCTGGGGGGCGGGCTGTTCCTCCTGGGCGTGCTGATCGAGCGCTCGATCGGCAGCCGCTGACGCGCTCGTCACGTCGCGCGCGCGGCCGGGCGAGCGGGCGAGGCTCACGCCTGGGCCCGCGCCGGTCATCGGGTACAGTGCGGAGCGCTGGCGGTCGATTCCCACCCGCTGGCATTCCCCCCCCGAAGCAGCACCCCCAATGCTCAGCAAAGTGGCCATGATCGGCGTGCCCATGGACCTCGGCGGCGGTCGCCGCGGGGTCGACATGGGGCCCAGCGCGGTGCGCATCGCGGGCTTGGAGGCCGGCATCGAGCGCCTGGGGCTCTCCTACGAAGACCGCGGCAACGTCGGCGTGCCGCAGCCGGAGTCGCGCCAGCCTCGCGACCCGCACGCGCGCTTTTTGTTCGAGATTGCAAACTGCTGCCGGCGCCTGCGCGCGCGCGTCGAGAAGGTGCTCGAGGACGGCGCCTTCCCGCTCGTGATCGGCGGCGACCACTCGATCGCCATCGGCACGGTCGCGGCGATCAGCTCGTTCCACCAGCGCCGGGGCCAGCCGATCGGACTGATCTGGTTCGACGCGCACGGCGACATGAACACGCCCGAGACGAGTCCGTCGGGCAACATCCACGGCATGCCCTGCGCGACGGTGATGGGCTACGGCGCGCCGGACCTGGTGCGCATGGGCGAGCGCGTGCCGATGGTCGATCCGGCCAAGGCCGTGATCGTCGGCGTGCGCGACCTCGACCAGTTCGAGCGCAACGTGATCCGCGAGAGCGGCGTGAAGGTCTTCACGATGCGCGAGATCGACATGTACGGCATGAACGAGGTCATGCGCCGCGCGATCGCGATCGCCACCGACGGCACGGCGGGCTTCCATCTCTCGTTCGACATGGACGGCACCGATCCGAGCGTCGCGCCGGGCGTGGGCACGCCGGTGAGCGGCGGCACGGACTTCCGCGAGTCGCACCTGGTGATGGAGCACGCCGCCGAGTCGGGCAAGCTGCTCGGGCTCGAGGTGACCGAGATCAACCCGATCCTCGACGAGCGCAACAAGACGGCCGAGTTCGCGGTCCAACTCATCTTGTCCGCGATGGGCAAGCGGATCCTTTAGGCCGAGGCCGCGCGCGCGTGTTCGAACTGGTCCGCTCGATCCGACGCCACCAGCGGCTGCTGCGCGACTTCGTCGTGCGCGACCTCAAGGGCCGCTACGTCGGCTCGACCATGGGCTTTTTCTGGTCGGTGCTGTTCCCGCTGGTCAATCTCGCGATCTACGCCTTCGTGTTCCGACTGGTGCTCAAGACCCGTTGGAGCGACCAGCAGCCCGAAGAGCAGACGGTGCTGCTCATGTTCGCGGGCATCGTCGTGTGGTCGGCCTTCTCCGAGGCCGTGTCGCGCTCGACGGTGACCTTGGTCGAGAACTCGAACCTGATCCAGAAGGTGGTCTTCCCCAGCGAGATCCTGCCCGTGTACCTGGGCCTCTCGTCGTGGGTGAACATGTGCATCGGGCTGGCCTTCGTCGTGGCCGGCGTGCTGTGGCTGGGCTACATCGACCCGCTGCCGACCCCGGCGGTGGCGGCTGCCGCGGGCGATCCGGAGTACTTGCCGCTCGCCTTCGGACCGTCGCTGGTGCTGTTGCCGGTGCTGTTCGTGTTGCAGTACCTGTTCGCGTTGGGGCTGGGCTACTTCCTCGGCGCGCTCAACCTGTTCATCCGCGACGTCGCGCACCTGATCGGCGTGTTCCTGATGGTGTGGATGTTCTCCACGCCGATCTTCTATCCCGCCGTGCTGGTCGAGCGCGCGAACTACGGCTGGGTGCTCGCGCTCAACCCGATGTACTGGTTGATCGAGGCCTACCGCGCCGTGCTGCTGTTCGGGCAATGGCCGCCGTTCGACGCCCTCGCGCGCTTCGCGCTGGTCGCGCTGGTCGTGCTGTTCCTCGGCGCGAGCTTCTTCCACAAGTCCAAGCCCCGCTTCCCCGACCTGCTGTGAACGCCGCGAGTCCCGCTCGAGCGCCCGCGGCCAGCCTTGCGCCGACCCGCGGCAGCGCGATCTACGCCGAGAACCTCTCGAAGTGCTATCGGCTCTACCGCAAGCCCTCGCACCGGCTGTGGGACGTGCTGTTCGGCCTCAAGACCTACCAGGAGTTCTGGGCCGTTCGGAACGTCTACCTCGACATCCCGCACGGCAGCACGGTCGGCATCATCGGCGAGAACGGCGCGGGCAAGAGTTCGCTGCTCAAGCTGCTGACCGGCGTCACGACGCCCACCACCGGCAAGGTCGAGGTCGCCGGCCGCGTCGCTTCGCTGCTCGAACTCGGCGCCGGCTTCCACCCCGAGTTCTCCGGCGCGGAGAACATCCGCCTCAACTGCTCGATCCTGGGCATGACCAGCGGGGAGATCGACGCGCGCTTCGAGTCGATCGTGGCCTTCAGTGAGCTGGGCGACTTCATCCATCGACCCGTCAAGACCTACAGCTCTGGGATGTACGTGCGCCTGGGCTTCTCGGTCGCGGCGAGCGTCGACCCCGACATCCTGATCATCGACGAAGCGCTCTCGGTGGGCGACGAGCACTTCCGCGGCAAGTGCACCAACCGCATCAACGAGTTCCGCGAGCAGGGCAAGACGATCCTGTTCGTCAGCCACGACATGGGCGCGGTCAAGTCGATGTGCCAGTGGGTGGTGCTGATGGACCGCGGCGAGGTGCTCGAGCAGGGCACGGCCGAGAAGGTCGCCGACGAGTACCTGAAGCGTGCGCACGCGCGCGGCAACGAGCGGCTCTCGGCGCTCAACCGCGGCTCGAGCGAGTACCCGCGCTGGGGTTCGGGGGAGGTCGAGGTCACGGGCGTCGAGATGCTCGGGCCCGACGGCGTTCCGAGCCACGTGCTGCGCACCGGCGAGCCCTTCTCGATCCGCCTGCGCTGGAAGGCGCATCAGGCGACGAAGAACCCGGTCTTCGGCGTGGGCCTCTACCGCAGCGACGGCACGTACGTGAACGGCTCGAACCACCACTGGCGCGACCAGCCGCTCGAGATCCTCGACGTGCAGGCCGGCGAAGAGGGCGAGGTCGAGCTCAGCGCCGATCGCCTCGCGCTGCTGCAGGGCCAGTACTACCTCACGACGTTCCTCTACGACCACTCGAAGGCGGCGCCAACCGCCATCGATCACCGCGAGCACGTGCTGACGTTCGAGGTGCTGGACCCCAAGCGGCAGCAGCACGGTATGCTGCTTTTGTCGTCGCGTTGGAGCGTGAGGCGGCGCGGTCCAGGCGGCGAGCGACAGGGGGAGTCGCTTGCATGAACGAGTCCGTGCTCGCATTGCCGTTCGATCAATACCAACGCTACCGGCTGGTGGCGGACCTGCTGCGCCAGTTGCGCGCCGGCGGTCCCCAGCTGCGAGTGCTGGACGTCGGCGGCCGGACCGCCGTTCTGCGTGAGTTCCTCGACGACGCGCGCATCGAGCTGGTCGACGTCGAGCCCTCCGCCGCGCGCGGACTGGTGCTGGGCGACGGAGCGAGCCTGCCCTTCAAGGACGCCTCGTTCGACGCGGTGTGCGCCTTCGACACGCTCGAGCACGTGCCGGTCGAGCTGCGGCGCGCGTTCGTCGCCGAGTGCCGGCGCGTCTCGCGCGGCTGGATCGTGCTCGCCGGACCGTACGCGCACCCGCGCGTCGCGGAAGCGGAAGAACTCCTGCAGCGCTTCCTGCACGACAAGCTGGGCGAGCGCCATCGCTACCTCGACGAACACCGCCAGCACGGTCTGCCCGAGCGCGAAACGGTTGAAGCGCAGCTGCGCGAGAGCGGCGCGCGCGTGCTCTCGATCGGCCACGGCAACCTCGAGCGCTGGCTGGTGCTGCAGTGCCTGTCGATGTACCTCGACTACGACGCGTCGCTGCGCGGCGTCGCGCGCGATTTCCAGCGCTGGTACAACGCCGAGCTGTACGCCTCGGACCACGCCGAGCCTTGCTACCGCCACGTGGTGGTGGCGGCGGTCGCTGGCGCACCGCTGCCGGACGCATCGCAACTGCTCGCGCCGCCGCGCGCGCCCGCGGGGTCGCTGAAGCCCTTCGCAGAACTGACTCCCGCACTGCTCTCGTTCGACGCCGAGCGCGCGCGCTGGCGAGCCGAACGCGTCGAGTTCGAGCGCTCCGTCGCGATCTTGCGCGCCGATCTCGCCGGCCACGCCGCGGTGGTTTCGACGGCCCTTTCCGAGAAGCAGCGGCTCGAGAGCGAGCTCGAGCGCGTGTGCGGCGAACTGGTGCGCGACCGCGCGGCCTTCGAGGCCGTGCGCTCGGCGTTGAACGACGATCTCGCGGGCCATCGCAAGGCATTGGCGCTGGCCCACGACGAACTCGAGAGCCTGCGCACGCACGGCCAGCACGGCGCCCAACTGCTCGACGAGCTGACCGCGCTGCGCACGGAGTGCCAGCGGCAGGCCTCCGAGCATGCGCGCCTGTCGGCTGAGTGGGCGGCGGCGCTGGCCGATCGCGAGCGCGATCTCGAGGGGCACCGCGCGGCCTTGCGCGACGTGCAGACCGACCTCGCCGGCCACCGCGCCGCGCTGGAGCTGGCGAGCGCCGAGAACCAGGCCCAACGGCGCGCGATCGCCGAACTGGAGGCCGACCTCGCGGGCCACCGCGCCGCGCTCGCCAACCTCGAGCGCGACATCGCGGGCGAGCGTGCGGCGCGCGCCAACTCCGAGCAGGCGCTGGAGCGCTCGGACAGCGAGCTGCGGCGCGTGCTGCAACTGGCCAGCGGGCTGGAGAACTCGCTCGCCAAGCGCGAGCTGGTGTACGACGAGTTGAGTCGCGAGCTGCGCAGTCGCTGGCGCAACTTCGTGCGCGTGTTCCGGCCCTGGCGCTGAGCGCGCGGCGCGTCTCAACGCGACAGCCGCAGGACCACGGCGTCGCCCGGCGGCGGACGTACGCGCACGCGACGTGGGGCGTGCGCGAGCGGCTCACTCGACAGCGGGGTGGACTCTTCCTCGGCCTCGGATGGGTGCAGCCACTCGACGCGCCACGGAGCGTCGACCTCGAGCACCAGCTCGTCCGGCCAGTCCAGCGAACCAGAGTCGCGCAGCGCGGGCGCGAGCGCGCCGATGAAGCCGTCCTCGACCTCGCACCACGCTTCGAGCCACGGACGCGAGCGCGCCATCACACGCCACGGCGCGAGTTCGACACCTGCGGCCAGGAGGCGCGCGCGCGAGCGCTCCACCAACGCGGCGTCGAACGGAACACTCGCGTAGAAGCTCTCGTCGCGCAGCGGCGTCAGCACGCGGCCCGGAAAGCGCTGCTCGAGTTCGCGACGCACGTCGCTCGCATGGCGCTCGCCCGCGCTGTCGATCCAGGCGAACTCGCCGCCTACGAGCAGCTTTCCGCCGGCTTGGAGGTAGGCGCGCAGGCCGTCGAGCTCGGCCGGTGAGACCACCAGCCAGGTGTCGGCGATCAGCAGCGCGAAGCGCCGCGCGGCAGCGGCGTCGATCCTGTTCGACGGCAAGCAGCCGGGCTGTGCGCCGCAGTCCTCGAGCAGCGCCAGCCAGCGGTTGCGCGCCGACTCGTACGCGCCGTGGCGCTCCTGCCAGCTGGCGAAGCGGTTGGGCCACGAGGCGCCGTCGACCGCGGCCTCGCGCAGCCACGAGGCGGCCAGCGAGTGCGCCGACTCGATCAGCGCCACGCCGCGTGGCGCCGGTCGGAAGTGGGGGAGCTGGCGGTCGAGCGCATCGATGCGCGCGAGCGCGAGCGACAGGCGTTGTGCGAGCTCCGGCTCGGCGCGCAGTTCCCTGTCGCTCCAAACGACGGCGCCGTCGCCTCCGCGCAGCCAGTGCTCCCATGCGGCCCAGGCGCTGGCGTGCGGACCGCGCGCGTCGCGAAAAAGCGTGATCCAGGCGCTCTGCCGCTCGTTTCGCAGCGTGAAGAGCAGCTCGCGCGCGACTCCCACGCGGTAGCACTCGACGAAGTCCGCCCAGTGCAGCACGCCCTGCGGAGCGACGCCGCCGAAGGCCGTGCGACCGGCGATTCCGAGCAGTCCCAGCGGGGCGAGCGGCGCCGCCTGTCGGGCCTGCGCCGCCAGTTCGCCCAGCAGGTCGAGGACCTGGGCCTGGTGGAAGTCGCGCCGCGCGAGCCACGCTCCGATCGCGCCCGTGTCGCCCTCGGCCAGCGCGCGGAGCGTGGCGTCGGTGCTGATCTCCGCCAGGCGCAGCGCGCGACCGTCGCGCACGAGCCAGGCGTGTCCGCTGCGAGCGCTCCAGCGCGCGAAGGCCTCTTCGCAGGCCTCGCACTGACACACGTCGTGCGGCGCGCCTCCGGGAGTCAGTCCGACCTCATCGCCCAGCGACAGTCCCAGCCCGCGCGCTCCGCTGCGCGCGGCGATCGTCTGCGCCAAGGTGGCTCGGAGCTTCTCGCGCGTGGCCGGCTGCGCGAGGCACGGCTCGCGCCGCAGGAGCGAGGGGTCGCGCGTCCTGCGCCACTCGAGCCACGGCTCGCGCCAGCTCGCGCGCTCGCGCTCGAGGTGCAACTCGTCGCGGCCGGCGGCGTTGAACACCAGGTGCTCGAGCCCCTCGCGCTCGAGCTGCTCTTCGAGCTGCGGCGCGCCGCGCGGCACGCACATGCCGCCGATCGAGCGCGTCAACTCGTCGATCGACGGCTCGCTGCGCCAGAGCAGGGCGCCGAACCCCTCGCCGCTCGCTCGCCGCGGCGTCGTCGCCGGCTCGCGAGCAAGTTGCGCGAGCGGGGCCAGCGCCAGCCAGAGCGAAAGTCCCACGTCGCTTGCGCGCACGTCGCGAGCTTGCCGCGCTCTGCGCCGCACCGCAATCGAGTCGTGCGAGCGCGGCCCGTTCAACCGAACCCGCGCGCTCGCCGGGGCGCCTGCGCGCATCGCTCTGCGGGATGCGGTTGCTAGGCTGGGCGAAGTTCACCTCCGCACCTTCCGTCGTGCAGACCCCTCCCGTCGATCCCTTGCGCTTCGCCGAGCGCGTGCCCGCCTGGCTCGTGCCGCAGGGCCCCGACAGCGACATCGTGGTGTCCTGTCGCGTGCGCTTGGCGCGCAACGTCGCCGGCCGCGCGTTCGTGACGCGGCTGTCCGACGAGAGCGCCGCCGAACTCGCGCGCGAGCTCGAGCCGCAGCTCTCGGGGCTGCGCGTCGACGGCGAGATGCTGTGGACGACGATGGTCGACGCGCCCGTGCTGTGGCGCCTGCTGCTGCGCGAGCGTCACCTGGTCAGCCGCGACCTTGCTCCGAGCTCCGAAGAGCGCCCGGCGCAGCCCGGCCGCGCGGTGGCCTTCAGCCGCAGCGAGCGCGTGTCGGTGATGATCAACGAGGAAGACCACCTGCGGCTGCAGTCGATGGCCAGCGGCTTCCAACTGGACGAGGCCTGGCAGCGCGCGCGCGAACTCGACAGCGCGCTCGAGCAGCGCGTCTCCTACGCCTACAGCGGGAACTACGGTTACCTCACGTGCTGCCCGACCAACGTGGGCACGGGCCTGCGCGCTTCCGTGATGCTGCACCTGCCGGCGCTGGCGACGACGCCCAGCGAGATCGAGAAGGTCTTCACCGCCGCCAGCCGCACGGGTCTGGCCGTGCGCGGCCTGTACGGCGAAGGCTCGCGCGCCATCGGCGACTTCTACCAGATCTCCAACCAGGTCACGCTGGGTCGCAGCGAGGAGGACCTGATCGCGGAGCTGCGCGAGCTGGTGCCGGCGATCCTCGAGTTCGAGCGCGCCGTGCGCAACGAACTCCACCGCTCGCACCGCCGCGCGATCGAGGACCGCGTGCGGCGCTCGCACGGACTGCTGCGCACCTCGCGCGCGATGCCCACCGACGGTGCGCTCGCGCACCTGTCGAATTTGCGTCTGGGCCAGTTGCTGGGGATCTTCGACGAGGTCTCGCTCGAGACGCTGGCGCGCCTGCGCGTGCAGATCCAGAAGGCGCACTTGCAGACGCTGGTGCAGCGCGAACTGCAGGCCGAGCTGCTCGAGCCGACCGAGCGCGACCGCGCCCGCGCCGAGTTCCTGCGCAAGCAGCTCGCCTGAACGCGGGCCAGCTCGGAAAACTCTTCCGGCGCCGCGCCACCGGCGTCGCAGCGCGCTTTCCGCGCTCGCATCCAGAGCGCCGACGCCGCGCGTCGATGCTGGAGCGCGATGTGGTGGAGCGCAGGCTTGCTGGCGTTGACGTCAGGTCCCGACCTGGGCGCAGTGCGCGTGGAACTGGTGTCCGGTCGCGCGGACCTCGCGTTGCGCGAGGGCGTCGTGACGCTCGTCGGCCGCCCGCAGGCGCAGACGCTCGAGGGCCCGGCCTACCTCGAGACCGGTCCGGCTTCCTCGGTGGCCGTGCGCTGGCGCAGCGAGGCCAGTTGCGAGCTGCGCGGCGTGAACGCACTCGAGTGGCGCGCGCCGCACGACGGCCGCGGCGTGTTCGTGAGCGCCTGGCGCGTGAGCGAGGTGGACTTCGAAGTGCGGCGCGGACCGCTGCGCGTCGAGCTGGGCAGCGGCTGGCGGGTCGAGCTGGCGGTCGGTGCGGCCAGTCTGCGCACGCTGGCCGACGGCCGCATCGAGTTGCGCCACGTCGCGGGCTCGCCGCTGGCGTTGCACCGCAACGAGCCCGACGGCCGCGTCAGCCCGCCCTGGACCCTGCTGCCCGGCGCGCAGGTGCGCCTCGATCCGCGCGCCGAAACCGGCGTCGTGGACGCACCGCGCGCGCGCCGCGCCCTGCCGCCGCCGCCTCCCGGTCGCGACGCTCTCGTACCGGCGCCGGCTTGGGCCGGCTTCGCGTGGCCCTGGGCGCCTCTCGAGCGCGAGTTCCACTCACCCGCGGGGCCTGAGCCTGCTGAACGCGCTTCGCCCGCGCGCATCGAGGGCTCGCGCGTCGCGCCCGCGGCGAGCGAACGTTCGGACGCGGAACCCGCGCCGCAACTGGAACTGCCCGAGCGACGCACCGGGGCGAGCACGCCGCCGCTGGCCGACGACACGCAGCCGTCCGCCTCCGCCGCGCACGATGTGCAGCACGCGGGAGGCGAACTCGAACAGGCGCGGGGCGTCGCGCCTTCCGCGCAGCTCGAGGCCGCCGCGGACGCGACCCGCGCGCCGTGGTCGGCCTTCGAGGCCTCGCTCTACCCGCCCGTGCGACGGTCGGGAGTGCTGGTGCTGACTCCGTTCGGTCCGCGCTGGGCGGACCGTCCGTAGAGCGGCTCGGCGCCGCGCTCAGCGCAGCGCCAGGTTGTCGCTGTGGAGGAACAGCTCGAGCGCTTCCACCACGTCCGCGACGTGCAGGTCGGGCGACACCGCCAGCGACTCGTCGCGGCAGCCGAAGCCGGTGCGCACGCCGATGGTCTTGAGTCCCGCGCGCGCGGCGGCAGCCACCTCCAGCGTGCTGTCGCCGATCAGGTACGAGCGGCGCAGGTCGATCCCATCGAACTGCTGGGCGTGGAAGAACACGCCCGTGTCGGGGAAGCGGAACACCGACAGCTTCTTGTGCGCGCCCTTGCCGTCGGTGTCGTCGAGGCAAGCGTAGTTGCGCGCGATCTCGACCCCGCGCTGGGCCAGGTGCGCCAGCAACTCGCGCTCGAACTGCAGCCAGTCCGCGTCGCTGACCTTGCCGCGCGCGACCGCGTCCTCGTTTCCGACCAGGTACACGCGCCAGCCGTTGCGCGAGAGCCGGAACAGCGTGTCGACGGCCGCGTTGGGGATGTGCGCGGGCGAAAAGGGGCGGAAGCCGGCCGAGCCCGGAGACTCGAGCAGGGTGCCGAAGCGATCGATGAACAAGCCGCGCAGAGGCTGTTCGGCGCCAGGGATGGGGCGGGGAGTGCGGCGGCGCGCGTGGGGAGAGTGCATGGAGGTGGGGTCGGGGCCGAGGGGAACGAGGCGGTTCTCGGCGCGAGTCACGCGCGCTTGAGCCCGGAGTGCACCGCTCGCTGCGCCAGTTCGAGCGGGTCCGGGCGATCAAGAAAGCCTTGCCGTTCGTCCGATGCTCGTTAGCTCGCGCGCGCCGGCGCGAGTCCCTCGGCGGTGTGCGCGCCACAAGGCGCGAGACCCGAGCGCACCCTGAACACGCGCGCGCGGCTCGCGGCGCTGTCGGGGTCCGCCGCCCGCTCCCCGGGGGCCCCGTGCTCGCGGCGCGCGCCCGCTCCCCATGTCGCCTACCTGGAAGATCGCCGTGCTGGTCGACCCGCTCACCGCGGTGGTCAGCGACAGCGCGCACCCGCTCGGACTGGCGAGTCAACTGGCCGAGCGCGGGCACTGCGTGAGGCTGTTCGGGCCGCCGTTGACGGCGCTGGGCTTCTCGCCGCCGCGCACGACAGGAGGTCGAGCGTTCGAGGTCGGCGCCTCGGTCGCGCTGTTCGGCCCCCAGGTGGTGGTGGCCTACGACGCGCTGTCGCCCGCCGCCTGGCTGGGCGCGCGCTCGGCGCGCCGCTCCGGAGCGCCGCTGGTGCTGATCGAAGCCGCGGCCTGGGGCGGGGGACGCCCGGCCCAGCGCGTGCTGTGGCGCGTCGGTGAGTCGCTTTGGGGGCGCTACGTGCGCCGCACGGCCAACTGCGTGCTCGCGCTCGAGCCCCACGCTGCCGAGCGTTCGCTGCGGCGCGGCTTCTCGTCCGAGCAGGTGCACGCGCTCCCGCACGGCGTCGATCTCGAGAGCCATCGCCCCGGCCGCGCCAGCGAGGAACTCGCACGGCGCAGGATCTCGGGTCGCGTGCTGAGCGCGCGCACCGACTATGCGTCGCCGCAGGCGGTCGAAGCACTGATCGAGGGCTTCGCTGCGACCGTCGGGCAGCGCGACGACTGGTCGCTGGTGGTCGCATCGGACAGCGCTGCGCCGGCGCGCGTCGCCAAGTGCGCCTACCGGGCGGGCGTCGGCGCGCGCACGCACTTCCTCAGCCTCAACGACGAGGCCTTCGCGCCGCTGCTCTCCTCGAGCACGTTGTTCGCTGCCCTGGCGGAGCCCGGCGCGCGCGCGGTGTGGGACGTCGAGCGCGCGCTGGCCTGCGGCGCGCCGACCCTGGTGCTCAGCGGGGCGCGCGGCGCGCACCTCGTACAACACGACGTCCACGGCTGGACGCTCGAGCGCGGCGACGCGCGGAGCTGGGCCACGGCGCTCGCGCACGCCGCCTGCGCGCCGCAAGCACGCCGTCGCTGGTCGCAGGCCGCGCGCCAATTCGCGCTGGAGCGACTGGGCTGGGGCGTCCTCGTACGCGCGCTCGAGGACGCGGCGCGCGCGCGGCTCGACGAACTGGCCGAGCGCGATGCGGCCTCTTCGCGCCGCGCTGCGAGCGCCTGAAGACTCGCGGTCGCCGCTCCGCGTGCTGCGCGAGCGCGACACGCGCCGGAAACGACGACGCCCGCGCAGTGGCGGGCGTCATTTCGAGCGGAACGGGGCGCGCCGGACTCGCGCCCGCGCGCTGCGCGGAGCTCAGGCCCCGGTGGCCTTGCGCAACTCGTCCTTGAGGTACTTCATGTCGCTGGAGTACTGGCGCACGGCGGCGAGCGTCTTGTCGTCGATCTTGGAGAACGCCACGCCGATCTTGACGCCGTTCTCGCGCTCCTCGACTTCGCTCACGGTGGCCAGCGCCTCGCAGTAGCCGCTCTGGAACAGCGGCAGGCGGAACTTGACCTTGAGCTCGATGCCGATCGAGAGCAGCTGGCCCATGGCGAACACGTCCAGCCCGGTGTCGCCGCCGTTCCAGGTGAAGCGCAGCCCGCGCTCGTCGAGGCTCGACATGCGGCCGACGCCGGTCCAGTTCGAACCGAAGACGTGCCCGTGCACCGGGTTGACCGGGCCCTTGCTGCGGCGCGTCTGGCTCAGGAAGTGCTCGATGCGCGTCGCATCGGTGGGCGAGAACAGCAGCGAACTCTCGTCTTCGCTGAGCGGCGCAGCCGATTTGGGCGCGGGCGCGGCGCCGCCGAACAGCGCCTTGACCGCTTCTTCGTCGGTGTCGTGGATCGGCACGACGCGGTCGACGCCGACCTTGGTGATGATCTCGCGGCAGAACGACGAGGGCCGCGCGATCACGAGCTTGCCGCCCTTGGAGGTCAGCGACTTGCTGGCCTTGATGATCGCACCCAACGCGGTCGAGTTGATGAACTTGACCATGCGCAGATTCAGCGCGAGCCGCACGATCCCGCTGGCTGCCAGCGCGTCGATCTCGTCCTGCAGGTTCTTGCAGTAGAACGTGTCGAATTCGCCGCGCAGGTGGAGGGTGGCGTACTGATCGCCGTGTTCGACGTTGATGTGCATGGCTCGAGCGCCGCTCCGGCGCCGGACGGAGGACCGTTGAAGAGGGCTGGGGCCGCGCGCGGTCGGGAGACTCGCGGTCTGCGGGCGCGCGATTCTTGGGCTGGCCGGCTGCGCTGGCAAGCCTTTTTGCAGCTTCGGGCGTTAGAGTGTCGGCCCGATGTTCTGGCGCAGCAAGAAGCCCGCCCCCAAGAGCGAGCCGTCGCCGGCGCGACCGGTCGGCGCCCCTGATTTGCAGGCGGCCGAAGACGACACCGGCACGCGCTTCCTCACCGGCGACACCGAGGTCGACCGGCGCACCGTCGAGATGCTGCTCGAGACCATCGCGCGCATCTCGCAGTCGCCCGACCTCGAGTCCCTGCTCGACTACATCGTCGACAACTCGATCCAGTTCTCGGGCGCGGAGCGCGGGTTCCTGATCCTGGTCGACGCCGAAGGGCAGCCCAAGGTGCGCGTGGCGCGCGCCCGCGACGGTCGCAAGGTCGAGGAGAACGTGCGCTTCTCGACGAGCGTCGTGCGCAAGGTGCTCGAGCAGCAGAAGCCCGTGCTCGCCACGGTGCAGAGCGACTCGGACGCGCTCGAGCTGGGGCGCAGCGTGTTCGACCTCAAGCTGCGCGCCGTGATGTGCGTGCCGCTCGCGACGCGCCAGGACATCGAGGGCGGAACGCGCGGCGTGCTGTACGTCGACTCCAAGGCCGCCACGCGCGAGTTCAACCAGCGCGACCTGTCGCTGTTCGATGCGCTCTCGCGTCAGATCGCGATCAAGCTCGAGAACGAGAACCTGCACCTGGCGTCGCTCGAGAAGGCGCGTTTGGAACAGTCGCTCGAGCTGGCGAGCGCGATCCAGAACTCGCTCATGGTCCAGGCGCCGACCAACGTGCCCGGACTGGAGGTGCACGGCTGGTTCCGCTCGGCCGAGCGCGCTTCGGGCGACTTCTACGAGTTCATGTTCACGCGCGACAAGCGCCTGGCCGTGGCGATCGGCGACGTGTCGGGGCACGGCGTCGGACCGGCGCTGATCACGTCGGCCGCGCAGGCCAGTCTGCGCTCGTACCTGCGCGTGATGCCCGACCCCGCGGCGGCGCTGACGATGGTGAACGAGGACCTCAGCCAGCGCATGGACGCCGGCATGTTCCTCACGCTGCTGCTCCTGGTGTTCGGCCCCGAGGGCCGCTTCGTCGATCTGATCAACGCCGGACACCACGCGCCGTTGCTCGTGCGCGGCGGCGCGGTGACCCAGACCACCAAGCACGGCCTCGCGCTCAACTTCGCCGCCGACCTGCCGTACCAGATCGACGAGCGGCTCGAACTCGAGTCGGGCGACCTGTTGCTGGCCTTCACCGACGGCCTGATCGAGGCCCACTCGGCCGCCGACCGCGGGCAGTTGTTCGGCGAGGAGCGCGTGAAGCAGATCCTGCTCGAGCACGCGCGCAAGCGCTCGGACGCGGCCACCATCTCGCGCGCCATCGCCGAGGCGGCCTTCCAGTTCGCCGGCGGCAAGCACGACGACGACATCACGCTGGTGGTGATCCGCAAGCTGTGAGCGCGCGCGGAGCGAGCCTGTTCGTCCGCGGAGCGCGCAGCTTCGCGTCGGTCGCGGGCGCCGCGCACGAGCGCAGCACGCCGGCCTTCCTCGACGTGCGCATCGTCGACGGACGCATCGAGGCCGTCGGCCCCAACCTGGAGCGCGGCGAGCTCGAACTGCTCGACGCGGACGGCCTGTGCGTCATCCCCGGGCTGGTCGACGTGCACGTTCACTTCCGCGACCCCGGGCTCGAGCACGTCGAAGGCTGGGACCACGGCTCGGCCGGCGCGCTGCACGGCGGAGTCACGAGCGTCGTCGAAGTGCAGAACAACGCGCCGCTGACGACCACGCGCGCGCTGCTCGAGGAGCGCATCGAACACGTGCGGCGTCGCTCGCGCGTCGACTTCGGGTGCCTGGCGAACCTGGTCGAAGCGAGTCTGCCCGAGCTGGCGGCGATGGCGCCGCTGACCCCGGCCTTCAAGTGCTTCCTCGGCGGCTCGACGGGCGTCGGCGGCCAGGCCGACGAAGGCAAGCTGCGCGAGCTGTTCCAGGCCGCCGCGCGCGCCGGGCGCATGATCGTGGCCCACTGCGAGGACGAGACCACGCTGCAGCGCGACAAGGCGCGCCTGGTCGACAGCGATCCGCACGCGACGGTGGCGGTGCACCACCTGGCGCGTTCGAGCGAGGCCGAGCTGCGCTCGATCGAGACCGCCATCGAACTGGCGCGCGAGAGCGGCGCTTTGCTGCACGTCTTCCACGTCTCGTCGCAGGTCGGCGCCGACGCCGTGGCCCGCGCGCGCCGCAGCGGCCAGTGGGTGCGCGCCTCGACCGCGCCGCACTTCCTGCTGCTCTCGAACGAGGACGCGCCGCGCCTGGGCAACCTGCTCAAGGTCAATCCGTCGGTCAAAACGCCGGGCGATGCGTTGGGCCTGTGCGCCGCGCTGAGCGACGGCGCCGTGGACGCGATTGGCACCGACCACGCGCCGCATCCGCTCGAGTTCAAGCAGCGCGCCTACGCCAAGGCGCCGTCGGGCATGCCGTCGGTGGACCTCCTGTGGCCGCTGACCTTCGAGCTGGTTCGCCGCGGCTGGCTCGACGCAGAGTGCGCGCTCGCGAGCGTGACCTGGCGCGCCGCCGAGTCGGTCCGCCTGCTGCGCAAGGGCCGGCTCGCGCGCGGCTTCGACGGCGATCTGGTGCTGTTCGACCCCGACGAGCGCCGGACAGTGCGCGGCGCGGCGCTGCCATCGCGCTCGAAGTGGTCGGCCTACGAGGGGCTCGAGCTCCACGGCTGGCCGCGCCTGGTCGTGCGCCGGGGCGAGATCGCCTGGCGCAACGGCGCCCCGACTTCGCTGGCCGGCGGGCGCCCGCTCGAGCTCGAACCGCCGCAGCCCGCGCGCGTTGGTTGAGCGGACGCCGCCCGGCGCGCGCTTGCAGGCGCCGCAGGCGCGGCGTGCAATCGATTCCGCGATGAGCCGCTTCGCTCTCCCCGACGCGCGCGTGTCCTTCGACGCGCTCTATCCGCAGCGCGTGCGCCGCCTGGCCGAGGAGTTCGCTGGCCGCCGCGCCCGCGCGCTCGAGGCCTTCGGCGCCGGACGGCGCGCGGGCGGCGGCGACGAATTCGTGGGCCACCGCCCGCTGCGCGCCGGAGAGGACGCGCGCGATCTCGACTGGGAGCTGTACGCGCGCCTCGAGCGCGCCTTCGTGCGCGAGCGGCGCGCGGAGGCGGGGGAGCGCTGGGCCATTGTGCTCGACGGCTCGCGCTCGATGTCGCTGGGCCAGCCCAGCAAGCTGCAGCGCGCGGCCGAGCTCGCGGGCGCGCTCGCGGCCTGCGGATTGCGCTGCGGCGCGCGTGTGGAGCTGCTGCGGCACTCGCCAGCGGCGCGGGGCGTCGAACAACTCAGCATCACTCGGACGAGCGAGCTTGCGCGCGCGCTGAGTTGGCTCGAGGGCGCCGCGGCGACGAGCGTCGCGCGAGTGTCGGTGTTGTGCGCGCAGCCCAGCCTCGCCGCCGCGCGCCGCGTCTTCGTGCTCGGCGATCTGTTCGACGTCCAGCCCGCCGAACTTCTGGCGCTGGCGCGGCGCGGGCGCTTCGTCAGCGCGGTCGCCATCCTGGCCCAGATCGAGTTGCACCCGCCGCGCTCCGGCGGCGTGCGCTGGGTGGACCCGGAGAGCGGCGCGTCCCTCGCGCTCGAACTCGATGAGCGCCTGTGCGAGCGCTACGCGGCGGCGCTCGAGCATCGGCTGGAGCTGTGGGCGCGTTCCTTCGCCCGCCACGGTCAGTCGTTCCTGGTCGCGCCGGGCGAGCGCGACTTCGAACAGCTCGTGCGAGCGTTGTTGTGAGCGCCGGCCCGCAAGAGCTGGTCGTCGACGCGCCGTTGTGGCTCGCGCTGGCGCCGCTGGTGCTCGCGCTGTGGTGGTGGGCTTCGCGCTCCGGCGGCGCTCAGGAGCAGCCGACGGGCGCCTTCGAAGTGTGGCGCGAGCTGGCCGGCGCCGCGCCGCGCGAAGCTCGCCGCCGTTGGCGTTTCTCCCCGCGCGCCGCATGGATCGCGTTGGGGCTGTTTGCGGCGCTGCTGGCCCTCGCGCAGCCGAGCGCGCGCCGACTGGAGAGCCCGACGAGTTGGCGCGCGATCGTCGACGCGGGGCCCGCGATGCGGATCGAGGACGGCGCCTCTCGCACGCGCGGCGACGCTGCGCTCGAACGCGCGCGAGAGCAACTCGCGAACTGCGCGCGGCCCGGCGACAGCGTCGAGTGGTGGCTCGTGTCGGGGACCGAAGTGCTCGAGCAGCGCGCAGAGTTCCCCGCGGACTGGCCCTACGTCGAGCAGGCGCGCTGGGGGCTGCGCTCGCCCGACTGGACCGTGTTCGACGCACCCGGGACGCTGTGGGTGAGCGCGGAGTCGCTCGCCGTCGCGTCGCGCTTCGCCGGCGCCAGCGTGAGCGCGCGCTCGACGGCGGAAGGCGTCGTGGCTGCTTGGCCTGGACAGCGGCTCGCGCTGCGCGCGGGGCAACTCGCGCTCGAAGCCACGCGCTCCCCGCGGGTGTTCCTCGCGCCAGAGCTCGAGGGCGGCGTGCTCGCGCGCGGCCTGGACGCCTGGGCCCGCGCGCGAGGCGTGGAGCGCGTCGCGCTCGACGACGAGCTTCCCGGGGCGCTCGAGTTGCGCATCCTCGCCGCACAGGACGCAGCGCGCGCGCCCGCGAGCGGAGCGCGCGACGGCTGGCGACTGAGCGGCCCGGCGGCGAGTGTCCTTCCCGCGCGCGCGGGAGCATCGGTCTGGCTGAGCGACGAACGCGCGCCGGCAGCGGCGCTGGTGAGCGCGGGCCGTGGCTGGATCGTGTGCGGGCTCGACGCGCGGGCGCAACTCGAGGGCGACGGGGCCTCCTTCGCCATCGCCTGGGCCCAGTTGCTCGACCAGTGCCTGCTGCCGGTCGACGCGCTCGCGCCGCTGGATTCGCTGAAGGGCAGCGGCCCGGCCTTCGAGCGCGCGCCCACTGCGCCACAGGCCGCGGGCGTCGCCCCCAGGCGCTGGGCGCACGTGCTGGCGCTGGGCGCCGCCGTGTGCGCGCTCGCGGCGTTGTTCGCGCGCCGCTGAGGCGTCGTCGACAGGACCCGCCGTCAGGACGCGTGCGACGCGTCGTCGGGCTCTTCGTCGACCTCGCCGAAACGGCGTGTGAACAGCGCCGTTGCGACGAAGCCGACGAGCACCGCGAACCACAGCGTGCACAGGCGCGCGAGGATCACGGCGCCGGCCGCGTGCGCGCGCGCGGCTTCGCGCGCAGCGTCTCCGACCAGGCCCAGCGTGCGCTCGAGCGCGGGCTGGTAGCGCGGACGCAGCAACGTGCCGAGCAGGCCTTCGGTGATCACCAGTCCGCCGGGCGCGATGATCGCCACGGCGCCGGCCACGGCGCTGAACGCGAACGCGAACACCGCGTACAGCCAGGGCGTGGAGTCGGGCACGACGGCGTTGGCGATGATCCAAAAGCCCGTGCACTCCAGGCCCCAGCCGAGCACGCTCACCAGCGTGGGCATGAGCACTTCGCGCGGCGCGAGCAGGATGCGCGTGCTCTTGAAGGCCACGTCGACGCGCGGCGCGAGGCGGCTCACCATCGGCGTGCGCGCGATGGCGGCCACGCTCGAGCGCGCAAAGCTCTCCGAGCCCGCGAGCGCGAGCGCCACGCCGCACACGGCGAGCATGGCCCAGAACATCCAGGCGTACTCGGGCGCAGTGTTCAGTCCGCCGACGGCGACGAGGATCAGATAGCCGAGCAGGTCGGTGAAGCGTTCGGCCACCACGATCGGGGCCGACTCGTGGATGCGCACGCCGGTGACCTTGCGCACCAGCCAGGACTTGAACACCTCGCCCATCTTTCCGGGCGTGACGGACATCGCCAGACCCGAGAGGCTGATCAGGAACGAGGCGCCGAGCGGCAGTTCGATCTTCAGCAGCTCGCAGTAGCGCCGCCACTTCCAGAAGCGCACGGTGTAGTTGGCCAGCGACAGCGCGCAGCAGGCCGGCAGGACCCACAGCGGCAGGTTGCGCAGCGTGGTCATCACCGCGCCGAGGTCGGCCCAGATCAGGATGGCGGCGTAAACCGCCACGCCGAAGAGCACGCCGAGCAGAAGTCGGCGACCGAGGGTCTGGGGGAGCGGCACGGGACGCTAGACGGAGGCGGCCGGAGTCTTTCGTCCGAACACGAGCAGGATCATGAGCAGCGCCCCGCAGCCCGCCGGCAGCGCGACCCACGGGTCCCAGCCCATGAAGGCGCAGGGGAAGTAGCCCAGCACGATCGCCGTCGCCATGGTCGTGAGCGCGTAGACCATCTGCGTGCGCGTGTGGTCGATGTGGTCGGCGGCGCAGGCCGTGGAGGACAGGATCGTGGTGTCCGAGATCGGCGAGCAGTGGTCGCCGAAGATCGAGCCCTCGAGCACCGCAGCGATCGACATCACCATCAACGCGTGGCCGCCGAGCGGGATGAGCTGGCCCATGTTGAACGACAGGCCCACCACCAGCGGCAGCAGGATGCTCATCGTGCCCCAGGAGGTGCCCGTGGCGAAGGCGATGCCCGCGGAAAGGGCGAACAGCACCGTGGGCAGCGCCGCGGGTGCGAGGTGCGGGCCGACCAGCTCACTGAGGAACGACGCGGTGCGCAGCGATCCGCACGCGTCGCCGATCATCCAGGCGAGGTACAGGATCCCAACTGCGACACCCATGTTGCGCAGCGTGACGAACACCGCGCGCGGGATGTGCGCGGCGGCGCCGGCCAACAGCGCGAGCACCGCGGCCAGCCCCAGTCCGCTGCACGCGCCGACCAGGATCGCACGCGTGCTCTCGCCGTCGGCGAGCACGTCGGTGATGGCGCGGAACTCGCTGAACAGCGCGACGAGCGAGTGCTCGGGATGCGCCGCGAGGCCCACGCGCACGATCTCGACCAGCGTCACCAGCACGAACGTGACCACGGGCAGGAGTGCGTTGATCGCGCGCGGCGTCACGCCGGGGGCGGGCTCGAGCGAGGTCGCCGCATCGCCCACCATGGGCTTGCCGCCCGGGCGCACGAGCTGGCCCGTGCTGCGCGCGCGGCGCTCGGCGGTGAGCATCGGCCCGAAGTCGCGGCCGGTCAGCACCAGCGCGCCCACGAAGAACAGCGTGAACAGGCAGTAGAAGCGATAGGGCAGCGTCTCCACGAACACCGCATAGCCGTCGCCGACGCTCAGGCCCGCGGCGGGCAGTTGCGGCGCGAAGGTCGAGACCTCGTAGGCGATCCAGGTCGAGAAGATCGAGATGCCGGCGATGGGCGCGGCGGTGCTGTCGACGAGGTACGAGAGCTTCTCGCGCGAGATGCGGAAGCGGTCGGCGAGCGGCCGCATCGTCGTGCCGACCAGGATGCAGTTGGCGTAGTCGTCGAAGAACACCGCCAAACCCATCATCCACGTGGCGATCTGCGTGCTCTTGACGCCGCGCGCCAACCGCGCGAGCGCGTCGACCATGCCGCGGATGCCGCCGCTCACGGTCATCACGCCGACCATCGCGAGCATGGCGACGACGAAGCCCATGATCATCTGCTTGTTCGTGTCGACCAGCTGCGGCCAGAGCATGCTGCTGGCGACGTCGAGCAGCCCCGCGCCCGCCGCCACCGCTGCGTTCGCGCCGCCGTCGAGCCGCATGAGGATCGCCGCGCACCACACGCCGGCGAACAGCGCCAGGATCGGCTTGCGGAAGGCGATCGCGAGCGCGATGGCGAGCACCGGAGGGAGCAGCGAGCTGCGCTGCGGCGGCTTCCAGCCGTCGCGATGGACCGTCAAGGTCCCGTCCTGACGGTGCGTGTACTGCAGCGAGAGCCGCTCACCGTCGAGCATCACCGTGAAGCCCGCGCCGCGCTCGGCGTTGCTCTTGGAGGCGTCGAGTTCGCCTTCGAACTTCAGCTCCAGGCCCTTGTCCGCGGCGATCTTGCGCAGTCCGCGCACCAGGCTGCGCCGCGCGAGCCCGTGGACCTCGAGGTCGGCGCTGGGCGGGTCGGTGGCGAGGATGCAGCCGAACAGCGACAGCTCGAGCTGCGAGTCCGTGCGCGAGATGACCGCCGGACCTTCGAGGATCCGCTGCGCGATCGTCGGCCCGCCTTCCTCGACCGGCAACTCGAGCAACGTATAGGCGTCGAGCGCCGCCATGCGCGCGGGATCGCCGGCTGGCAACAGGAACACCAGCGCCGCCGTCGCGAGACAGGCGAGCGCAACCAGGACCCGCTTCATGCGCGGCCAATGGTAGGTAGGTCCAGGTGTGCTTCAAGCGCGGCGCTGGCGCTCGCTTGGGTTCGCGCGGACTCGCGCGTATCCTCCGCGACTGGGGTCCCATGCCGTCATTCCTCGAAACTCCTCTCGCCGCCGTCGCGTTTCCGGCCGCAGAAGCAGGAACTGCGCTCGTTCCGTGGCTCGTCGGTCTCGCGGCGCTGGCCGCAGTGGCTGCTGCGATCGGCGTGTGGGCCGTGCTGGAGCGTCTCGCGCGCCTGGAGCGCGCCGCCGCGAAGCTCGACGCCCTCGAAGAGCTGCGGGTTGCGCTCGGCGCGCTCGCCAAGGAGCGCAGCGACCTCGACCTGCGCCGCATCGAACACGTGCTGATCGAGATGCGCGATGGCCAGCGACGCCTGGAGGACTCGATCCTGCGCGCGACGCAGGCGGCTCTGCGTCCTGCGCCCGCGGCCCAGGCCTCCGCCGATCCGGCTGATCCCGTCAGCCGCATCATCGCACGCGTGCTGGCGCAGGGCTTCGAGCGCGTGCAGCTCGTGCCGACGCGCGACGAACTCGAGCGTCTGCTCGCGGCCGAGGGCGCGCACGAGGTGCCGCTCGAGGCGCGCCGCAACGGCGTGCTGTGCAAGGGGCGCGTGCTGCTGCGCGACGGCGCCGTCACCGACGTCGAACTGTCTCCCGCCTACACGATGTTCCCATGACCGTCACCACCATCGAGAAGCTTGGCCAGCACGTCGGACAAACCGTCACCCTCCAGGGCTGGGTCTACAGCCGCACGTCGAAGGGCAAGCTGCACTTCGTGCAGATGCGCGACGGCTCGGGCGTGGTGCAGTGCGTGCTGTTCAAGAACAACGTCGGCGACGAGCTGTTCGAGGCCGTCTCGCGCGCCGGGCAGGAGTCGAGCCTGGTGCTCACCGGCTTGGTCAAGGCCGAGCCGCGCGCGCCGGGCGGCTTCGAGATCGACGTGAGCTCGGGTGCGGTGTTGCAACTGGCTGCCGAGGGCTATCCGATCACGCCCAAGGAGCACGGCATCGACTTCCTGCTCGAGCACCGCCACCTGTGGCTGCGCTCGCGCCGCCCGTGGGCCATCCTGCGCATCCGCCACACGATCATGATGGCGCTGCGCAACTTCTTCGACTCGCGCGGCTTCGTCTGCGTCGACTCGCCGATCTTCACGCCCAACGCCTGCGAGGGCACCTCGACGCTGTTCGAAGTGCCGTACTTCGACAGCACCGCGTACCTCACGCAGTCGGGTCAGCTCTACGCCGAGGCGGCCGCGCTCGCCTTCGGCAAGGTCTACACCTTCGGGCCGACCTTCCGCGCCGAGAAGAGCAAGACGCGCCGCCACCTGACCGAGTTCTGGATGCTCGAGCCGGAGATGGCTTACGCCGGACTCGACGATGTCATGCAACTGGCCGAGGACATGCTGTGCCATGTGGTCGACGTGGTGCTGAAGACGCGCCGCACCGAACTGGCTGTGCTCGAGCGCGACCTCTCCAAGCTCGAAGCCATCAAGCCGCCCTTCCCGCGCATGACCTACGACGAGGCCTGCGCAGTGCTCGCGGCGAACCCCGAGTCCAAGCACGTCGCCGGCGACGACTTCGGCGCGCCCGACGAGACCATCATCTCGAACCAGTTCGACCGACCGGTGATGGTCCACCGCTATCCGGCCGCGATCAAAGCCTTCTACATGAAGCGCGACCCCGCCGACCCGACCAAGTGCCTGTCGGTCGACGTGCTCGGCTCCGAAGGCGTGGGGGAGATCATCGGCGGCAGCCAGCGCGAGGACGACCTCGAACTGCTGCTCTCGCGCATTCGGCACGAGCAGCTGCCCGAGGACTTCTTCCAGTGGTACCTCGACCTGCGCCGCTACGGCTCGGTGCCGCACGCCGGGTTCGGACTGGGCCTGGAGCGCACGGTCGCGTGGGTCTGCGGCGTCGAGCACGTGCGCGAAGTGATTCCCTTCCCGCGCACGATCTACCGCATCCACCCCTGAGCGACTCAACGCTCGCGAGCGCTCGCGGTCGTTCGCGGTCGTTCGCGCTCGTTTAGGGCGAGAACGCGCGCAGGCCGTAGCCGTCGCTGATCCACAGTCGACCGCGCGGGGCGCGCGCGCGCGGCGCTTCCCAGGCGACGAAATTCCACTCGCCGACGCGCTGCACGCCGAACTCCGGATCGCTGGCGTTCGAGCGCCGCACCACGAAGTCGCGCTCGGTGACCTCCACGATCCAGTCGCCCCAGGGCGAAGCCAGGCTCGAGTTGAGCGGGTTGCGGCGCAGGATCGCGAGCCCGGCGTCGTGGCCGCGGTCGGGGCCCGGCCGATCCGCTTGCGCCAGCGCGTTGTCCTGTTCCGGCGCGAGGCGCGAGGTCCACAGCAGCTCGCGCCCGTCGTTCAGCACTGCGCGCGCGCCGCTGGGGGTCGCGAGCGGCCCGCTGAGCGGCGCAGAGCGCAGCCCCTGCGGTCCCTCGATCTGTCCGTCGCTCGAGTCGATCAACCAGGCCGAGCCCTCTTCGCTCAGGGCCAGCAGGGTTCCGGGTTGCTTGGGCAAGAACACCGGCGTGCGGGCGATGCCGCCGATGGATTCGATCTGGCGCGCCCAGGTCACGTTGCCGGCGCGTCCCAGGCGCGCGATCCGACCTTGGCGGTCGCACACGATGTGTTCGTCGTCGACCGGCACGGGCGCGGCGAGCACGCTGGCGTTCGAGCTCCAGGCGCGCTCGGGCGTGCGCGAGAGCAGCACGGTCACGTTCTCGGGTGAGTCGATCGAGATGCGCGTGGTCTCGAAGCCCTCGTACTCGAAGTGCAGCACGGTCGGCGCCCCGGGAGCGGTCTCGAGCACGAAGGGCGTCACGCGCGAAGCGCCGTCGTCGAAGCGCGCGCGCGCGCCGTGCGGCAGCGAGTCGATGCGGCAGGGGAGCAGGTGCTCGCTGGGGTTGGAGCACTCCTTGCGCAGCGTCGCCAGCGCCTCGGCGTGCTGGCCCCGTTCCGCCAGCTCGCGCGCGGTGCGCACCGCGTCGCGGTGGCGCGTGACCGCGTCGATCTCGCTCGAGAGGAGCTCCACCAGCCGTTGCGCGTCGTCGGTCGCGCTGATCCGCGCGTAGCTCTCGACCGCGCGCTCGAGGTCGCCGGCCTTGGCGTGTTCGCGGGCCGAGATCAGGAGTTGTTCCTGCTGCGCCAGGTTCGAGTCGCGCATCCGCTGTTCGCGCGCCTTCGCGCGCAACTCGCTGCGCGCGGACAGCGCTCCGGAGAGCGTGGCGATGCGCTCGCCGAAGCTCTGCAGCTCCGGAGAACCTGGGCTGGCCTCGATCAGCGCGAGCAGGTCGGCCACCAGGCGCGTCATGCGCGCTTCGGTGTGCAGCGCTTCGCTGGAGTCGTCGCTGGCCTGACCCCAGGCCGCCAGTTGCTCCTCGAGTCCGGCGGCCAAGCCTTCGAGCAAGATCTCGAGCTTGGGCAGCGCGCTCTCTCCCGCGCGCGGCGGCGGGGCCTGGGGCAGGGCGAGCGCGTTGCGCAGGCCGACCACCGGATCGCCGCTGGAGCACTCCAGCTGGCACTGCTGGTAGCGCTCGAGCCACTCGGCTCGCACGGACTGCGCGCGGTGCTCAACCCGCGCTTGCAGCTCCGTGCGCAGCGCCGCGACCGCGCTGTCGTCCTCGTCGCCGAACAGCTCGTTCAAGCGCTGCAGCGCGCGTTCGGGGTCGGAGTGCAGCTCGCGCACCTCTTCGAGCTGCGCGTCGTGCGCCGAGTCAGCGCGCACCTTGACGAAGGCGATGCTCGAGAGCGCCAGCAGCGTGCTCAGCACGACCACCGAGTTGCGCCGCGTGCGCTTGCCCGTGACCGTCTTGCCGTGGGCGACGTTGAGCAGCGCCTTGGCTTCGCGGTGCGTCGGAACGGCCTCGAGCAGCTGGCGCAGCGGTGCGATGGCCTTGTCGGGCGCGTTGGCCAGCAGCAGCCCGCGGCAGGCTTCGACGACCCAGGCCGCGCCGTCTTCGCGCTCGCCGACCGCCATCAGGCGCTGGCCGATCTCGAGCCGCACCGAGGTGGTCTCCGGCCCGCGCGAGGCCGCCGTGCGCAGCAGGATTCCGGCGCGCCAGTTCTGGCCGCTCTCCTGGAACTTGCGCGCCACGCGCAGGATGTCGCCGATCGCCGGCGCATCGGCGTCGTTCGTGCTGCGGTGCTGCCAGTGCAGCAGGCGCAGCTCGCAGATCGGGTCGTGTTTGTGGTGCTTGCGCGCTTCGCGCCAGCGCGCGACCAGCACGCTGGTGTCCGCGCCCGAGGCGTCGAGCCGGCGCAGCAGCGTGCGCGCGCTGCGCGTGTCCATGCTGGCCAGCGCGGCCGGCAGCTTGCCCTTGTCCCACTCGGCCAGCAGCAACTCGAGATCGCCCGGCGCCGTCGGCCCGGGGGCCGAGAAATCGCACCAGCCGCTGATGCGCGCCGCGGCGCGCGCGAGGCGATTGGAGGCGAGCTCCATCTGCGCCAGCGCCAGCAGTTCGCTGGGATCTGCGGCGCGGATCGCGCCGTGCTGGTAGAGCGCCGCGATGGCGCCGCGCACCTGGCGGAGCGGCCAGCCGAGTCGGTCGCCGATCTCGCGCAGCGTGCTCATCCCGTCGCACTCGTGCCAGATGCGCGTGAGCGACTTCTCGGGCGGCTTGTCGTCGAGCACGCACGGCACGAGCGTGGCCGGGATCGAGGCCGCGCCCGGCTGGCTGGCGAGTTCGTCGCACAGGCGCGCGTACTCGAGCAACACGTACTCGACCGAGATCGGCGGACAGGTCACCGGCGCCAGGCGCTCGAGCGTGTCGCCGCTGTTCACTCGCTCCAGCGCGCGGCCCGAATCGCCGGCCGCGGAGTCGCCGGGGTCGACCACGATCGGTCCGGGCTCGAAGCGGAAGTGCACGCCTTCGCAGTCGAGCAGCTCGAACATCACGTCCATGCGCGCGGCGTGGGCGATCTCGCTCATGCGCAGCGAGTCGATGCGCTGGTCGGGGTCCTTGACCCAGGCGCGTTCGCTGCGCCGCCGCCACTGCTCGGGATCCTCGCCCAGCTCGGGCAGCAGTTGCAGCTGACCCTCGCACACGCCCAGGCGCGCCGACAGAGCTCCGCCGCGCAGCGTCAAGACGCCTTCACGGCCGCCTCGAGCCAGGCCTTGGAGCAGTTCGCCCAGTCCAAGTCCGGCGACATCGCCTTGGAAGCTCATGGGGATCGGTCGGCGGATATCGACTGCGCCCCAGCCGCGGCTGCACCAAAAGCGGCTTTACTCGCCTCGCGCTTCGCGTTCGACGAGGCGCGAAAGATCTTCCGGCGTGTCGAGGTCGTCGAAGATGCGCTCGTCCGAGCACGGCGCGGAGTCGAGCGGGCGGGCGCGCGCGCGCAGGTCGCGCAGGTCGGCGTCGGGCGCGAGGCCGTCGAGCTGCGCCAGCAGCGCCGGGCCGACGATCACCGGATGGCCGAAGCGCGGCGGGCCGTGCGCGCTGCGAGGAGCGAGCCAGCCGCCCGGCGGGGCGCCGGACTCGAGCCAGCGCGCGAGCAACGCAGCGAACACCGGCGCGCCCACCAGCGGAACGTCGACCGGCGCGAGGCACAGCGCGCGTCCAGCGCGGGCTTCGCGCGCCACGCGCACGCTCTCGAGCCGGCCGAGCTCCCAACGCCGGTTGTGCGCGAGCTGCGCGCCGCGCGGCGCGTGGGCGGCGATCTGTTCGTGATCCGCTCCGGTGACGATCAGCGGCGCGCACTCGTCGAGTTGCGCGCCAGCGGCGACCAGCAGCTCGAGCGTGGTTCCCGCGCGCCAGCGCACCAGCGCCTTGCAGCTTCCCAGGCGCCGACTCGCGCCGGCCGCCAGGATCACCAGCGCCGGCTTCACGAGCCCAGGAAGCGGTCGTACAGCGCGCGCGCGCGCACCGCGTCGTCGAGCCCTTCGATCAGCGCACGGCCGTCGCGGAACACGGTGAAGCGTTTGTCTTCCGCGCGAAAGCTCAGCACGCCGTCGCGCAGCGCGAGGTCGAGCACGCTGGCCGAGAGGCGCGCGGCCAAGGGCTCGAGCTCGACGTTCGCGCGCAGCGCCGGGCGCACCTGCACGGTGTTGCGGCCGCACAGCGAGACTGTGGCGCCGCCCGCGCCCGCGTCGAGGAACTCGAAGCGCCGCTCAGCGCAGCAGGGGCAGGCCGGGTCGCGCGCTGCGTCCAGCGTGTGGGACTCGAGGTTCCACACGTCCAGCTCGATCAGCCGGCTGCGGTGGGCGCGCCAGCTCTCGCGCGCCGCGGACAAAAGCCGCAGCGCAGCGCCGCACTGCAGAGCCGCGATGGCGGCGACGGCCGGCAGGATCACTCCGGCCGTGTCGCAGGTCGGCAGGCTGCCCGCCGGCGGCGGATCTGGGAACACGCAGCGCAGGCACGCGCTCGCGCCGGGCACGATCGGCAGCACCAGGCCGCTCGCGCCTACGACGCCGCCGTACACCCACGGCAGGCCGCGCTCGACGCAGAAATCGTTGACCAGGTAGCGCGTGGCGAGGTTGTCCGTTCCGTCGAGCACCAGGTCGACGCCGCGCGCCAGCTCGGCGATGTTGTCGGCGTCGAGGTGCTCGGCGCAGGCCTCGACCTGCGACGGACCGCCGATGCGCGCCAGCGACTCGCGCGCGGCCGCGGCCTTGGGACGACCCACGTGCCCGGGCTCGAACAGCACCTGGCGCGGCAGGTTCGTCAGCTCGACCACGTCGCGGTCGACCAGTCGGATGCGCCCCACGCCCGAGCGCACCAGCTGCAGCGCCAGCGCGCCGCCCAGCGCTCCGCAGCCGACGATCAGCACCGAACTCGCGCCCAGGCGCCGCTGGCCCTCGAGGCCCAGCGGCGCGAAGCGCACCTGGCGATCGAAGCGCGGATCGAGCTCGCTCTCGCTCATGCCAGCCACCACCACACCAACGCCGCGAGCAGCCCCAATCCGGCCAAGCCCGCGGCGGCCAGCTTGAGCAAGGGCAGGAAATCGCTGGGCGGCGGCTCGTTGATCTCGACCCAGTTGAAGTAGCGCTTGACGTTCTCGTCGAAGGCCGCGCCGCAGTGCGGACAGGCGCCGCCGCCCTGCGTGTAGGCGATCACGCCGTCGCACTTCATGCAGTAGAAGTTGCGCTCGGCGCCGCCCTCGGCCACGCCCGGTGCGCGCGAGCGCTGGCGGTAGTACTCCAGCGCTTCGCGGTTGGAGTCGGCGCGCGCGCGCGACCAGTGGCGCTCGCTCATCGGCCCCCAGCTCGGGCCGCCGGGGTCGGGCTGGGGCTGTTGCGCGCGCGGGTCGGGGTTCACAGCCCCAGTTGTAGCCCGAAGTACGGTCCGCTGAACGAAAGGTCCACGGCGGCGGCCGCGTCGCCGTCGTCGTACTCGACGTCGAGATCGATCTGGCGCCAGCCGACCACCAGCGAGCCGTTGGCCGAGCCGGGCGCCCCGAACAGCGCCAGCTTGGCGTTGAGGTCGGCCTCCAGGTACGTCGCTTCGTCGCCGTCGTAGTCGATGCTCATGCCCGAGAGCAGCGCCTCGAAGTCCAGGCGCCAGACGCGCACGCCGGCGCGCAGCGCGAGCACCGGCAGCGGCGCGATCTCGTCGGCGCTCTCGGTCAGCGTGTTGCCCGAGTCGGTGACCTGCGCTTCGACGTCGGCGACCGTCACGCCGAAACCCAGGCCTAGCTCGAACATGTCCGAGGGGAGCACGTCGAAGGTCAGCGCGAGGCGGTGCAGGGCGAGGTCGAGCTCGGTGTCGACCGCGGTGCTGGCGGGGATGCCGCCGAAGTCGGCGTTCAGCGTGCCGTTTCCGTCCCAGCTCGAGGCCTGAGTCGAGAGCGTCAGGTGCGGGAGGCCGAACTTGAAGTCGGCGCGCACGCCCAGCGTGTTCTCGCTCTCGGCGAGGTCCAGGTCCTCGACCGAGTTGTCGAGCGTGGCCGGCAGCGGCTGCGTGGTGTCGATGTAGCTCACGTCGCCCTCGGGCTCGAAACGCCCCAGCGAGGGCGCGACGGTGAACTGCGGCGCGGAGCAGGAGGCCAGGGCCGCGCAGGCGAGCGCGAGGACGAGGGATCGGTTCATGGGAGTTGGGGACGGCGCGAGCGCCCGAAGGCGTTCGGTGGGGATGGGGAGCGTTAGACCAAAGCGCGCAGGCGCGAGCCAGCGACATCTCGCGCGCGGCGCGCGCCAAACTTGACAACACCCGCTCGGCGGCCGATCCTTTCCGCCCCTCGCATTCGGGCGGGGGCGCGCGCGCTTTGGCGCCCGCGGCGGATCGGTGGGCGTAGCTCAGTCGGTTAGAGCACCAGGTTGTGGTCCTGGGGGTCGGGGGTTCGAGTCCCCTCGCTCACCCCACCCGCTCCGCGAATTGCGGGCGGGTTTCGGCGCCGGTCGGGAGTTTCGGTCTCGGCGCCCGGTCTTGGCATCCGGACTTCGTGTCCGGCGTCGGACCTAGGTCGCGCGTGAGTCCGCGCCTGCGCGCCTCGTCCCGATTCCGAACTGCGCCGTCGGGCGCTGCGCTCGAGCGTCAAGTCTTTCCAGGGGCGCGCCGATGCGCCCCCCGCGCGCGCCGAGCCGTCCGTTGCGGCTGGGCGAGTGCGCACATGGAGGGCCTGCCCGATGGGAGAGATGGACGACGTCGTCAAGGAGTTCCTGGTCGAGAGTCACGAGAACCTCGACCGGCTCGACAGCGAGCTGCTGGCGCTCGAGAGCCACCCGCAGGCGCGCGAGATGCTCTCGAGCATCTTCCGCACGATCCACTCGATCAAAGGCGCCTGCGGCTTCCTGGGCTTCTCGCGGCTGGAGTCGCTGACCCACGCGGGCGAGAACCTGCTCTCGCTCCTGCGCGATGGAAAGCTCGGCGTCGACGGTCAGATCACCACGGCCCTGCTCGAGCTGGTCGACGCGGTGCGCAAGATGCTCGCCAGCATCGAGGCCAGCGGCGCCGAGGGCGACGAGGAGTTCGTCGCGCTCAAGGCGCAACTCAAGACGCTCCAGGGCGGGGCCACAGGCGCTGCCGCGCCCAAGGCGAGCGCTGCTGCCGCGGCGAAGACGCCAGTTGCGCCCGCGGCGGCGAGTCCTGCTGCGGCGCCTGCTCCTGCGCCTGCTCCCGCGCCCGTGGCCGAGAGCGCGCCCCAGGCCGCGCCGGCTGTCGCGCCTGAAGTCAGACACCAAGCCACGCACGAAGCTGCACACGAGCTCGCGCCTGTCGCTGCGCCGCCCGCCGCCGCAGCGACGCCCTCGCACGCAGCTGCGCCCGCAGCTGCGCCCGAACGCGCCAAGCCCGCTGCGCCGAGCGCGCCCGGCGCGGGCGTGGCGGAGAACTCGATCCGCGTCGACGTCGGTCAGCTCGACAAGCTGATGAACCTCGTCGGCGAGCTCGTGCTGGCGCGCAACCAGGTGCTGCAGCTCGCCTCGCACTCCAGCGACAACGCCTTCGTGGCGACGACGCAGCGCCTGAACCTGATCACCACCGAGCTGCAGGAGAGCGTGATGAAGACGCGCATGCAGCCGGTCATGACCGTGTGGAGCAAGTTGCCGCGCGTCGTGCGCGACGTGTCCACCGCGCTGGGCAAGCGCATCCGCGTCGAGATGCAGGGCGAGGAGACCGAACTCGACAAGACCATCCTCGAGGCCATCAAGGATCCGCTGACGCACATCGTGCGCAACTCCTGCGACCACGGGATCGAAACGCCCGCCGTGCGCGCCGAGCGCGGCAAGCCCGCCGAAGGCCGGCTCACGCTGCGCGCGTTCCACGAGGGCGGACAGGTGATCCTCGAGATCGACGACGACGGCGGCGGCATCGACGTCGAGCGCGTCAAGCGCAAGGCCGTCTCCAACGGGCTGATCACGCAGGAGCACGCCGCGCGCATGAGCGAGCGCGAAGCCTGCGGACTGATCTTCGCGGCCGGACTCTCGACGGCGCAGCAAGTCACCAACATCTCCGGCCGCGGCGTGGGGATGGACGTGGTCAAGTCGAACATCGAGAAGATCGGCGGCCAGGTCGACATCTCCAACCGCTACCTGCAAGGCCTGACGCTGCGCATCAAGATCCCGCTCACGTTGGCGATCATCCCGGCGCTGGTGGTCACCGCGGGCGGCGAGCGCTTCGCCATTCCGCAGGTCTCGCTGCTCGAGCTGGTGCGCCTGGAGGGAGAGGCGCGACAGCGCGCGATCGATTCGATCGAGGGCGCGCCGGTGTACCGCTTGCGCGGCCAGTTGCTGCCGCTGGTGCGCCTGGAGAGCGAGCTGGCCTTGAACTCGCGCGCGGCCGCCGACGATCCGCTCAACATCGTGATCCTGCAGGCCGAAGGGCGCCGCTTCGGGCTGGTGGTCGAGCGCATCTGCGACACCGAGGAAATCGTGGTCAAGCCGCTCGCCAAGTGGCTCAAGTCGATCCCGGTGTTCGCGGGCGCGACGATCATGGGCGACGGCCGCGTGGCGCTGATCCTGGACGTGCTCGGGCTCGCGCAGCGCGCCCACGTGCTCGCCGACGGGCCCGAGCGGCTCGTGGACAGCGGCGAGAGCGCCAAGAGCACCGCGAGCGCGACCAGCAAGCGCCTCCTGCTGTTCCAGGTCGGAGCGGACCTGCGCATGGCCGCGCTGCTCGAGGACGCCGCGCGCCTGGAGGAGTTCCGGCTCCAGGACCTCGAGGTCTCCGGCGATCGACGCGTGGTGCAGTACCGCGACGAGATCCTCCCTCTGCTGCCACTCGCGCGCGCCTTCGGACGCACCAGCTCCCTCGACGAGCCCGAGCGCCAGAGCGTGCAGGCGGTGGTCTCGCGCGTCGGCGGGCGCAACTACGCGCTGGTCGTCGAGCGCATCCTCGACATCGTCGAGCAGGACCTGCGCGTGGGCGGCGGTCCGCGCCAGGGCCTGATCCAGGGCACGAGCGTGATCCAGTCCAAGGTCACCGACCTCGTGGACCTCGCCGCCGTCACCTGCCATCTCGACCCGTCCGCCAGCCGCGAGGTGTTCGCATGAGCCCGGTTCCCACGACTCCCGCCAAGGTCGAGCAGTTCTGCACCTTCTATCTCGATCGGAGCCTGTTCGGCGTCGAGGTCGGGCGCGTGCAGGAGGTCATCCGCAGTCAGGAGATGACCGCGGTGCCGCTGGCGCCTTCGGTCGTGCGCGGCCTGATCAACCTGCGCGGTCAGATCGTCACCGCGCTCGACCTGCGCAGGCGGCTGGGTCGGCCGGACCACGCCGACGCCCGCGCGCCGATGAACGTGGTCGTGCGCAGCGAGGAGGGCGCCGTGAGCCTGCTGGTCGACGAGATCGGCGACGTACTCGAGGTCGACTCGCTCCAGCTCGAGCCGCCGCCGCGCACGCTCGTCGGCCGCAGCCGCGAATTGATCCGCGGCGTGGTGCAGCGCGAGCAAGGACTGCTGCTGGTGCTCGACATCGACCGCACGCTCGAGACCGGCGAGTAGCTCGCTCGCACAGCTCGCACGTCGCGCGCCGCTGCTTCAGTCCGGCGGATGCCAGCGTCGATACCTGCGCACCCTAGGCCCCCAGCTCCCCCGAACGGGGGAGGAGAACGAGCGTGCTTGCATTGGTTGTCGATGACTCGGCGGTGATTCGCACGGTGCTCACGCGCATCCTCTCGGGCCTGGGCTACGAGGTCTTGTCCGCGATCCACGGGCGCGACGCGCTGAACAAGCTCGAGGCCGGCGCGAGTCCGGCGCTCGCGCTGGTCGACTGGAACATGCCGGAGATGAACGGCTACGAGTTCATCCGCGCGCTGCGCACCGACGCCCGCTGGCGCAGCCTGCCGGTGATGATGGTCACGACCGAGACCGAGATCGAGCAGGTCGCGCGCGCGCTCGCCGCTGGCGCGAACGAGTATCTGATGAAGCCCTTCACACCCGAGATGGTGCAGGACAAGCTCGCGCTCCTGGGCCTCTCGCCGACGCAGGGCTGAAGATGGCCTCGGCCAGTGTGCTGGCCCTCGCGGTCGGCGCGGCGCGGCGCCAGATGGTGCGGCATGCGCTCGATGTCGAGGGGCTCGAGCTGCTCGGCGTCGTAGCGACGCTCCAAGCACTCCGCGCCCGTGCGAGTTTGTTGCAGCCCACGCTGGTGGTGCTCGCCGGAGAGCCTTCGGGCGAGGGCTGGGCGCCGCTGCTGGCGCTCGTTCGAGCCGCGGCGCCGGAGTGCGTCGTGCTGGCCTGCGTGCCCGCTGACGAGGACTCGTCGGCGAACTCCCAGGCCGCGCGCCGGGCCGGGGCCGACTGCGTGATCGCCTGCGCCGAGGATCTGGCTGCGGGCGCGGCGCTCACGGCCAAGGTCCGCGAACTGCTCGGCGGCCTCGCGCCGCGCGAGGGCGATCCGGCGAGCGCGCCTCCGCGACCTGCGCCGGCGCTGGCGAGCACGTCGGTGTCGGCGCTCCTGCGCGCCGAACCGGTTTGCCTGGTGATCGGCTCGTCGACCGGAGGGCCGCGCGCCCTCGAGGTCGTGCTCAGCGCGCTGCCGGCCGACTTCGCACTGCCGATCCTGATCGTTCAACACATGCCCGCCGGATTCACGGCCAACCTGGCCCAGAGCCTGAGCGGCAGTTGCGCCTTCGACGTGCGCGAGGCGCGCGGCGGCGAGGGCCTCGAGCGCGGCGTGGCGCTGGTGGCGCCGGGCGATCGACACATGCGCGTGGTCGGTCCGGCGCGCGAGGCGCGGGTCGAACTCGACCTGGGGCCGCCGCGCAACTTCTGCCGTCCGTCGGTCGACGTGCTGTTCGAGTCGGCGGCCGAGGTGTTCGGCGGCGCGACGCTTGCGGTGGTGCTGACCGGCATGGGGCAGGACGGACTGCTCGGCGCCGAGAAGCTGCGTGCGAACGGTGCTCGCGTGCTCGTGCAGGACGAGGCCACGAGCGTGGTGTGGGGCATGCCCGGCGCGATTGCGCGCGCGGGGCTGGCCGATGTGGTCGCGCCGATCGGAGAACTGGCCGGGCGCGTGGTGCAGGCGCTGTCGTCGAGCGCGCGTACCCGCGCGAGGAGTGAGCCTTCATGAGTGTGAGCCCCGAGGACTTCCGCTTCGTCAGCGCCTTCGTGCGCGACGCGGCAGCGATCGTGCTGGAGTCGGGCAAGGAGTACTTGGTCGAGACCCGCCTGGGGCCCGTGGCCGAGCGCTCGGGCCTCGACGGCATCCCCAGTCTCGTCCGCGAGCTGCGCCGCGACCGTCACGGCGCCCTGGCGCGCGCCGTCGTCGACGCGATGACGACCAACGAGACCTCGTTCTTCCGCGACGTCGGTCCCTACCAGCACCTGCGCCAGAGCGTGATCCCGGCGCTGATCGACGCGCGCCGCGCGGACAAGCGCCTGAGCATCTGGTGCGCGGCGGCCTCCAGCGGTCAGGAGCCCTATTCGCTGGCCATGTTGCTGCGCGAGCACTTCCCGCAGCTGGAGTCCTGGACGGTGCAGTTCATCGCCACCGACATCTCGCAGGCCATGCTCGCGCGCTGTCGCAACGGCGTGTACAGCCAGCTCGAAGTCAACCGCGGCCTGCCCGCGCCTCTGCTGGTCAAGTACTTCCAGAAGAAGGGCCTGGACTGGCAGGTGGACGAGCGTCTGCGCAACTGGATCGAGTGGCGCGAGTTCAACCTGGTGGGGCGCGCCTGGAACAGCCTGCCCAAGTTCGACCTCGTGCTCCTGCGCAACGTGATGATCTACTTCGACGTCGAGACCAAGCGCGGGATCCTGGCCAACATGCGGCGCGTGCTGCGACCGGACGGCTACCTGTTCCTCGGCACGGCGGAGACCACCGTGAACGTCGACGAGGGCTTCCAGCCCGAGTCGGCGCACAGTTCCTGCTTCCGCCAGCGCGCGGCCTGAGCGGCTGAGCTGCACGAACGGCGCGCGCCGGTCGTGTTTCAGTTCAAGAACGCCGGCTCGCGCGCTCGAAACAAGCGCTCGCTGTCGGAACCACCGCCGCGCGGGCGGATGGCGTCGCCGACGGTTCGTTCCTCCTCATCTCGAACCCAGCCGCACTGCCATGAACAAGGTTTTGATCGTCGATGACTCCGCCACCATGCGCAAGATCATCACTCGCGTCCTGCGCCAGGCGGAGATCCCCGTCGGCGCCGTGGTCGAAGCAGGAAACGGAGTCGAAGGTCTCGAGCGGCTGCGCAGCGAGCCCGACATCGACCTGATCCTGTCCGACGTGAACATGCCCGAGATGAACGGCGTGGACTTCGTCAAGGCCGTGCGCACCAGCCACGCCAAGGAGGCGCTGCCGATGATCATGGTCACGACCGAAGGCGGCGAGGCGATGATGAAGTCGGCGCTGGACCTCGGCGCCAACGGCTACGTGACCAAGCCGTTCACGCCGGAGAGCATCCGGCGCGCCTTGGAGGCCTATCTTGGCTGAACGGTCCGAGCCACTCGCGCAATCCGCGCCGACGCTTCCCAGCGATCGCGAGTTGGTCGATCACCTCGAGCGCGCCGTCGCGGAGGTCTTCGCGACCATGATCGGCGAGTGCGAGCGCATCGCGCGACTCGATGGCGCGTTGCCTGGCGAGGCGACGCGCGAGGAGGGCCGCGTCGAGTTGGACCTGCACGCCGGCGCGAGCGCTGCGATGAGCGTCGAGCGCGAGGCGGTGGTCGAGTTCCGCGGTCCGCTCGACGGTCGGCTGAGTCTGCGCACGGGCGAGCAGTGCGCCAGCGCGATCGCGCGCGGCCTCCTGATGAGCGCGCCCGACGATCCGCTCGCGCGCGAGGACGTCGAAGACGCGCTCAAGGAGTGCGCCAACATGCTCACGGGCTGGATCAAGAGCCAGGCGCTGGATCCGGTCGGGAGCTTCAGCATGAGCGTGCCGTTCATCGGCGCGGGGCAGCGTGAGCTGGTCGGTCCGCCGCTCGGCGCCCTGGTCTACCGCACGAGCGGCGGCCTGTTTGCACTCGAGTTGACGCGGCGCGAACTGCGCCGCGAGGCCGGGGGCTGATGGCCGCGAGCGGGAACATCGCGGAGCAAGCCGACCTCGCCTTGTGCGAGGCGCTCATGCGGCGCATCTGCGACGACTTGGGGATGCTGCTGGACCGGCCGCTGGAGCTCGAGCAGGTCACGGCCACGCGCAGCCCGCACAAGGTCGCGGGCGAGCGCAGCGTGCACATCGCCTTCAAGTTCGGCGTGAGCGTGGACGGCGTGGCGCAGCACGGGGCGATCCTCGTGCCGCTGGCCGACTCGATCGCGTTCGCGTGCTACCTGATGATGATGACCGACGAAGTCGTCACCACGCGCCGCAAGGACAAGGACCTCGACCGCGCGCAGAAGGACGCCATGGTCGAGGTGTGCAACCTCGTCGGCGGCTCGATCGACGGCGCGCTGCGCGACCAGTTCCAAAAGCGCGTGTCGGCGCGCTCCGAGGGCTGTCAGGGCATGCGTCCGGGCGCGGCGCCGGCCTTCGAGCGCATCCCGGGCGTCGAACTCGTGATCGCGCGCGCCAAGGTGAAGCTGCACACCTTCCCCAGCTTCGAGATGCTGATGATGCTGCCCGCGATCACGCCCGCGGCGCCGCCGGCGACGTGATCGCGGCCGCGCGCGATGTGCGCGCGCTCAGCTCTTGACCGGCGTCTTCAGCCCGTGCGCCACCACGCGCCAGGCGCGGTCGAGCACCTCTTCGCCGTCGACGAAGGCGTCGATCACCACGCGGCCGCGCAGGATCCGCGCCGAGAGCGTGGTGAGCTTGCCCTGCGCCCCGCGCGTGAGTCCGTCGTCCTCGTACAGGCTGCCGGTCGCGCGCATTCCCGAGTCGAAGAACACGTGCAGCACCGGGTCCTCGTCGGCCTGCGCAGCGGTGTGCAGCTTCGAGGGCTTGTTGACGATGATGCGTCCGGCGCGCGCGAACAGCGGCGTCTGGCCGAGCGGCGCGTCGACTGAGTAGCGGCCGGGCGGGAGCATGTCCTTCGAGCGGCCCTCGAGTTCGGCGGGGAACAGGTACCAGCCTTCGGCGTCGCGCGCCGGGAGCACCACGGTGCGTTTGCGCGCGCCGTCTTCGAGCACCGGCGCGACGATCAGATCGGGCCCGAACAAGAACTGGTCGTCGAGTTCGCGCAGCGCCCGATCGCAGGGATCGGCGAAGAACATCGGGCGCACCACGGGCAGGCCGGTGCGGCGCGCGAGCTCGAACAGCGTGTAGAGCGTCGGCAGGAACTGCATGCGGCGCTCCAGCGCGAGCTTGACGGCGCGCTCGCACTCGCCGCCGAAGGCCCAGGGCTCCTTGCGGCAGGCGCTCTTGTGGCTGTGCCCGCGGAAGAACGGCAGGAACGCGCCCAGCTCGAACCAGCGCGCGAACAACTCGGGACTGGGGTCGCCGTCGAAGCCGCCGACGTCGGCGCCGGCCAGCGGCTGGCCGCACAAGCCCAGCGTGAGCGTCATTGCGATCGACCATCGCAGGTCCTCCCAGCTCGCCTGGTTGTCGCCGGTCCACTGCGCCGCGAAGCGCGCACCGCTGAGGTGGTTCGCGCGCGTCAACACGAAGGGCCGCTCGTGCGGCCGCGCGTTGAGCAGGCCCTCGCGCGTGGACTGCGCCATGAGCTGGCCGTAGAGGTTGTGGAACTTGGCGTGGTCGCCGCCGCCCAGGCCGCGGTGTTGCGCGCGCAGCGGCAAGCTGCGCGAGGGCGTGCGGAACACGCTGGGCTCGTTCATGTCGATCCACAGCCCGGCCACGCCGCACTCGACGTACTTCTCGACCTGCGCCGCCCACCACTCGCGCGTGCTCTCGCGCGTGAAGTCGGGGAAGCAGCACACACCGGGCCACACGCGGCCCAGGACCGGCGCGCCGCGCTCGTCGAGCACGAAGTGCTCGCCCTCCAGTCCGCTCTTGTGCGTCGGATAGCGCTTGGCGACGGCGATGCCCGGATCGACGATCGTCACCACTCGCAGGCCCTGTTCGCGCAGCTCTTCGAGCAGCCGCTCGGGCTCGGGGAAGCGCTCCGAGTCCCAGGTGAAGCTGCGGAACTCGCGCAGGCAATCGATGTCGAGCCAGATCGCGTCGCAGGGCATGCGCTTGGAGCGCAGCTTGGCGGCGAGCTCGCGCACTTCCTGCGCGCTGGAGTACGACCAGCGGCTCTGCTGATAGCCCAGCGCCCACAGGGGCGGCAGCTCGATCGCTCCGATCAGCTCGGTCAGCGCGCTCATCAGCGCGCTCAGATCGGGCGCCTGCAAGAGCCACACGTCGAAGGGCTCGGCCTCGAAGGCGAACTCCACGCCGTCGGTGGCGAAAGCGAGGCTGCCGCGGCGCGGGCTGTCCGCCAGCACCGCCGCGCACGAGCCGTCGATGAACAGCGCCAGCGCGAGCGGATGCGACGAGTACAGCGCCGCGGTGCTCTCGCCGTAGCGCCACGCGTCGCTGTTCCAGAACTCGACGCTGCGCCCGTTGCGCAGCAGGCGGCCGGCGCTCGCGCCGCCGCCGTAGAAGCTCGCGCTCTCCTTGAACGCGACTTGCGCGCGCAGCGTGTGCCCGTCGAATTCGAAGCGTGCGCGCGGGCCGTCGTCGTCCTCCAGGCGCGCGGGCTCGAGCGGCGGAACGTGCGCGAGCGTGAGCGACTCGCCGGGTTGCGCGCCGCCCTCGAGCGTGGGGCGGAACACGAGCGCGCGCACGCGTTCCGTCGCGAGCTTGGCGCTCAGAACGGTCAGCTTCTTCACGCCTGCGCCGTCGAGCGGGAACGTCGCGAGCGACTCGAGGCCTTCGTTGGGGGAGCGTCGTGCGGAGCGTTGGGTCATGGGTGCGAAGTCTCGAGTCAGTCGAGCCGGTAGACGCGGTAGGCGCGCCCGTTGAGTTCGCGCGGGGCTTCGTAGACGAGCCGCAGCGCGCCGACGCGCCGGTACTCGCGCGGATCCTCGCTCATCAGGGCCAGGAGCGCACGGTCCCGCAGCTGCGGCAGATCGGTCGGCAGGATGCCGCCCAGATCGGTGGCGTTCCCGCCCAGGAAGGCGCGGTTGACGAGCAGCCAGCGCGCGCGGTTCTCGCGCAGGTACTGCACCAGCGCCGCCGGCGAGCCCGCGTAGATCGCGCTGCAGAAGTCCGCGATGCGCTCGCGGCTGCGGCGCGTTTCGTACTTGGGCTGGTTGAGCACCGGGCGGCGCGCGAAGGCCAGCACCGCGGCCGACGTGGAGTAGTCGCTCGCCACCGCTTCGCCCGCGGGCACGTTGGCCCCGATCCACTCGAGCACGTGCGCCGACTCGCGCCCGCTGGGCGGGATCTGGTACCAGGCGATGGCGTAGTGCGAGGGGAGGTAAACCAGGTGTGCGCCGTGCGCGAGGCAGGCCAGCGCCGCCGCGCCGAACGCGAGCTGCCTCGAGCGCCACTGCGAGAGCACCCACGCCGCCAGCACGGCGGACGACAGTCCCAGCAGCGGCGCGGTGCGCTCGATGAGCCAGCTCGCTGCCAGGCACGCGAGCGTGAACAGCGCTGCGACCGCGGCCTCGGCGCGGCCCTCTCCGCGCAGCCAGTCGCGCGCCGTGAGCGCCAGCGCTGCTGCGCTCGCGAGCAGCCCGGCGGCGACCAGCGGAACGAGTTCGGAGAGCTGCGCGGTGCGGAACGGTCCCTGCCACAAGAGGCGCACGTCGAAGTCAAGCGTGCGCGGGTCGGCCGGCGGCGCGCCGAGGTGGCGCAGCTTGGCCAGCAAGAGCGCGAAGACGTGGCTGAAGTCGCCGAGGCCGCCGCCCAGGGCCCGCGAGAGTTGTGTCGCGCCGAGCGCGAGCACGAGCAGCGCGCCGAGGGCGTGCGCGACGAGCTTCACGCGCCCGACGGCGCCGCGGCGCGCGATCCAAGCTGCGTAGACCAACGCGTAGCCGACCAGCATCGGAGCGGAGAGGGCGAAGTGCTTGGCGCGCAGCACGGGCACGGCCAGCGACAGCGCGGCAGGCAGTGCTAGCGCGATCCACGCGCGCGGCGCCGAGAACGGGTTCTGCCCCGAGCGCAGGAACCAGGCGAGCAGCGCCAGCGCCTCGATCAGGATCACGAACTGCGCCGCGTGCCAGAAAGCGCACGAGGCGAGCAGCGTCACGCCGGCGAGCGCGAAGTCGAGCGTCGAGCGCGTGCGTGCAGCGCGCAGCGCGAGCCACAAGTGCGCCGCGATCCACGGAAAGGCGAAGTCCTCGCGGATCAACACGAAGCCCAGCGTGCGGTAGTTCACCAGCATCGCGGCCCACAGCAGCACCGCGGCGGCGGCCCACGAGGCGCGGCGCGAGAGCTCCCACGCGGCGCCGAACACGCCCACGGCGACCAGCGACGACCACAGCCCCATCACCCACACGGCCCACAGGTGCAGCGCCATCGGCTTGCCGGCCGCGAGGTAGGTCCAGGCGACGACGAATTCCTGTCCGAGGGTCTCGATGCTGGCGAGGTCGGTCAGCGCCGGCCACTCGACGTTCGGCTCGGCGCGCAGGTCGGCCGGCGCCGCTCCGCCGGCTTCGACGATGCGCTCGCTCACGTAGTAGAGGAAGGCGGGATCGGTGCGCAGCAGGTGCGCGGCGCTGGTTCCCTGAAAGGCCGGGTCGGCGAGCGTGAAGTGGATGCGGATCGTCGCCGACCAGGCGAACGCGACGAGCAGCGCGAGCAGCGCCAGCCAGCGCTCGCGACGCGTCTGCGGCTCGAGAGTGCTCGTGCTCATCGCTTGCGCTCCAGCGCCGCCACGGCGTGCCGCGTGCCCGGCTCGAACGGGCGCTCGCGCGGGTCGAGGCTCCACAGCTTGGACGCGCGGTAGTTGCTCTTGACCCACTCCATCAGCGCCTGACCGTAGTCGCGCCCGAAGTACGGCAGGCCGTATTCCGTCGTGTCGCGGTGGACGAGCAGGATCACGTCAGGCGGCGAAGCGGCCAGCTCCGCGAGCATGGCCTGCTCGCCGAACATCACCAGCTCCGGCGGCATGAAGTTGAAGTGCCGCGTCGGACCGCGGCGGCGCGCGAGGTAGTTGAGCAGCGCCCCTTCGGGCAGCACGAGCAACGTGCCGCGCTCGGGGCAGTGCTCGTCCACCCAGGTCAGCGCTTCGGGCAGGAACTGGCCGCGCGGGCTCACGAGCAGTCGGTCTGCGCCGGCGCCGAGCTCCAGCGCGTTCCAGCGTCGGCCCTGCGCCATCGCCAGCAGGTTGCCGATCAGCAGTGCGGCGACCAGCGGCGCGAGTCCTGCTCGCACGGCGCCGGCGCTGGCGCCGAAGTGCGAAGGGAGCCAGTCGAGCAGCGCGAGCACGAGCAGGACCAGGCCCGGAGCTGCGAGAACAAAGCCGTAGAACTCCACGCGGCCGTTCAGCGCCATGCGCAGGAGCAGCAGCAGCGCGAACGCGCACCAGCCCACGCGCAACGCGCCGCCGGGGCTGTGGGCGCGCGCGCGCACCGCAAGGACCAGCGCTGCGAGCGAGTACAGGCTCAGCGGGTACAGCGCGTCCTTCAACTCGAGCGCCGCGACCGCGAGCGCGCCGACGGTGAATCCGAGCGCGAGCGCCGCGGCCCGGCCGAAGCGGCGCGCGCTCCACGCGATCAGCGCGACGCACAACGTCGTCCCCGCGCTCCAGGCGGCGATGCGCCCGAGGTGGAAGCCGAGCGGCTCGAGCCCCATCGCGATGCGGTACAGCGGGAAGTCGCCGGCCTCGCCGCGCAGCGCATGCGGCCACGAGCCGAGCGCGCCGCGCAGCGCCTGATCGAACGGCATGGCGAGCGTCAGCAGTCCGACGGCCAACGCGAACGGCGCCGCCGCGCCCGCCAGCGCGAGCAGCGCGTGCGGCAGCTTTGCGCGCAGCGGCTGCGGCGCGGCTGCGAACAGCGCGAGCAGGCCGCCGCCCAGCGCGACGGTGGTCTCGACCTTGGTCAGCACCACCAAGCCCAGGCATGCGCCGACGCCGAGGGCCAGCGCCGAGCGCGGCTGCTGGAGCCACGCGTGCGCGCACTCGAAGGCGATCAGCGACAGCGCGAAGGCCAGCGGCAGGTCCTGCGAGTAGGGCCAGATGAAGTTGTAGTTGCCCGCGCCCGAGTGCAGCGCGAACGCGCACAGCACGGTGAAGCTCACGCAGGCGGCGCTGGCGGCGAAGGGGTTCGCCAGTCGCGTGCACAGCCGGTGCAGCAGCACGAGCACGAGCGCGAGCTGCGCCAGGCCGGCCACGGCGACGGTGGTCAAGCTCACGCCGAACAGCTGCATCCACAGCGCCTGCGTGTACGACGCGAGCGGCCCGATGAAGTTGGCGAGGTCGCGGTAGAGCACGTCGCCCTCCGCCAGGCGCCAGGCGAGGTACGCCTCGCCGCCGAAGTCGACGAGCGGGTCGGCCCAGCGCCGCCAGGTCCACAGCGCCATCAGCGCCGCGGCGAGCGCCACGGCCAGCGCGCCCAGCAGCGTGGAACGCCGCGAAGAATCGGCCGGACTCATCGCGCGCTCGCCTGCTCGAGTGCAATCGCGCGCAGCCGCAGCTCGCTGAACTCGCGTTCGGCCGCGGGGAACTCGAGCTCGAGCTCGCGCGCGCCGCTCGAACGGGCCCCTTCGAAGCGCAGCGCGAGGTCCGAGCGCCACGCGATGCGGTAGCGGCGTCCGGCGCGGCCCCACAGCGTCCACGTGACGGCCTGCTCGTCGAACTCGACGGCGCACACGCGCAACTGCTCCGAGCGCGCGCCCTCGCGCAATTCGCAGCGCTCGAGCAGCAGCTCGGGGCCCGCGCGGTGCTCCAGGCGCCAGACGGCCTCGCGTTGCACGTCGACTCCCATCAACTGCGCCTCGAGCGCGCCGGGCAGGGCCTTGAGGGCCACCTCGCGCGAGCCCTCGCGCGCCGCGCGGGTGAGCGGCGGGAGCAGCGGCCGCACGAGGAGCTTGAGCGCCGGCCCTTCGAGCTTGCGCACGCGCACCGTGAGCACGCTGTGGACGCCGTGCTCGCGCTCGACTTCCAAATCGAAGCTCGCCGCGCCGACGCGCACTCCGCGCAGGGCCGAGCGCTGGCTGTTCGGCGCCAGTTGCACGCGCAACACCGCGCACGAGTCGGGCGCGGCCGCGACCAGGCCGAAGGCGCCGTGCGTCGTGGACTGCGCGATCGTGCTGGAGCTGAAGATCTGATGCGGCACACCGCGCGCCGGCGTCTCGCAGCGCTCGGCGTACAAGTGCTCGGGCACGAAGCCCAGGCCGCTGAAGCCGTGCAGGGCGAGCTGCGAGTCGAGCAACTGGTGGCCCGCGAGCGTGAAGCCGTGCGCGAACTGGGCCAGGATCGCGAAGTTGGTGGTGTAGGGGAACACCGAGCCGGTGTTGTAGCTCGCGCCGTCGAACACGCTGGCGTCGTCGGCGAACAGTCGCACGCCCCAGTCGGCGGCCAGCGCTGGGTGGTTGAGCGCTGCGGCGTTGCGCGCAGAGCGCTGCGGATCGAGCAGTCCGCGCGAGAGCGCCAGCGCCTGGTACGAGGTCGAGTCCTCTTGCAGCGAGCCGTCGTCGAGCCGCGCGAAGGCGTAGCGGCCAGCGCGCTCCGACCACAGGCTCTCTGCAGCCGCTCGCGCCCGCTCGCGCTCGGCGCGAACCTGCGCGAGGAGTTCGCCGTGGCCCAGCGCTCCGGCGAGTTGCTCGAGGCCGCGCAGTGCGCTCAGCCAGATGCCCTGCAGGTAGATGTCGCTGCGGATGCGTCCGACCAGCTCACCGGCCTCGAGCGCCGCGATGCCGAGCTTGCGGTTGGAGAGCAACCCGTCGGGCTCGAAGCAGCGCCGACAGCACTCCCACGCCGCGAGCACCACCGGCCACAGCCGCTGCACGAGTTCTGCGTCGCCGCTCGCCTGGTAGTAGTCGTGCAGGCAGGCGATGAACCCGGGCGTGATCTGCGCTTTGTAGTAGGCGTAGGGATAGTCCTCGCGCCAGCGGCACAGGCCCGCGGAGAGCACCAGCTCGTGCGCCAGCTTGCCGTCCTCGCGCTGCGTGTTCGCCACGAACTCGAGCGCCGCGCGCGCGCCGGCGAAGTCGCCGTACGCGCACATGGCGCGCGAGGCGCTGAGGGCATCGCCGCCGAAGAACCAGCCGAAGCCCGGCCGCTCGCTCGCGCCGCTGCGGGCCAGTCCGGCGACCAGTCCGCGGCCCAGGCCGTCGACTTCGACCCAGGCCTTCTCGATCGCGATCTTGGCCCACGCAAAGGCCTCCGCGTGGCGCGCGTCGTCGCTCTCGAGGCGCGTGGTGCGCGCGAGGAAGCGCTGCCAGTGTTGCGCGAGCTCGCGCGCTTCATCGGCCCAGTGGCGTGCGATCCAGCGGTATTCCGCGCGCGCGGCGTCGAGCACGGCCGCCAAGCGCGAATGGCCGCGCGCGGCGCCCTGCTCTCCGACGCGGGCCTGTTCAGTCAGCGCTTGCGGCGCGCGCTCGGCGCCCGCGATGAAGAACACGAGCGGACCGCGTGCGGCGCGCGCCACGCTGCACGGCATGCGCACGACCAGCGGCTCGCGCGGAGCGGCGTGGTCGGCGTCGATCTCGCAGGGCTCGGCCTCGGGGCTGCCCAGCAACGCGGCGAAGCGCCCGAGCTCTTCGCTCAGCGCCACGGCGCCCGTCTCGTCGTCGCGCAGCGCGAGTCGTCCGCCGAGTCCCGCGGGCCACATGGGCTCGATGCGCGGCGTGAAGCGCACTTGGAGTTCGAGCGCGCTGCTGGTCTGCACGTCGAAGGTCATCCACGCCGCGCGCCGCGTCCGCGCGACGAACAGGCGCTGGATCACGCGCAGGCCGGGCGCGACGTACTCGACCTCGACGTGGTCGGGCTGCACGGCCACGGCGCGGGCCAGATCGCGGCCGCGGTGCAGGCGCTCGGTCTGGAACCACGGCTCGAGCTCGCGCACCAGCGCCAGCGGCCACATCCAGCACTCGAAGCGCCCCAGTTCGTCTCCCAGCAGCGCCATGCGCTCGCCGCCGGCCTCGAGGAAGCGCCGCCACGAGCGGCCGTCGACGCGCCGCTCCAGGCGCGGCAGTTCGTCGAGCGAGCGGTGGGCTGCGGTGGGGGACGGACGCGCGGAGGGGCTCACGGCGCGAGCAAGCTAGCGGCCCCGGCCGGCTTTTGCGCGCCCTCTCGCGCGCTGCTACAAACCCTGGCGATGGCGCTGCTCGTGCTCGCGACCCTGGCGCTGAATTGTCTCGGTGGCGAGCCGAGCGCGGCGCGGGTCGGCGAGCCGCGGCGACTGGTGGTGATGGTCGACGAGCGCGGCTTCGAGTCGTGGCCGGGGCTGTACGAGCTCGAGCGCGAGTTCGAAGCGCGCCACGCGGGCCTGGACGTAGTGCTGCTGGAGCAGGGCGGCGCAGTGGGCCAGCAGGACAAAGCGCGCTTCCTGCTCGCCGGCGAGCTGCAACTCGACGTCACGCGCATCGACGTCACCGAGTTCGGTGCCTACCTCGCCGAGGGCGCGCTGGTGGACCTCGAGCCGTACCTGCGAGCTGACCCGAGCTGGAGCGCCGAGGAGTACCTGCCCGTGATCGACGGCTTGCGCGACGCGCGCGGCCACCTGTACGGGCTTCCGTCGACCTTCACGCCGTACGTGATGTACTTCAACCGCGACCTCTTGCGCGCGGCGGGCCTCGACGCGCCTCGCGCGGGCTGGACCTGGGATGAGTTCCTGGCCGCGGCGCGGGCCACCACGCGCGACAGCGACGGCGATGGCCGGATCGATCAGTGGGGCGTCTCGCTGACGCAGTGGCTGCAGGCGCTCTCACCGTGGATCTGGCAGAACGGCGGCGAGTTGCTCGACGAGCACGGCGAGCGCGCGCTGTTCCACGAACCGCAGACCGTGGCCGCGCTCGAGTTCGTGCGTTCGCTGCTGCACGTCGAGCGCGTCGCTTCGTTCGACGCGAGCTTCGAGGTCACCTTCAGCCAAGGCCTGTTCCAAGCCGGGCGCGCTGCGTTCTACGGACCGGTGGGCTACTGGGAGACCTACCGTTTCAAGTACATCGACGCCTTCGAGTGGGACGTCGCGCCGCTGCCGCGAGCCGCGCGCGAGGCGACCGCGATCGCGATGACGGCTTACGTCGTTCCGCGCACGTCACGCGAACCCGCGCTGGCCTGTGAGTTCGTGCGCGCGCTCGCCGGCCCGCGCTTCCAGGGCTTGCTCGCGCGAATCGGCAACGGCGCGCCCGGCCTGCGCAGCGCGGCCCTGAGCGCCGACTTCCTCGATCCGCAGCGCCCGCCGCGCAGCGAGCAGGTGTTCCTCGATGTGCTGCCGACGGCGCGCTTCCTGCCGCCGCTCGCGAACTGGCGCGCGATCGCCGACCTGTGCGCCGCCGAACTCGCGCAGGTGCTGCTGGCCGAGCAGTGCGACGTGGCGCAGGCCTGCCAGAGCATGTCGCGCAAGGTCGATCAATTGCTCGCGCGCGAGCGGGAGCGCGCGGGCCTGGTGCGACTGCGCGCCGGTTCGCTGGAGGCCTCGTTCGCGCTCGCGCTCGCCGCGGCCGCAGCGCTGGGCCTGGCCCTGTTCGCGCGCTCGCGTGGCCGCCTCGAACGCGGTGAGCAGCGAGCGGCGCTGGTGCTGCTCGCGCCCTGGTCGCTGGGCGCGGCGCTGTTCTTCGTCGGACCGGCGGCCTGCACCGCGCTGCTCGCGCTGTGCGACTGGTCGCCGCTGCGACCGCTGTCCGACACGCGCTGGGTCGGCGCAGCCAACTTCGCGCGGCTGCTCGAGGATCCGAGCTTCCACGCTTCGCTGCGCGCGAGCGTCGCGTACGCCGCGACCAGCGTGCCGGTCGGGCTGGTGCTCGCGCTGGCCCTCGCGCTGCTGCTGCGCGAGCACAGCCGCTGGTCGGTCCTGACCCGCACGCTGGTGTACGCGCCCTCGCTGCTCTCGCCGGTGGTGGTGGCGGTCGTGTGGCGCTTCGTGCTCGATCCCGATCAGGGGCTCTTGAACGAGGCGTTGCTGAGCATGGGGTTGGATGCGATCCCCTGGACGCGCAGCGCAGACGCTGTCCTCCCGGCCTTCGTGTTGATGAGCTGCTGGAGCGTGGGCGGGCAGATGCTCGTGTTCCTGGCCGCTTTGCAGGCGCTCGATCCCCAGCTCGAAGACGCGGCCCGCATCGATGGGGCCGGCTGGTGGCGGCGGCTCTTGCACGTCACCTTGCCTCAGCTCTCGCCCGTGCTGCTGTTCAACCTCGCGATCGGCCTGCTCGGCGCGTTCAACGTCTTCGCACAGCCCTATCTGCTCACTCAGGGCGGTCCGGGCGATGCGACGCGCTTCGTGGCGTTGTACCTGTACGAGTCCGGCTTCCGGCGCCTCGACATGGGCTACGCCTCGGCCATCGCGGCGGTGGTGTTCACGTTGCTGGGCCTCTCGACCTGGCTGTTGCTGCGCGCGTCGCGACGCTGGGTGCACTACGCCGCACGGAGCGCACGTTGAAGCTCGGAGCGAAGTTCTGGCGGCGCGTGGCGATGGCGCTGTGCGCGTACGCCTTCCTCGCGCCGCTGTTCTACATGCTCTCGGTCTCGCTCCAGGCCGAAGGCCACGGCCTGGGCGGATCGTGGCTCGCCGCGGCGCGCGATCCGCACTGGGAGAACTATGTGCGCGCGCTGGAGCGCATGGGCGACTGGCGGCGGCTGATCGCGAACACGCTGCTCGTCAGCGTGCTGTGCGTGGGCGGCCAGTTGTTCACCTGCTCGCTCGCCGGCTACGCCTTCGCGCGGGTCGAGTTCCGCGGCCGCGAGCTGCTCTTCGCCGGCGTGCTCGCGACGCTCATGGTTCCCGAGCAGGCGACCGCGATCCCGCGCTTCCTACTGTTCCGTTCGCTGGGGCTGGTCGACAGCTTCGCTCCACTCGTGTTGCCCAGCGTGCTCGGCGGCTCGCCCTTCTTCGTGTTCCTCTTCCGCCAGTACTTCCTCGCGCTCGGACCCGAGCTGGGCGAGGCGGCGCGCGTCGACGGCTGCGGCCACCTGCGCGCGTGGTGGAGCATTTTCCTGCCGCTGGCGCGGCCGATGCTCGTCACCGTCGGCCTGTTCACCTTCCTCGCCGCCTGGAACGACCTGTGGACGCCGCTGATCTACTTGATGAGCCCGGAGAAGAGCACGCTCACGCTCGCGCTGGCGAGTTTCAACCGCAGCTACAACACCGCCGTCGAGCTCATGCTCGCGGCCTCGGCCATGGTCCTCGCGCCGTGCCTGCTGGCATACTTCTCGCTGCAGCGCCTGTTCCTGCGCGGCATCGCGATCGCGGCCGCCAAACGTTGAAGGGGAGCGGAGCATGGCGCGCGTCGACCTGAAGGGCATCTCCAAACGCTACGGCTCGAGCGTCGCGCTGGCGCCGACGACGTTGGCCATCGAAGACGGCGAGTTCCTGGTGCTGCTGGGGCCCTCGGGCTGCGGCAAGTCGACGTTGCTGCGCATCGTGGCGGGGCTGCTCGAACCCAGCGCGGGCGAGCTGTGGCTCGACGGCGAACTCGCGAGCGAACGCACGCCGCGCGAGCGCGACGTGGCGCTGGTGTTCCAGAACTACGCGCTGTACCCGCACAAGAGCGTCGCGAAGAACCTCGCCTTTCCGCTCGAGGTGCGCGGGCTTTCGCGCGCGAGCATCGAGCAGCGCGTGCGCGAGACCGCGGCGCTGCTGGGTCTCGAGGCGTTGCTCGAGCGCAAGCCCGGCGAGTTGTCCGGGGGCCAGATGCAGCGCGTGGCGCTCGGACGCGCGCTGGTGCGCGAGCCGCGCCTGTTCCTGTTCGACGAGCCGCTCTCCAACCTCGACGCCGCCACGCGCGCGGAACTGCGGCGCGAGATCGCCAGCCTGCACGCGCGCCTCGCCATCACGACCTTGTACGTGACGCACGACCAGGTCGAAGCGCTCTCGCTCGGCGCGCGCGTGGCCCTGATGCGCCAGGGCGCGATCGAACAAGTCGGCGCTCCGCTGGAGGTGTTCCGCCGCCCGCTCAACACCTTCGTCGCGACCTTCCTGGGTTCGCCGCCGATGAACCTCGTCCCGGTTTCGATCAACTCCGGGCGCTACACGCTGGGCGGCTTGAGCCACCTCGGCGCGCCCGTCGATCAAGGCGCACTCGTCTTGGGTGTGCGTCCCCACCAGATCCAACTCGGCCCCGCCAGCGCCCGCGCCCTGCCGGCCCGCATCGAGAGCATCGAACGCCTGGGTGCTCGCGCGCTGCTCCGTCTGGCGCTGCGCGAAGCGGAGCTCAGTGTCGAGGTCGACGGCGCGTCCGACTTCGAGCGGGGCGCCGGCGTGAGCGTCGCGTGGCCGCCGTCCGAATTGCACTGGTTCGATGCCCACACCGGCGCGCGGGTGGAGCTGAGCCGGTGAGCTCGCCCTACCGGACGCTGTTGCGCGCCGACCTGCGCGCCGTGCTGGAGGCGGGGCCCTTCGCGCCCAGTGAGCGCGGCTACCAACTCGAGTTCGAGGTGCTGGTGCGCCGCGAGTCCGCGGGTGGCGCGGCGGAAGCCTGGAACGACGAGCCTGCGGAGTTGAGCGCGGTGCGAGCGGCGCTTGCATCGCTCGCGGGCGTTTCGATCGCCGCGCGCGGCATCGCGCGCATCGCCGGCGGCGAGCACGCTTCTCCCGCCGACGCGTTCGAGAGCTTCGAGCGACGCTGGCGTGCACTGGAGGAGCGCGTCGCAGCCTGGGGCTTCGAAGTTGTGGCCTGCGGCGCCGATCCGTGGTCGGCGCAGGGCGCCGCGCTCGAGACAGTGCTGCGCGCGCCCTTCGGCTCGCCGGCCAGTGCGCCCAAGCGTTGGGCCGCTGCACAGGCTCTCGCGCCGCTCAGCGAAGCGATCTTCGCCTGTTCGCCGCTGCGCGAGCAGGCCAGTCACGGCCAGCGCTCGCTGGGCGCGGCGCAGCGCCGCGCGACCCGCAGCCGCGGCTGGATGCGCACGGATTCGCCCGCGACGCTCGAGCGCTTCCTCGACTGGGCGCTCGAAGCCCCGGCGCGCAACGGCCGGCCGTTTGGCGAGTGGTTGGAGCGCGGCGAGCATGGGCAGTGGCCCGACCGCGCGGACTTCGCCGCCCACGTCGCGGGTTTGCGCTCGCACGTCCTGCCCGAGCGCGGGTTCGCGGTGCGCGCCTTCGACGCCTTGCCGCTCGAACTTTCCTGCGCGCCGCTGATCTGGTGGAGCGTGCTGCTCGACGACGCGCGCTGCCTCGAGGAGCTGGCCCGCTGGGCGCCGCCGACCGTCGCGCGCCTCGAACTCGCCTCGAGTGCGGCGCTGGCCGACGCGGAGTTCGCGCGGCTCGCCAAGCGTTCCTTCGCGCTGGTCGCCGAGCGCCTGCTCGAGCGGCCCGCTCGCTTCGCCACGCCGGCGATGCTCGCCGCCTTCGTCGCGTTCGCCGAACGCTTCGCGCTGCGCGGACGGACTCCGGCGGACGAGGTGCTGGCCCACTTCGCGCGGCGCGGCAGCTTCACGCTCGCCGACTGGGCCGCGTTGCGCGCGAGTTGGCGCGTGCTCGGCGGATCGCGCTGCGCCGCGTGAGGTGCGCCGCTCAGGTCTGCGCTGCGATCGCGACCACGAGCGCCACCAGAGCCAGCGCCGCGAGCACCGCGAGCAGGATCTTGGCCCACGACAGCGGAGCTCGACCGTGCACCTTGCCCGTCACGCCGTGCACCAGCACCGGCCAGCTCTTGCCGTTGAAGCGATAGCTCAGCGACCACATCGGCAAGAGCACGTGCTTCCAGCGCACGTCCTCGATTTCGTTGTGGACGCGCAGGTTGCGCTGCGTGTCGCCGGGCACGTCGCCAGAGCAGCGCTGGCGCTGGAGGGCCGCGATCTCCTCGCGGGCGGCGTTCCACGCTCCCTCCAGATCGAGCTGGTACTCCTCGGCGACGAAGCCCGCGAGGTACTCGGGCCGGTAGGGCACGAGTTGTTTCGTGTCGTAGGGACCCAGCGCGCGCGCGAGTTCGGGGCTGACGCCGCGCGAGGCGTGGATCAACAGGTCGTCGTAGCGGTCGTCGCGCTCGCCCCAGGCCGGAACCCAACGGATCTTGCGCACCTGGCGCGGCTGCAGCGTGGTGCGCCCGTTGCGCGTCACGGGAACCATCACGGTCACGTAGTAGTAGTAGCCCGCGTCGGCGGACCACTGCGAGTGCACGCGCGCGTCGAAGGTCCAGTAGGGCACGTACACGCCGACCGCCTCGAAGCTGCGCACCGCCTTGAGTGCGTTCGGGCGGAACCACAGGCCCGCGAGCCAGCGCCGGAAGTTCTGCTCGACGCTGGCGCGGCCGACGTCGAGCGGCAGGATCGACTCGGGGCGGATCAGGTTGCGGTTGGCGGCCTGGGGCAGCACGCTGGCCGAGCCGCAGAAGGGACACAGCGTCGCCGTGCGCGCGTCGGCCAGTTCGACGGTGGCGGCGCAGTTCGAGCAGCGCAGCGCCCGCTGCTCGCCGCCCAGGCCGCGCGCCGCCGCGCCCGCGTCCTCGAGCGCGCGTTCGACGATCTGTCCGTCCGCGCGCGGCACTGCACGCTTCGCGCCGCAGTGACCGCAACTCAGCGCGTCCGTGTCGGGATCCCAGGTGAGCTTCGCGCCGCACTCACCGCACGGGAAGTCGACCTGCGTGGGTTGCGGCGGGTCGCTCTGCGCCTCGTCGGGCGCTTGGGAGTCGGGCAACTCGTCGTTGGCGCTCAAGGAGGAAAGGACTTCGCAGCCTGCGGGACAATCGCGCGCCGAGCGCGTACCCCGCGCCGAGCGGCCCGTTACCCTAGCGTCCGCTTGTCGAACAAGAACGACTTGCGCGCGGGCGGTCGACGCCGAACGGCGCAGCGAGCCGACGGTTCTGCAACCTTTCTACTCGAACGATCAGGAGCAACGAGCCCATGGGAGTGATGGACTGGATCAAGCGCGGTGTCGGCGAACTGATGATCGCCCGCCCCGACGAAGCCAAGGGCTTCGTCGTCTGGAAGCACCCCGATCCGACGATTCCGATGAAGTCGCAGCTCACCGTCGAGTCCGACGAGCGCTGCGTCTTCTTCCGCGACGGCAAGGTCGTCGCGACGCTGGGCCCCGGCCGACACACGCTCGACAGCGCCAACCTGCCCTTCCTCTCCAACCTGGTGGACTCGTTCACCGGCGGGCGCGTGTTGATCGCCGAGGTGTTCTTCGTCACCACGCGCGACTTCACCGGGCTCAAGTTCGGCGGACGCATCGGCGCGGTGGAGGACCCCAAGAGCGGTGTGCCGGTCGAGACGATGGTGCACGGCGAGTTCTCGTTCCGCGTGACCTCGCCCGAGGCGTTGGTGATCGGGCTGGCGGGCATGGGGCGGCACGAGGCCGACCCGGTCGGTCCGTGGATGCGCGAGCAGGTGCTCAAGGTGATCCGCGACCGCATCGCGGAGCTGATCGTGCGCAACAAGTGGCCGCTCCTGGACGTGACCAGCGGCGCCTACACCGAAGAACTCGAGAAGTCGGTCCTCGAGGGCATGGCCGGGCACGTCTCGAGCTATGGCGTGATGATTCCGCGCCTGGGCAACTTCGTGATCGCGATCAACGAAGCGGACGCGGCCAACTTGAAGAAGCTGTACACCGACGCGGCTTACCTGCGCGCGGTGGGCGGGGTCGACGCGTACCAGCGCTTCGCTGCGGGCAAGGCCATGCTCGGCGCCGGCGAGGGTATGGCCAAGGGTGGCGGAGACGGCAGCGGCGGCGGCGGGGGCCTGCTGGGCGGCGCGGGCCTGGGCGTGGGGCTGGGGATGGCCCAGATGCTGATGGGCGCACAGGCCGCTGCGGCGCAAGGCGGCGCGGGCCAGGCCGCTCCGGCCGCACCGGCAGCTCCGACGGGCGGTCAAGCGCCGGGCGCCGGAGCCGCAGCGGCAGTTCCCGCCGGCGCAGCCTTCTGCACCGCCTGCGGCGCCGCCTTCCCGGCGGGCGCCCGCTTCTGCGGGCAGTGTGGAACCAAGCGCGCGTGAGGTGCGGGGATCTGGGGAGATCCCACGGGAAAGTGAAGGGCCCCCTTTCGCACGGTGAAGCCTGTGGTACGTTTTTGTACGAGGTTGCGTTCGAGCGCGGTCCCGCGTGGGCCGCGAATCGAGCGAAACCCCGTCCAGGGGGGAACCCTTGGGCGCGCTCTGCTCTCCAACAACTACGGCCAGACTCCCGAGGGCGGCGCTCCGCGCGTCGTAGCGCGACTTCGAGGAGTCCGATGGTTCTCTCCCTTCACTCTACTTTTCAGGAGAAAGTACATGCTTCGTTCGTCTCTGATCGTCGCCGCTGCCGGCCTGCTCTGCAGCGTTGGCACTGCCCAACAGCAGATCAGCTCCAGCGACATCCACGCTGTTCCGGGCCAGATCAAGCACGCCGGCACCTACGACGTGACCATGAAGCGCTGGCTCAGCAAGGACCGCGCTGAAGCGGCCCGCGCGAACACGCTGATGGTCTACGACAACACCTGCACCTGGACCGGCGGTGCGTTCTACACCGGCACCGGCGACTGCGAGGACTACTACGGCGACGGCCGTATCCCCGGCGGCATCGGCAATGCCAACAACCCGCTCGGATCGACCGCCGACAACCTGATCAACTTCTTCGAGTTCGGCTACTGCACGGCCGTCCTCACGGGTGCGGTTGACATCAAGGTCGGCTTCTACGACTCGCTCGGCGGCACGTGCCTCGGCGCGATCGCACCGACCCCGCCGGCTCTTTCGACGCAGGCCAACGCCTACTTCGACTTCGGCGCTGCCGCGGGCTTCCCGCTCCCCGGCGCCACCACCGCGGGCGTTCTCGCCTGCTGGCTGGTGAACTTCACCAACTTCGGCTTCTGCCTCCAGTCGGACGCGGATGGCTTCTTCGACAACTCGGCCGCTCTCGACAACTTCAACTGGTCGTTCGAGATGGAGAACCCCTCGGGCGCTCCGGCCAACGGCATCATCCTCTCGGGTGAGCCGGGCACCTCGCCCGTCGGTGGCTGCACCTACAACATCCCCTGCGGCACGGACGCGATCGGTGGCAACCCCTGCGGTCACGGCCTCGGCCAGGATGACGCGTTCTGGGTGAACGTCGACAACGACCTCACCGGGGACGGCACCAACACGGGCGTCGCTTGCGTGAGCGCTCCGGGTGGTGGTTCGGGCTGCTACTGGTTCGGTGGTCACCCGGGCAACCCGTACGCCGGCTTCTACATGAAGATCGGCTCGGCTGGCGAGTGCGCCGGCTGCGACGGCAACCCGGTCAACTACTGCACGCCTGGCACGACGACCAACGGCTGCCTCTCGACCCTCGCGCTGACGAGCGGTGTGCCTTCGCCCAAGCCGAACGCCGGCCCGGCGATCATCACCGCCAGCAACGTCGAAGGCGCCAAGCAGGGCCTGATCTTCTTCGGCTACGCTCAGTCGGCCACCCCGTGGGGCCTGGGCAGCACGAGCTTCCTCTGCGTCAAGTCGCCGACCCAGCGCGCTCCGGTCGGCAACTCGGGCGGCACCTTCAATCAGTGCAACGGCACCCTGTCGGCTGACATCAACGCGCTCGTCGCCGCTGGCGGTGGCACGCTGCTCGGCCAGCAGGTCTTCGCCGGCACGGTCGTCAACGGCCAGGCTTGGTTCCGCGACCCGGCCGCGCCGAAGTCGACCTCGCTGTCGAACGGCTTGGCCGTCACGTTCTGCCCCTGATTCACGGGCCTGAACGCGGGCTCAGGTCGAACGACCTGAGCGCGTGAGAAAAGCGCGGCGCTCCTCGATGACGAGGGGCGCCGCGCTGTTTTGTTGCCGCGCGTCGTCCGGCCGACGAACGACGGTAGTGCGCCTGCGCAAGCGCGGGTAGAGTCGAGGAACGGGCGGAACGATGGCGCGCAGCTGCTGGCGGGCGGCTGCGCATGGGCGAGGGCCGAACTGGCGCCTCGCCACGTTCAAGGAGAAGGCACATGCAGCGTTCGTTCCCGATCTTCGCCGCCGCCGGTTTGCTGTCCGCGGTGAGCTTCGCTCAACAGCGGATCAGCCCCAGCGATATCCACGCGGTTCCGGGCCAGATCAAACACGCCGGGTCGTACGACGTGACCATGAAGCGCTGGCTCAGCAAGGACCGGGCTGAAGCGGCTCGCGCAAGCACGTTGCTGGTGTTCGAGAACACGTGCGCCTGGACCGGCGGCGCGTTCTACACCGGAACTGGCAACTGTGAGGACTACTACGGCGACGGTCGCATCCCCGGCGGCGCGGGCAACCCGAACAACCCGCTCGGATCGACGACCGACAACCAGATCAACTTCTTCGAGTTCGGCTACTGCACGGCGGTGCTGACCGGCGCCGTCGACATCAAGGTCGGCTTCTACGACTCGCTCGGCGGTACTTGCGTCGGCGTCGTGCCGCCCACGCCGCCGCCGCTCACGACGCAGGCGGCCGGCTTCTTCGACTTCGGCGCCGCGTCGGGCTTTCCGCTGCCGGGCGCGACGACTGCCGGTCTGCTCAGCTGCTGGCTCGTGAACTTCACCAACTTCGGCTTCTGTATGCAGTCGGACGCGGACGGCGTCTTCGACAACTCGGCCGCACTCGACAACTTCAACTGGTCGTTCCAGATGGAGAACCCTTCGGGTGCGCCGGCCAACGGCATCATCCTGGCCGGCGAGCCCAGCGTCTCCGTGGCGGGCGGCTGCACCTACAACATCCCCTGTGGCGGGGGCCCGTTCGGGAATCCCTGTGGCCACGGCCTGGGACAGAACGACTCGTTCTGGATCAACGTCGACAACGATCTCACCGGAGACGTCACCAACACGGGCGTGGCTTGCGTCAGCGCCCCGGGCCTGGGCACGGGCTGCTATTGGTTCGGTGGTCACCCCGGCAATCCGTACTCGGGGTTCTATCTCCGGCTCGGTTCCGCTGGCGAGTGCTCCGGCTGCGACGGGAGCCCGGTCAACTACTGCACGTCCGGTACGACGTCGAACGGTTGCCTCGCGACGCTGGCGCTGACCAGCGGCGTGCCCTCGCCCAAGCCGAACGCTGGCCCGGCGATCATCACCGCCAGCAACGTCGAAGGCGCCAAGCAGGGCCTGATCTTCTTCGGCTACGCGCAGTCGGCCACCCCGTGGGGCCTGGGCAGCTCGAGTTTCTTGTGCGTCAAGTCGCCGACGCAGCGCGCTCCGGTCGCCAACTCGGGCGGCACGTTCGCGCAGTGCGACGGCTCGCTCTCGGCGGACCTCAACGCGCTGGTCCAAGCCGGCGCAGGAACGCTGCTCGGGAGCCAAGTCTTCGCCGGCACGGTCGTCAACGCTCAGGCCTGGTTCCGCGATCCGCCGGCGCCGAAGTCGACCTCGCTGTCGAACGGACTGTCGGTCACGTTCTGCCCCTGATGGTTCGATGCCCGCAGCGCGGGCCTGAACGCGGGCAGCGGTCCGGCGGCCCGAGTGTGTGAGCACGTGCGCGGCGCTCCTCGGCAGCGAGGGGCGTCGCGCTTGTCGCTTCGAAGGCGCGCAGCGCAGCGTCAGGACACGGAGAGCGCGCCGAGAGCGCGCCGAACGCGGGCCCGAAAATGTGCGCGCCGGAGAGCGGAGGCTGCTGGCTACGCTGGGCCGCGCATGAGTGCTTCCGATGGGCACGCTGGGCCGCCGGGCGCTGGGCAGTTGCGTCGCGTGCTCGGCAGCTTCGACGTGACCATGCTGGTGATGGGCTCGATCATCGGCGCGGGCGTGTTCAACACGCCGCAGTCGATCGCCGCAGGCATGGGCTCGCTCGGCGGCGTGCTGGCCATTTGGGTGTTCGGCGGACTGGTGGCGCTGACCGGCGCGCTGGTCTTCGCGGAGTTGGGCGGGATGATGCCGCACGCCGGGGGCCAGTACGTGTTCGTCCGGGCCGGCGCCGGCCCTCTGGCGGCCTTCCTGTTCGGCTGGATCTCGCTCACCGCGATCATCTCCAGCGCCATCGCCTTCGTCGCACGCGTATTCGTCGAGCACCTGGGTGCGCTGCTCGAGTTCGCTGGCCGCGAGCCGTTCGACGAGCCGACGCGCAGAGCTCTCGCGCTCGTGTTGATCGCAGTCCTGTGCGCAGTGAACGCGCGCGGAGCGCGGCTGGGGGCGAGCGTTCAGAACTTCGCCATGGCGGCCAAGGTCCTCGGGATCCTGGTCGTCATCGCGCTCGCGGCTGGCGCAGCGCTGGGCGTGTTGACGCCGCGCACGACTCCGAGCGCGCCGCTCGCGGACGCGCCGGCGTGGAGCTGGGACGGCATCGGCGCGGCGCTGTTCGGGATCCTGTTCACCTACGGCGGCTGGCAGAACGTCGCCTCGGTCGCCGGAGAGATCCGCGAGCCGGGCCGCAACCTTCCGCTCGGCACGCTGCTCGGCACGGCGGCGGTCGTGGTGCTGTACCTCGCGCTCAACCTGGCGCTGGTGGCCGTGCTGGGCGTGGAGGGGGTGGCGGCGACGCGCACGCCGGTGGCGAGCGCCGCGGGCGCCCTGGTCTCGTGGGGCGAGCCGCTGGTCGCTGCGCTGGTGATGCTCTCGACCTTCGGCATCACGCAGGCGCTCCTGATGCTCGCACCGCGCATCTACTTCGCGATGGCGCAGGACGGCGTGTTCCTGCCCTTGTTCGCGCGCGTGCATCCGCGCTTCGGCACGCCGGTCGCGGCGATCGCCCTGCAGGGGCTGTTCGCGGCCGCGCACCTGTTCCTGGCCGAGGATCTCAGCGAACTGGTGGAAGTCTGCTCGATCTGCGACTGGGTCTTCTTCCTGTTGTGCGGCGTGACCCTGTTCGTGCTGCGCCGCCGCGCTCCCGATGCGGAGCGACCCTATCGCGCGTTCGGTTACCCCTGGCTGCCCGGCGTGTTCGTGCTCGCCTCGGCAGCCTCGCTGGTCCGCATGGCGATGAGCGCCCAGCTCTCGCCCTTGCTCCAAGCGGCCGGGTTGTTCGCGCTCGGTCTGGTGCTGTACGCGCTGTGGCGCCGCCGCTCACCAGCGCCGCGCGATGCGCAGTAGGTGCTGGCAGGCCGGTCCGTCGATCGGCTTGGAGAAGAAGTAGCCCTGCGCGAAGTCGCAGCCCACGTCGCGCAGGAGCTGCAGTTGGTTGGCGGTTTCGACGCCCTCGGCGATGACTTGTTTGCCGAGGTTGCGGCCGATCATCACGATCGCGCGCACGATGCGCGCGTCGTCGCCGTCGATGGCGCGCTCGACGCCCAGGTGTTGGACGAACGAGCGGTCGATCTTGAGCGCGTCGATCGGAAAGCGCTGCAGGTACGAGAGCGAGGAGTAGCCCGTGCCGAAGTCGTCGATCGAAAGGCGCACGCCGATCTGCTTCAAGCGCTTGAGCGTCGTCGCCGCCGCTTCGGGATGCTCGAGGATCGCGCTCTCGGTGATCTCGAGCTGGAGCAACTCGGCCGGCAGGCCCGTATCGGCGAGCACCTCGGCGATCACGTTCGCCAAGTCGGGCTGAGAGAGCTGCTTGCTCGAGAGGTTGACGCTCAAGCCGCATCCCGGGCCGCCCGCCTTGCTGCGCCAGCGGTTGGCTTCGCGGCAGGCTTCGCGCAGCACCCAGCGTCCCAGCGGCTGGATCAGGCCGGTTTCCTCGGCCACGGGGATGAACTCGGACGGCTCGACCAGCCCGCGCTCGCTCGAGCGCCAGCGCGCCAGCGCTTCGACACTGCTGATCGCGCCGGAGTCCAGAGCGACGATCGGCTGGTACTGGACGAACATCTCGTCGCGCTCGACGGCGCGGCGCAGCTCAGCCTCGATCTGGAGTTGGCGCAGCACGTGCGCGTGCATCGCGGTGTCGAACAGCGCGTGGCGCGCGCGGCCGTGGGCTTTGGCGCGGTACATCGCGGTGTCGGCGTCGCGCAGCACGTCTTCAGGGCGCTGGTAGCCGGTCGTCGAGCAGGCGATGCCGATCGAGGAGCTGGTGAAGATCTCCTGTCCGCCGATGTCGAATGGGGCCGAGAGTTCCTTCTGGATGCGCTCGGCGACGGTGGTGGCGTCGGAGATGTCCTTGATGTCGTCCAGCAGCACGGTGAACTCGTCGCCGCCCAGGCGCGCCACGCTGTCGCCCGGCCGCAGCGAGATCTCCAGCCGCCGTGCGACCATCACGAGCAAGCGGTCGCCGGCCATGTGCCCGAGGCTGTCGTTGATGACCTTGAAGCGGTCGACGTCCAGGAACAGCACCGCGAAGGCGTAGTCCTTGCGCCGCGTCGCGCGCCGCAACGCGTGGCGCAAGCGGTCGAGGAACAGCGCGCGGTTGGGCAGGTTGGTGAGCGGGTCGTAGAAGGCGCGGTGCGCCAGCTGTTCTTCCGCGACCTTGCGGTGGGTCACGTCGGTGAGCGAGCCGCCGAACTCGAGCGCCTTGCCGTGCTCGTCGCGCGCCGCCAGGCCCCGGCACACAACCCAGCGGTACACGCCGGTCTCGTGCATCACGCGGTGCTCGTTCTCGAAGTGGCTGGTCAGACCCTCCAGGTGCGCGCGCAACGCCGAGAGCACGCGCTCGCGCTCCTCGGGATGGATGCGGTCGAGCCACTCGTTGATGTTGTTCTCGATCTCGTGCTCGGCGTAACCGAGCAGCTCTTTCCAGCGCGGCGAGAAGCGCACCTTGTCGTTGACGATGTCCCAGTGCCACAGCCCGTCGTTGGCTGCGTGCTCGACCAGGGCGTAGCGGCGCCGCTCGGCCGCGAGCGCATCACGCAACTCGCGGTCGTCCTGCGCGGGAACAATGGGGGGGCTTTCGCTCATGCGCGTCGGGGGCGAGCGACTGCGTGAACAACCCTAGCGACAGCAGCGCGCCGAGCAAGCGCGCGCACTCGATCTAGCGCTTCACTTCACGCGCTCGAAGCGCGCTCGCCAGTGGCGCGTGGGCGGATCGCCAGCGCTGGTGATGTCCTCGAACGCGCGTTGGGCAAGCCCCAGTCGCCCGAACTGCGCCAGCTCTTCGCGCGTCAGCGGCCAGGGCAACTCGCCGGGCGGATCCGTCGCTTCTCGCGCGCGGGAGATCGCGAGGATCTGGCCCCCCGGCGCGAGGGCCGCCGCCATCGCCGCCATGCCTGCCGCGCGGAACTGTGCGGGCAGCGCCTGCAGCGTGTAGATCTCGAGCACGAAGTCGAACGCGCCGCGCCATTGCGGCGGCAGCGCGAACAGGTCGCCGACCTCGTAGCGCACCGACGTTCCCGGCCAGAGCTTGCGGCACCAATCGACCGCCGTCGGCGCGACGTCGAAGGCCAGCACCTGCGCGCCCGCCCGTGCCAGCTGTTCGGCGTCTTCGCCCAGCCCGCAGCCCACGACCAGCGCGCGCCGGCCGGCGACGCGCGCGGGGTCGAGCGCGAGCCACTCGACGAGCAGCGGATGGCCCTCGCCGTCGGCCCAGGGCACGTTGCCAACTTGTCCTGCGGCCTGCTGGTAGAGCTCCTCGAACCAGCCGGTCGCGTCGCCGCGCGCGATGGCCGCCCGGGCCAGGGCGCGGGCCCGCTCGCGCGCGTCGTAGCGCTGCGCATCCATCACTTCGCCTCCGCGAGCAGCGTCTCGATCAAACGCTCGAAGTCTTCGCGCAGCTTCTTGTGCGCCGAGCCCGTCGCCGGTCCGCTGAAGCCCTGGTGCACAGCGCGCACGACGCCCTTCGAGTCGACGAACAGCGTCGTGGGGTAGGCGCGCACCTTGTCGAGCAGCGGAAAGCGCTCTGAGGCCTTCTTTTTGTCGGACACGCCGGCCACCAGCAGCGGGTAGCGGATCTGGTGGTGCGCTGCGTACTTGCGCACTTGGCCCGCGTCGCGCGCGAAGTCGCCGGTGAGCTCGAAGGCCAGGCCGAGGATCGACAGTCCGCGCGCGCCGTAGCGCTCGTGGAGTTCGGCGAGGTAGCGCGTCTCGTCGTTGCAGTTGGGGCACCACGTGCCGAAGAGCTGCACGACGCGCGCCTTGCCGGCGAACTGCGCGTCACCCAGCTTGCGCACCACTCCGTCGAGGTCAGGGAAGGCGAGCTCGTCGAGCTTCACGCCTTCACGTGTCGCCGTGAGCGCGAACGGATCGGGCAGCGCCGCGTCGTCGTCGCGCACGGCCGTCCACGTGTCGTGCCACGTGTCCCCCGACCAGAAGTCGCCGGCGAGCGAGCCGTCTTCGAGCAGCTTCGCCTTGAACAGGAACGCATGCGCGCCGTCGAAGCAGGAGAACTCGATCTGCTCGCTCTCGAACGCGAACCTCCCCGAGAGGTAGCGATAGTCGCCGAGCGTGGTGAGGATGGTTCCGGCGAAGCGCTTGCTTGGGGCGACCGGGAATCCGCAGCTCACGTACACCGGGTCGAACGTCGCGACAGCGGGCGTCGGATCAGACGCGAAGCTGACGGCCCAAGAGCCGAAGAATCCGCCGTTCGCAGGCTGAATCTCGCCGCAAGCGGCATTGAGCCGACTGTCGACGGGGACTCGATCGTCATCGTGCTCGGTGGGGCGAACCGCGCTCGCGCCGAAGCGCAACTCAGTCCACTTGTCCGGGCCTCGGCGTTTGCGCCACAGACCCTCGAGCGAGACGCCGTCCTCTGCGGCGGTCGCCGTGATGCGCGAGTCGTACGGATCGAAGTCGAGCACCAACTCGCGCTTGTCGCGGGACCAGCTCACACGCGTCACAGGCAGCCGCTCTTGGTCGTTCAGGACGGCTGCGGTCGTCGCAGTGTTCGCGTCGACGCCGAGCTCGAGTTCGAATCGAAGTCGGCCTCCGCGAGTCTCCAACCACGCTGACCATGGACCGTTCGGAAGGTGCGTCCACTCCGGTGACTGCGCGCCCTGCGCCATCAGCGCCGCCAGTGCGATCTTGAGCATCCGGCAGAGATTACTTCTTCTTGCCGATCGCGCGCAGTTGCGCGGGAGTCAGCATGCTCGCCAGGAACATCTGTCCCGGCACGGGCTCGCCCTCGAGGAACGCCACGCCGCCCTTGCGGAACGGGAAGGCGCGCGCGAGTTGGCGCTCGCCGGTGACGAGCCAGGCCACCAGCTCCGACACGTACGGCTCGTGCCCGACCAGCGCGACGCGCGGCTCGTCCAGCGCTTCGATCAACGCTTTGGTGGGCGCGCGCGCGAGCAGGCTCGTGACGCGCGCCTCGCCTTCGACCAGCGCGTTCATCAGGTCCGCCGTCTCGACCGCGCGCAGGAGCGGGCTGTGCAGCAACAGGTCGAGCTTCACGTCCAGGCGCTTGAGTCCGCGCACGACGCCTTCGAACTTGCGCTTGCCGGCCGAGGTCAGGGGACGCGCCGAGTCGCGCTGACCTTCGACCGGATCGGCGGCGATGGCGTGGCGGACGATGAGCAGTTTCATGCAGGGATCTCCAGGATTTCGCGGCGCGCGTGGCGCCAGGCGCGCAGTGCGGCGGCGCTGAGGGACTGGACACGGTCGGACGGCGGCGAGGCGGCGGCGTGGCTCGCGTCCGGCGGAGCGCCGCGCGCGCGTTCGACCCAGGCCTCGAGGACCAGGGCATCGTTGAGCGCGCCCAACTCGTCCTGGAGCGCGCGAATCGCAGCGCAGTCCAGTTCGAGCCACTCGCGGGCGTAGCGCAGCCGTCGGAGCGCGCGCCGCAGCGCGTGGAAGCGCTCGAACTCCTGGGGTGCGTGGGTCAACTGCTCTCCGCGCTCTCGCACGCGCTCCACCAGCCGCTCGAAGGGCGGACGGGCGGCGCGCACCGAAACCTGCGGCGTGTTCTCGAGCGCCTCGAGCAGCGCCTGGCAGCGCTCGTGCTCCAACGTCGAGCGGAACTCGGCCCGCGCCGACTCTCGCGCGCGCTGCAGCGTGTCTACGAACTCGGTTCGGGCCGGGGCGGCGCTTTCGCCTTCGAGCAGCACGTCCAGGTCGCGCACACTCGAAGCGGCGCGACGCAGCCAGCGCAGGTCGCCGCGCAGGACGCTCCAGCGGGCGAGGCGAAGGAACACCTCGAGCCGCGCACAGGTGACGCGCAGTCCGTGGACGGCGGTCGGATCCTCGGCGGAGCGGGCCCGTTCGACGTGAGCGCGCAGCGCGGCGCGCACGGCGGCGCACTCGACCGTCTGCGGTCCGGCGGCGGCGGAGATCGAGTCCATGCGGCTCATCGAGGGCGACCAGAATAGTCGCGTCCGAAATCTTTGCGGTTCGGGACGGCGCTGTAGGCGAGGGTGTGAAGATCGCATAAGGAGCGCACGGACCGCGCTCGGCGCCGCGCGTCACTCCGGCGCCTGCGCCAGCCCTCGAGTTCCTTCGCGGGGACCCCGCTTGCGCAGGCTATCTTGGTCCGCGCCGGGCGCCCGCGGCCGCGCCGCCCTCGGCGCCCGCCCGACTCACCACGCTCGCCCACGGATCGATGCTGCTGCAACCAAGCGCCCCCAACCCCGCGCCCCGCGCCCTGCGCGCCGTCCAGCGACTCGCGCTGCTCTTGCTCACGCTCGCGTGCGCGCTGAATCCGGCCGCGGCCGCCGCGCAGGAAGACACGATCGCGTACTTCAAGAAGTACTTCAAACAGTACAAGGACGCGCCCTCGCGCGTGGAGGCCGTGCGCTCGCTCGAGGGCGTGGAGTCCGCGGCCGTCGTCGAAGTGCTCGCGCCGGTGCTCAAGTTGCCCGAGCCCGACGTGGTGCTCGCGGCGATCACCGTGCTCTCGCGCTTCAAGAGCGACGAGCCGCGCGCCGCGCTGTTCGCTGCGCTCGGCGCCAGCGCCGACGAACCCGTGCGCTCGGGCCTGCTGCAGGCTGCGACGATCGGCAAGTACGCGGGCGGCGAGGAAGTGCTCGCCAAGCTGCTGGTCGACAAGTCGTGGGAAGTGCGCCGCCGCTGCGTCGAAGCACTGTGTGCTACCGCCGCGACTGGAGTGGATGCGCAGATCGCGCCGAGTTGCCTCGACACCGAACCCGCGGTGCGCTGCGCCGCGCTCGAAGGTCTCGCCGGGCTCAAGAGCCCGCTGGTGCTCGAGCCGGCGCGTGCAGCACTGGCCGACGAAGTCTGGCAAGTGCGCGCCAGTGCGATCCTCGCGCTCAAGCGCGTGCGCCACCGCGACTCGATCGAGCCGCTCCTGGCGCGCCTGGCCGTCGAAGAGGGACGGCTGGTGGCGGACATCGGCGACGCGCTCAACGAGATCACCGGCCGCAGCTTCGGCGCGCGCCTGGAGGGCTGGCAGCAGTTCTGGGGGCAGTACAAGGACCGCTTCCAGATCCCGACCGACGAGGAACTCGCCAAGCTGCGCGAGCGGCAGAAGGCCGAGGCGGCCAAGTACAAGCCGCAGGGCGGTTCGACCAACTACCACGGCATCGACACGCCCAGTCGCCGGATCGTGTTCGTGATCGACTGCTCGGGCTCGATGGAGAACCTGGTGGTCGAAAAGGAGCGCTTCCAGGACGGCGGCTATCCCTCGCTGCTGCGCATCGACATCGTCAAGACCGAACTGGCGCGCACCATCGAAGCGCTCGAGCCTTACGTCGAGTTCAACATCATCTCCTTTGCCACCGCGGTGAAGCCCTGGAAGAAGGAGTTGGTCAAGGCCAACGTGCTGAACAAGTCCGGCGCAGTGGACTGGGTGCGCAAGCTCGAAGCGATCGGCGGCTCGTCGAAGGAAGACCTCGCGCAGGCGGGTTTGACGGCTTCGGCCAACCTCGACGCGGGCAAGACCAACACGCACGGCGCGCTCGTGGCCGCGCTCGACGCCGGTGGGCGCGGGACCAAGGACAAGAACTACGCCTGCGCCGTCGACACGATCTTCTTCCTCTCCGACGGCCGGCCGACCGTGGGCGACTACGTCGATCCCAAGGACGTGCTGCGCGAGGTCCGCAACGCGAACTCGCTGCGCAAGGTGGTGATCCACACCATCGCGATCGGCGAGTTCCAAAAGGACTTCATGCTGCAGCTCGCGCAGGAGAACGGCGGCGTGTTCGTCGACCTCGGCCGCTGATCCGCGCGGCAATGCCGGTTGACCGGAGCTGGCCCCCGCCGTATCTTTTCCGGCCCTCTAGGGTCGGGGCGTGGCTCAGCTTGGTAGAGCGCTTGGTTCGGGACCAAGAGGTCGGAGGTTCAAATCCTCTCGCCCCGACCACTTTCGGCTGCCGCGGCGGCCCTTTTCGGCCCAGCGCCTGATGCAGCGCGCGCCGTAGGACGAGCGTCAATCGGCCCGCTCAACTCTCGGAGGGCTCGGTCTGCGGGCGGGCGACGACGGTCGGCAGCCGCCAAACGAACCAGGCCCCGTAGGCCGCCGCCGCGAGCACCAGCAACTGCAGTGGCCAGGTCAGGCGGCCGAGCAAGAGGCTGATCGAAACCCCGATGACGATGCCCGCCAGCGCCAGTCGCTTGGCGCCGGGCCGCAGGCCGCGCTCGCGTTCCCAGTCGTTCAGCAGCGGTCCGAAGAGCTTCGACGAGCGCAGCCGCGCGTCGAGCCGGGGCGACGAGCGAACCAGGCACCAGCTCGTGAGCAGAACGAAGGGCGTCGTCGGCAAACCCGGCAGCGCCACGCCCGCCACGGCGAGCGCGAAGAACAGACCTGCCAGCGGCAGGTAGAGCGGGTTGAGGGGCTGGGCCAAGCTCACAGGTTGTAGTCGCGACTTCCCCACAGATCGAGCGCAGAACCCGGGGGCTGAAGTCGCGAGCTGAGCGCGGCCCCGCCATGGGACCCGCGCCGGCGCTACAGTTGCCGCGCCGCGTGATTGCGACGTGCCGCGCGCGCCACGACGACTTCCCCGCCCGGCTGTCCGCCTCGCTCCGATGACTCGCTCGCGCCGACACTCACTGGCCAGCGTCGTGGCAACTGCGCTGCTGTGGAGCGCCGCCGCGACTTCCGCGCGCGCCCAGGCGGACCTCGAAGATCTGCGCGACGAGTTGCGCCAGGCCGCGAGCGCAGCGCGCTATCCGGCCTTCCTGAGCGCGCTGATCGGTCTCAACAGCGAAGCGGAGCTCTCGGGAGCGAACCTGCGCGACGAGTCCGATCCGGCGACCGAGTTCAGCCTCTTCACCTTCCCCTGGCGGCGCGATCTGGGCCAGGGCTGGCTCGGCGCGCGCTGGCAGATCGAGGGCACGCTGGGCTACTCGACGGCGCGCACTTCGGCGCGCGGCCTGTTCGCGGACCTGGACCCGCAGGACTCGACCGACCTCGATTCGCGCTTCGAGATCTTCGGCGCAACCCTTGGTGTGGGCCCGCAGCTCGCGCTGGGCGAGCATTTCGAGCTGCGTCCGAGCCTCGAGGTGGGCCTGGCGTACGTCGAGAACGACACGCGCTACGGCGGCCCGGGCGGACCGGCGCTGGCCGCGCTGGCCGACGGGATCGTGTTCAACTGGCAGGCGACGTACTCGCTGGTCGGAGCGGGCCTCGCGCTGGTGCGTGAGCCGTGGCTGTGGCGCGGCGTGGCCTTCGAGCCGCTCCTGCGCGCCGACGTGCGCGTGTCGAGCGCGCTCGACACCGACGATCGGGCCCAGGAGGGCTCGGAGTGGACCGGCTGGACGGTCGCGCAAGTGCGCGCGCGCGGAGCGGTCCCCTGGCGCGTTCTCGACGCGCCGCTCGAGTGGAGCACGCACCTGGCGTACAAGCGCTTCGCGGCCGAGACGGCTGAACTGCTCGATTTCGCGGACTACTTCGAGTTGGGCCTGGAGCTCACGGCGCTCGAACTCGAGTCGCTGCCGCTGGTTTCGAGCCTGGGCCTGCACGGGGCGCTGATCGCGGGCGAGGACCTCTCCGGCTGGTCGCTGGGCGTCGGCGCGTCGTTTTGAGCGGCCGTCCGAGCGCTGTGCCCGTGCTGGGGGACCGCGCTAGGTTGAGCCGATGCTCCCCATGCTCCTCACGGCGCTCGCGCTCCTGCCCGGGGCGCGACTTGCTGCGCTCCAAACTCCCGGCGCGACGGACGAGCGCCAGATCCACTGGCAGCGCTCCCTCGACGACGCGCTCGAACTCTCGCGCACGCTCGAGCGGCCGTTGCTGGTCGCGATCAACGCCGACGGCGAGTCCGCCAGCGAGCGCATCGTGCGGGAGCGCTACCGCGATCCGCAGTGGATCACGCACACGCGCTCGTTCGTGTGCGTCGTGGCGAGCGTGTTCCGTCACACGCCGCGCGATCACGCCGACACGGGCGAGCGCATTCCCTGTCCGCGCTTCGGCGAGGTCACGTGCGACGAGCACATCGCGCTCGAGCCCGCTGCGCACGGGCGCTGGCTCGCGGGCAAGGTGATCGAGCTGTTCGGCGAGACCACCGAGCGCATTTCGCCGCGCCACGTGCTCGTTTCGCCGCAGGGCGAAGTGCTGTTCGATCGCTACCTGCTGTTCGAGATGAGCGAGCTTGACGCCGAACTCGCGCACTGGGCCGCGCGCTTCCCGCCGCGCCCGCGCGCCGAAGTGAGCGCCTGGGAAGGAGTCGGCGCCTTCGATCCCAGCGCGCGCTCTCGGCTTGCGTTCGAGGACGCTCTCGCGGCGGGGGAACAGTTTCCGCGTGCGTATCTGGAGCGCGTCCGCGCCGCACGCACTTCGGCGCCGCGCGGGGCAGTGGAGTGGCTGTGGCGACTGGGTCCGAGCGCGCCCGCGGCCGAGCTCGCAGAGCTGGCGTTCGTGCTCAGCGCGCCGCACGGCGAGCTCGAAGCTGGGCGCGCCTGGCTGCGAACGCTGGTGCGCGACGGCGGCCCGCAGCGAGCGGCTGCCCTGGGAGCCTTCGGGCGCGTGGGCGCGGGCCGCGCGGGCGATCGAACTCTGTTCCGGAGCTTCGTCGGCCTGGGCCGCGAGAGCGAGCGACTCGCCGCTCGCCAAGCGCTTGCCGCAGTCGAAGGCGAACTCAGCGCCGAGCGACTGCGCGAGGCCGACTTCGGGGTCGGCGCGTTCGCGTTCGACGACTTCCTCGAGCAACTCGCGAGCGCGACGCCGCAGCCCTCGCGCCGCGTGCGCGAGCGTGCTCCGCTGCCGCCGGTCGAAGCGCTCGAGACGCGCCTGGCAGCGTTGGAGCCGCTGTTGCGCGCCGAACCTGCTTCCACTCAGCATCGCGCCGAGGCCGGTCGCGCCCTGCTCGCGCTGGCGCGTGTCCGCATCGCCGAGGGCGCGGCCGCCGGAGTGGACTTGATGTTGAACGACGCGAGCGAGCACTTGGCGCGCGCCTGGGACGGCGCGCCCGAGGACCTCGAGCTGCTGCACGAGCGCGCGCGCGCGGCGAATCTGCTCTCGCGCTTCGACGAGCAGGAGCGCCTGGCGCTGATCGCGCTCGAGTTGCGCGCCGCGAACGGCGATCGCGGCTTTTCCAGCGCGAACTCCGAGAGCCTGCGATGGCTGGCCGACGCGTGTGCGCGACGACTCGCGCAACGCTCCGGAGGGGACGTTGCGGAGGAAATCACCTCGCTCACGCGCGGCGCCGCGGCCTTCGCGCTCGCGGCCCGGGCCGAGGATTGCGACGACGGCGACTGGGTCAGCCTCTCGTCCTACTTCGGCGCGCTGGGGCGCGGCGCAGAGAGCGAGCAGCTCGCCTTCGAAGGGCTGCGTCGCTTCCCGGCCTCGCCGGCGCTGTGGGCGCAGCTCTACGAGGCGTGCGCGAGTCTGGGGCGCCCCGCACGCTACGCGGAACTCGCCGAGCAGATCGCCGACGCCTCGCCCGACTGGCCCGAGCCGCGCTGGTACGCGGGGCAGGCGCGCCTGTGGCTCGCGCAGTGGGACCGCCGCGGCGAGGCGCCGGAGCGGGCGCTCGAGAACTACGGCCTCGCCGAGGGCCACTTCGCGCGCGCGCTCGAACTTGCGCCGCACTTCCGCGAGAGCTGCGAGCACTACCTCGCGATGGGCGCGCTCGGGCGCGGCTTCGCGCACTTGATGGCCGATCGGCGCGCGCGGGCCGCGGAGTGCGTGGTCGAGGCCGCGCGCATCCGGCCGCAGGCCCTGCTCCAGCGCGACGGACTCGAGCGCGAAGGCGTCGATTTGATCGACGGCGTGCTCGAGCTGCGCGCCAGCGGACGCACGCCAGTGGATTCGCAGGCCTGGCTCGCGGAGCTCGAGCGCGCCGATCCGGGCAACGCGTACTGGGCGCGCTCGATCGGCGACGCGCAGTTGCGCGAGGCGATCCGCGCCTACGAGCGCAAGCGGCTGGAGCTGGGCGACTGGCACATCGCGCGGGGCATCGAGGCGGCGCGTTCGGCGCGCGCCATCGCGGCGGGCGCGGAGTCCGATGCCGCCCTGGCCCAGGCCCTGACCGTGTTCGCAGAGCGCCTCGACGCGCACGGCGGCGATTTCGCGGAGCAGCGTCGAGCGCTCGAGGAAGCGGCGGGTGCACTGGGTCTGGAGCGTCCGTCGGACGCCGGGCCCGAGGCCTGGCGACGCCTGCGCGAGGAGCTCCGCGCGCGGCTCGGACCGGCTCGACCGGTGTTCCGCGCCGGCCGCTGAGGGCCCGGTGCGGGCGGCGGAAAATGAAAAAAAGCCTTCGCAGGACGCCGGGAATGAGTCATGCTCCTCCAGTCGTCCAAAGGTTCGCGCGCGTCGCGACCGACGACTGTGCGGTCCGGGTTCAGTCTGGCGTTGGTTGCGCCGCCCGGGTCGTCACCGCCACCAAGGCCAGGCGAGGGCTTCCAGCCGGGAACTTCGGGCAGGCGTTTTCCGCGGGGTCAGCGGCCGGTGCTCTACGGGGCGTTCGGCGCGCAGCGGCCGCGCGGAAACCTGCACAAGAGCGCGGAGGGCAGGACCTCGAGCAGGGGCTTGTGCGACGCGGGGCCGCGGGTGCTGCCCGCGCGCGTCGAACGTAGTTGCGCCACGGAATCCGGACGGGTCGGCACGGCCGACGCGCTGGCTCGCTCCCGGGCTGTCCGGGGCTGCGTGCGTGGCTTGGGTCTGGTGGTGGGCGCGGGCCGGTCTCGACCGGTTCGCCCCGAGGGCGTTTCGCGCCTTCGTGCGACGACCGGGACGGGAGGGCGCGTGCGACGACTCGGGCGCACGCAACGCGGCTTTCGCGGGCCACGGGCGCAAGCGCCCGTGGCGCCGGCGTGGCCACGGGCGAGCGCGCTCGACGAACTGCACTGCAATCCGACGCGGACAGCACCCCGACATGACGCGGACACGACGCGGACCACGGGCGAGGGCTCCAGGCGAGCACCCCGCGCGAGGAACGCCCGAACCCGATCTTCCCCCGCCCCGGCGCACTCCGGATGCGGCGCTGCGCAGCCTGCTCGCGCGGCCCGTGCCTGCGCCCGCCGGACGCGACCCCGCTGGCGTGTGCTCGAGCGAGCGCGCACCGCGGAACACAAGTCTCTGAACAAGAGCCTGCTCAACGTGACTGAACGACCCTCCGACAAGGACTGGCAAGAGCTTCCCTTCGGCGCCTTCGAAGCGCCGCCTGGCTACACGCCGCCGATGCCCAAGAAGGCGCCGACGGCCGTGGACAAACCGCCGGTGCTCCTCCCGGTCAGCGAGCCCACGCTGCTTCCGCCGCGCCGCGACGAGCGCCCGGATGCGGGCCGTCCCGATGGCCAGCGCGGCGACCGGCGCGGCCGGCGCGGGCGCTGGCGTGACCGCGAACGTCCCGCGGGCCAGGAGCGCGAAGGTGGGGGCCACAAGAACGACAGTGCGGGCGCAGAGCGCGGAGCGACGCCGTCCGGCGCCGCGCCGAACTCGAGCGACGCGCCCCGCGCGGATGGAACTCGTCCGGATGCGTCTGGCCCCGCCGACGGCGCGCGTTTCGAGCGCGACGGCCGGCGCCGCCGGCATCGACGCCACCGTCGCCACCGCGACGACGCCGGGGCGCCCGCGGGGGAGTTCGCCTCGCGCGAGGGCGACGCTCCTGGCGCGGAGGCTGGCGCCGCGGGTGCGGAGCACGGCGAGGAGGCGGCCGATGGTGGCGCCCAGTCCTTCGACTCGCGCGCCGAGGGCGACGTGGCGCTCGAGGCGGTCAACGGCGGCCCCGCGGGCGAAGCGCGCGCGCGGCAGTACGAGTCCGACGGGGATCGTTCCCAGTCGTGGCGCAAGCGCCGTCACGAGCGCGGCCCGCGTCCGCAGGACGTCGGCCCCGCTGCCCGGCCCGCTGCGCAACTGCTCGAGGGCTGGTTCGTGGCCGAGAAGGGCGGCTTTGGCTTCCTGCGGCGCGCCGAGGCGCAGTACCTCCCCAGCAAGGAGGACATCTTCGTCCCGCAGCACCTGGTGCAGCGCTTCAAGCTCCGCGACGGCTCGCTCGTCAGCGGTCCGTGCGGCAAGGGCAATCAGAGCAAGCACCAGCTGCTCAACGTCGAGACCGTCGACGGCAAGGACCCGCGCGAAGTCGCGAACGTGGTCCCGTTCAAGAAGCTCACCAGCATCGACCCCGACTTCCACTACGCAGTCGGCGACATCCCGGTCGACGGCCAGAGCGGCGACGTCTCGATGCGCGTGCTCGACGTGATCTGCCCGGTGGGCCGCGGCTCGCGCGGACTGATCGTTGCGCCGCCGCGCTCGGGCAAGACGATCCTGATGCGCAAGTTCGCGGCCGCGATCACCGAGGGCTATCCCGACGTGCACCTGATGGTGCTGTTGATCGACGAGCGCCCCGAGGAAGCGACCGAGTGGAAGCGCACCACCAAGGGCCAGGTGTTCGTCAGCACCAACGACGAGGACACCAAGAACCACGTCGAGCTCGCGGAGATCGTGTTCAAGCGCTGCCAGCGCCTGGTCGAGCTCGGCCAGGACGTCGTGCTCTTGCTCGATTCGATCACGCGCCTGGCGCGCGCCTACAACAACCACGCGGGCACGAGCGGCAAGACCATGTCGGGCGGCCTCGACTCGCGCGCCATGGAGCGGCCGCGCGCCTTCTTCGGCATGGCGCGCAACACCGAGACCGCGGGTTCGCTGACGATCCTCGGCACGACGCTGGTCGAGACCGGCTCGCGCCTCGATCAGATGGTGTTCGAGGAGTTCAAGGGCACCGGCAACATGGAGATCGTGCTGTCGCGCAAGCTCGCCGACCGGCGCATCTTCCCGGCCATCGACATCGAGCGCTCGGGCACGCGCAAGGACGAGAAGCTGCACAGCGCCACGCGCCTGCGCCGCATCCACACGCTGCGCCGCGTGCTGCTCAAGATGAACTTCGTCGAGGCCATGGAGCTGCTCATCAGCAAGCTCGAAGACGTCGACAAGATCGACGACTTCTTGAAGCGCTTCGAGACCGATCCCGAAGCCTGAGTGCTCAGCGAGCGCGCCGGTGAACTCCGCTCGGATCGTCGCGCTGATCGTCGCACTGGCGCTGCTGGTGCGGCTCGCGCCGGTCGACCACGGCGCGCCGCGCGGCTACGTGCCCGACGGGCACATAGTACGCAACGCGCTCGGCATGGCGCAGGAGAAGGACCCTGTCCCGCCGATCGCCAAGTACTCGACCTATCCGTACCTCGTGCCGTACGTGCTGCTGCCGGTCTACGGCGCGCAGTACGTCGCGGGCCGGGCCACCGGCGCCTGGAGCGGCTCGGGCGAGTTCGCGATGCGCGCGAAGGAGCGGCCGTCGCTGGTGCAGATCCCGGCGCGCGCGCTGATGGCGGTGTTCGGCGCGTTGACGGCCTGGGTCGTGTATCAAGCCGCGCGCGCCGCCGGGCTCGGGGTCGGCGCACTCGCGGCGAGCTTCCTCGCAGCGACGTGCCTGCTCAACGTGCAGATCTCGACGCACGAACGCCCGTGGTCGGCGCTCGTGTTCTTCGGCGCGCTCGCGACGTGGCGCTGCGTCGAGTACGCGCGCAGCGGCGCGCGGCGCGAGCTGTTGTTCGCCGGCCTCGCCGCGGGCGCGAGCTTCTCGTGCCACCAGGCGGGCCTCGCGTTCCTCGCGTTGCCCGGACTCGCGTGGCTCTTCGGTCCGCGCGGCTGGAGCGGCGGCGAGCTGCGCGCGCGCTTGCTCGACGGCGTCGTGTGCGTCGCACTCTTCGCGCTCGTCGCGCTGCTCGTCGGCCATCCCTACCGCCTGCGCTACGGCGCCACGCCCGCCGAGAGCATCATCGGCGGCGGACAGTCGGGCACGCTGAGCCTGGGCGCGCAGCCGCTGCGCCTGGGCGTGTCGTTCGAGTCCGCGCAGCGACTCTCTGTTTGCTTCTTCGGCTACGACCCCGCGTTGGTGCTGCTCGGACTCGCCGGGCTCTGGATCGCGCTGCGGCGGCGCGAGCTGTGCGTTGCAGCCTGCGGCGCGGTAGTGATCGGGCTGTTCGCGCTGTTCAACCCGAGCGATCACGTGCGCTATCTCCTGCCTGCGGCGCTGCTGCTCGCGCTGTGCGGCGGAGCGCTCGTGGAGCAACTGTGGCCGTCGAAGCCGCTGCGGGCAGTGAGCGTCGTGCTGATGGTGCTCGCGCTCGCGCAGGCCGTGCGTTTCGACCTCGTGCTGCGCGCCGAGGACACTCGCAACGAGTTCGAGCGCACACTCGCGGCGTTGCCCGCGACCTCCGTCATCGCGATCGATCACTACGGCCCCACGCCGGAGCGTTCGCGGGCCGCGCTCGAGCGCATAGCGAAGCTGCGCGAGCTCTACGGCCGCGAAGCGCACCGCATGGCGTACTTCGAGGCCGGAGTCGAGCCGCCGGGCGGCGCGGGGCTCGACGCGCTCGGCGCTGAAGAGCTGTTCGGCGTCGACGCGCGCACGCTCGAGTACGGCGTGAAGGACGACGAGCGCGTGCGCGCGCTCGGGCTAACGCCGCGCGAGGTGCTTGCGGCGCTCGGCGTCACGCACCTGGTGCTCGCCGAGCGCCGGCCGGGCCGCGAAGAGCGTCCTCTGGCGGGACTGGTCGCGGGTGAGGCGCCGCTCGCCGTGCTCGATCCCTCCGCGGACGAGGACGATCCCTGCGACGAGGCCTTCCTGCCGACCGAGATGGACTTCCCGCTGCGCGCGCTGTGGCAGGTGCGCCGCCCAGGTCCGCGCCTGGAGCTGTACGCGCTCCCGCGCTGACGCTGTGCGGTCCGCGGCGCGCCGTCGCCGCTCGCGCGCGAATTTGCGCCACAATCCTGGAGTCGCCCGGCCGCCCCGTTTGGAGTCTGCGCGGCCATGAACGCGCCCGAGCAACCTCCTTCGCGCTCCCCCGATGCCTGCTGGAGCGAGTTTCGCCGCAGCGGGTCTCCGCAGGCGCTCGGCGAGCTGTACGACGCGCTCGCGCCTGAACTGCTGCGGTTGGCGACGCACCTGACGCGCGACGTGGCGAGCGCCGAGGACGCGCTGCAGGCGACGTTCCTCGCTGCGATGAAGCGCTCGGGGTCGTTCGCGGAAGGTGCGCGCGTCACTCCGTGGCTCGTGGGCATCCTGCACAACGAGGTCCGTCGCCTGCGGACGCTCGAGCGCCGTCAGCCGGACCCCGAGCGCCTGCTCGCAGAGCCAGCGAACTCCCCGGCGAGCGAACTGGAGCGCGCGGAGTTGCTCGAACAGCTCGAGCGCGCCCTCGAACGCCTGCCGGCGGAGCACCGGCCCGTGCTGACGCTGCGCGTGCGCCATGGCTTGAGCGCGAGCGAGATCGCCGCCGCGCTGGGCCGGCCGAGCGGAACGGTGCGCTCGCAGATGCAGCGCGGGCTCGAGGAGCTGCGGCGCCTGCTGCCCGCGAGCCTCGCCGGCGCTCTCGCGGGTCTTGGATTCGCACCGGCGCGCGGGCTCGCGTCCGTGCGCGAGGCGTTGCTGGAACAGGCGGCCGCGCGCGCCGCGGTCGCGTCCGCCGGAGTGGCGCAAGGAGTCCTGATGGCCCACAAGTTCGCGTTGTCGATCGCTGTGCTCGCGGCCTCGCTCGCCCTGTGGTGGGGCTGGCCTTCGAAGTCGGCGGCCCCTTCGATGCCGGCGGCGGCGCCAGTCGCAGCGACGCTCGCAATGCCCAAGGCTGAGTCACCCGCGCCCGACTCCACGAACGCCGCGCAAGAGCGCTCGGCCACGTCCGTCGCTCCGCCGCGCGCGCTCGAAGAGCGCGTCGAGTCTGCAACTGGTCCCACCGGCGCCGAGCTGGCGGTCACGGTGCGGGCGCCCGACGGAGCGAGCGTCATCAGCGGCGAGGTGGTGCTCCTGCGCGGCAACGTCGCAGAGGCGCCGCTCGTCGCGCGCAGCGACTCCGAGGGGCGCGCGCTGTTCGAGCAGCTCGAGCCCGGCGCCGCGTACGTGCAGTTGCTGCGCGGCGGCGGTGCGACGGCGCACTTGCGCCGCGGAGAGCGCACCGAGCTCGAACTGCGATTGGAGCGCGGCGTCGAGGTCCTCGGCCAGGTCGTCGACGCGACCGGCGCGCCGCTCGCGGGCTGCGACATCTGGCTCTCGGAGCGCTACCGCGCCAACGTCGGCCACTTCGTGACGCGCAGCGACGCGGACGGGCGCTTCGCGCTCGAGCACGCGCAGCCGGAGCAGCTGCTGTGTGCGTTCGCTCGCGCGCACGCTCCGTCGCGGATGGCGTCGATCGGCGGCGCAGCGGGCGGACGCGCCAACGTGCGGCTCGTGGTCGACACGCCCGGCCAGACGTTTCGCGGACGCGTGCTCGACGACGCGGGCGCTGCGATCGCGGGCGCGCGGCTCTTGATCGGCGACGAGCAGCCCGCGCGCTCGCACCGCGAAGGCGACGGGGGCAGCTCGTTCGCAGCGCCGCCGTTGCGCGCGACCAGCGACGCCGAGGGCCGCTTCGAAGTCGCGCACGGAGAGCCGGGGACGCGGCGTGTGCAGGTGCGGGCTGCGGGCTTCGCGCCCTTCGACGAGTTGCGCGACCTCGCGCTCGGAGGCGCCGAGTGCGAGTTGCGGCTCGTGCGAGAAGCGCGGGTCGAAGGCTCGGTGCTCGACGCAGCGGGCGAGCCGGTCGCGGGCGCCGCGGTGCGCCGTGGCGAGTACGGCAGCTTCTCCGGCGCGCTGGCCTTCACCGGGCGAGACGGCTCGTTCGCGCTCGCCGGGCTGCCCCCCGGTCGCTTGCAGCTCAGCGCCGAGCTGCGCCAGTCCGGAAGCGCGGAGATCGAACTCGCCGTGGCGCCGGGCGAAACGGCGCGGGCCGACTTCGTGCTCCGCGAGCAGAGCGCTCTGCGCGGACGCGTGACCGACGCGCTCGGCGCCGCACTCGCGGGCTGGGGCCTCCTCGTGGCGCCGGCCGGAGAGCTCGTCGCGGCCACGCACAGCACGCAGACCGACGCCGCCGGCGAGTTCGCGCTGCTCGGCCTCGACCCCGCGCGCGCGTACACGCTCTCGCTGCACGCTCCCGGTGCGTGGCGCGGCTTTCCGGCGCTCGTGCGCGAGAACGTCAGCGCTTCGAGCGACGCGCTCGAGCTGGTGGTCGACGACGCGCGCGCGCGGACCGCTCGCGTGGTCGCGCAGGTGCACTTCCCCGACGGTCGGCCGGCGCAGGGCGCGCGGCTCCAGCTCTGGCACACGCAGAGCCGTCGCAGCTGCGAGGCGGACGTCGACCCCGTCAGCGGCGCCGTCGAAGTCCCGTTCGTGCCCGCGGGGGAGCTGATGCTCGAAGTGCGGCACCGCGATCATCCGTGGATGCGGCTCGAGCCGCGCACGGTGCGGGCCGGCGAGCTCGCTGACCTCGGGCTGGTCGTGCTGCGCGAAGCGGCGCGGCTGCGCGTCGAGCTGCGCGGAGCGGACGAAGCGTTGTTGCGCGCCGTCAGCGTGCTGCTCACCGACCGCTCGGGCCGCGAGAGCGGCGTGCTCGAGCGCGAGGGACTCGCCTTCGTCAGCGGACCGCTCGGCCCGGGCGGCCACGTCCTGCTCTTGCAGGGCGACGGCGTCGCCAGCGTGCGGCGCGAGTTCGAGCTGCGCGAGGGCGAGCTGGCGCGCCTGGAGTTGGCTCTCGAACCGGCCGGTGTGCGCGAACTCGAGTTCGTGCTGCCTCCCGGAGCGGCGCCGATCGAGTGGCTCTCGTGCACGCTCGTCGACGCGTCGGGCGCGCTGGTCTGGACGCCGCCGTGGCAGGTGCGCGAGACGCTGCGCGCGCGGCTGAGTGCGAAGCCCGGCGAGTACCGCCTCCACGCGAGCACGAACAGCGGGCTCTCGGCGAGTCTCGCGCTGCGCGTCGAGTCGCTCGAGCACGGCGGCCCGCCGCTGCGCGTCGAGCTGAAGCCGCACTGATCTGCGCGCGGCCGCGCCGATCCGCCGCGCACGTCGCGCGTCCACATGCTGGACCGTCGCTGCGCGTTGGAGCCCATGGCGGCCCGGCGCGGGCCGTGGACCATGGCTTGCGCTCGGATCGCAAGTCGATCCACTCCTGCGCCGCGGCCACGGCGGGAGCCAGAGCACCTCACGCCATGCACAGCCTCCGCACGCGGGTTCTCGCCGCGATTCTCGCCCCGGTCCTTCTCTCCGTCGCAGTCCGCGCCGATTGCCTGACCGCCTGGCCGGTGGGCGCGAACGCGAACGACACCTGGGGCGCGAGCTACATCAACTCGAACCCCAGCTTCGCCTTCCAGCGCGAGGTCGCCGACGACTTCGACTTCACCGGGCCGATCACAGCGCTGTACGTGTCGGGCTTCAACGGAGGTCCGTTCGGTTCGCCCACGCCGGTCGACGGCGTGTGGGTGCGTTTCTACGAATGGACCGCGAGCGGACCGGGTGCGCTGCAGTCGGCGACCTTCATCGCGGGCACGGACCCCGCGCTCGGTCTCGATGAGCGGCCGTCGGCGGTGCAAGTGACGCTCGCGACGCCGTTCTTCGCCACGGGCAAGCACTTCGTCTCCGTGCAGGTCGACTTCACGGACTACGGGATCTGGGAGCCGTGGCGCTGCAACGACAACGCGCCGCGGCTCTCGACGGGCTACGTGCGCGTCAACGGCGGCGCGTGGGGGCTGTTCACGCCGCTGTTCGCGACGCAGCCGTTGATGGCGGATGTGGCGCTCGAGCTGTTCACGACTCCCGCGAGCGCCTGCGCGCCGTGGAGCGCGTTGAGCGTGCCGACGCCCGGCCTCGACGCGGGGCTGGTCGACGTCGCCGTGCTGGCGAGCGGCGAGGTGTGGGCCTTGGGCAACAACTCGGTGACGAGCGGCGCCACGTTGAACAGCTATCCCTTCGCGCTGCGACACAGCGGCGGGGCCTGGAGCATCGTCGATCTGCCGCCCGCGCCGACGGCGGGCACAGCGGGTTCGCGCACGACGCTCGAGGCGCTCGAAGCGCGCGCGCCGAACGACATCTGGGCGGCGGGCGCGCACAAGATCGTGGTTCCCGGCGGCTGGTACGGCCACCAGATCCGCGTCGATCACTTCGACGGAGCGAGCTGGAGCACGCTGAACACGCCGCTCCCGCCGACCAGCGGCAGCGCGGGCTACTCGGGCTCGCGCATTACCGGCATCAAGGCCTTCGGCGCGAACGACGTGTGGTTCGTCGGCGAGTGGGTTGGGCCGTACCCCGGCACGCCCTCGACGAAACCGGCGCTCGCGATGCACTGGGACGGCTCGAGCTTCACCCTCGCGCCGACGCCGAGTGTCGGGCCGTACTTCGAGTTCGGCCTCGAGGCGCTCGACGGCGTCGCGCCGAACGATGTGTGGGCCGTGGGCGGAGGCAGCGACGGCGATCTCTCGGCGATCTCCTACGTCGTGCACTGGAATGGCTCGAGTTGGAGCCACGCGCCGGCGCCGATGGTGGGCAGCTCGATGCGCTACCGCGACGTGCTCGCGCGCTCGGCGAACGAAGTGTGGGTCGCGGGCGAGGCTTTCGCAGGCAGCGGCTACGTCGGCGTCGTGCAGCGCTGGAACGGGACGAGCTGGACCAACGTCGCAGGCGCGCCGTCCGTGTTCTCGCCGAGCCTGTTCGCGAGCGGCGCTGATCTGTGGCTCGACCGCTGGCGTTTCGACGGCGCGAGCTGGACCTACGAGCCCGTCGCCGGCTGCGATCCGTTCGCCGGCGCCGGCGTGCTCGGCGGCGGCGCGGGTCGCGTGCTCGCGGTCGGCGCCAGCTCGCTCCCCGGTCGCGTTCCCTACGTGATCGAGCGCACGCCCAACTGCGCGAGCGGCGTGTACTGCACCGCCGCGACCAGCAGCAACGGCTGCGTGAGCTCGATCTCGACGCTCGGCGCGGCGAGTGCGAGCGCATCGAGCGGATTCACGCTGCGCGTCGACGGCCTCGACGGCCAGCGCCTGGGCCTGTTCTTCTACGGCGCGAGCGGCCAGTCGGCGCTGCCCTGGGCCAGCGGCAGCACGAGCTTTCTGTGCGTGAAGTCGCCGACGCAACGCATGACGCTCTCTTCGAGCGGCGGAAGCCCGGGCGCGTGCAACGGCGTGCTCGCCAGCGACTGGAACGCGTTCCTCGCGACGCACTCCGGCGTGCTCGGCTCGCCGCGCGTCGCGGGCGCGCAGTTCGACGCGCAGGCCTGGTTCCGCGATCCGCCGGCGCCGCGCTCGACGAACCTCTCGGACGCCGTGCATTTCGTCGTCGCGCCTTGACGCGCACTGGAGCTCTACCGTGAACACCCGAAGACTCTTCGTTTCGCTCTCGCTCGCCGCGCTGCTCGCGCCGCGCGCAACCGCCGACTGCGTGACGGCCTGGAACACCGGCTGGACCAACGACACGCTCGGCGGCAGCTACTCCTCCGGCGCACTAATCGATCGCGAGGTGGCCGACGACTTCGACTTCCACGGGCCGATCGTGCGCGTGGTGGTCGACGGCTTCGGCCCGTTCCCGCCGGTTGCGACGCCGATCGATGGAGCGTGGCTGCGCTTCTACGCGTGGACAGCGAACGGCCCGGGCGCGCTGCAGAGCGAGCGCTTCATCGCGGCCGGCGATCCGAACCTGGCGGTGCTCGCGACACCGAACACGGTCGACGTGCGCTTGGCGACGCCCTTCCAGGCGAGCGGCAAGCACTTCATCTCGGTTCAGATCGCGTTCCCGGCCAGCGGCGGCTACTGGGAGCCGTGGCGCGGCTCGAGCGCGACGCCGATGCTCAGCCACGCGTACGTGCGCGATCGCCTGGCGGGCGGCGCGTGGGGACCGCACGTCGACTTCCTCGGCGCGACGATCCTGCGCGACATGAGCTTCGAGCTCATCGGCGACGACGGCGTGAGCGTGTGCGACGACCTCGAAGAGACGCCCACGCCGATTCCGAGCCAGGAGTACTCGCTGCTGCGCGACCTCGACGTGCGCACGGCGAGCGACGCGTGGGCGGTGGGGCACTACAACGCGCTGGTGGCGGGTTCGACCGAGAGCCGCGCGCTGGCGATGCGCTTCGACGGCGCGAGCTGGGTGCAGACGCCGATCCCCAGTCCCGCGCCCTATCCCGGCGGCGGCAATGTGCAGCTGTGGGCCGTCGCCGCGCTCTCGGCGACCGACGTGTGGGCGGGCGGCACGCAGCGCATGCAGGTCAACGGCGGCTGGGTGAACCAACAACTGCTCGTCGAGCACTGGGACGGCGCGAGCTGGAGCGTGGTCGATGCGCCGCTGCCGCCGACGAGCGTCGGAGCGGGCTACGGCGGCGCGAACGTGTACGACATCGCGCCCATCGCGCCGAACAACGTGTGGTTCGTCGGCCGCTGGGTGGGGCCGTACCCGGGCACGAGTTCGACCACGCCCGCGCTGACCATGCGCTGGAACGGCTCGGACTTCGAGCTCGTGCCCTCGCCCGTGATCGGCTCGAGCATGGCGCTCAACTCCATCAGCGCCGTGAACGCGCAGGACATCTGGGCCGTCGGCTCGCTCTCGTCGTCGACCTCGCAGTACCCGTACGTGATCCGCTGGAACGGTTCGAGCTGGAATCACGTGCTCATCCCGCCCGCGGGCGTCATCCAGTCGGTCGTCGACGTCGCTGCGATCGCGTCGAACGACGTGTGGATCAGCGCCTACAAGTTCACCGTCACCACGCCGGCGCCCGTGCTGCTGCACTACAACGGCGTGAGCTGGACGCAGAGCACGCCGCCGAGCGCGAGCTCCGCGCTGCACGCCGTAAGCGCGAGCGAGCTCTACCTCGCCAGCGATCGCCTGCACCGCTTCGACGGCGGCGCGTGGACCGAGCTGAGCGGACCGGACTGCGTGTACTCACCATCGTTCGCAGCGCTCGACAGCGCCGGCGGACTGTTGCTGGCCGCAGGTCGGCAGCTCAGCGCGGGTCTGATCCCCCTGGTGGCGCGCAAGTCGCCGACGGGCTGCAGCCAGTTCTCGTACTGCACGAGCTCCACCAGCGCCGCCGGTTGCTCAGCCTCGATCCGCGGCGTCGGAGTTCCGAGCGCGAGCGCGTCGAGCGGCTTCACGCTCCAGGTCGACGAAGTCGAAGGCCAGCGGCAGGGGCTGATCTTCTACAGCACTGCGGGGCAACAGGCGCTGCCCTGGGCGAGCGGCAGCACGAGCTGGTTCTGCGTGAAGACGCCGACGCAGCGCATGCCGCTGTCGACGAGCGGCGGGACGATCGGCGGTTGCGACGGGCAGTTCATGCGCGACTGGAGCGCCTACATGAGCGCCAACGCTGGCGCGCTCGGCAATCCCAGGCTCGCCGGTCAGAACTTCGACGCGCAGGCCTGGTTCCGCGATCCGCCGGCGCCGAAGTCCACCAGCCTGTCGAACGCGCTGCACTTCACGCTGGCGCCGTAGCGCGCGCTCACTTCAGTTCGCCCAGTTCCTTCGCAAGTTCGGCGAGCTGGGCTTCGATGGCGGTCTTGCCGCGTTCGTCGCCGACGCGCTGCGCCAGTTCGGCGGCGCGTTCGAGCGCGGCGTGCGCGCGGCGCAGTGCACCGCTCGAGCGCAGCGCGCCAGCCAACGTGCGGAGCGTGTTGTACTCGTCGCCGACGAGCTGCAACTGGCGGTAGATCAGCGCGGCCTGCGAGAGCGCTGTGACCGCCTCGGCGTGCTTCTGCTGCGCCGCGAGCACCTGGCCCAACGCCGAGAGGCCCATCGCCTGGCCCCACCAGTCGCCGAGCGGCGCGGCCAGTTCGACGCACTCGCGCGCCGCGGCCGCGGCGTTGTCGTGCTCGCCTGCCTTGAGCGCCTTGCGCGCGCGACCGAAGGCCGCCTGGCCGCCGCGGAACTGGCGGCGCTGCTCGGGAGTCCACCCGATGAACGCACTGGTGTAGTCGGTGAAGATCGGATCTCCGCTCACCTTGGTCGCGAGCTTCGCGCCCCACAGCGCGCGCACCTGTTGCTCCGCAATGGCCTTCATGTCCGGCGCCTCGGGGCTCTTCTCCCAGGTCGCGAGCGAGCCCTCGAGGTCCGCGTCGATCGTTCCGAGCACCTCGCCGGGGTGCTCGCGGAAGAGCTTCTCGCACCCCGCGGCGTCGTTCTTGGCGTGCAGCTCGACGAACTTGGCGCGGACATCGACTTCCTGGCTAGCCGCCGCGATGGCTGCATTCGTGTTCGGAACGGAAGACGTCGGCGCGCCGAGGAGCGCAGAGAGGGCGAGGACAGTCAGCATGGGCGTGGTGTGGATGGATCCCGCGTGGGGGCGTCGAGCAGTTCGAAGTAGTACAGGATCGTGAGCGCGGTGAAGGCGTCGGCGAGCTTGCCGGCGCGCAGCAGCGCGCGCACCTCGTCGCGCGTAAAGCGCCGCGCGAGGATCTGCTCGGAGTCGTCGAGCGCGAGACGGTTGTCGAACTCGCACTCGAGCGCCGCGAAGGCGTGCACGTAGTGCGGGCTGATGCCGTTGGTCGGATAGAAGCCGGGCAGCTCGACGAGTTTGCCCGCGCTGCACCCGGCCTCTTCGCGCAGCTCGCGCAGAGCGGCGTCGCGCGGGTCTTCGCCGGGCGAAATGCGTCCGGCCGGGATCTCCCAGTGCGTCTTGCCGTGCGGGTAGCGGTACTGACCGATCAACACCATCGAGCCGTCGCGCAGCACCGGGAGAACCACGATCGCGTCGGGGATCTCGAACACGTGGTACTCCTGCAGTTTGCCGCTGGGCAGGACCACCATGTCGCGCCGCAGCGCGCACCAGTGCGAGCGATAGACGTCGGCGATCTCGTGCACGCCGAAGGGCGCGAACGGCGGCGGGTCGTCCGGAGTGGGGGGCGTAGGGGTGCTCACGTGAGGCGCGGCATGGTACGGGCGCGCTGCGCGGGCGTTCGAGGGCTGACGCGCCGAATTTCTGCCGTTTCGTTGTCCAGTCGAATTCGCGGCGGCGCCTACACAGGATCGCGCGCGCGGCTCGGCGGTTTCGACAGGTGTTGTCGGCCCGAGCGCGCGCCGCTACTTCCCCGACGCGCCGGAAGCGGCGCGAGAGAGTGCTTTATGTTTCGACGAAGTGTCCGAATGGCTGTCCTCATGACAGCTCTGATCACGGCGAGTTCCACGGCATCGGCCCAGATCGTTCCCTACTTCATTGCGGAGGTGGGAGTGGACGCGGCCAACAATGGCAACAACGGAATGACGCTGACCTCGCAGGTCAACGGCGGAGGAACGCCTCAGTTCGTCCCGCTCGCGTCTGGCAGCGGCCATTGCGTCCCCTATGCCGAACTCTCGTCGTCGGCGGACCGCGGACTTCTCGAAGCCTACGCGCGAACGGAAACCTCGACCGCCTGCTGCGGGTGTTTCCAAGCCAGCGTGCTGAACGCCAGAGCAAGCGCGCAGGTTCACATGAACGTCATCGGGCCGCCAGGGTTGGTGCTGGGCCGTTTGAACGTGATAGCGGAAAGCGAGGGCGCCGGCTCGGGGGGCTTTGGACTCAGTCTCGACGGCACGCCGTACCTCAGCGGAACCTCGTCCGGCGCGTACTCCACCAACGACATCCAACTCTCCACGACGCACACGTATCGACTCAACGTCGGCTTGTTGTCGACCGTGCTGGGGCTCCAGAACCAGGGGCCGTTTGCGCACCGGGTCCGCCTCATGTTCCCGCGCGTCGGGCCTGTGATCGATCTCCCGCCGGGCTACACCGTCAACATTCCCGACTTCAACGTCTTCGACAACCAGTGGCTCGGCCCCGATGCCGTGCCGTTCGTGATGCTCGACCCGCAGTCGCAGTCGAGCTGCACCGGCGCGGATCTCGACCTCTCGGTCGGCGCCGTCGGAACGGGCCTCACGTACCAGTGGCGCCGCAACGGAGTCGCTCTCGCCGACGGCCTCGCGCCCAGCGGCGCGATGATCAGCGGCGCGCTCTCGAACATGCTCTCGGTCGATGGGCTCGGTGCGAGCGACGCCGGCGCCTACGACTGTGTGGTGAGCGGCACGTACGGCACGGACACGAGCGCGCCCGCGAACGTGACCGTCGGCGCGCTGGCGACGTACGGCACGGCCAAGGTCAACAGCCTGGGCTGCACGCCGGAGATCGGTTGGAGCGGTTGCCCGAGCGCCACCTCGAACGCGCCGTTCCTCGTGACGGCGTCGAACGTTCTCAACCAGCGCGCTGGCCTCATGTTCTACGGCTTCGGGCCCGCTGCGACGCCGTACAGCGGCGGCTTCCGGCTCGTGGCGAACCCGATCCGCCGCACGCCGTCCCAGAACGCCGGCGGCAACGCGGCGCCGGCCAACGATTGCAGCGGTTCGTTCGCCTACGACATGAACGCGCGCATCCAGAGCGGCATCGACTCCGGGCTGGTGGTCGGAGCGAGCGTCTACTGCCAGTACTGGACCCGCGACCCCGCCGATCCGTTCACGCTCGGACTCACCGACGGGTTGAGTTTCGTCATCGGGGATTGACGGAAGCCTGGCGCAGCGCTTCGAGTCGCGCGCGCTGCGCGGGCGAGCCGGAGAATTCCAGCACGAGTTCCGCGGCGGCGCGCAGAGCTTCGGCCTCGGCGCGCCGCTCGCACTGGTGGAGGAGCTCGGCGCAACGCAGCCATTGTTCGGCGAGCAGTGGGTCGAGGGCCGCAAAGCTCGCCTGAGCCTCGCAGAGCGCATCCTGTGAAGCCGCCAGCGCGAGCTCGCAAGCGCCTGTGCGCTGGTGGTGCTCTGCGAGTTCGTTCAGGCACACCAGCAGATTGCGAACGTCGCGCCGTTCGCGGTGGATCTCGATCAGCTCCCTCAACTCGTGTTCGCACTCGCGCGGCGCCTTGGCGCTGCGCGCGTTCGCGCGCAACGCCCGAGCCTGGAGGTAGGTCAGGTGGCGGTCGCCGAGGCTCCCGTGAATCGTCGCGAGCACGCGCTCCACCAGCGGCTCGGCCTCCTCGCTCCGACCGGCCGCGCGGTACAGGTTCGCAAGCTCCAGGCGCGCGAGCGCGACGTCCGGATGGGCGTCGCCCTGGAGCTCGAGCTGCTCCGCGAGGGCGCTCTCATGCAGCGCGATCGCATCGTCCAGGCGGCCGAGGTCGCGGTAGGTCAGCGCCAGATTGCGGCGCACGATCGGAACGCTGATGCGCGGCAACGCGACATCGTCGATGTAGCGCTGCAGCGCCTCGGTGAACAGCGCTTCGGCCTCGTTGAACCGTCCCGCTTGACGCACGGCCAGCGCGAGACTGTTGATGTTGACGGTCACATAGCCGTCGCCGGGCGGGAACAGCTTGCGGCGGATGCGCAGCGCCTCGCTCAGAGCCACGCGCGCGCCTTCGATGTCGCCCAACTGACGTCGCACGCGGCCGAGCTTGTCGTACGAATCGGCGAGATCGGTGTGCTCGGGCCCGAACAACGCTGCGCGCAGCGCTACAGCGCGCTCGAAGTGCGGCGCTGCCGACCGCGGATCGCGCAGGTCGAGGTAGGCGTTGCCGACGATCATGTGCATCCAGGCCTCGCCCTGGTCTTCGTAGTCTGCAGCCTTCGCGGGGAGCTCGGTCGAAACCTCGTCCAACGCGCTCCGCAACGTCACCGGCGCCTCCGTCGCGCGCTGGCCCGTGGTGGAGCGCGCTAGGATCTGCGTGAGCAGCTCCGAGCCCGCGCCCTGGCGGATGCGCTCGCGTTCCGCTTCGCGCTGCGACTGCTCGAGTTGCCGCGCTCGCGTCTGCTCGGCCTCGAGCGCCCCTTCCGCGCGCACGCGCTCGCGCTCAGCGGCGAAGTACAGCGAAGTGCTGGCGACGCTCGCGCCGATCAGCACTGCGGCGAACGCTCCGCTCACCGCGACCGCGAGGCGATGGCGGCGCACGAGCTTGGCCACGCGGTAGCGCGTCGTCGGAGCGTGCGCCTGCACGGCTTCGCCGTCGAGATAGCGGCGCAGGTCTTCGGCGAAGTCCGCCATCGAGGAATAGCGGCGCTCCTTCTCGCTCGCCAACGCCATGAGCACGATCGCGTCGAGTTCGCGGTCGATGCGCGGCTCGAGGCGCGAGGGGCGCTGCGGCTCGCGGCGCGCGAAGGCGTCGACGACCTCGGCCAGGTTGGTCGGAACCTCGAAGGCCTGCGCGCCCGTGAGCGCCTGGAACAGCACAGCTCCGAGCGCGTACACGTCGGCGCGCACGTCCACGTCCTGGCGGCGGCCCAGCGCCATCTCGGGCGCGGCGTACTGCAAGGTGCCGACGAACACGCCGCTCTCGGTCAGCGTCGGGTCGGCGCGTTCGTCGCCGTGGAACTTGGCGAGGCCGAAGTCGACCACGTGCGGCTCGCCGGCGGAGTCGACGAGGATGTTCGAAGGCTTGAGGTCGCGGTGGAGCACGCCGCGCTGGTGCGCGTGGCTCACGGCCCGCGCCACCGTGGCGATCAGCGCGACGATGCTGCGCAGCTCGCCCGCCGCGCGCCGCGGCGCGGCCCACTGATCGAGCGCGACGCCGTCGATCCACTGCAGCACCGCCACCGGGCCGGAGTCGAGCACCTCGCAGCCGTGCACCGCGACGATGTGGGGATGCTCGAGCGCCGACGCGGCCTCGATCTCGCGCAGGAAGCGCGCGCGCATCTCAGGCGTCGCGAAGGCGCCGGCGTTGAGGCGCTTGAGCGCGACGATGCGGCCCGTGTGCGGTTGACGCGCGCGGAAGACGATGCCCTGTCCTCCGCGGCCCGAGGTGGAGAGCAGCTCGTACTCGCCGAGCCTTCCCGCGGCTGGCGCGTGCTCGTCGGCAGAGGCCCGGCGCACGCGCTCGAGCCAGGCTTCGTCGCCTAGCTCGAAGCCCAGGTCGGGCTCGCGTCCGGCGCCACGCTCAGCGGAGCTCGTCATCCAGCGCGTCCTCGGCGCGAATCTGCTGCTCGATCAGCTCCTGCATGCGTGTGCGGATGCGCTGGCGCACCTTGTAGACGGCTTCGACCGAGGTCTCGAAGCGGCGCGCCAACTCATCCACGGGCAGGCCCTCGACGCAGCGCTCGAAGATCTCGACGCTGCGCGGGTCGAAGTCGCGCTTCACGCTGCGCAGCGCCAGTCGGTAGTGGTGGTCGATCCACTCGCGCTCCCAGGCCTGTGCGGCGGCGGCGTCCAGTCCCTCGTCGCCCAAGCGCGAGGCGATCGTGGTGTTGAGCGGCATGACTTCGGCGCGGCGCTGTGTCCGCCAGCGCGAGATCGCGTTCGCGGTGCAGCGGAACAAGAAGTCGCGGAAGCGGCCGCGCTCGCGGTCGAGCGTGAAGTTCGGCAGGTGGCGCGTGAGCTCGAGCAGCAGCGACTGGACCACGTCCTCCGCGTCGGTCGTCTGCAACCCGCGGCGCCGGCAGTAGCGCACCAGCAACTCGCGGTAGTCGCGCTCGAACTCGCGCCAGGCTTCCTGATTGCCCGGATCCCGCAGTCGCAACAGCAGCGAGGTTGAGGTAGGGCGGACCATGAGGGAGCGGTCGTGGAGTGGAGGGTACTCGACCTGGAAAGGGCCGGCGATGCGTCGGGGTGCCTGAGAAATCCCATTTGGGCGTCCAGAGCGCGCCGCTGCCCGAGTACTCAACGGCGATCGGAGACCAGCGTGTCTCCGCGAAGCACAGCTCGCGCCGCTCCCCTGAGAACCTCCCCAGGATCAACCCGATGAACCACGTCCGTGTCCTTCTCTGCGCTGTGCTCCTGTGCACGAGCGCTCGCGCGCAGTCGGCGCCCTTGCAAGATCTGCAGCTCGTCGACCTCGACGCCGACGGCCAACTCGATGCCCTGCTGCTCGACCCGGACGGCCGCGTCAGCTTGCACCTGGGCCTGGGCGACGGGCGCTTCGAGGACATCACGCGCGAGAGCAACCTGGGACTGCTCGAGGGCGCCAGTTGCGTGCTGCTCGCAGACTTCGACGGCGATGGCGACCTCGACCTGTTCGCGGGCTCGGCCGAGCAGCGCATCTGGCTCAACGCCGGCTACGCGCTGTTCGAGCCCGCGGTGTCGGGGATCGAGCACGAGGCCTTCGACTGGGCCGTGGAGGCGCTCGACCTCGACTCCGACGGGCGGGCCGACCTGTGGCTCCGCACCGAGGCGGGGGATCGCGTGCTCCGCAACGTCGGTGGGGCGCGCTTCGAACGGGTCGCGCTGCCCTGGGCGGGATCGAACACCGTTGCCGGCTCGGTCGCAGCACTCGTCGATGACGCCACGCCGTCCGAGGACAGCTCGGGCCTCTCGGTCACCGCCCGTCGCTTGCGCCGCTGGGTCGCCGCGCGCAGCGCTGCTGCGTGGAGCGGCTCGAGCTCGCCGCTCGCGACAGGTCCCGTGCTCTCGGGCGCGACGAGCGTCGGCAATCTCCCGCTGGCAGGCATGCCGTCGATGATCTGCGCGGGAACGATCGTCGATCAGTCGACGGCGCAGTGCATCGAGGCCAACTCGACGCCGACCCTGGGGGAGCTGTACCCCCTCACGACGAACCTCAACGTGTCCGCGGCGGGCGATGTCGGCATCGGAACGACAGCGCCAGCCGCCAAGCTCGACGTGGTGGGCGGAATTCGAGCGAGCGGAACGCTCACGGCGGGCGGCGCGCTCGACACGCTCGGCCTGCGCGTGACGCCGCGCGCGATCGCGCCGACACCTCAGACCACGATCGAGAGCACCAATGTGGTGGTGGGCGTGCTGAACAGCGTCAGCCCGTTCGCCGTGGGCGCGACCGTGTCGGGCGGCGGGTACCGCGAGACGATCACGGGGACACCCTTCGGGACGGTCGTGAACGAGAGGCCGAACCGCGCGAACGACAACTACTGCACCGTGGCCGGCGGAATGTTGAACCTCGCAGGCCGCCTCAACCCGAGCAGCGTCTCCGTCCCCGAGGCTCCGCACGCGACGGTGTCGGGTGGTCGCTTCAACGCGGCAGTCGCCGCGGACAGCACGATCTGCGGCGGGTACTTCAACGAGGCGGAGGCGCAGTTCAGTGCGGTGCTGGGCGGGGAGAGCAACCGCGCCGGCGGCTACGCCAGCGCCACACTCGGCGGCGCGGACAACGATGCCTTCGGGGATTGGTCCGTCGCGGCCGGACGGCGCGCCGGCGCGGGCGACGGCTGTTTCGTGTTCGCCGACTCGACGAATGCGGACTTCAATTCGACGTCCGCCAACCAGTTCCTGATCCGCGCGAGCGGAGGCGTGGGCATCGGCACCGACGCTCCAGGTGCTGCGCTGGATGTCGCGGGGAACATCCGTGCAAGCGGTCCCCTCGTTTCGACGCAAGCCACGGGCGTGGCGCCGCTAAGCGTGCTGTCCACGACCAAGGTCGACAATCTGAATGCAGACATGCTCGACGGGGTCGACTCGAGCGCGTTCTCGCAGCTCGGCGCATCGATCGAGTCGAACGAGATCACCAACTTCACGATCGTCGACGCCGACATCGCCCTCAACGCCTTCATTTCTGGAAGCAAGGTCAACCCGCAGTTCGGCTCGCAGGCGCTGACGTGTGGGGAGGTGACCAGCTCTGGGGACATCACGGTCCAGGGGCACATTGCCGTTGGAACCTCGATGCCCGAAGGTCCGTTGCACGTGTTCGAAGGCAGCGCCGGCGCGGTGAGTGCGAACACCAGTTCGGTCGCCGTGCTCGAGCGTAACGCCAACTGCTTCCTGCAACTGCTCGCGCCCGACGCGAACGAGACCGGCGTCCTGTTCGGCAATCCCGGCGACGGGGCGGCGGCTGGTGCGATCGTCTACAACTCGACCGTCGCCGATGGGTTCGCATTCCGCGCCGCGGGCAACAGCACCAAGATGGTGATCGCTGCCAGCGGCAACGTCGGAATCGGCACGAACGCGCCGAGCTTCCTGCTGCACGTCGACGGCAGTGCGGGCAAGCCCGGCGGCGGGAGCTGGTCGGTGGCGAGCGATGCACGGCTCAAAACCAACGTTGCAGAGCTCGACGGCGCGCTGGCGAAGCTGCTCGAGCTGCGCGGTGTGACTTACCAGTACAAGGACCCGGCCGCGATCCACGAGCTCGAGGGCGAACAGACCGGCTTCCTCGCGCAGGAAGTCGAGCGCGTCTTCCCCGAATGGGTCGAGACGGGCGCCGACGGCTACAAGCGACTGTCGATCCGCGGCTTCGAGGCCCTGACCGTCGAAGCGTTGCGCGAGCTGCGCAGCGAAGCTGCTGAGCGCGCCGAGCGCGACGCGGCGCGGATCGCGAGCTTGGAGGCGCAGATGGCCGAACTGAAGGCGCTCGTGCAGGCCAGCCTGGCCGGGGGCGACTCGCGCTGAAGCACTGGGGCGTTCGCACGCCCGAGGGAATGTGAAAGCGCGTCCCCGTCGGCCTCGAGGCCGGCGGGGACGCGCTTTCGCTTTCTTCGCGTGTGGCGCGCTCAGTGCGTCGCGTGACCCGCGTCGGGCCACAGCTCGCGCCAGTTGCGCTGCGTCGGCGTCGTTCCGGCGAGCCGTTCGAGCAACGCGCGCGGCACGCGCAGCTCCTCGTAGGCCGTCTCGGCGAGCGCCTTGCCGCACGCTTCGACCACCGAATCGGCGTCGAGGTGGTGCAGCGCAAACACCTGGTCGGGCCGGCCGCACTTGGAGAACTTGCGCACCGCGAGCGTGGTCTGCTTGACGCCCACGATCGAGCCGATGTTGTCGACCAAGCCCGCCTCGCCGTCGCACATGGCCACGATCGGCACGCGCCGGCCGGCGATGCCGACCAGTTCACTGTCGTGGGCGATATCGCGCGACACCACGTGCAGATCGCCGTCGATCGCGAGCCGCTCGCGCAGGTGCGAGTAGCCGTCGTGCTCGCCGAGGATGCCGAGCAGGAGCTCGGGGCTCGAGATCACGATCACGTTCGCGAACACGCCGCGCTCGAGCAGCTTGCGCGAAGCGTCGACGGCCTCGGTCGCGACCGAGCCCATCGCGAACACCTGAACGACGTTCTCGCCCGGTTCGTAGCCCGCGTAGCCGCGGTAGTCGACCAGGTAGTACGCGCCGGCCAGGCACTCCTGGCGCACGCGCTCGAGCAGCTCGCTGTCGGGCCGCGTCGCGATCAGCGACTCGTCGAGGGCCTCGCCCCAGTCCGCGCCCGCGCCCTTGGGCTTGAGCGGAGCCGTCAGCGCTTCGGGCGTTTTCGAGGCCGCATGCGTGCGCACGCAGTCGAGCAAGAGGCGCTGCGAGATCGCGCGCGTCACTGCGCGGATGAGCACGCCGCGCCGGCCCTCGTTGCGGTCCTCCATGTGGCGCTTGATCGCGTCGGAGAGGATCCAGTCGACCTCGAGCGCGAACAGAGGCTCCCAGGTGATGAGGTTGGGGATCTGGATGTCGCTCTTCCAGGAGTGCTGCGCGCCCTCGGGCGCGAGCGTCACGCCGCTGGGCGTGCCCATCACGACGAACTCGGCGTTCCAGTACAGGTTGTAGTACAGCTGGTCGAGCGCGCGTTTGATGAAGAAGTCGTACACGGTCATGATCGGGAAGAACGGCAGGCCCGTGTAGTGGGCCATCTTCCCGAAGGCCGCGACGGCGCTCATGCAGTTGGCTTCGGCGATCTCGAAGCGGATGTGGCGCGTCCAGACTTCTTCGTGCGTGACGAGCGAAGGGTGGCGCACGTCGGGCGCGAACGTGTCGTCGACCGCGCAAGTCGGCGTCGGGCCGTAGATGCGCTTGTCCATCACCGGCGAGACGTTGGTCGAGGTGCCCACATCGGGCGAGAGCGTGAGCACGAAGTCCGCGGCCGTCTTCCAGCGCTGCTCGGACTGCGTCAGCTCCTTGCCGCCCTGCATCTTGGGCCCGCCTTCGTCCGCCGTGCCGATGCGCACGAGCTTGCTGGCGAGCTGGCCCCACATCCACTGCGTGTGGGCCATGGGGAACAGCGAGAGGTCGATCTGCAGCGCTTCGGGGATCCCGCCGTCGCGCTCGATCGCGGCGCGGATCCAGGCGCGGTTGCGCTCGCGCAGCTCGGCGTGCGCACGCATGCCGGCGCGGAACTTGTCGCGCCGCTCCGCGAGGAAGCGGCCCTCGGGGCTGGCGGCGTCGAACAGTTCGAAGGGCGACTCGAAGGTCAGCCCCGCGCGCTCGAGCAAACCGCGCACTTCCTTCTCGTCGGGGAGCGCCGAGTGGTTCGACGGATCGGCGCGGCACTCGAGGTTCCAGCCCTTGATCGTGTGCGCGATGATCAGCGTGGGCTTGGGGCTGGGCTGGCGCGCTTCGCGGTAGGCCGCAGCCAGCCGCTCGAGGTCGTGTCCGCCCAGGTCTTCGAACGAGGCGATCAGCTCCTGGTCGCTGAGCGAGTTGACCAGCTCCGCGCACTTGGGCGCGAGTTCGATCGCGCGCTTGCGCATCAGGCCCGCATCGCGCGCGAGCAGGAGCATCTGGTACTCGTAATCGCCGAGCTGGCCCTCGAACACCGAGCGGAACGCATCGCCGCCCTTCTTGGCGAACAAGCGTTCGCGCAAGGATCCGTGGCGCAGCTGGATCACGCGCCAGCCGTTGGCGGCAGCCGTGCGCTCGATGCGGTCGCAGTCGGCGCCGTGCAGCGTGCGCTCGTTGGGGATGCGCGTGCCGTCGAGGTTCTGGCGGTTGTAGTCGATGATCCAGGTCACGTTGCCGAGCTGGCGTTCGGCGACGTCGGGCAGGCACTCCAGCAGCGAGCCCTCGCGGAACTCGCTGTCGCCGATCAGCGACCAGAAGTGCGCGTCCTGCGGCACTTCCCAGCCGTGGTCGTTGGCGTAGCGGTACGCCAGCGCGAGGTACACGCTGACCACCGGCGGAATGCCGACCGAGCCCGAGGGCAGGAAGTGGAACGAGTCCGGATCGGAGCGCGCGTGGTAGCTCTGGAAGACGTCGGGGTGCTCGGCGGTCTTGAAGGCGCGCAGCGTGTGCATCGCGCGCTTCTGCTCGTCGTGCGTGAGCCAGGTTCCGTCCTCGCGGCGGAACAGTTCCATCAAGTGGTGCAGCGAGTGGTCGACCGGCGAAGCGTGCGGCTTGCAGCACACGTAGTCCTGCGGCTCGCGCGCCCACAGGTGCAGCGCGGCGAGGATGTGCATCGAACTCGCGCACGAAGCGGGGTGGCCGCCGACCTTCGGATCGCCCGGCCGCTTGTCCTTGCGGTGGTTGGCGATCCAGATCATGGCCTGCGTCTGGGCGAAGGCGCGCGCGACGACCTTCGCCAGCAGGGCGGACGTTTGCGGCTCGAGTCCGGAGTTGCTGCTGGGCATCCGTTCGGTGATTTGGGGCTTGGGACCGCCTGAGGCGATCGCGTCCGGCTGGCGGGTGGGAGAGGGACGGGCGGCTTTGGACATGGCGCTGTTGGAGTGCGCGGTGGGCGTCGCGACGGCGAAATCTGCGTCCGAACACCGACCGGGCAAGCGCGGGATCATAACCCGCGTCCGCTCGGGCTCTCGCTGGCCGTGGCGAGGCTTCGCGATGCGGCTAGGATCAAGTGGGGCGGCGTCGGTGAGAGTGTTTTCGATGTTCGAGTTCAGGGGCTTGTTTCGTGCGTTTGCCTGGGTAGTTGCGTCAGCGGTGCTCGGCCACGGCGCGTTGGCGCAGGCGCCGCTCGTCACGCCCGGCCAGTTCCTCGACGGCGACACGGCGCTCGGCGGAGCAGGCAGCGATCAACGCGACGCGGCGGTCGCGGCTGGAGGCGGGCGCTTCCTCGCCGTGTGGAGCGACCGGCGCGGGGAGCTCCAGGCGGGCGACGAAGCCATGGAGAGCAACGCCGACATCTGGATGCAGTTGCTCGACGCGCAGGGTGTCGCAGTGTGGGACACGCCGCGTCGACTGGCGGCTTCGCCCGAGGTCGAGTTCGCGCCCAAGCTGGCCTGGAACGGCTCGGCCTGGCTGGTGGCTTGGTCGGAGCGGTCGATCTGGAACGGGTCCATGCCGCTCGGCGATCGCGTGCGCGCCGTGCGTGTCGACGTCAACGGCGCGGTCCTCGATCAGCAGCCGGTGCTCTTGTTCAGCACGCTGCACTCGGTCCTGGCAGTGGCCAGTGACGGACAGGGTTGGGCCGTTGCGATCGACGGCGATCAGGGCGGACATGGCGCCGGCCGCGCGGTGAGTGCGACCTTCGGCCTGGGGCCCGCGACCGCGCTGTTCTCAGCGGCGACGATCTTCAAATCGCTGGTGTTCGCGCAGAACACCTACATCGCAGTCGGCGTTCCCCTGGTCGTAGCTCTGCCCTCGGAGGTGTTCGCGCGCCGCTTCGACTCGGCTCTGGCCGCGCTCGACGCCTCGGAGTACAGCCTGTTCACGGACACCGTCTCCGTGCGCGGCCTGGTGGTCGGCTCGAACGGCGCTGAGCTCCTCCTCGCCTACGGCGTGCCGGCCCCGGTCAGTCCGCAGTATTCGCTCCGCTGCGCGCGCGTGAGCACGAGCGGCGCGCTGTTCGCCACCGGCGACCTGAGCACGCTCGTGATCGCCCAGGATCCGATCGACTCGATCGCCTGGGACGGCGCGAACTGGTTCGTCGCGCTCGGCGGGCTGCGGCTCGCGCGCGTGTCGGCGACGGGGCTAGTGCTCGACTTCGGCGGCTTCTCGATCGGTGCGACTCAGAGTCCTGTCCAACTCGCTGGCGGGAGCGGCGGCGTTCTGGCCGTCTGGCCGGCGCCGACTCCGACGCAGCTGGTCAGCGGTGCAGCGCGGCAGGTCACGGCCTCGCGCTACGTGACCTCGCCGACGCAGCTCGGTCCGACCCTGCTGCCCGGCCGCAGCGCGCGCGCGCAGTTCGCGCCGTGCCTGGCGGCGAGCGACTCGGGCGCGGCCGTGCTGTTCATCAGCCACGACAACGCGGGAGCGCGTGTGAACTTCGCGCGCGTCGACGAGTTCGGCGCGCCGCTCGACGCTGCACCCGTCATCGTCGGCAGTGCGCCCGACGCGCGGACGCCGGTGCTCGCGTGGGATGGCCAGCGCTACCTCGCCGCGTGGGTCGAGAGCACCTCCACCAATCCGTTCGTCGCGCTCCGCGTGAGGCGCATCTCCGCCGCGGGCGCGTTGCTCGACGCCACTCCCAAGAGCTTGAGCGGGATCTTCTCTGTCCCCCTGGATCTTGCGATCGCCGGCCGCAACGGCGAGTTCGTGATCGCGGGCGTGCGCCAGAACGTGGTCTTCCGGGCGCGCGTTCGCGGCTCCGACGCCGCGGTGTTGAACGCACCGACGACGCTCGCGACCGTCAACGCGCAGCGCATTTCGATCTGCGCCACCGCCAGCGGCTACGTGCTCGCCTGGTCGTACTTGAACCCGTTCAACTGGGGCGCGGTCGCGGGGCAGGTGCTCGACGCGCTCGGCGCGCCGGGGGCGCAGTTCGAACTCTCACCGCCCGCGGCGAGCGACTCGTTCGGCGCGATCGATCTGGCGACCTCCGGCGCGGAGCTCCTGTGCGTGTGGCAGAAGGGCTCTGCCTTCTTCGCCGATCGACATCTCCTCGCGCGGCGACTGGACTCCAGCGGCGTGCCGCTCGATGCGGCGCCCTTTCCGATCTTCGCCGCGGGCGGCGCGGAGGAGTTCTCCCCCGACCTCGCCTGGGACGGCAGCAACTACCTGTGCGCCTTCCAACGCTCCACCGCCAGCGCGCGCAGCGACGTGGCCGCGACGCGCATCTCGTCCGCAGGCGCCGTCCTCGATCCCGCTGGGATCGCGCTCGAGTCCGGCGCGGAGTCGGAGGGCCAGCCGACGACCTTGGGCCGCGGCGCCGGCCGCACGTTGGTGGCGAGCTCGGTCTTCCGCCCCGATGCGCCCTGGGCCGCCTATCGCGTCAGCACACGCGCGCTGATCGACGGTTGCCCGGCCCCGTCGACCTACTGCACCGCCAAGCCCAACTCGCAGCAGTGCCTGGCGGCGATCTCCGCCAGCGGCGCGCCGAGCGCGAGCGGAACGGGCTCGTGCATCGTGAGCGCGGCGAACATCCTCAACGGCACGCAGGGACTGCTGCTCTACGGCTACCAGTCGTCGATCACGCCCTTCCAGGGCGGCTTCATGTGCATCGCGGCGCCGCGCCGTCGCACGCCGCTGCAACTGGCGACGAGCTCCGGCGGCGGCGGGCCGTGCGACGGTCAGTTCGCTTTCGATCTGAACGCGCTGGTCGCGTCAGGCTCCGATCCGTTCCTCTCGAGCGCGGGACAGCGGTTCGCGTGCCAGTACTGGAGCCGCGACGGCGGCGTAGCCTTCGGCTCGGTGCTCAGCAACGCGCTCGAGGGCGTCGTGTGCTGGTGAGCCCGCGCGTTCAGTGACGAGCGAGCGCGGCCGCGTACAAGCTTGCGTAGGCCGCGCACATCGCCGCGTGCGAGTACGCGCTCTGGCAGCGGAAGCGATTGGCGGCGCCGAGGCGCTCGCGCAACGCGCGGTCGAGGCCGAGTTGCACCAGCCCGTTGGCGAGGCCCGCGACGCACTCGTCACCGCCCAGGCGCACGACCAAGCGCGCTTGTTCCTCGGGCAGCATCGCGCGCACGTCGCCGACATCCGTGGCGACGGCGGGCAGCGCGCTCGCCATCGCCTCGAGCAGCGCGATCGGCATCTGCTCGGTGTCGGAGGTGAGCGCGAACACGTCCATGCAGCGGTAGTGCGCGCGCGGATCGGCCTGGTAGCCCGCAAAGCGCACGCGGCCGGCGAGCGGCGGTTGCGCGGCCAGTCGTTCGAGCTCGGCGCGTTCGGGGCCGTCGCCCAGCACGAGCAGCCGCACGTCGACTTCGCGTGAAGCCCGCGCGGCGGCGTCGAACAGCCGGCGCAGGTTCTTCTCCGGCCGCAAGTGGCCGACAGCCCCGACGACGAGCGCGTCAGCGGGCCAGCCGAATTCGGCGCGCAGCGCGGCGTTGCCGTCGCGCGCGGGGAAGCGCTCGACCTCGATGCCGTTGGCGATGTAGTGCAGCCGCTGCGCCGGAACGCGCCACAGCTCGCGCGCGATGCGCTCCAAGTTGCGCGAGATCACGACGACCTCCGTCGCTGCGCCGAACGCGGCACGGCGCAGCCAAATGCGCCGACGTTTGAAGCCGTGCGCTTCGTCGGGCAGGAAGCCGTCCTCGTGGTGCACGTGCGCCAAGCCCAGCAATCGCGCGGCGAAGACGCTGTCGATCGCGCCGAAGTTGTAGGTGAGCACGAGCTGCGGTCTATCGCGCTTCAAAACGCTTCGCATGGCTCGCACAGTCGCGAGCGAACCTGCTTTGGGCGGCGCTTCGAGATAGCGCACGCCGAGCTGCGGCGCGACGAGCGCGCGCGCGTCGAGCTTGCCGTCCATGGCGAGGATCGAGTGGCGCCAGCCCGGGTCCAGCGCGCTGAGCAGCTTCGCCACGCGCACTTGCGGCCCGGCTGGAACGAAGGTCGAGAAGACGTGCAGCAGGTGGGGCGCGGCCACGGCGCTAACCCACGTTGGGCGTCGTGTCGTCGATGGTCATCGCCGCCAGGACGCGCTCGACGAAGGCCTGGCGCTCTTCGAGCGGCTTCCAGCCCAGCACGCTGCGCGCGAGGTCGCAGCGCAGCGGCACGGCGAGCTCGCGGCTCTTCAAATCGCGGTAGCTGGGAAACGCGGCGTCCTTGCGGCCGCCGACCTTCTTCACCAGCCACTTGCCGACTTCCATCGACTGGCTGAGCAGAAGCGAGCGCGGGTGAAAGTGCAGCCCGCGACCGGTGACCTCGCGCAGCGCCGCGACGGCTTGTTGCGCAGTCAAACCGGGCTTCGCGCACAGGTTGAAGGCCTTGCCGTGCAGCTCGTCGCTCTTGTGCAGCGCTGCGCTCACCAGCGCGCTGGCAACGTCGTCGACCCACACCAGCGGCAGCGGCTTGTCGCCCAGGCCCCAGCCGACGCAGTGGTTGTCGCGCACCCACAGGCCCAGGCCCGAGTGCTGCAGCGCCGTGCCGCGCCCGAGCACCACGCCCGGTCGCGCGATCACCAGCGGCAGACCCTTGGTGCGGTGCAGCTCGACCAGCGCGCGTTCGGTGGCGATCTTGCCGCGCGCGTAGAGCGAGCGGCCGTCGGGCTGCGGGTCGGTGTCGAGCGAGTCCGCGATCTCGCTCGAGCCGCAGTCGGCGCCGAGGTACAGCGCTGCGATCGTCGAAGCGAACACGAAGCGCCGCACGCCGCACTCGAGCGCGAGCTCGGCGACCGCGCGCGTGCCGTCGACCATCGCACGCTGCACGACTTCCCAGGTGGGGCCGTTGCCGGTCGCGAGCTGCATCACACACGCGGCGCCGGTCAGCGCTTCGCGCAGAGAGCTCGCGTCTTCGAGACTTCCTCGCACCAGCCGCGCCTGTCCGCGCTGCGCGGCTTCGAGCAGCAACGGCGGCAGCGCATGCGCGCGGCGGACGACGACGGTGAACGGAACGCCGCGCTCGACCAGCAGCGCGAGCACGCGCTTGCCGATGAAGCCCGTGCCGCCGAGCACCACGATCTCTCCAGGCCGTGCAGCGCCGGCAGGCGGGAGCGCAGCGGCGGGCGGCGCCTTCTCCGTGATCCAACTGGTCGCGGCCTCGCACCAGGCGAGCACCTGCTCACCCGTTCGCCCGTCGGCCGGCAGCGGCGCGCCTGCGCGGTACGCCGCGTGGAAGGCGCGGATCGAGCCGCGCATGCCGGCGAAGAACGCGTCCTGGCGCGCGCCCAGTCCCAGCGTGAGCTTCAAGTAGTCGGCGAGCACCGCGCGCGCGCTGCGCCGCAGCTCTCCGCCGCGCCGCCAGCCGGCGAGGAAGCTGTTCCAGAAGTCCAGGTAGAGCGTCTTGGTCTCGCCCGCCAGGTGGTTGTGGAACAGGTCGGCCTCGAGCGAGCCGTCGGAGCCGAAGACCTCGAGCGTGCTGCGCGTGAAGGCCGCGCCGAAGTGCAGGTACAGCTCGACCGAGCCGCGCTCGCCGCGGCCCGCGACGACCCAGCGCTCGTGGAACATCTGGCCCGGCTGCAGCTCGCGCGAGCCGAGCATGGTGGTGTGCAGCACGCGCACGCCGCCCACGAGCTCGACCAGTTGCGCGAACGGGTGCGGACACTGCTCGAAGATGATGTTGCGCGGCTCGCGGAACATCCAATGCGAGAAGTCGCCGGCGTCGAGCTGGCGCAGCGGCACGGACAGGCACACGCGCACGTGCTCGACGTGGCCGATCTCGCCCGAGCGCAGCCGTTGGAGCAGGCCTTGGAAGGCCGGATGGAAGACGGCGTTGTGGTTGACGCCCAGCACGACGCCGCGCGCCTCGGCCAGCTCGCGCAGCGTGGCGGCATCGGCGGTCGAGAGCGCCAGCGGTTTCTCGACGAAGGCGCCGATGCCCAGCTCGAGCAGCTCGCGCGTGACCGCGAGGTGCAAGTTGGGCGGCACGAGCACGTGCGCCACGTCGATCGAGAGCGGCGCGAGCTGTGCGATCGAGCCGACGGCGTGCGGGACCTTGTGGCGGCGCGCGGAGCTCTGCGCCTTGACCAGATCGGCGTCGCACACGGCGACCAGCTCCACGTCCGGCGTGCCGCGCAGGATCTCGAGGTGGAAGTCGGCGATGAAGCCGGCCCCGACGACGGCTACGCGGGTCTTGGAGCTGGATTGGGGGCGGCGCACGGCGGGGGGCGGGTATGGAAGCGCGGCATGGTAGGCGCCGCGCGTTGCGCAGGGAACGCGCTGCTCTTGTCGGCGCCGGATCTCGCGCGAGTTCACGGCTTCCCGCGGCGCCCCTGAAGCTCGCGTTCTCGCTTCAGTTCGCGCGCCAGCTCGACCGAAACTCGTTCATCTCCTCCTTCTTGGGTCTGCCATCGTGCTTCAAGCCGGTGGCAGGCCCTTTTTTCGCGCCGAACGGCGGCGCGCGCGGCGTCGAAGGCCGCAGGAGTCACTGGCGCTCGCGCAGCGCCTCGGCGATCTCTGCGAACGGCGGCACGAGCTCGATCACTTGCTCGACTGAGCTCTCGACCACGCGCACGCGCTGCGGCGTCTGCACCTCGATCCCGCTCGTGGCCAGGCTCGACTCCGTTCGCGTCTCCAGCAGCCACACGACCTCGAACTCGCCCGCGCCGGGGGCGTAGACACGGGCCTCGCGATCGGCGCCGAGCACGGCGTCCTGGAAGTGTCCGAGCGAGTCGCCCTCGCTGCCGATCTCGCGCAGGTACGGCTTGAGGTGCTGGGGCGGCGCCGGCAGTTCCAGTTCGGGCGGAGCGCGCAGCCTGACCAGCGGGCCGCGCGTGAGCTCGATGCGCAGCGCGCCGCGCACCTGTGTGCGCTCGACCACGCGGAAGCCGGTCGCGCGCACGACCACGTCGAAGCTCTCGGCATCCGCTCCCACCTCGAGCTTGTGGTCCATGAACATGCGCCGGATGGGGGCCTGCTGCGGCGCCGACGCGCGCGGGCGCGGCGTGAAGGTCACCACGCCCATCACGCGATCGCTGGGCAGCGGCGGGACGAGCTCCAGGCTCAGCGTCGCCACGCGACCGCGCAAATCGATCTCCGCCAGGCGCGGATCCGCGCACTCGCCGCCGGCGGGCACGTGCAGGCCGGTAAGTTCGAACACGGGGGTCGCTTGGTGAGCGCCCTTGGCGGCGAGCGCGAGCTTCCACTCGCCGGGGTCGAGCTGCTCGAAGCGGAACGCGCCGCCTGCGTCGAGGTCTTCGGTTCGCGTGTAGCCCTGGTCGACCCGGGAGACGCTGACGGAGAGCGCCGCAGCGGCCGAAGGCGTGTCGAGCAGCACGCGTCCTGCGATGCGTCCGCCCTCGATCAGGGTCAGCTCGAGGTCGCTCGTCCCGACCGCACAGGCGAGCTCTTCGCTGCGCGCCGAGTCGGTGTGCGCGCTGACGCTCACGCGCGTCGAGCGCACGTCGCCGCGCAGCGCGAAGCGGCCCTCGCCGTCGCAGTCGACCTCCTGGTCGAGCTGGTCCATGCGCTCTGCGAACAGCTCCGTGACCTGGACGCGCGCGCCCGCAGCCGGAGCGCCGTTCGCGTCGAGCACGCGCCCGGCGGCGATCAGCGGCGGAGCGCGCAGGACCAACTCGCCCAGCTCGTGCCGGCCGACCGCGAACGCGCGCGAGAGGTCCAGCCGCGCCTGGGGCGGGAAGGGCTCGCTGTTGTCGAGCGCGACGAGCAGCGAGCGCTGCATCTTCGCGTTCCACTGCGCCTCGAGGAGGAAGCTCGCTTCGCCGCGCGCGTTCGTGCGCTGGCGGCCTTGGTTCGTGCTGTGGGTGAACTCGCCCGTGAGGCTGAGCGTCCAGCGCACGTCGCGCTCGGTCAGCGGCGCGCCGGCCTCGTCGAGCAGGCGCACGATCGCGACCGGCTGGTCCTCGCCCAGCGCGAACTCGACCTCGACCCGCTCGCCCCACGCGCGCGGACCGCGAAAGCGCTTGCGGACGGGCGCTGCGGCGCCGGCCGTGTGTACCGTCGCGAGCAGCGCCTCATCCAGGCGCACGTGCTCGAACAGCGCGCGGCCTGCCTCGAGTTTGGCTCCGACGTACTCACCCGTGCTCCAGAACGAAGGCGACGCGCCCTCCGTGCCGGCGTCGACGCGCAGCTCCACCTGGCCGTCCTCGAGCGGTTTGCCATCGAGGTCGAGCACGCGCACCTCGACCGAGCCGCTCGCGCCGATGCGCAGGACCAGCGGCTCGCGCGGGAGGTTGCGCGTGTCGAGCGGGCGTTCGGCCTCGGGCGCCGCGAGCCCGACCACCGCGACCGACCAGGGCCAGGTCTCGCCGGGAGTGAACTCGAACGCGACGTGCGGCCAGTTCGCGCGTCCCTCGGCATCCGTGCGCGCGACGCGGCGATCGTTGAACGAGGAGTGGATGCGCCTGCGCAGCGCAACTTCGACGTTCGGCGCCGGTGCGCCGTCCGGTCCGAGCACTAGCACCTCGACCGTCGCGTCGGGCGCGAGCTTGACGATCTTGATCCCTTCCTCGTCGGCCTTGAAGGCCGCGCGCGCGAACAGCTCTCCGTGGGAAACGCACGCCACGCAGTCGCGCCCTCGCTCGCTCTCGAACTCGACGCGTCCGTCGGCGGCGGTCACGGCGCTCGGACCCGCTTCGCTCCTCCACGCGTCGCAACTCGCGGGCTGCATCGCGCGATGCGCATGCTCGCGCTCTCCGGCCGCGAGCGACTCGTAGCGCACGAGCGCACCCGCGACGGGCTCGCCGGTGCTCGCATCGACGACTTGCAGCGCACGTTCCGCGCGGCGCGCCGGATCGACGGTCGGCGCGGCGCCGGCGACGACGCTCGCGCGGGGCTCGCTCGCGGCGGATTCAGAGCGCGCTTCGAACTCGGAGGGCCGCGCGGGCTCGATCGACGAGCCCGTGGCCGCTCGGGATTCGACGTCAGACTGCGGCGAAGCCGCCAGCGCGGCGCCGGGTGCGTCGCTGCCGAACCAGCGCGCCGCGCCGATCAGCGCAGCGGCGAGCAGCAACAGGGCGAGCAGGACCTGCGAGGCCTTCACGCCGCCAGCGTAATCGAAGCGCGTCGCCGCGGGCTGCGCTCACTCGCCGGCGAGGAACGGATAGCGCCAGTCGGTCGGCGGCACGAAGGTCTCCTTGATCGTGCGCGGGCTGACCCAGCGCAGCAGATTGAGGATCGAGCCGGCCTTGTCGTTGGTGCCCGACGCGCGCGAGCCGCCGAAGGGCTGCTGGCCGACGACTGCGCCCGTGGGCTTGTCGTTGATGTAGAAGTTGCCGGCGGCGAAGCGCAGCGCCTCGACCGCCTGGCGCACCGCGGCGCGGTCGTCGGCGAAGATCGCGCCGGTGAGCGCGTAGTCGCTGGTCGAGTTGCACAGCGCGAGCGTCTCGGCGTACTTGGCGTCGTCGTACACGTGCAGCGTGAGCACCGGCCCGAACAGCTCGGTGCACATCGTGTCGTACTTGGGGTCGAGCGCTTCGATCACGGTCGGCTCGATGAACCAGCCCACGCTCGCGTCGCACTTGCCGCCGAAGATCACGCGCGCGGCGTTCGAGCTCTTCGCGGCGTTCACTGCGCCCGCGAGCTTGTCGTAGGAGCGCTTGTCGATGACTGCGCCAACGAAGTTCGTGAAGTTCGCGACGTCGCCCATCTTCAGCTGCGCGAGCATGGCGCCGAGCTGCTCGGACACGCTCTTCCACAGACTGCGCGGGATGTAGGCGCGGCTGGCGGCCGAGCACTTCTGGCCCTGGTACTCGAACGCGCCGCGCACCAGCGCGACCGCGAGCGCCGTCGGGTTCGCCGACGCGTGCGCGAAGACGAAGTCCTTGCCGCCGGTCTCACCGACCAGGCGCGGGTACTGCCCGTACTTGGCGATGTTCTTGCCGACCGTCGACCAGATGCCGTTGAACACGCCGGTCGAGCCGGTGAAGTGCACGCCGGCCAAGCGACGGTCCGCGATGCCCGCGTCGCCCACGACCGCGCCCGCGCCCGGGACGAAGTTGATGACGCCCGGCGGCAGTCCGGCCGCCTCGTAGAGCTTCATCAGCTTGTAGTTGGAGTAGATCGAGGTGCTCGCCGGCTTCCACACCACGGTGTTGCCGAGCATCGCCGGCGCCGTGGCGAGGTTTGCGGCGATCGAGGTGAAGTTGAACGGGCTGATGGCGAACACGTAGCCGTCGAGCGGGCGGTGCTCGAGGCGGTTCCACACGCCCGGCGAGGACTGCGGCTGCTCGCTGTACAGCCGCTCGGCGAAGTGCGCGTTGAAGCGCATGAAGTCGATCGTCTCGCAGGCCGAATCGATTTCGGCCTGGTGGACGGTCTTCGACTGCCCGAGCATCGTCGCGGCGTTGATCGCGTCGCGCCAAGGACCGGCGAGGAGCTCGCCGACGCGCAGGAACACGGCCACGCGTTCCTCCCAAGGCAAGGCTTCCCAGTCGCGCTTGGCTGCGCTGGCGGCTTCGATCGCCTGCGCCACGTGCTCAGGGCCGGCGCGGTGCACGCGCGCGAGGACGTGGGCGTGGCGGTGGGGGACCGTGATGGTCTCCAGGTCACCCGTGCGGACCTCGCGCCCGCCGATCACCAGCGGGATTTCGAGCTGTTCACCGGCCTGCCGCGCGAGCTCGGCCTTGAGGCTGGCGCGCTCGGGACTGCCGGGCGCGTAGCCCTTGACCGGTTCGTTGACGGGGAGCGGAGTGCGGAAGGCGCCGTGGGTCATGGTCGCTCGAAACGGGCTGTGGAACGGATGAGGCTGCGGACCTGAGGGGCCGCGGCTGCGAAGTCGGCAGGGTAGCAGTTGCGCGCGCGGCGCCCAGGCGCGCCCGAACCGCAGCAACTGCAAAAGCGCTGTGCCCCGCATTCCACCGCTGGGGCCCTATGCGCATCATGGGCGGCCCCGCGCGCCGGCGCGCGCACCTCCCTGTCCCCCCTCGAGCCCATGATTCCGCACTCTCGTCTCCCGGCGGCCCTGCGCCCCGCGTTCGTCGCGGCGGTGCTTGCCGCGTCGCTCTCGTCCTGTGTCTTCGCCGTCAATGCGCGCCCCAAGGACGAAGGCGCCGCCAGCGTGGCCGGAGCGCCGAGCGAGCCGCAAGCCGCCTCCAAGCCCGAGGCCAAGGTGGAAGGGCCCGCAGCCGAGAAGGCCGCGCGAGTCAAAGAGCGCAAGGCGCTCAAGCGCGCGCACGAGCTCGAGCTCGCGCGCATGGAACTCGAGAACGAGGAGGTCGAGCAGGCCCACGCGCGCGCCGAGGCGCAGCGCAAGCTCGACGAGGCGCGCAAGACGCTGAGCGAGGCGCAGCTCGCGCTGGAGCACTTCGTGGCGCGCGTCGCGCCGCGCGAGCTGGCCGAGGCCACGCTCTCGCTCGATCGCTCCACGCAGCGCCGCGACGAGGCGCAGCTCGAGTTGCGCGAGATGGAAGCGACCTACGCCAAAGACCAGTTCGCCAAGGACACCAAGGAGCTGGTGCTCTCGCGCCACCGCAAGCAACTCGAGTTCGCCAATCGCGATCTGGAGCTGAGCCAGCAGCGCTTCGAAGACGAGCGCAACGTGCTCCTGCCCAAGCAGCAGCGCGAGCACGAGAAGAAGTTGCGCGACGCCGAGGACGGCGTGCGCGACGCGGAAGTGGCGCTCAAGCTCGCCAACGCCAAGGCGGAGATGAGTCTGCGCCGCGCGCGCTTCAAGCTGACCGAGCTCGAGCAGCAGGACGACGAGGACGACACGGCGAAGAAGGGCGGCGCATGAAGACGCTGGCCGCGGCGCTCTTGTGCGCACTGGCGCCGGCGCAGGAGAGCGCGCCTGCGGCGCAGGAAAAGGAGCTGCGCTCCGCGCCGGACGTTCCCGAGACGATGACGCCCGCGCAGGCGCGCGCTTCGCTCGAGCGTTCGCTGCGCTTCATCACCGGCTCGCAGAACCCCGACGGCTCGTGGGGCGGCAGCGCGCCCGACAGCATCATGGAGCTGGGGTTCAGCCCCGAGACCTACTACACCTGGCAGATGGCGGCCATCGAGCTCGCGCTCATGGCGCTGATGCAGTGCGAAGAGACGCCCGAACGTCGCGCGTCGCTCGAGCGCGGCATGGAGTGGCTGTGCACGACGCGACTGCCCGCCCGCGGCAGCGACTGGGACGTCGACTACATGTGGCCGGCGCTGTACGGAGTGGTGTGTGCGAGCGTCGCGCTCGACGACGCGCGCTTCGCCGACTCCAAGTGGCAGGCCAAGATCGACGCGCGCGGCCGGGCCTTCATGGAAATGCTCGAGCGCAACCAGACCCACGACGGCGGCTGGGGCTACTACGACGATCCGCCCTTCACGCAGCGGCCGAAGTGGGCCACCAGCTTTTCGACGGCGGTCGTGGTCGACGCGCTCGACGAAGCCCAGCGCCGCGGCTGGTACGCCGACAAGGCGCTGCGCACGCGCGCGATCGAGTACTTGCGCGGCTGCGCGCTGCCCAACGGGGCCTACGAGTACGACCTCAATCCGCTGCCGCGCATCACCGGCGGCGAGCACATCAACAACGTCAAGGGCTCGCTGGGCCGCATCCAGATCTGCAACTGGGTGCTGCGCCGCGTGCAGACGCCGTGGGTCACCGACGACAAGCTGCGCGAGGGGCTGGGCTGGTTCTTCGAGCACCACCGCTTCCTCGACGTGGCGCGCATGCGGCCGGTCCCGCACGAGGCGTACTACGCCAACGCGGGCTACTTCTACTTCTTCGGCCACTACTACTGCGCGCTCGCGATCAACGAGTTGCCGGCGGCCGAGCGCGAGGCCTGGCACGCGCGGCTGCGGCCGCACGTGGTCAAGTGTCAATACGACGACGGCTCCACGGGGGACTTCCTGCACTCGCGCTACGATGTGCTGGCCTCGACCGCTTACGCGGCGATGGCGCTCGATCTGGGGCTTGCGCGCAGCAAGCACTGAGCGCCGAGCACGCGCAGGCGACCCGCCCAAGATGAGCTCTCTCGACGTCTGTTTGTCGGCGCTCGACGCGCGCCTGGATGCGCGTCAGCAGGACTGGTTCCAACGCGCCCGAGCCGAAGTTCGGCAGGGCGCCGACGACGACCGCTTCTGTCAACTGCTCTCCCAGGCCAGTCGCTACGCGCCGCGCGGCGCGCTGGCGCCGAGCGAGTCCGAACTGTCGGCCGCGCGCGCGGCGCTCGAGGGCTGGAGCCTGGAGCGCTGGAGCGTGCTCGAGTGCGTGCGCGTCGCGCTCGTGCTCTCGCTCGAGCGACTCTCGGAGCCGCGCGGCGAGCGCGCCGTCGAGGAGGCCTTCCGCTACGCCGACATCGGCGAAATGTGCGCGCTCTACAAGTCGCTGGCGCACCTGCCGCTGCCCGAGCGGTTCGTGTGGCGCGCTGGCGAGGGCGCGCGTTCGAGCATGCGGGCGCTGTTCGAAGCGGCGGTGTGCGACACGCCCTTCCCGGCGCGCTACTTCGACGACAACGCCTGGCGCCAGGCGGTGATCAAGTGCCTGTTCATCGAGGCGCCCATGTGGCGCGTGTGGGGCCTGGACTCCCGGCTCGAGCCGGAGCTGGCTCGCATGGCGCTCGACCTGGTCGAGGAGCGCCGCAGCGCGGGACGGCCGATCCATCCCGAGCTGTGGATCTGCCTGGGCCGGCACGCCGGCGCGCGCGGCGTGGCGCAACTCGAGCGCGAGATCCGCGAAGGCTCGCCGCGCGCTCGCGCGGGCGCCGGACTGGCTTTGGCGCGCGCACGAGAGCTCGACCGCTTGCAGACGGCGCTCGCCTCCGAGAGCGACCCGTTCGTGCGCCAGATCCTCACCGAAGCGCTGGCCGGCCGCGCCGCGAGCAGCTCCTGGTCGGCCCTCGATCCCACGCACAAGCCCCTCACTCCGGTCCGCTGACATGCGCTTCTTCGACCCGCACATCCACATGATCAGTCGGACCACCGACGACTACGAGGCCATGGCCCGCGCCGGGATCCGCGCGGTGATCGAGCCCGCCTTCTGGATCGGACAGCCGCGCACCACGCTGGGCGCGTTCGTGGACTACTTCTCGCAGATCCTGGGCTGGGAGCGCTTCCGCGCCTCGCAGTTCGGCATCGCGCACTACTGCTGCATCGGTTTGAACAGCAAGGAAGCGAACAACGAGGCCTTGGCGCGCGAGGTGCTCGAAATCCTGCCGCGCTTCGCCTTCAAGGAAGGCGTCGTGGCGATCGGCGAGATCGGTTACGACGAGATCTCGGCGGCCGAGGAGCGCGCCTACGTGTGGCAGCTGGAGTTCGCGCGCAAGCACGACATGGTCGTGATGGTGCACTCGCCGCACCGCGACAAGAAGCGCGGCATCCAGCGCTCGATCGCCGTCGCGCGCGAGGTCGGCCTGCCGATGGAGAAGCTGGTGGTCGACCACAACAACGAGGAGACCGTCAAGGACGTGCTCGACGCCGGCGCGTGGGCGGCGTTCACGATCTACCCGCACACCAAGATGGGCTCCGAGCGCATGTGCGAGATCGTCAAGCGCTACGGACCGCGGCAGATCATCGTCGACAGCTCGGCCGACTGGGGCGTGTCCGACCCGCTCGGCGTGCCCAAGACCGCCAAGCTGATGCTCGAGCGCGGCGTGCCGCCCGAACATGTGGAACAGACCACCTGGAGCAACGCACTGGCGGCCTACTCGCAGTCGGGCCAGATCGACGTCGAGGCGCTGCTCACCACGCCGGTGATCGACCAGCGCGCGCTCTTCAGCGACAACTCGGTCCTGCGCGGCCAGGCGCCGCGCGTGGACGCGCCCGTGCCCAACTGAGCGACGGCGCGCTCGTTCGCGGCGAACTCGTTCAGGCGCGCGCGAGCAGGCGGCGCGCGTTGCCGGCGAAGATCTGTTGCTGATCGGCCGCGGAGACGCCGAGTTCGTCCAGCACGCGGAGTTGCTCGCTGCGGCGTTCCGCGCGCCAACCGGCGGGGAAGGTGTTGGAGTCGGTGCCGAACAGGATGCGCCCGGCGCCGAACACGGCCAGCGCACGCGCGAACACGTCGCGCAGCGTCAGCGCCGCCGGCTGCGTGTGGATCCAGGAGTTCGAAGACGAGGTGTCGACGTAGACGTTCGGGCACTGCGCGCCGGCGAGCAACGTCTCGCGGAACAGCCCCGCGCCGAAGTGCGGGATCACGAAGCGCGCGTTGGGGAAGGCGTTGGCGGCCGGGATCACGTTGAGCGGGTTCGCCCAGCGCAGGTCCATCGTGCGCGGCAGGCCCAAGAGGTCGCGCAACTTCACCACCAGCAGCCCGCAGTGGACGTAGGCGATGGCGCGCTGCTCGTCCAGCACGCCCAGGAACTCGCGCTGTTCGGGCGCGGACAGGTCGTAGTGGTGCAGCGCGGGGAACAGCAGCACGCCGCGGAAGGGGCCGGACGAGAGCAGCTCGCGCACGCGGTCGGCGGCGCCCGGCGCCGTCGGATTGACCAGTGCGAAGGGCGTGATGCGGCCCTGCGCGAGCCGCGCCGCCTCGGCCAGCGCGGGCGCCTCTTCGGGCGCGCTGGCAAAGGCCGCGACGTGCGCGACCTGGTGGCGGTCGAACTGCTCGATCCAGCGGGCGACGTGCGTCGCGAGCTCCGGCGCGGGCAGCTCCAGGCCGGTCCGTTGGGCCACGCGCGTGAGGCGCTCGTCGACCGTTCCCGGCTGCGTCGACTGCGCAGCCAGCGCTGCGAAGTAGGGGCGCGAGAACAGATGCAAATGGAAGTCGACCGTGTCCATCAGGGCTCCTTGAGGCTGCGCAGCAGGCCGTGCGCTCGCGCGAGCGCGCCGAGCACGTGGAAGCTCGTTCCGCGCGCGCCGTACAGATCGATGCCGCCCTTGACCGGGTCGCGCTGCGCGACTTGCCGCAGGATGCGCTCCACGCTCATGGGGTAGGGGGCCGCGGTGGCCTTGCCGAGCGTGAAGCCCTGCTCGCGCAGGAACTCGAGCAACTGGCGCGCGTCGGCGCCGCGCAAGGCGTAGGGCCACAGCTCCATCAGCAGGCCCAGACGCGGGCTGGCGGCGAGCGCTGCCCGCGCGCCTTGCAACGCGAGCCACTCCGAGCCCTGCGTGTCGATCTTGAGCATGCGCATCGGTCCGCGCACGAATTCGTCGAGCGGCGCGACCTCGATCGCGAGCTGCTGGCCTGCGCCCATGTCGGCGGGCCGCTCGCGGCCGGGCTCGATCACGCGGTTGTCGCCGAAGTTGCGGTTGGCGAGCGCGATCAACGCCTTGCCGCGCTCCGCGCCGGCCGCGACGCGGTGGACGTGGGCTTGGCCCGGCCTTCGGGCGAGCGCGCGCCGCACGTTCCGCTCGCACACGTCCGCGATGTGCGGCGCGGGTTCGAAGGCGTGGACCACAGCGCCGGCCAGCACGGCCTGCACGGCGAACCAGCCCACGTTGGCGCCGAGGTCGACGGCGCAGTCCCCAGGCCGGAGGTGCGCGCGGAACAGCGCTGTCTCATGGTCCGCCCACGCTCCGCGCTCGATCGCGGGGCCGATGATGGCGTCCTCGGCGAGGACCTCGAACTCCAGACCGAGGGAGCGGCAGAAGACGGTGCGCGTCGCAACGCTCATCGGGGCGACTGTAGCAGAACGACGCGCGCGGACGGGCCGTGCGCGCTACTGGAACGACGCGCCGCCGCCGGTCACGTAGGCGAACTCGTTGTTCCAGTTGCGGCCCGAGCACTCGAAGTAGCCCGTGTGCTTGGCGGCGGCGTCGGCTGTCTCGAACGCGCGGACGCCGAGCACGTAGAACGGACCGGGGCCGACGCACGAGTAGGCGCCCGCGGAGTACACGTAGTAGCGGTAGTGGTGCGTGTCGGTGTTCAACGGATCGACCGGCTGCTCGCGCAGGTAGCCCGACTGGGTCAGCACGGCGATGAAGTTGCCGTCGTGCGAGACATCCCAGCCGCCGTAGGTCGCGTTGGCGTTGGCCGCCGGGTAGGCGCCGGTGTCGAGGTAGTACTGCTCGATCGCGTCGCGGACGGCGTGAATGTCCTGCAGGCGCCGCGCATCGCGCGCAGCGGCGATGCGCTGGCTGACGCGCGGAGCGACGGCCCCCGCCAGCATGCTCAAGATCACGATGACGACGATCAGCTCGAGCAGCGAGAAGCCGCGACGACGGTGGTGGGGACGCATCGGGTAGCGGGGGGCGCGCGAGGCGCTTGCGGCCTATCGGTTCGAGGGGGCGCGCGGGCTTGAGGCGCGCGCGCGAATTGCCGTTGGCGCTCAAGCTGCGTTCGTCGGGCCGTCGATCCGAATCCCCGCGTGCGCTGCGCCCCCGTGGCGCTACCCCAGCGGCACGCCTCCGTCCCCGTCCCCGACTGTCCCCGATGCCGCCCCGTACTGGCCGGCGCTCCGCAGAGCGTCTGGCGGTCCTGCACTTGACCCACGAGGTCGCCGAATGGCTCGCGCCGAACGCCGAGTCGTACGCATGCGCCGAGGTGCTCGGCAGTGCGAGCGGAGACCTGGTGGCAGCTGCGGTGCGCGCGCGCGATCAGGCCGGCAGCGGCCGGGACGAGTGCTTGCTCGTGCTGGGTGGAACGCTGGTCGAACACCGCCTGCTGAGTTTGCCGCCCATGCCCAAGGCGGACAGTCGCGTCGTGCTCCAACGCAAGGCGGCCGGGCTGCTCAACAGCGACGTGCGCGAGACTCTGTACGCGGCGGTCGAGCTCGCCCGCGATGGCGAGAGCGACAACGGGACCGAGCCGCGGCGCTGGAACCTGCTCGCGGTGCGCCGCTCGTTGCTCACGCCGCTGGCCGCCGGACTGGCGCGCGCGAGAATTCGCTCGCGACGCCTGGTCTGTGGCCCGATGGCGCGGCTGTGCGACGCGCGCGCGCAACTCACCGATGTGACCGCGCCGGCGATCGTGATCGACGTCGATCTGGACTCGGTCGCCGTGAGCTTGATCCACGGCGATCGGTTGCGCATGCACAACCGCATCCCCGGCGCGTTCCACAAGACGCCCACGATGGCGCTCACGCTGGTCCAGGAGCTGCGCAGTTTCGACGCGTTCTGCCGCAAGAGCAGCCGCGGCAGCCCGGTGGCGTGCGTCGTGCTGATGGGCCTGGAGTCCGAGCGCTCGCGACTGCTGGTCGGAGCGATCCGCTCCGCGTTGGGCGCCGCGCAAGTGCTGGCGCCGGCGGAGGGTGACTCGGCCGCGGATGGGGCCTCGACACTCCATCGGCGGGCTGTGCTGTCCGCCTGCCGCGCGCAGGGCCCGTTCGAACTGAACGCGCCCTTGCCTTCGCCGCCGCACGTCGCCACGGTCGGCGCCGTCGCAGGTTGCGCCTTGCTCCTGGCGGCGACCCTCGGCGCCGTCTCGCACGAGCGTCTGGCCCGCGAAGCGCGGCGGCTGCGCGGCGCGCGCGTCGAGTTGGAGACGCGAGCGGTCGACCTGGAGCGATTGCGCGACGACAACCAGCGCTTCGACGCGTTGCTCTCGAGCGCGGTCACCGAGGCAGAGCGGCTCGCGCGCGCCAGGGGCCTGGGGGTTCCGCTCGAACCCGCGCTCGCCGCCGTGCTGCGCGAGGTGGACGGGCTGACACCGCTGAGCTCGCTCTCCTTCGAGCGCTGGGACGGCGAGGGCGGGGTGAGCTTCGCAGCCGAGTGCCCGCGCGATCCGCTCTCGACGCTGCGCTCGCTCAAGGCCGTCCAGTCCGCGCTGGAGTCGAGCGCGCTGTTCGAGAATGCCTGGGTCGAGCCGCCCGAACTCTTGCCCGGCAGCTCTGACGAGCGGGGCGCGAGCCTCGAGTATCGCGGCGGCAGCGAGTGGGAGCGCGAGCCGTGAAGTCACGTGCGCTCGGACATGTCTCGAACCTCTCGTCAGGCCTCGCGGCGCGCGGCGCGACGTTCGCAGCGCCGTCGCTGGTGGCGTTGCTGGCGCTGGCCGGAGTCACCGCGCCTCCCGCGCTGTCGGTCGGGGATGCCCGCCGCTCGCTCGAGTACGCCCGCGCCCGCGCCGAGGAGTTCGAACGCGAGCGCGCCCGCGCGGCGCAACGCGGCGCAACCCTCTCGTGGGAGAAGCTCGAGCAGACCGTCGCTGCGCTGCGCTCGCGGATCCCCCAGTCGCTCGACCCGGTGGTGACGCAGTCCGCGCTGCGTCTGGCCGCGCAGCGCAGCGGCATGGAGCTCGACTCCCTGGTGCTCGGCGCACAGCGCGATCCGCTGCTGCCGACCACCAGCGATCGACTCGTCGTCACGCTGGTCGAACTGGTTGGCGCGGGTCCGATCGCCGCTCCCGTGCGCGTGCAGCGCGAGCTCGCGGCCCTGGGGCTGCCGTGCTGTGTGCTCGAGGCCAATCTCGACTTGCCCCCCGACGACAGCTCGCGCGCGCAGCTGCGTCTTCAGTTGGGCCTGCTGCATTTCGCGCCTGTTCTCCCGCAAGCGGAGAGCACCGACGCCGCGCCCGATGGAGAGTTCCCGTGATTTCGACTCAGAAGAAGTGGATCTACGGTGTGGTGCTCGTGATGACCTCGGCGCTGTTCGCGCACGAGCTCGTGAAGGCCACCTCGACGGAGGACCCGCCGCTTCCGCTGGATGCCCCCGCTGAAGCGCTCGGCGTGGAACTGACGGGGGGCGCTGCGCGTGGTTCGGCGGCCGAGGAGGTACCCAACGATCCCGGCGCGGCGGGCGATCCAGCGCAAGTCGGCGCCGAGAAGGGCGACGCCACGCTGGGTGCGCTCGAGCGCGCGCTCGCGCTCCTCGACCAGGACTCGGCGGGCGGTGACGCGCGTCCTGCGCTCGCGCGCGCCCGCCGCAAGCGCAACGCCGACGTCGACGAGAGCTTGGAGCAGCCGGACGCGCCTCAGCAAGGCGAGGCGCCTGAACTCACGACGGCGCCGACGGATCTGGAATTGCGCTCACGTGTCGACGAACGCGCCGAACTCGTGGCCCGACTGGAGCTGTTCCTCGAGGACTATCCGCTGATCGGCATCGTGCGCGGAGCAGGCGGAGACTGCGCCGTGTTCGGAGGTCGCCGCGTGCGGGTCGGCGAACGACTGCTCGAGGAGGATGCCGAGTTGCTCGAGTGCGATGAACTGGGAGTGAAGGTCGAGCTGCGGGGTCGAACGCTGCGGATCGAACTCGGCCCGCTGCGGACTCGCCCGCGCTCCACGCCACTCGAGGGCGGCGCGGCGGGCGCGCTCCAGTCGCCCGCGGCGGCGCGCGCACCCGTGCCCGCAGCGCAGCCGAGTCCGGCGGCGCCGGCGCAGGGAGGTGGCCAATGAACTCTGATCTCCGCTTGCCGTGCGCGCTGGCGCTTTCGGCTCTGCTGGGCTGCCAGACGATCGCGCCCCCGATCTCCAGCCGTCAAAACCGTAGCGGGCCCAAGCCCGAAGACGTGCGCCTTTCCCTGCACGATCAATATCCCGACGAACTCGCCGGGCCCAAGTCGGTGCTGATCGAGGGCGGCGAGGGAGCGAACGAGTACGTCCGTCCGCGCATCGGCGGAGACGAGCGTCTGGCGGTCGAGTTCCGCGGCGCTCCGCTGGGCCAGGTGATCCAACTGCTCGCAGACCGCGCCGGGCTCAACATCCTGCTCGACGCCGAAGCGAACGAGCCGGTCGATGTGTCCTTCAAGAGCATCACCCTCGACGATGCGATGCACACGTTGCTCGAGCGCCACGGCCGCCGCCTGGTCGAGGGGCCAGCGGGCGTGTTCTGGATCGAGCGCACGGACGGCTCCCAGCCGGCTGTGGCCACGTTCCACGCCCGCTCGAGCGACGTCCAGGCCTCGCTCGCCAACCTGCAGGCGCTGCTCTCGACGACGACCACGGTCGTGGTCGAGCCCACCCAGAACTTGATCGTCGTGCGCGGCGCGCAGTCCGACATCGAGATCGCGCGCCGTTATCTGGGAGAGATCGATCGCGCGCAGCAGCAGGTGCTGATCGAAGTGCGCATCCTCGAAGTGGTGCTGGGCGACGACTTCCAGCTCGGGATCACGCACGACATCGCGGGCTCCATCAACGGCCACCTGTTCGGGCTGATGCAGGAGCTGGGGACGGGCGACAGCAGCTTCGAGTTCCAGTTCAACTCGCAGGATGGCGACGTCGACGCGACGATCAACGCGATTCGCCGCGTGACGGGCACCGACCTGGTGAGTTCGCCGCGCGTCCTGGCGCTCACCGGCGTCGAGGCCACCATCGAAGTGGTCAAGGAGGTGCCGTACATCAACGTCACCAGCACGCAGACCGCGAGCGCCAACGGCCAGGGCGTCAACGTCGTCCAGGAGGTGCAGTTCAAGGAGGCGGGCGTGAAGCTCAAGGTCACGCCCACGATCCAGCGCGACGGCGCAGTGCGCATCGTGATCGACCAGGAGTTGAGCGAGGTGGTCGACACGTTCAACGAGATCCCCGTGCTCGACAAGCGCTTCCTAAAGAGCACGTTCTTGGTGGACGACCGCAGCACCGTCGTGCTCGGCGGCCTGATGCAGGACAAGCGCACTGAAGTGGACAAGGGCATTCCCGGGTTGATGGACATCCCCTGGCTCGGACGGCTCTTCCGCAGCGACGACGACACGACGCAGAAGCGCGAGCTGCTCGTGTTCCTCACTCCGCGCGTGGTCGATCCGCGCGAGGCAGCTGAGCTGAACGGAGTGTTCCAGCGCGAGTACACCGAGAAGGTCCGGCAGACGGGCGTGCGCTCGCACGCCGAGGACTCGAAGTGAGCGCCAACGCCGCGAAGTTGCGCCTGGGCGATCGCCTGCTCGATCGCGGCCTGATCAGCGCCAACCAGCTCTCGGTGGCGCTGTCCGAGCAGCGCCGCGCCTATCGACCGCTGGGCGAGATCCTGGTCGGCTTGGGTTTCCTGCGGCAGGAAGTCGTGTCCGAGATGCTGGCCGAGGACCTGGGGGTTCCGTTCCTGCGGGCCTCGCAGATCGAGCCCGATCCGCTGGTGCTGGCCTCCGTGGACCGCGAGTTCGTTCAGTCCACCGGCGCCTTCCCGATCCGGGTCGAGAACGACCAGCTGCTGGTGGCGATGGTCGATCCGGACAACCCGGAGCGACTCGCGTTGGTGCGCTCCCGCTTTCCGTTTCCGCTGCAATTGGCGGTCACGACCGAGTCGGACATCGGGCTGCTGGCGCGCAAGCACCTGGCCGAGCAGTCGGGTCAGGTGGCGATGGTCTTCGACGCTCTCGAGGGCGCCGGCGCGGCGCTGGGCGCCGAGTTTCCGGTCGAGCGCGTCACGCTCGCGATGCTGGTCGACGGCGTGCACCGCAGCGCCACCGACATCCACATCGAGCCCGAGGAGAAGATCACGCGGGTGCGCTATCGCATCGACGGGATCCTGCACCAGGGCGAGAACCTCCCGCGCAGCGCGACGGACGCAGTGATCTCGCGCATCAAGATCCTGGCCAATCTGGACATCGCCGAGCGGCGCAGACCCCAGGACGGGCGACTGCGGATCCAAGTCGACGAGCGTCCGGTCGACATGCGCGTGTCGATCATGCCCTCGGCCGAGGGCGAGAACGTCGTGCTGCGCATCCTCGATCGCGGCGCGGTGGCGCTGCGCCTGGAGGACCTGGGCATCGCGCCCGCGATCCTCAAATTGCTGCGGCTGGTGAAGGAGCGTCCGCACGGGCTGTTCCTGGTGACCGGCCCGACGGGCTCGGGCAAGACCACGACGCTGTACTCGCTGATGGCCGAGATGGACTCCGTGCACGACAACGTCGCGACCATCGAGGATCCGATCGAGTACCGCCTGCCGCTCGTGCGCCAGAGCCAGGTCGACCCTGCCATCGGCTTCGGGTTCCAGGAAGGGCTGCGCGCGCTGCTGCGCCAGGACCCGGACGTGATCCTGGTCGGCGAGATCCGCGACAAGGAGACCGCCGAGATGGCCATCAAGGCCTCGATGACCGGCCATCTGGTGTTCTCCACGCTGCACACCAACTCGGCCATTGGCGCGGTTCCGCGCCTCGTGGATCTGGGGGTCGATCCGTTCCTGATCGAGGACTCGCTGATCGGCGTTCTGGCTCAACGCCTGTTGCGCTGCGTGTGCTCCTCGTGCGCTGAGCCGGTCGCGCCGACGCACGAAGAACTGGTCTGGCTCCAGGGCGAGCCGGGGCAGATGCGGCGCGGGCGCGGTTGCCCGCGTTGTCGCAGCTCGGGCTACTCGGGGCGCTCCGCGCTGTGCGAGTTGTTCCTGCCCGACGAGTCGCTCGGCGATCTGCTGCGCTCGGGGACCAACTTCACCGCGCTGCGCAGTCACATGGCCAGCCGCGGCTACTTGGGCATGGAGGACGACGGCCGGCGCAAAGTGCGCAGCGGCGTGACGACGATGGAAGAGGTCGCGCGCGTTCACCGCAACCACCGGTTGAGTGAGGCGGAACGTGAACACGTATGAGTACGTGGCCATCCAGTCGGACGGTGCTGCGATTTCCGGCCGGGCCGTCGCGCGCGACGAACTGGATCTGGATCGCGAGCTCGAGTCGCGCGGTCTGGTGCTGTCGCGCGCTCGCCTGGCGGACTCGCAGCGGGCGCTGCGGGCCGCGCGACTGTCGCACGACGACCTGATCACGCTGACGACGCAACTCGCCGCGATCGTCGGAGCGGGCGTGCACATCGTCGAAGGCCTCGAAGGGATCGGGCAGCGGTTGACCCGTCCGGCCAGCCGGCGCGTGGTCGAAGACGTCGTCCAGAGTTTGCGTGCGGGCTCGATGCTCTCGGAGGCGCTCGATCGCCATCCACGCTCGTTTCCTCAGGTGTACCGGTCCTCGGTTCGATCGGGCGAGGCCTCGGGCGCCCTCGATCGCGTGCTCGAGCATCTGGCGGCCCACATGGAGTGGGCGCGCGGCATGCGCGCCACCGCGCTGCAGGCGCTGATCTATCCGGCGGTGCTGCTCGCGGCGCTCGTGGGCCTGGTGTTCATCCTGCTGTACTTCGTTCTGCCGCGGATCCTCACGCTGTTCCCCGGCGGTAGGGACGAGTTGCCGCGCGAGACGCAGATCGTGATGGCTCTCTCGGAGTTCACGGTGGACAACATCGTGTGGATCGCCGCGGGAGCGATCGCTCTGGTCAGCGCCTTCGTGCTCTGCCGCCGCCGCCCGGCGGGTCGTGTGGCGCTCGACTCGGCCTTGTTGCGCGTCCCGCGCGCCGGGCGAGTCGCGCAGCAGCTCGCCATTTCGCGCTTCGCGTCGACGGCCGCCTTGCTGCAGGACGCGGGCTGCGATGTGTTCACCTTGCTTGGCGTGGCGGGCTCGACCTGCGGCAACGCAGCGCTGGCGGCGGCCTTCGAACGCACCAGCGAGCGCGTTCGCCGCGGACAAACGATCACCCAGGCGCTCGAGAGCGAGCCGCAGATGGACCCCATGCTCGTGCAGATGGTGGCCGTGGGTGAGAAGACCGGCGAGCTCGCGCGCTGCTTCGCGCGCCTCGCCAAGTACTACGACGACGACATTCCCCGGGCGGTCAAACGCTTTCTGGCGCTGCTCGAGCCGTGCATGTTGCTCGGCGCAGGGATCGTCGTCGGGTTGATCCTGCTCGCCGCCCTGGCGCCCATTTTCAAACTCTACGAGTCGATCGGATGAAGCTGAACGTTCGCAAAACCGGCCGCGCGTGCGCGGGTTTCTCGCTCATCGAGTTGATCGTCGCCGTGGCGATCATGGCCGTTCTCGTTGGCGCGGCCGTGCCGATCACGTCCAAGGTTCTCTCCCACAAGGCGCGCGTAGCGACCCGAGGAGAGCTGCAAACACTCGCCGACGCGGCGCTGGAGCACTTCCGCGACACGGGGACATTGCCCACTTCGATCGGCAACTTGATCGTCGACTCAGGATCCGCGGGTTGGAGCGGCCCCTACCTTCCCGGGGTCGTGACGGATCACGTCACCGGCTCGAGCGGCTACGAGGTCGACGCCTGGTCGCGCGGTTACGTCGTGAGCGTCGCGGGAGACGTGCTGACGATTCGCAGCGCCGGCGACGACGCTTCGAGCGGCACGGCCGACGATCTGATCATCCAGGCCGACGTGACTTCCGTACGGCGCGAGCAGACGCTCTCCGAACTCAAGATCCTCAATCAGAGCATCGCGCACTACAACAGTCTGTACCAACTCAGCGCGCCGCTCTCGACGACTTGGGCGACTGCGTTCAACTCGCTGGTGGCGCAGGGGCTCTTGCCCAACGACAGCGACTACCTCACCGACGGTTGGGGGCAGCCGTACCAATCCGCAGGCGGGGCCGGCCCGTTGGTCGAGTTGGTGTCGAGCTCGCTCAAGACTGTCGGATCAGGGAGCAACGGCTCGAACGGCAACGCCAACGGCGGCAACAAGGGGAACAAGGGCAACAAAGGCAACAACGGGAACAAGGGCAACAGCGGGAACAAAGGGAACAAAGGCAACAAGGGCAAGAACTGAGCGGCTCGCTACTCTGGCGCGATGGAACGCTGGTCCATCGAGGTCGCCAAGGAGTACTTCAAGTTCTCTGCAGCCCACTTCCTGATCTTTCCGGACGGCTCCTCGGAGCGTCTGCACGGCCACAACTACCGCGTGCGAGTCGCGATCGAAGCGCGCTTGGGCCCGCACGGGCTGGTGTTGGACTTCAAGCAGGTCAAACCCGTGGTGCGAGGGCTGGTCGACGAACTCGACGAGCACTGGCTGCTGCCCGGTGAGCACCCGCGCTTGAAGATCCGTCAGCTTCCTGAGGGCGTGACCGAGGTCGACTACCTGGGGCTGTCGTACCGTGCCCCGACGGGGGACGTGATCGTCCTACCGATCAACAACACCAGCTCGGAGAACCTGTCGGCGTGGGTCGGACGCGAGCTCTCGCGGCGTCTCACCGAGCGCTTCCCCGACGTGCTCATCCGCAGGCTGCAAGTCGCCGTCGAGGAAACGTCGGGGCAGTGGGGCGTCTACACGTACGAGCGCGAGGAGTGATCGCGACTCGCGCAGCCGCGTCCTGCGCTCCTCACTGAGCGTCGCGCCAAGCGCCAGCGCGGACTTCGAGGCTGTCCGAGGCGGCGTCGTACTCCACCAGCCACAACGGTCGCCAATCGACCGGCGCTGCGCTCGCTTCTTCGCGCGGGCGGTAGGCGTCGAAGCGACCGTGCTTGGGCGAGTCGGCATCGGCCGCCGGCGCTTCACCCGCATTGAGTCCGAGCCCGATCGGCTCGCAGCGCACCCGCAGCCGGTACTCGCTGCGCCCGATGTACGAGGCCACCACGAGGTGGAAGGAGGCGCCGCCGCTGGGGACGTTGAACACGCCCTGCTCGATGGCCGCACCGCTCTCGAAGCAGAAGGCGAAGTCGCCCAGCCACGGGTCCCAGACGCACAGATCGAGGTCGGAGACGCCGTCGAGCGGCTCGAGCGCAAAGCGCACGGCGCACGGGGCGAGCGAACGAAGGTGGAACCCGTCGAAGGGATCCAGGCCGTCGTCGCGGATCGCTCCTCCGATCACGAACTCGTCGCCGATGGCGATCCAGCCCAGGTCGTTCGCACAGCAGTTGGCGTCGTTGGGCTCCTGCTCCCACACGTCGTAGTACGGAACGGGTTCGTGGCCGTACTTCGAGCTGCGGTGGCAGGCGCACAGCGCCGCGACGAAGACGGGGAGCAGGGAGGCGAGGCGGGAGTGAGCGTGGAGCATGGGGACGCTGCGTTTCGCGTTGACATGCACGAGGTTCTGCGTGCACGTGGCATGCGCATCCCGTTCGCAACGCGCGTGCCGGCGGCCCGATCGGGCCGGTTGAGCCGAGCCCATGGCGTTCGAGCGACGTGCGCCGCGCTGCGCCGCGGGGCAGGCCAACCCGAACGACTCCGCCGGAGGACAGCACTGCCCTCGCGCGCGGCGACGGGACGTGGCTCGCTGCGCTCGCGGGGCATCCGATCCATCGACTTGCCTCGCGCACCGTGACAGCGTCGGCTGAGCGGGGCACAATGACCTCTCCGGCGCCAGTTCGCCGGACAGAGCGCATGTCGAGCCCCCGTTTCCAGTCCCGAGCCGAACGAGCCCTCGACGAGTGCGCCCCCTCCGCCCCGCGGGTGCACGTCGTGACCTTCGGCTGCCAGATGAACAAGTACGACTCCCTGGCGGTCGAAGGACGCTTCCGGCGCCGCGGTTACGTCACCACCGAGACCCTCAGCGAAGCCGACGTGGTGCTGTTCAACACTTGCTCGGTGCGCGAGCACGCCGAGGAGCGCGTGTTCAGCTGGGTCGGCGAACTCAAGACGCTCAAGGCGCGCCGCCCCGAGCTCGTGGTTGGCGTGATGGGCTGCATGGCCGAGCGCATGGGCGAAGACGTCTTCGGTCGCTCCGCGCTGGTTGATCTGGTCGTGGGCACGCGCTCGTTCCAGCACCTGCCCGAACTGGTCGACGAACTGCGCGCCAAGCGCGAATCGGGGCTGGGCCGCAAGGCCACGCGCCTCACGCGCCTGGGTTTCGACGAGACCCCCGACAGCGATCGCGGGCCCGAGCCCTACACCGGCGGCCGACTGGGATACCTGACCGTGATGCGCGGGTGCGACCTGAACTGCACCTTCTGCATCGTTCCCACCGTCCGAGGTCGGGTGCTGTCGCGGCCGGCGGCCGAGTTGCTCGACGAGGCCCGCTGGATGATCGACCAAGGCGCGCAGGTCATCACGCTGCTGGGACAGACAGTCAACAGCTATGGCGAGGACCTCGCTCCCGATCAGGGCGGTCGCGGCCGACAAGGGCGTCCCGCGCTCGCGGACTTGATCGAGAGGCTCAACGAGCTCCCCGGGCTCGAACGCATTCGACTCGTGACTCTGCATCCCGCCTACGTCACGCGTGCGTTGGCGGAAGCGCTGCGCGATTGCCGCAAGGCCGACCGCTTCCTGCCGCTGCCGATTCAATCGGGCGGCGACGATGTCCTGCGCCGCATGAAGCGCGGCTACACCGTCGAGCTCTACCGCCAACGCGTGGAGCTGCTGCGCGAGCACTGCCCGGACATCGAACTGGGCTCGGACTGGATCGTCGGTTTCCCCGGCGAGAGCGAGGCCGACTTCGAGGCTTCGACGCGCGCCGTGCGCGAGCAGCGCTTCGCGGTCAACTACGTGTTCCAGTACAGCGCGCGACCCGGAACGCGAGCGGCGGAACTGGTCGATGACGTGCCCGAGTCCGTCAAGAACGATCGCAACCGGCGCTTCCTGGAGCTGTGTGAGCAGGTGCAGCTCGAGCGCTTGCGCGAGAAGCTGGGCGCCACGCTGGACGTGTACGTGGAGCAGTGCAGCGAGAAGCGCGAGGGCGTGCTCCAGGCGCGCACCCACACCGGACTGCCCGTGAGCTTCGAGGGCGCGCCGGAACTGGTCGGTCGCAACCTGCGCGTCCGGATCGAGCACTGCACGGCCTTCGGCCTCTCCGGGCTGCGCGTCGAGGGTTGAGCGGAGCGAGCCGGTGTCCCCGCCGAGTGCGCCCGCCGAGAACTCAGCCGCGCGCGCGCGCGCAGGTCGCCTGCGCCGCGCGTTGTTGGCTGTGCTGCTCGGCCTGCCGGCGCTGGTCGTGGTGTTCGAGCTGGTGTGCCGCATCGCGCCCATACCGGCGCTCTCGCGCGACGTGCTCGACCCCTTCAAGGCGAGCTTGAAGCACTCGCGCATCGTTCCGCATCCGTACCTCGCCTACGCCGGACGCCCGGACTTCCGCTTGAAGCTCGACGCTCCCCGGCCGCTCGAGGTCGCGCACAACTCCCTGGGGTTCAACGGCCCCGAAACGACTTGGGAGAAGCCCGACGGCGTGTACCGCATCGTCTGCCTGGGCGGATCGAGCACCTACGGCATTGGTCCGAGTTCGACCTTCACGAACTGGCCGGTGCTGCTCGAGCAACAGCTCAACGCCGCGGGTCTGGCCAAGCGCGTGGAGGTCGTGAACCTGGGTCTGCAGGGCTACTCGACCTTCGAGAGCCAGGTCAACCTCGCGCTGCGCGGCGTCGAGTTGCGGCCGGATCTCGTGCTCGTGTACCACTCGATCAACGACCTGCGCTGCGCGCTCTACCCCGGCGTCGTGCGCGACAACACCCACTGGCGCGCGGTCTGGCCGGTGGAGCGGCCCGATCCGCTGCTCGACGCGCTCGAGCGGAGCTACGCCTTCCTCGCCTGGCGGCGATACTTCACCGACTGGTTCGACAACCAGCGCGACATCGGCGCGTACGTCATCGTCGATTTCGGCAAGTACTTCCCGGACGACTGCGGCCAGCCCAGCGACCCCGACCTGGGTTTCGCCAGCTTCCGCCGCAACCTGGTTTCGATCATCGGGACGGCCCGCGCGCACGGCGCCGAAGTGCTGCTCGCGACGCAGGCCGTGCGGATGGGCGATTTCGACCGCTTCGGTTCGAAGCAACTCCAGCGCGATGGATTCGAACGCCTGACACGCATCATCGGCGAAGTGGCCAACGAACGCAGCGTGCCGTTCTGCGATGTGCGCGCCGCCGTCGAGGCCGAAGCGGATCGACAGCGGGCGGAGTCACTGGCCGGACTGCTGCGTTTGCGATCCGAGGCGGAGCGACTGGGCCAGTTGACGGAAGAAGAGGCCCAACGCGCCCCGCGGGGCCTCGACCGAATCTTCGTGCGACCCGAGAAGGGCGACGGCGAAGTGCACCTGACCGACGAAGGCTGTGAGTGGGTCGCGCGCACGCTGAGCGCGCGCATCGTCGAACTCGGGCTCGTCGAGTGAGCCGCGAAACGCTGCGGCCCCCGCGCGGAGCGAACTCCGTGCGAGGGCCGCGTTCGTCGTGGGCGACGATCAGGCGACGAGGTGCTTGACGATTTCCTGCTCGCCTTGCAACTCGGCCACCGAAGCGGCGAGCTTCTCCTTCAGGAAGGCGTTCATGGGAACGCCCTGGACGATGCTCCACTTGCCGCTCGCGTCGACGCGCACGGGGAACGAGCTGATGAGTCCCGCCGGGACGCCGTAGGAGCCATCGCTGCACACGCACACCGAGCGCCACTCGCCCGCGGGCGTCGGGGTCACCAGGTCGCGCACGTGATCGACGAGCGCATTGGCCGCCGACATCGCCGACGACACTCCGCGCGCCGCGATGATGGCCGCGCCGCGCTGCTGCACGGTCTTGAAGAAGTCGCCCTTGAGCCAGGCTTCGTCGCCGATCACTTCAGCGGCCGACTTGCCGCCGATCGTGGCGTTGTAGAAGTCGGGCACCTGCGTCGCGCTGTGGTTGCCCCAGATCAGCGCGTTCTTCACCTCGCTGATCGCGACCTTGGCCTTGAGCGCGAGCTGCGCCTGCGCGCGGTTCTGATCGAGCCGCGTCATCGCGCTGAAGCGTTCCGCGGGCAGACCTGCGGCGGCCTTCATGCAGATCCACGTGTTCGTATTGCAGGGATTGCCGACCACTGCGACGCGCACGTCGGCGGCGCCGTTCTTGGCGATGGCCTTGCCCTGGCCGACGAAGATCGCGCCGTTGTCCTTGAGCAGGTCGTTGCGCTCCATCCCGGGGCCGCGCGGCTTGGCGCCGACCAGCAGCGCCCAGTTGACGCCCTTGAAGCCGGCGTCGAGGTCGCTCGTCATGACGATGTCGCGCAGCAGCGGGAACGCGCAGTCCTCCAGCTCCATGGCCACGCCCTTGAGCGAGGCCAGAACTTTTTCGACGGGGACTTCGATCAGGTGCAGGATGACCGGCTGGTGGGGGCCGAACATCTGGCCGGAGGCGATGCGCGGAAGGAGCGCGTAGCCGATCTGACCGGCCGCGCCGGTGACGGCGACTCGGATGGGAGCAGTGCTCATGGAGGTGTTGCGTGGGGTTGGGGAGGCGGTGTTCAGCTCGGTAGTTTGCCGCTGCGCCCGCGCGGTTGAAGGGCGCGGCGCCCAAAAAGGGAATGGCGCAGCGTTTGGGGCGCGGTCGGGGCTGCCTGTGGCGCCGATACGGGTAGCGACACCCCGCTTCCAACGCCTATCCTCCGGCCAGGACCTACCTGTGGCGCCGTACGGCGGCGGTCTAGGGTAGTGCTGGGCGCGAAGGCAAGGGGGCGAAGATGTCCGGCAGCATGACTCAGGCGACGACCTACACACTCGGCGAGACGTTCTTGCGCGAGCTGCTCCGCGAGCTCAGCGAGGGCGCGCGTCGTCATCGCTTCGAGGTCGCGCCCAACCCGGCCGTCGGGGCCGCGCTGCTCGCGCAGGGTCGCGTGCTGGCCCGCGGCTTCCACGAGTTCTGGGGCGGTCCTCACGCCGAGGTGAACGCCTTCCACGCCGCGCAACTCGAAGGCGTTGCACAGCAGGCGGACACGCTGGTCGTCACGCTCGAGCCGTGCTCGAGCTACGGCAAGACGCCGCCGTGTGTCGAGCTGATCCGCTCCAGCGGCATCCAGCGCGTGATCGTCGGAGCGCTCGACCCCGATCCGCGCCATCGCGGCGCGGGCCTGCGCTCGCTCCAGGAGTCGGGCGTCGAGGTCGAGTTCGTACCCAACGCCTCTCCGCTGGAGCGCGTGGCGCCGCACTTCCTGCGCTGGGTCGACGTCGATCGCGTCCGTCGACCGCGCCCGTGGACGATCGCCAAGTGGGCCCAGACGCGCTCCGGCCAGCTCTCGCCGCCGGCCAACGTCGGCGCCGGTCGCTGGATCAGCGGTCCGGAGTCGCTGCGCGAAGTTCATGTCCTGCGCGGCCGCGTCGACGCCATCGTCACCGGCGTCACGACGGTGCTGGCGGACGACCCGCGCTTCAGCGTGCGCCCGCCGGGCGATGCGACGCGCCCGCCGCTGCGCGTGATCCTCGACAGCTACCTGCGCACGCCGCCCAACGGACGCCTGTTCGAAGCGCCGGGTGCGGGCGAGGGCGCGGGCGAGATCCACGTCCTGTGCCAGGCCGGCGCCAACGCCGCGCGGCACGTCGCGCTGACCGAAGCCGGCGCGCGCGTCACCGGCTTGCACGCCAGCGAAGAGGACCACGTCGCGCTGCGCGATGTGCAGCACTGGATGTGGGAGCGCGGCGTGCGGCGCGTGCTGCTCGAAGCCGGTCCGCAGTTGTTGTCGCGCTACCTCGAAGCGGGCTTCGTCGACCAGATCCGCGTCTACACCGGCAACGTGTTCGGCGGTCGCGGCGACTCGCTCGCTCCGTGGCTCGCGACGGCCAAGCTCGAGGAGCGCATCGACCGCGAAGTCGGCGACGACAGCGTCTTCGAGGCCTTCCTGCCCACGCTCGACTGAGCGAGCGGGCCAGCGCCCGGCGCACTGCGCGCGTCAACCCTCGCTGCGCTTGGCGTCCTCTTCCGCCGCGAGTTCGGGGAAGCGCTCGCGCACGCGCTTGTCCGCTGGAGTCCCAGCGAACTTGCGCAGGATCTGGCGCAGTTTGGCCTGCGCGGCCTTCTCGTTGCCGGCGTCCATCAGCTCTTCCGCCTGGCGCCAGATCGTCTCAGCCTCGAGTTCGCGCTTGTAGGCCGCGATCGCGTCCTTGGCGAGCTTGTGCTTCTCCGCCGCGAGGACTTCGCGCCCCAAGTCCTTCTCGCGCGCCGTTCCGCTCCACTCGCGCTGAAGGGCCAGCAGCGCCTTGTAGCTCTCGACGGCCTGTTCCGGTTGCTCGAGCCCGGCGCGGGCGGTCGCCAGGGCCTTGTCGAGCTCCGCGAGCGCGCGATCCTGACCTTGGCGCGCCTGGGCGGCGTACTTGCTGCCCTGAGTGATCGCCAGGACCTTGCCCCAGGTCGTGAAGGCGGCGCCCCATTGCTTGTTCTGCTCGGCGCTCTGACCCTGCGGCAGGAGCGCGCTCACGTCGGCGAATTGCGTCTCGCTCAGCCCTTCGCCGAGCTTCTTCTGCAGCTCGGACTGCGCCGCGCTCACCGCGCTCCACTCGGGGACGTTGCCCGTGTTCCAGGCGCGCGCGACTTTGCGATCGACTCCCACCAGGAAGACGCTGGGGTTCTTCAGCTCGCCCTCGACGTTGTGTTCCGCGTACACGCGGTCGAACTGCTTCTGATGGGCCTGACACGAACTGGTGCGGTACACCGAGCACACCTGGCGCGTCGTCTTCGACTCGCCCTCCTGAACTTCGATCGACTTGGGCGGATGCACGCCGTTCGAGGTGAGCAGCACGACGGCCAGATCGGATGCGCTCGCCAGCGCCGCGGTGCTGAACAGCGCGTCGCGGAACTGGCGGATGTCGTCGTCGAGCTCCTTGCCGTTCTCTTCCGCGACGGCCACGGCGATCAAGGGCACATTGCGCTCGATGGCGCGGGCCAGCGCTTCGTCATAGCTGCCCTCGAAGGGCCTCAGCTCCGCAGCCGTGCGCGCCGGACCGCGCTTGGCCTGCGGCGAGTGCGTGGCCGGAGTCGAGGCCAGCGTCGGGAGGGCGGCGCACAAGCAGGCGCCGACGGCGAGCAGTGCGAGGAGCGGACGCAGCGGGCGAGTGTGCGGGCGCATGCGCTCCATTGCATCCCCAGCGGCGCGCGGCGCAAGTCCCTGGCTCGCGCGTTCCGGTCTTGGACCGCAGCCCGGCGTGCGTAGGATGCAAGAACCTTGAGCCGCTCAACGTCCCAGCGCTGCGCCAGCGCGCGTGCGGTGAGTTGGGCGCTGCTCGCGTTCGGGCTGACGCTGCTCGGGCTCGCCTGCCGTTCGATCGCGCGCCGCGCGGCCGCCGCGCCGGTGGGAGAGGCCGCAGCGAGCGCCTTGGAGGAGGCCCGCGCCTGGGCTCGCACGCCCGGGGCCACGGCTCGCGAGCGCGCGCGCGCGGCCCTCGAGCGCGCCGTCGAACTCGCGCCGGACTGGGTCGCGCCGCGGCGGCTGGCGGACATCCTGGCGGTCGACGACCTGCTCGGGCTCGAGGCCCTCGCCGAGCACCGCCTGGCGCTCGAGCAGCGCCCCGACGACGCGCTCGAGCTGTACCTCGTCGGACGCCTCGAAGGCGCCAGCGGCGTGGCGCGCTTCGAACGGGCCGCGCGGCTCGATCCGACGCTGGCCTGGGCGCACCACGGGCTGGGCTGGGCCGCTGCGAACGCAGGTCAGTTCTCGCAGGCGCTGACCCACGCTCAACGCGCGCTGTCCCTGGCGCGCGACGGCTGGGAGCGCACGTACTTCGTTTCGACGCTCGCGCGCTACTACGCACAGGCGAGCGAGCCGCGCAAGGCCATCGCGGCGCTGGTGGAGCGCTTGAACGCGCCGGATCTGGCGCTGATCGACGCGGTCGAACTCGGCGTCCAGGCGGCGTCGATCGAATTGGGGCTGCTCTTCCAGCCCGAGTACCACAGCGGCTGGCGTCGCGCGATCGAGCTGCTGCGCGAGTGCGACCTGACCGACAGCGAAGTCGAGGATCTGGTGCGGCGCATGCGCGTGCTGCGGGTGTCCGAGGCCAGCGTGCTCGAGCTGTCGCTGGCGCTCGCCGCGCGGCCGGGGCGTGCGCGCGACCGCGAACGCGCTCGCATCTTGCTCGAGCAGCGGCCGTCGGCGCTCGCGCTGGGCCTGCTCAACCGCGCCGCGCGCGAAGGCGGTGAAGCGCCGCGCGCCGGTCCGGTCCTGCGCGGCGCGCGCTTCGCCGCGGGCCAGTTCCGCGAGGCCGTCGACGAGTGGCTCGCCGACCTGCCGCGCGTCGTGCTCGACGAAAGCGGCGCACCGCGCGACGCGCGCCTGGCGCAGGTCGTGCGCTGCGCGCGACAGTGCTCGCCCGGCGCCCCGCCGGAAGCGCTTCTCGAACTGGGTGAGGCGCTGCTCGACGCGGGTTGGTTCCGCGAGGCGCGCTCCGTCGCGGCGGTGCTCGCGGCCGAAGACCTCGACGCGGCCCTCTCGCTCGAAGATCGCGCCGCGGCGGGCCAGCAGCTGATGCTCGAATGGCAGCGCGTCGTCGACCGCGTGGACCGCCGCGCGAGCGCAGCGCGGGCGCTGTGGGACTCCGGCGCGAACGCGAGCGCCGTCGCGATCGAGAACCTCGACGGACTGCTGCGCGCGCTGGCGCCGGCCCTGAGCAGCGCGCGTGCGATGCTCGGCGCGCCGGTCGAGCCCGAGCGCTTGGCGCAGGAACTCGCCGAGTCGCCGCGCTTGCGCTACGGATCGCTGGCCTCGGTCGCGCACCCCGGTCCGCTGTTCTCGCGCGAAGACGAGCGCGCGGGCCTGGGCGTCTGCGACGCGCCCGTTCCCGGACTGGCGCGCTACATGGACGAGCTCGGACGCTTCGCGCTGTTCGGCGAGCTCTCCGGCGGCGGCGGGCCGGATGGAACGATCCTCTCGCGCCTGCATGTCAGTCGCGTCGAGTCCGAACATCTGGGCGCGCCCTTCGAAGGCCTGGTGGCGTGGTGCGAGGGCGCCGACGTCGCCAGTCGCGCGGGTCGGCAAGGCGCGGAGATCTCCGGCGCCGCGCTGCACGAGGGCTACTGGGTCGACATCGACACCGTCCGGCGCGAACGCTCGCCGTGGGAGCGCGTGGCGCGCGAGTTCTTCGACGCGCGTGGCTCCGAGCGGGCGCGGGCGGCGCTCGAGTCGCGCGGCCTGGAGCTGCGCACGCCCCGCGAGCGCGCCGAACAGCGCCGCGTCGAGCGGCGCGACGCCTCGATCCTGCTCGGCGCCGCCGACCGCGTGCGCCTGGCTGTGCTGCTCGAGCGAGTCGAACGCGGCGAGGCGCCGGAGGTCAAGCTCGACGAGCTGGTGGCGATCACTGCGGCGCACGAGGAGGGTCACCTGTGCGACCGCGGCCGGTTCCTCCCGCTGGGCCGCAACTGGCTGGGCGCGCTGCGGCTGCTCGCGCAGTCGGGGTTCACGTCGGCCGGCGTCGCACGTCGGCTCGAGTACCGGGCGCAGCTCACGGCGCTGTGCGTCGTGGAGGACCCGCGCTTGCCGCTGGTGGCGGTGCTGGCCGCTGGAGACTCCAGTGGCCCGTCGCTCACGCCGCACGCCGAGGCCTACCGCGAATTGCTGTCCGATCTGCTCGCCCGGCTCGACGCGGACCTCGAGCGCGACCGCTCGCGCTGGCCCGCGCTCGACCCCGACCGAGTGCTCGCGCACCAGCTCCATCGGCTCGGGCCCGAGGACGTGCGGCGCCTGGCTCTGCTCACGGCGGCGGACAACGGGCTGGTCGCGCGGTGAGCGCGCGCGGCCGGGTAGATTGAGGTTCCCCAGGAAGCACTGATGATTCGAATCCACACCTTGCTCGCGGCCCTCGTGGCGGCGTTCTTCGCGGCTTGCAGCGGCGGCGACCAAGCCCGGCCGAACGTGATCCTGATCACGCTCGACACCGTGCGCGCCGACTACGTGTCGTGCTATGGCGTTCACCCTGGCCTCACGCCGAGTCTCGACGCGCTCGCAGCCGAGGGCACGCGCTTCGACATGGCTGTCAGCACCGCAGGCGTCACGCCGGTGTCGCACGCCTCGATCCTGACCGGCCTCAACAACCAGACCCACAAGCTGCGCGTGCTGTCGGCGCCGAGCGGCTACAAGTTGCCCGACGACGTGCCGATGCTCTCGACGGTGCTCGCGAAAGAGGGCTACCGCACGGTCGCGGTGCACAGCGCCTTCCCGGTCTCGCGCAACTTCGGGTTCCAGCGCGGCTTCGAAGTGTTCGAGGACATGAACACCCAGATGCAGACCCTGCCTGGTTCCACCAAGACGCAGTGGAACGTGGCAACGCAGCGCCGCTCCGACGACACCACGGATGTGGTGAAGCGCGTGCTCGGCGACGAGCAGCCGTACTTCCTGTGGATCCACTACTGGGATCCGCACGACTGGAACCTCACGCCGCCGGCCGAGTACATGCCGCCCAAGGAAGTGGTCCTCGACGAGAACGGGCAGATCCGGCGGCCGGCCAAGGAGCTCTACGCAGCCGAGATCAAGTTCCAGGACTCGCAGATCGGGCGGCTGATGGCGGACTTGAAGGCGCGCGGGCTGCTCGAGAACACGATCGTGGTCGTGACCGCGGACCACGGCCAGGGCTTGATGGAGCACGGTTGGGCGGCGCACCGCCTCGTGTACCAGGAGCAGATCCACGTGCCGCTGATCGTGCGCGTGCCCGGCGTGAAGCCGACGCCGGTGGTGAAGGACCTCGTGCGCACGATCGACATCTTCCCGACCATCCTCGACTTCGCGGGCGTCAAGGCGCCCAAGGGCGTCGACGGGCGCTCGCTGCGCGCGCTGATGGAGGGCAAGTCCGACGAGAAGCGCCTGGCCTTCGCCGACCAGATCAACGGCTACGACTGGAACGCGGGGATGAAGGACCGCGAGGAGCGCAAGTACGACCAGTTCCTCTACATGGCCTTCGACTGGCCGTGGAAGTTGACCTACCGGCCGCTGCACCCCGAGCAGAGCGAGCTCTACAACGTCGCCGAGGATCCCGACGAGGCGAACAACCTCTACGCGGTCGACAACGAGCACGCCATTCGACTGCGGCGCGAGCTCGCCAACGCGCGGCCGTGGGTTCCCGGCCCGTATGCGGGCAAGGGACAGACTCCCGACCCGGAGAAGGCCCGCGCGCTGGCGGAACTGGGCTACACCGAAGGCGAGACGGTCGATCCCACCTGGAAGTGGGTCTGCCCCGAGGACACCGTCACGGACTTGGGCGAGATGACCGCGCGCTGCCCCAAGTGCAAGACGCTGCCGCTGATGATCCGGCACTGAGCGCGGCGTGAGGTTCTCCTCGGCGCTCCCGTTCCTGCTCGCTGCGTGCGCGCCGGCGTTGGCGCAGCGCGGCGACGTGAAGGGCGAGGAGCAGCCGCCGCTTCCCGACGCGTGGCGCAAACCGCCGCCGGCCGTGCGCAGCGCCGAGGAGTCGCTCGCGGAGTTCCGCGTGGACGCCGGTCTACGCGTGGAACTCGTGGCGAGCGAACCGCTGGTGAAGAGCCCGGTGTGCGCGGCCTTCGACGAGCGCGGGCGGCTCTACGTGTGCGAGATGACGAGCTACATGCGCGACATCGACGGCGCGGACGAGGGCCGGCCCGACGGTGTCGTCGCGCTGCTCGAAGACCTCGACGGCGACGGCCGCATGGACAAGCGCAGCGAGTTCCTCAGCGGGCTCGTGCTGCCGCGTGCCGTGGCGCCCACGCGCGGCGGCGTGCTCGTGATCGCTCCTCCGGAGCTGCTCTTTGCACTCGACACGGATGGAGACGGGCGCGCGGACGAGACAAGAGTGCTCGAACGCGGCTTGGCGGGACTGGCGAGTCCCGAGCACGCCATCAACGGCCTGCACTACGCGCTGGACAACTGGTTTTGGTGCGCGAACGCGCCCGTGCGCTACCGCTGGAACGGAGCGACGCTCGAGCGCGGACGCACCGCGGGCGGAGGTCAGTGGGGGATCAGCGAAGACGCGCGCGGCCGCATCTTCTTCAACGACAACTCCAATCCGCTGCGCTGCGACCTGTACCCCTCGCACTACGCGGTGCGCAATCCGGCGCTGGGCGTCGCGGCCGGGATGAACGTCAACATCGCCAAGGGCGTGCGACCGGCGCCGCCGCACACGACGCCGGGCGTCAACCGCGGCTACCGCAAGGGTCTGCTCGTCGACGGTCGCTTGAACGAGTTCACGGGCGCGTGTTCGCCGCTGATCTTCGAGGGCGACGGCTTGCCAGAGCGCTACCGCGGCAGCGCGTTCGTCGCGGAGCCGTGCGCCAACCTGGTGCACCGCTTCGAGCTCTCGACCGACGCCGACGGCGCGCCGCGCGCGAGCACCGCGCCGCCCGACGGCGCGTTCCTCTCCAGTCCCGACGAGCGCTTCCGGCCGGTGCACCTGTTCGAGGGGCCCGACGGCGCGCTGTACGTCGCCGACATGGCGCGCGGCGTGATCCAGCACCGCCTGTTCGTCACCAGCTGGCTCCGCGCGCAGGCGCTCGAGCGCAAGCTCGAGGCCCCGATCGAACGTGGACGGATCTGGCGCGTCGTCGCAGGCGAGCGGCGAAAGTCCTCCGATCTGGGCGCAGTCTCGTGGACGGAGCTGGGCGATGCGCTCGACTCGGGCAATCGCTGGACGCGCAAGACGGCGCAGCGCCTCTTCGTCGAGGAGGCGCCGCTCGCGCCCGGCGTGATCGAGGCGCAAGCGCTCGAGGTCCTGCGAGAGCGCGCGCGCGGCGCGTCGACCGAGCTGGGCCGTTTGCACGCGCTGTGGGCGCTCGATGGCCTGGGCGAGAGCCAGCCCGAGCTTGCGCGCATGCTGTGGTGGGGCGAGCGCGGCTCCGATCCCATCAACGGCGCGCGACTGATGGAGCGCGCGCTGCGCGAAGGCGACGACGAGCGGCTGAACTGGTGGTTGACGCGCGCGCGCTTTGCTCCGGCGGCGCAGCAGCGCGCGGTCGTGCTCGCGCTCGGCTCGATCGCGAACTCCGCTGCCGCGCAGCAGGCCTGGATGCAGTTCGCGAAGGTGTGCGCCGGCGACGAGCTTGGGCGCGGAATGCTGCTCAGCGCTGGCCACGGCGCCGAACTCGAACTGGCTGCGACTTGGCTCGCTGACGAAGAGCGCGGCGAGGCCGCGGCGCTGCTCACGCAGCTCGCCGCGTGCGTCGTGCGCGACGGACGCCCCGCTCGCGTGCAAACGCTCCTCGAGTTGATCGCGAAACGTGCAAACGACTCCGAGGCCAAGGCGCTCGCGCGAGGCGCCCTCGACGGCTGCGGCAAGGACGCGAAGGGCGCTCGACGAGCGCTGCGCATCGAGCGCGAGCCGCAGAGCCTGTTGGCGCGGCTCGAACGCGAAAACGCGCCTTCCGAGCTGCGCGAACTCGCTGCGCTAGCCGTCTGGCCCGGCAAGCCTGGCGCGGAGAGCCACTGGCCGGCCGAGCTGAGCGCCGAACAGCGCGCGCTCGCCGAACGGGGCCGCGCGCTCTTCGAGCAGACCTGCGCGAGTTGCCATCAGCTCAGCGGCCGCGGCGACGTCGGGCTCGCGCCGCCGCTTCGCGATTCGCCCTGGGTCTTGGGAGATCCCGATGTGCTCGCGCGCGTCGTTCTGCACGGTCTGCGCGGTCCGCTCACGCTCGATGGCTTTACTTGGGACGGCGAAATGCCGGCGCACGAGCTCTCCGATGACGAACTGGCCGGCCTGCTCACGTACCTCCGCCGCGAGTGGGGCCACGGCGCCGATCCGGTCGCGCCGCAGTTCGTGCGCGAGGTCCGCTCCAAGCACGCCGCCCGCCGCAGCGCGTGGTCGGTCGAGGAACTGCGAGGGGACAAGTAGGCTGACGAGAGCTTCGACGCTCTTGAAGGGGACTTCGATGAACTTGGTGCTCGTCACGCTGCTCGCCTGCGCGCCGACTCTCGCGCCGGAGAACGACGCCATCGCAAAACAGATCCTGTCGTTGAAGAACGCGGCGGAAGCTCCGCGTGCCGCGGAAGCGCTGCGTGCGGCGCCGCGCGAAGAGGTGCTCGTGCAGCTGATCGCTGCTCTGCGGCCTGGCGGGGCGCTCGAGGGCGCTCGCGAGGGGCGCATGTGGGCCTACGAGTGGCTTGCGAGCGCCGTCGAGACTCTGCCGGAAGGCGGCCATGGAATCGCCGACCCCCGCGTGTTCGAACTGTTGCGCCAGGGCGTCGTCGAGCGCGACGTCCCGTGCGCGCGCGCTCTCGGCCGTGTGGCGCTCCAGCACCGCCCGGCGGCGAGTCTTTCGCTCGGCGTCGCGCTCGAGGCGCTCGACGGCGCGCCCGACTTCGTTCGGCAGTGTCTGCTTTCGGTCGCAGAGCTGGGTGAAGCGACGCCCACGACGGTGCAGTCCGTTCGCGGTTGGCTCGCCGATCCCACGCCCGCGCGCAAGGACTACTGGGACGCCGTGCGAGCGAACCAGGAGGGCTATCCCACCGACATCTTCGGCGACTTCGAAGTCGAAGTGCGAGTCTCCGCGGCTTGGGCCCTGCTGCTCCTCAAGCACGCACCCGACGCGGAGCTGGCGTACTTCGAATCGCTCGACGCTCGCGGTCAGCGTTCTGCGTACGAGGCGCTCGCGAGGTACGGACTCCTGCGCGAGCAACGTGCGCGCGGCCACGAGAGCGCCGTGTTGACCGATGCGCACCCCCTCATGGGAGCGTCCAGCGTCGCCTGGCTCAGCGCCGGTTGGACGACGCGCGAGATGGAGGACGGCACGTTCGGCACGAGTTCGCAGGCGGTGTTGCTGGCGCTGCGACGCGGAGTTGGCGATCGCGCCGTCGTTCGCGCCAGGTTCGAGGTGCTCACTGCAAGCGCTACGGGACGGCGACGCGCGATCGCGCAGCAGGCGCTCGCGGCGCTCGACGCAAACGGCTGAGGCGGTCCGCCCGACTCAGGGCCCGGCTTCGACCAGCTCGAGCTTGCGCCATCGCACGCGCGTGTTCTGGCCGGAGTGCACCTGCAGCGCGATGAAGCCGCGCGCGTCGGCGGGCGACGCGGCGAGGTCGGTGAAGTCCGCTGCGGCGACGCCGTTGACCCAGGTGCGAATGCGAGAGCCAATCGCTTCGATGCGGTAGTGGTTCCACTCGCCGCTCTTGAACGCGGCGCGCGCCGGCGCGTTTTCGGCGAGGTTCGCGAGCCAGCCGCGGCCGGCCTCGTAGTACAGACCGCCCGACCAGGCGCGCGACCCGGGATCGACTTCGATCTGGTAGCCGGTCACACGCCCGTCCTCGCGGTGACGGGAGCGGATCTGCACGCCGGAGTTGCCGGGGCCCTCCGCGCGCAGTTCGAGTTCGAGCGTGAAGTCGCCGAACTCGCGCTCGCTGATCAAGAAGCTCTGCGAGCCGCCGCCGGTCTCGCCCAGCAGCGTTCCGTCCTCGACGCTCCAGCGCGCGTCCCCGACAGCTCGCCAGCCGTCGAGGTCGCGGCCATTGAAGAGCGCAGCGCTGAAGAGCTCGATGCGAGCTTCGCTTCGAGGAGCTTGCGGCTGCGCCGGCGCGCGGCACGCCGCGATCGCGAGCAACACGGCGAGCGCAGCTCTCACGCGCGCACCGCCAACGCCGCGAGCGCCTCGTCCGTCGCGGCCAAGAGCTCGGTGAGCTCGGCCTCGGTGTGATCGCCCATGTGGCCGATGCGGAACGACACGTCCTTCAGATCGCCGTAGCCGTTGGAGATCGTGTGGCCGCGCTGCTTGAGCTCGGCGAGCAGTCGACTGACCTCGAACGCGCCCTGCTTGATGCAGGCGACGGTCCACGAGCGGTGCTCGGGCGCGGGGATCATCGACAGGCCGTGGCGCGCGGCCCAGCGCTCGGTCGCCTGCTGCATGCGCTGGTGCACGCCGTAGCGCGCGCTCCAGGCCGCAGCGCCGCGTGCGCTCTGCTCCGCGGCGGGCAGCAACGCGCCGCTGGAGATGTCCTCGAGTTGCTTGGCGAGCGCGAAGTACAGCGGGATGCACGGCGTCGCCGGCGTCTTGCGCTCGACGTGGCCGTCGAGCGTGCGCACCGCGTCGAGGTAGTAGCTCGGTCGCTTGGCGCGGCGCGCGCGCTCGAGGTACTTCTCCGAGGCGCAGAACACGGTCAGGCCCGGCGGGAGCGCGAGCGCCTTCTGCGTGCCGGCGAAGGCGAAGTCGATGCCGTGCGTGTCGAAGTCGACGGGCATGCCGGCGAGGTAGCTCACCACGTCGACGAGCCACAGCACCTGCGAATGGCGCCGCAGCACGCTGGCCACGCCGGCGAGCGGCGTGCGCACGCCTGTTGAGGTCTCGTTGGAGACCAGCGTCAGCGCGTCGAACGGCCCGCGATCGCTCAGCGCAGCGTCGATCTCGGCCGGGCTCGCCGCCTCGCCGAAGGCCTTCTTCAGCACCACCACCTCGAGCCCGAGGATCTGAGCGATCTCGGCCCAGCGCTTGGAGAACGAGCCGTTGACGACGCACAGCACGCGCCGTCCGACGCCGTGCAGGCTGGCCTCCATCAGGCCTGTCGCCGAACAGGTGTGCACGGCCACTTGCGAGCGCGAACCCTCGCCGAGCCCGAAGGCCAGGCGCAGGTGCGGGTCGATGCGATCGTGCAGCTTCGCCATCGCGTCGGAGCGGTGCCCGATCATGGGCCGCGCGCACTCGGCGAGGATCTCGGGGCGGACCTGGGTGGGGCCGGGAATCCACAGCTTCATCGTCGGGTTCTCTCTGGGGTCTCGCGCGCTGTTCAGCGTGCGCGTTGAGCGGCGTGCAGGAGCGCGGCGTGCTCGCCCGAGCGCGCCAGGCGCTCGATCTCATCGGTCGCGCACAGGTGGGGCAGCAGGGCGGCGAGGTCGGCCCGGCGGCAGGTGATCACGGCGCGCGCGAACACCTCGGGGCGTTCGACGACGCCGCCGAAGGCCACGAAGCGCCGCACGGCGGGCGCGGCCTCGAGGTCGGTCATCCCGTCGCCCACCAGCGCAGCGCCGCCCTTGCGATCGGCCCGCGCGATCGCGCGCAACACGCCGAGCTTTCCGCCAGAGCGCGTCAGCGGGCTGTCTTCGTCGAAGCCTGCGTAGGCGCCCGCGCGGTCGTGGAACACGTCGACCGCGAACACGTCCTCGGCCGGCACGTTCAAGGCCCGCGCGAAGTCCAGCACGGCCTGGCGAATGCCTCCGCTGACGATGCACACGCGCTTTTGCAGCGCGCGCAGCGCGGCGATCAGCTCACGGGCGTGCGGCAGTGCGGTCTCGATGTAGCGGCGGCCGAGCGCCTCGATCGCCGCGCGCGACGGGGCGATGCGCGCCAGGCGCTCGCCGTAGACCGCCTCGAGCGCCACTCCGCCGGCCATGGCGCGCTGGGTCAGTTGTGCGATCGCCTCGCGCTGCGCTCCAGCGAGTTCGTCGATGCCCTCGAGCGTGGAAAGCGTCGAATCGCAGTCGAACACGAGCGTGCCGAACGGCGGGCCCGAGTCGTCGCAGCGTCGCAGGGCGTTGTCGCTTTGGGGCGTGGTCACGGGTTCGACTGCATCACAGGTGGATGACGCGCAGCGCGCGCAGCGCCGGGATCCGCGCGAGCGCCTCGAGGCACGCGGCGGACGGAGTGTCGTACAGGGCGAGGAAGCCGCGCGCCAGCCGGTCGTCGGCCGACGCGCCGGGGCCCAGCTCGATGCGCTGGATGTTGACGCCGTGGGCCCCGAGCACCGCGCCCAGCGCGCCGACCACGCCGGGCTGGTCGTCGTGGCGCGTCGTGAGCACGACCCCCCGCGGCGCGAGGTCGAGGTGGTGCTCGTCGATGCGCACGATGCGCGGCTCGCGGCCGAAGACGCTGCCGGCGATGAGCGCCGAGTTGCCGGCGCGGTCGACCGCGCGCACCTTCACCAGGCTGTGCAGGTACTGCGGCGCCTCGTCGGCGCGCTCGACCAGCGTCAGTCCCCGCTCGGCCGCGAGCTTGGGCGCGTTGACGAAGTTGAGCGGCGTGTCGCAGCCCTGGCGCAGCGCGCCCACCAGCAGCGCCAGCTTCACGTGGCCGTTCTCGGCGCGGGCGATCTCGCCCGAAAGGCTGAGCTCGAGCGTGGCCAACGGACGTTCGAGCGCCTGCGCGAGATAACTGCCGAGCTTCTCGGCCAGCAGCACGTAGGGCGCGATCTGCGCCAAGGTGTGGCTCGAAACCGGCGGGAGGTTGACGGCGTTGCGCGCGACGCCCTCGATCAAGAAGTCGCTGACTTGGGCCGCGATTTCGAGCGCCACGTTGCGCTGCGCCTCCTCGGACGAAGCGCCCAAGTGCGGGGTCACGATCACGTCTTCGCGCGCGAGCAGCGGATGGTCCGCGGGCGGCGGCTCCTGCTCGAAGACGTCGAGCGCGGCGCCGCGCAAGTGTCCGCTGGCCAGCGCCTCGGCCAGCGCCGTCTCGTCGACCAGGCCTCCGCGCGCGCAGTTGATCAGGCGCGCGCCGCTCTTCATGCGCGCGATGCGTTCGCGGGAGATCAGGTGGCGCGTGGAAGCGTCGTACGGCACGTGCAGAGTGACGAAGTCGGAGCGCTCGAGCAGCTCGTCGAGGCTGGCGAGCTCGACGCCCTCGACCGGGCTCTTGGCGCCGCGCAAGTAGGGGTCGTGCGCCAGCACGTTCATGTCGAGCCCGCGCCCGCGCTGCGCGACGGCGCGTCCGATCCTTCCCAGGCCCACCACGCCCAGCGTCTTGCCGGTGATCTCGCTGCCCAGCAGCGCGCCGCGGCGCTTCCACTCTCCGGAGTGCACGCACCGATCGGCGCGCACCACGTTGCGGGCCAGGGCCATGAGCAGCGCGATGGCGAGTTCGGCCGTGGTGGTGGTGTTGCCCGCCGGAGCGTTCATCACGACCACGCCCTGCGCCGTGGCGGCGTCGACATCGACGTTGTCGACGCCCACGCCCGCGCGACCGACGACGGTCAGCGCCGGCGCGGAGCGGATCACGCGCGCGGTGATCTTGGTGGCCGAGCGCACGAGCAGCGCCTGCGCGTCGCGCGCCGCTTCGCACAGCTCGTCCTCCTTCATCCCCAGTCGGACCTGCGGTTCGAAGCCGCGCGCGCGCAACGCGTCGACCGCTTCGCTCGAGAGCTCGTCGCAGATCAGGATCTTCTCGCGGCGCGGAGTGCGTGTGTCGGTCGTGGGGCGATTCATGGTCGCGTGCGATGGCGTCGGAGCGCTGGCGAAGGGGAGGGCGCGGGAGAGCAGTGAGGAGCGCGAGCTAGTTCGAGTGTCGAGTGCGGCGCTCCGCGGAGGCGGTGCAGCGTCGCTCCCGTCGGAGGCCGCGGCCGGCCTGCTCCGCCGCGGTCGGTGCGTTCGCAGCGTGCTCCGCGCCGCGGAGCGAGCTCCGCAACGCCAGGCGGTCCTGCGTTCGCGACAGCGGGCCCATGGGCGGTGCGGGCTAGCCGGCGAGCGCCGCGCGGACCAGCTTGTCGAGGTCGCTGACATCGACGGTCTGGGCGGCGCGCTCGACCTGCTTGCGCGCTTCCTTCTCGCTGAAGCCGATGCTGATGAGCGCGGCGACCGCGTCCTCGAGCGCTTTGCCGTGCGAACGCGCTCCCGGGGCGGCGCCTTCGCCGCGCAGCGAGTTCACCTTCTGGCGCAAGTCGAGAAGGATCTGCTCGGCGGTCTTGCGTCCCACTCCGCGAACCGCAGTCAGTCGAGCGAGATCGCCGAGCGCGATGGCCTCGACCAGTTCATCCGGCGCCATGCCCGACATCACCGCCAGGGCCAGCTTGGGGCCGACTCCGCCGACCGTGAGCAGCGCGCGGAAGACGTCGCGCGAACGGGCGTCGACGAAGCCGTACAGCAGGTGCGCATCCTCGCGGACGACCATGTGCGTCCACACGCGCGCGCGGCCGGCCGCTGGCAGGGTGCTGTTGAGCGGCGTGCAGAGGTCGAATCCGACCCCGCCGACGTCGATCACGACGCGCCCGGCAGCGCGCACGGCGACGAGGCCCTCGATGTAGTCGTACACGGTGCGCGATGCGCCGCGGGCCCCTCGCGAGGCGCGGCCCGAACTTGCGATCGAGCCGGCCCCGGCGCCGTCGGCGACTGTGCGTGGCTGGAGTGCTGGGGGCTGGAGTGTGCGGGGCGACGTGCGGGTGCGCCGCGGCCTACTTGTTGGTCTCGTTCAGCTTCAGGCCGTGCTCGGCCAGCTTGCGCTTGAGTTCCTGCAGCGACGTGTGGCCGAAGTTGGGCATCGAGAGCAGTTCGTCCTCGGCGTGCTGGATCACGTCGCCCAGCGTCATGCACGAGAGGTTCTCGAGCGCGCGGCGCACGCGGATCGACAGGTCGAGCTGCGCCAGCGGACGGTCGAGCAGGCCTCCGCTCGCGCCGGCCTCGGCCGCTCCCGCCGCCGCTGCGCGCGGGCGCGCCGCCGCCTCGACCGAGGCCACGGCCTCCTCGTGCTTCATGCCCAGCCGCAGTCCCTTGCTGCCCAGGATCTCCTTGATCTCGTTCAGCGAGGTCTCGCCGAAGTTCTTGTACGACAGCAGCTCGGGCTCGGTGAGCTTGACCAGGTCGCCCAGCACGAGAATGTTCATCTTGTTGAGGCAGTTGCGCGCGCGCACCGACAGTTCGAAGTCGGTGATCGGCGTGCGCAGGATCTGGTTCAGGCGGTCTTCCTTCCGCTCCAGGTCCTCGTCGTAGTACATGTCGATCGCCGAGCGCGCGTCCTCGAGATAGATGCGTGCACGCTGATTGGTCGGATCGTTGCGGACGATGATGTCGTAGCAGGCGGCCGCTTCCTGATCGCGGCCGAGGTCTTCGAGCAGGATGCCGAAGTTGAAGAGCACGTTCTTGTCGATCGGCAGCTGGCGCGCGAGGGAGCGGTAGGCCTCGAGCGCGAGGTCGTCGAGCCCGCAGCGCTCGGCGAGGTGCGCCAGGCGCGAGAGGTTCGTGCGGTGCCCCGGGTCGATCTCGCGCGCGGCGGCGTAGTCGTCGAGCGCGGCTTCGAAGTGGCGTTGCATCTCCAGCGCGCGGCCGCGCAGGTAGTGGAACTCGGCGCTGCTGGCGAACTCCGAAGGCGCGCCGGCGAGGTCGGCGAGCAACTTGGTCGCCAGCTCAGCCGGGTCGCCCTTCTCGAGCGCGAGTTCGAGCTGAGCGTCGAGCCACAGGCCGCGCGGCTTGGGCTCGCCGGGGTACTGGCGCGAGAGCCGCTCGAAGATCGGAGCGGCTTCGGCGTACCGCCCCAGCGACATCAACGCACTGCCGCGCGTGAAGGTCGCGACCACGTCGCCCGACTCGAAGGGCTCGAGCGCGCTGATCGCTTCGGGGTAGCGACCGATCATCCACATCCCCAAGCCGCGCCGGCGGCCTTCGTCGCCGCTCGTGCCCAGGCCCTCGACCTCGCGCGTGAACGACTCGAGGCTGCGGCGTGTGCGGAACACCTCGCTGCGTGCGAGCACGAGCGTGGTGAAGTTGGGGATCGGAGCCGTGCGCAGGTCGAAGGCGGCTTGGGGCGCGGAGGCGTCGGTCGTCGCGTCGAGGGCGGACGGGCTGGTGGTCATCGCTGGGGCCAAAGAGGGGTTGCGGAGCGCCGGTCGTGGCGGCTTCTGGGCCGCCCATTGCAAGCGGGGGAGGATATCCAGTGCGCGGAGCGAGCGTCAACTCGCGCCGCGGCCGGCGAGACGCCGACCGACCCGGTTCTGCGGCTGTGAGCGCCTGCCAGAGCCCGTGGGCCACGTCGGCGCGCGAAACCGCCACAGTCGCGATCCGTCTCGCTCGAGGTCCCGCCCTCGAGCCGCTCGGCGCGGCCCGGGCTACAGTCGCGCCGTGAGCACCTGCATCTTCTGCCGCATCGCCCGCGGCGAGGCGCCGGCTCGAGTGGTGCTCGAGCTCCCGCGCGTGATCGCCTTCCACGACATCCGGCCGCTCGCGCCCGTGCACGTGCTGGTCGTGCCGCGCGAGCACGTGGCGTCGCTGTGGGAGCTGACCGACCCGCAGCTCGCCGGCGAACTGCTCGCCAGTGCGGCGCAGGTCGCTCGCCAGCTCGACTTGGAGCGCGGTTTCCGGCTGATCGCCAACACGCGCGACGACGGCGGACAAGAGGTCGCGCACTTGCACTTGCACGTGCTGGGCGGACGTTCGCTCGGACCGATGCTCGCGCGCCGAGTCTGACGCCGCCGCCGCAAACTCGCTGCGCTGCGCGGCTTCGCGCGATCGGCCGCGACACGCTGGAAGCGCTCGAGTGGATTTGCTCCAAACCTCGCCGTGACGCCTTCGGGCGCGCACGACGCAAGGGGCGCGGTGACTCGGCGTCGAGCGCGCGGAGGCCAAGAGGAGGAGCGATGGACAAGTTCGTGATCCAGGGCGGGCGCGCGCTGCGCGGCTCGGTGCGTGTGGCGGGTTCGAAGAACGCAGTGCTGCCGGTGCTCGCCGCATCGCTGCTCACGGACGAGCCGTTGATCGTCCCCAACGCGCCCGACGTCTCGGACGTGCGCTCGATGCTCAAGGTGCTCGAGAGCCTGGGTTCGCAAGTGACTCGGCGCGCCGACGGAGCGCTGGTGGTGTGCTCGGCCGGCGCACCCGGCGCCGAAGCAACGTGGGAGCACGTGCGTCGCATGCGCGGCTCGGTGACGGTGCTCGGGCCGTTGCTGGCGCGCACGCACCGCGCCTGCGTCAGCCTGCCGGGCGGGTGCGTGATCGGGGTGCGTCCGATCGACCTGCACCTCAAGGGCATGCGCGCGCTCGGCGCCGAGGTCTCTCTCGACGGCGGCGACGTGCGGGCCCACGCCGTGCGCGGACTGGTCGGCAACGAGCTGTACCTCGGCGGACCGCAGGGTCCGACCGTCCTGGGGACCGCCAACGTGATGATGGCGGCCACGCTGGCCAAGGGCCGTACGGTGTTGCACGGCGCCGCCTGCGAGCCCGAGGTCGTCGACCTGGGCGAGTGCCTGATCAAGATGGGCGCGAAGATCCGCGGCCTGGGTTCGCCGCGCCTGGAGATCGAGGGCGTGACGCGCCTGCACGGCGCAGAGCACGCCGTGATCCCCGACCGCATCGAAGCCGGCACGTTCGTGATCGCCGGGGCCATCACCGGAGGCGCCGTGCGCGTGGAGAACTGCCGCCCCGATCACTTGATGATCCTGCTCGAGCGCATGGCCGAGGCCGAGCTGCCCTACGACTACGGCGACGACTGGATCGCGACCGTGCCCTACGACACGCGCGAGCACCGCCCGCGGCCGACCGACGTCACGACCTTGCCCTATCCGGCCTTTCCCACGGACCTGCAGGCGCAGTGGATGGCGCTGATGACGACCGCGCGGGGCATGAGCCTGATCAGCGAGACGATCTTCCCCGATCGCTACATGCACGTGGCCGAGTTGATGCGCATGGGCGCGAACATCCGCCGCCAGGGCGCCAGCGCGATCGTGATGGGGCCGGCCAATTTGAGCGGCGCCCAGGTGATGGCCTCGGACCTGCGCGCCTCGGCGGCCCTGGTGCTGGCCGGATTGATCGCCCGCGGCGTCACCGAAGTGCACCGCGTCTATCACATCGATCGCGGCTACGAGCAGATCGAGAAGCGTCTGTCGGCGCTGGGCGCGTCGATCGTGCGCGTCGACGAGCACGCCTCGATCGACACCAGCGAGCCGAGCGAAGACGCCAGTACGCTTCCCGTGCGCGAACTCACGCCCCAGACCGCGGCGACGGCGCAGGGCTGAGCGGACTTCCGCGGCTCTTGCACAGACAGCCGCTGGTCGCGAGCGACTGAGGGCGCGCCCACAAAGCGAGGAGCGGGAGGCAACCCGGGCTGCGGCGCCGCATAATCGCGGCCCTTCGCCATGTTCGAATCCCTCACTCAGCGCCTGTCGGGCGCCTTTTCGTTCTTACGCGGTCAGTCCGAACTCAGCCCCGAGAACATCGAGGAGGGGTTGCGGGCCGTGCGCGCGGCGCTGCTCGAGGCCGACGTCCACTACAAGGTCGCGGCGGACTTCGTCGAGCGCGTGCGCGAGCGCGTGCTGGGCGCGAAGCTGATCAAGGGCGTCGAGGCCTCTCAGCAGTTCGTGCACGCCTGCCACGAGGAACTCGTCGCGCTGATGGGGCCCGAAGACGGGCAGCTCGAGTTCGCCAAGCACGGGCCGACGATCGTGCTCATGGCGGGCTTGCAGGGCGCGGGCAAGACCACCACCTGCGCCAAGCTCGCCAAGCTGCTGAAGGAGAAGTACAAGCGCCGTCCCTTGCTGGTCGCGGCCGACGTGAAGCGTCCGGCGGCGGTCGAGCAGCTGCGCGTGCTGGGCGCAAAGATCGATGTGCCCGTGTTCCACGTCGCCGGCGCCGCGGCGCCCGCGGTGTGCGCGCGCGGCGTGGAGCACGCCCGCGCCAACGGCTTCGACCTGGTGATCCTCGACACCGCCGGCCGGCTGCACGTCGACGACGAGATGATGGCCGAGGTGGCGGAGGTCGCGCGTCTCACGCAGCCGCACAACCAGCTGCTGGTGGTCGACGCGATGACGGGCCAGGACGCGGTCCGCTCGGCCCAGGCCTTCCACGAGCGGCTGGCCCTGAGCGGACTGATCCTCACCAAGCTCGACGGCGACGCGCGCGGCGGCGCGGCCCTGTCGATCAAGTCGATCGTCGGCCGCCCGATCTTGTTCGCCGGTGTGGGCGAGAAGATCGACGATCTCGACACGTTCCATCCCAAGCGCATGGCCGGGCGCATCCTGGGGATGGGAGACGTGGTCGGTCTGGTGGAGTCCGCCGCCTCCAAGATCAGCGAAGAGGAGGCCCAGGCCTCGTTCGAGAAGATGGTCATGGGCGACTTCACGCTCGAGGACATGCTCGAGCAGTTGCGCATGATCAAGCGGCTGGGGCCGATGAAGAAGGTGCTCTCGATGATGCCCGGCATGGGGCAGCTGGGGGACCTCGACGCGCTGGTGGACGACAAGCGCTTCGCGCGCATGGAGGCGTTGTTCACCTCGATGACCCGCAAGGAGCGCTTGCGCCCCGAACTGATCGACATGTCGCGCCGGCGGCGCATCGCGCGCGGCGCCGGACAGGATCCCAGCGCCGTGGGCGAGCTGCTCAAGAGCCACCAGGGCATGAAGCGCATGATGAAGGAGCTGAACAAGCTCGGCCTGGGCGCCATGCTCGGCGCCAAGCAGAAGCAGGAGTCGTTGCGCGCGCTGTCGCCGAGTGGAGATCTCGCAGCGCCGAGCGCTGGCCGCGGCGGATTGTTCGGTGGGCTGGGAGGGCTCGGCGGTGGTCTCGGTGGCGGCCTGGGGGCTGGACTGGGCGCCCTCGGCGGGCTGTTCGGCGGCGGACGCGGCGGAATGCAGCTGCCCCCGGGGTTGGGCGGCGGCCCCGGCGGGGGACCTGCTCGCCCGATGGGCAGCTCGCCCACGCGCCAGAGCGGGTCGAAGCGCAAGAAGGACAAGCGCAAGAAGCGCCGCTGAGCGGCGCGCCGGCTCGCGCTGGCCGAGGCGCTCGAGTTGCACGCTTGTTGGGGCGCGGCCCCGTGCGTATGCTCTCCGCCCTTTCAACGCGCCGCTCGAACCCCCGCACGTCGACTTCGACCGCTGGGCCCGCTCGGCGCTCCTCTCGCCCGTCATCGACCCCCGGAGCGTCGCTCCCGCTTCGCCTCCATCGCCGGCGCCGCGCCTGCTGCCGGCGCGCGGGCCGATTCCTCTCCTTCAAGGCCTCCTTCAACACATGTCCGTCGTCATCCGCCTCAAGCGCGAAGGTCGCAAGAACCTGCCGTCCTATCGCATCGCCGTGTCCGATCCCCGCGCTCCGCGCGACGGCGCCGTGATCGAAAAGCTCGGCTTCTACGATCCGCGCGCGCACTCGGCGGACAAGCAGGTCAAGTTCGACAAGGAGCGCGCGGAGTACTGGATTGCGCAAGGCGCTCGGCTCAGCCCCACGGTGCGCACGCTGCTGCGCGCCGGCGGCGTGACGACCTTCGTGCCCAAGCCCGTGCGCGAGCGCGCCGGCCGGCTGAAGACGACCAAGACCAAGGAGCGTCGTCTCGCCGCGAAGTCGGCGCGCGCCGCTGCGAAGGCGGCCAAGCCGGCTCACCGCCGCAAGCCGAAGGCGCCGGAAGGCAAGAAGGCCTGAGCGTTTGACGCGTCGCGGCGCCTCCGGCGTCGCGACGCTGTGCTCTCCCGCGGCCGCTCGCGGCTTCGCGCGCCGTTGTTCGCGTGCGAGGCCGGGCGGCGTCTGTCCACCCTCGATTACCCCGGTTCGTTCGCTTGGCCAAGAAGACCGACATCGCCTCCAAGCTGCTCGCCAAGATCGAGCCGCAGCATCCGCAGCCCGAGACCTTGCCCGACGTCACGTTGGTGCAGCAAGGGCTCTACTTCGCGCTGCGCCGACGGTTGGCGCCCGAGCCGGCCAAGGCCGCGCTGCGCAAGTTGATCGAGGCCTACGCCGACTGGAACGAACTGCGCGTTGCACAAGCGCAGGAAATCAACGGCGTGCTGCAGCTGGGCCCCAAGGGCATCGCCGTTGCGCGCGAGGTCCGCGAGTACCTGCAGGAGGTCTTCCAGCGCAGCCACGGCATGTCGCTGGAGTTCCTGCGCGACGACGCGCAGTCGACGCAGCGCTTCGTCTCGATCCTGCCGTACATCGGCATGGCGATGGCGCACCAACTCCTGTACGTCGCGGGCAACGGCGAGTTGCCCGTGACTCCGGCCCTGGTGCGCGTGCTCGATCGGCTCGGGCTGATCGCGCGCACCGCGTCCGTGAAGAAGGCGCGCGGCGTCATCGAGCCGCTGATCCCCGAGGGCGGGGAACTCGAGTTCGTCTACAAGTTCGGCGAGGTCGCAACCCGCTGGTGCGACGCGCGCAAGCCCACTTGCCACCAGTGTGTGCTGGTCGACGACTGCAAGTTCGGCAAGAAGGCCTTCCGCGATTGGAAGGTCCAGCAGGAGCGTCTTGAGCAGCAGCGCGCCCGCGAGTCCGCGCGCTTGGCGGTGCTCGCCAAGAAGGAAGAAGAGCGCCTGCGCAAGGAAGCCGACAAGCAGCGCAAGAAGGCCGAGGCGGAGGCCGCGCGGCGCGCGAAGGAGTCCGAGCGGCTGGCCAAGATTGCTGCGCGCAAGCAGGCCGATGAGAACGAGCGCATCGCGCGCGAGAAGGCGCGCGTCGAGGCGCAGCGCAAGCGCGAGGCCGAGGCGGCGCGCAAGCGCGCGGAAGAGGTCGCCAAGAAGCAAGCCGCTGCGAAGCGCAAGCTCGAAGAGCAGAAGAAGGCCGCAGCGGCGAAGAAGAAGGCCGATGCAGCGGCGCTGGCGGCCAAGAAGAAGGCGGCTGTCGCGGCGGCGAAGAAGAAGCTCGCCGCCAAGAAGAAGCCGTCGAAGAAGGCCTGAGGCCCGCAGAGGCGTGCAGTCCGCGTCGATCGTTCTGGCGTCGGCCTCCCCGCGCCGATCGGAGCTGCTGCGCCGCGCGGGCGTGGTCTTCGAAGTGCGACCAGCCAACGTCGACGAGCGCCTCGCCCCGGACGAGGCCCCGCTCGAGGCGGCGCTGCGTCTGGCGACACTGAAGGCCCGCGCGGGTCGCGACGCGCTGCCACCGGCGGTGGGGGAGCGCTGGGTCGTAGGGGCCGACACCATCGTGGCGCTGAACCAAGCGGGAGGTTGGCGCATGCTCGGCAAGGCTGTGGACGAGCTCGAAGCGGCAGCGATGCTGAGCGCGCTCTCGGGCACGCGCCACCTGGTCGCCACCGGAGTGTGCGTCGTGCGAGCCAGTGACGGGCGGCACTGGAGCGCGGTCGAGCGCACCTGGGTCCGCATGCGCGACATCGAGCCGCAGGAGGTGCGCGACTACGTCGCCAGCGGCGAGTGGCGCGACAAGGCCGGCGCATATGCGATTCAGGAGAGCGCTGACCGCTTCGTGCTGGGGCTCGATGAAGGCGGGTTCGACAACGTGGTGGGGCTCCCGGTGGAGCTCACGTTGCGCCTGCTGCGCGAAGCCGGTGCCCCCTGATCGCGCACGATCACCGGCGGCCGAGCGTCGCGGCGCCTCGCGCTCAGGCGGCGCACATCGACGCACCTTGTCGCGTGGAGTGCGGCGCGCTACTCTCTTCGCCCTCCGAATTCGCCCCCTGGGCTGCCCACAGAGCGCCCTTCACGCGCCGACCAAGACCGGCGCTCGCCACGACCATGAAGTCCGACATCCATCCCAAGTACTTCGAGTGCAAGGTGCACTGCGGCTGCGGCAACACGTTCACCACGCGCGCCACGGTCAAGGAACTGCGCGTCGAAATCTGCAGCGTGTGCCACCCGTTCTACTCGGGCAAGCAGAAGTTCGTCGACGCGGCGGGCCGCATCGACAGCTTCAACCGTCGCTACGGCGCGAAGAAGACGGCTGCCCCCAAGGCCTGAGCGGAGCCGGAGCGGGCGCCCTCCGGCGGCGCCCGCGACATGCTCCTGCGCCATGACCTTGCGACGAGTTCCGGTGACCAGCGCCTGCGGGTGAGTCCAGCGCGACCGTCCCACCATGGCCATCGCCGAAGCGTTGTTGCGCAAGCTCCGCGAGTCGCGCGAGCGTTACGACGCGCTGACCGCACAGTTGTCCGACAGCGCCGCGCCGGGCGGCGGCCGGAGGGTGCCGCTCTTGATGCGTGAGCGGGGCGGCCTGCAAAAGCAGGTCGATCTGCTCGCCGCGCTCGAGGCGCTCACGCTGCGCGAGTCCGAGGCGCAGGCCATGCTGGCCGACGAGGAACTCGCGACGCTGGCCAAGGACGAACTCGAGCAGGTGGCCCGCGAGCGCGAGGTCCTCGAGCGCGACGTGCTCGATGCGTTGATCGCCGAGCCTGATGACGAGCGCCGCAAGGTGATCATGGAACTGCGCGCGGGCACCGGCGGAGACGAAGCTTCGCTGTTCGTGGCCGACCTCTACCGCATCTACGAGCGCTTCTTCGACGCGCAGGGCTGGCGCCACGAAATCCTCGATGCGGCCCCGTCAGAGGTCGGCGGCTTCCGCGAGTTGACCCTCTCGGTGGAAGGCGATGGCGCGTGGCGCGCGCTCAAGTTCGAGTCGGGCGGCCACCGCGTGCAGCGGGTCCCGCAGACCGAGTCGCAGGGCCGCATCCACACCTCGGCGGCCACTGTGGCGGTGCTGCCGGAGGCCGAGGAGGTGGATCTCGAGATCAACCCCGCCGACCTGCGGATCGAGACCATGCGCGCGGGCGGGGCCGGAGGACAGCACGTCAACAAGACCGAGTCCGCCGTGCGCATCACACACGTCCCGACGGGCACGGTGGCGATGTGCATGGACAACAAGAGCCAGCACAAGAACCGCGCCAGTGCGATGCGCGTTCTGCGTTCGCGCCTGTTCGAGGCCGAGCGGGCGCGGCAACACGCCGAGCGCGCCGCGCTGCGCAAGAGTCAGGTGGGCAGCGGCGATCGCAACTCGCGCGTGCGCACCTACAACTGGCCTCAGAACCGCGTCACCGATCACCGCGCCAACGAGAACTACTCCCTGGAACAAGTGCTCGCCGGTAAGCTCACCAGCGTCTACGAGGCCCTGCTCGCGCTCGAACGCGAGGAGCGGCTGAGTCAGCTCTGAGGACCGGCTGCCACGGACAGGCGCGCAACTCGCGCCGGTCCGCTGGATAGCGCAGCCCACGGCCGCGGTCGCCCCCCTTCCTGCCCGCCTGCCCCGTCCCAGCCCATCCCCACCCAAGCCCTCGATGTCGAACGCGAACGAATCGGAGTTCCACGAACTGGAACCGCTGGAAGAGCTGCACGAACTCGAGCCGCTGCCCGATGCCGCGCCGCCCTCGGGCAGCGGCCGAGGGCCGGCCGCCGGCGCCGCGCCTGCTCCGGGTGGGGCCGGCTCGGAGCGCGCGCCGCTGCTGCTCCAGAAGTCGGCCTTGATCCTGACCTTCGCCGCGTTGCTTCCGTGGCTGGTTCCAGAGGGCTTCAACATCCCGCGTCTGGGCGCGAAGGTCGTGGTGCTGCTCGGCGCCTGGGTGCTGTACTGCGGCGTCGAGTTCGCGCACGGGGGCAAGACGCCGCTCGACGGTTTGGGTAAGGCGCACAAGCTCGCGCTGCCCTCGCTGGGGTACGTGCTGATCCTCGTCGGCGTGGGGCTGACCATGCTCGGCGGCAAATGGGAGGGCATGATCGAGGCCTCCGCCCTGGCCGTCGGCGCGATCGCCTGGTGCCAGGTGCACGGCTACATGCGCGGCGGCAAGTTCAACCCGATGATCGCGCTGGTGATCCCCATGTTCGGGCTCGCGGCGGTGCTCAACGTGCTGGTGGCCTTCGGTCTGGACGTCGACGGCCTCTCCAAGGCGCTGGCCATCCTCGGGTCTCTGGGCGTCGCCGGCGCGGGCGGGTTCGGCGGCTACACGATGTTCCTGGCGATGAAGGAAGCCAAGGCCCACGGCGAGGCCAAGAAGCGCGCCGCGGTCGAAGCCCGCGCCGCCGAGCGCAAACGCAAGCGCGACGGAAGCTAGGGCGAGCACTTGTCGACTGGCGAAGCGCCGCCGCGCACTGCGGGCGAGATGCTGGCGCGCGCGCGGGAGTTCCTCGAGCGCAAGGGCGTCGAGTCGCCGCGGCTCTCGGCGGAGTTGCTGGTCGCGCGCGCCCTGGGGCTCGAGCGACTGCAGTTGTACCTCCAACTCGATCGACCGATCAGCGCGGAGGAACTGACTAGCGCCCGCGCACTGCTGGTGCGGCGCGGGCGTCACGAGCCGGTGGCCTACATCACCGGTCAGCGCGAGTTTTACGGCCGCTCGTTCGAGGTCAGTCCGGGGGTGCTGATTCCGCGGCCGGAGACCGAGTTGATCGTCGACCTTGCGCGCGCCGCGCACGTGCGTACGCCCTGCGCGAGCGTGCTCGACATCGGCGTCGGCAGCGGTTGCCTCGCGGTCACGTTGGCGCTGGAACTTGGCGCGACGCGCGTGGTGGCGCTCGACATCAGCGAACGCGCACTCGAGTTGGCGCGCGCCAACGCCGCGCGACTGCGGGCTGCAGTTGAGTTCGTCCGCGGCGACGGCCCCGAGTCGCTCGGCGCGCGCGAGCCTTTCGATCTGATCGTTTCGAACCCGCCGTACATCGCGCCGCAGGATGCCGCCGGACTCGCTCCGGACGTGCGCGACTGGGAACCCGCTGAGGCGCTTTACACGCCCGCGGGCGATCCCGACCACTGGCTGGTGCGCCTCGCGCGCGCCAGCGTGGAGCGACTCGCGCCAGGCGGCGTCGCGCTGGTGGAGTTGGGGCTCGGGCAGGCGACGCGCGCGCTCGAACTCGCTGCGGAGGCGGGGCTAAGCGCGCGGGCGCACCGCGACTACGAGGGTGTCGAGCGCGTGCTCGAGTTGCGCCGCGCGGACTGACTCACACAGCGGCCAGGCGCGCGCGCACCAGCGCGTCGAGCGTGGCGCGGTCGGAGTCCGCCATGTCGTGGAAGAAGACCGCGATCTCGAAGTGCGAAAGGTGCGGACTGATGCGCTCGCAGCGCACCACCGCGCCCTGTCCGCGCAACTTGCGACCGGGGCCCACGGCGGTGGCGTCCAACTCGACGTTCAACAAGGTCATCAAGGGCACGGCGCGGTCGAGATAGAAGCAGATGCCGGCTCGACTGATGTCGCGCACGCGCGCTTGGTGGGAGCGCCCCTCGAGCGCGATGGCGATCGGCAGGTCCGCGCTGGCGCGCGGCCAGCGCCGGCGTTCGGCGCCGGACTTCTTGGAGGAGGCCTGCGGGTCGTCTCTGGGCGCCGGGCTCGTGCTCATGCGCTGCATCGTAGGCGGCCTGCGCGCGCGCGTCCACGCGCGTAGACGCGGCGCGCCGAGGGCCGTAACCTCCGCGCCCTGGGCTCGCGCGTGCGGCCCCTTCCGGCGGAGCTACGAGAGCATGTCGAGCTACAACAAAGTGATCCTGATGGGCAACCTCACCCGCAAGCCGGAGCTGCGCTTCACCGGCGGCGGGATGGCGATCTGCAAGTTCGGCCTCGCCATCAATCGGCGCTTCAAGGATCAGAGCGGCGAGTGGAAGGAAGAGCCGACCTTCGTCGACGTGACGATCTTCGGCAAGCGCGGCGAGGCCTTCGCCAAGTACCACGACAAGGGCAAGCCGGCGTTCATCGAGGGCTCGCTGCGCTACGACACCTGGGACGACAAGCAGAGCGGTGAGAAGCGCTCCAAGCTGTACGTGGTCGGTGACGAGTGGCAATTCGTCGGCGGCGGCGCGGGCGGTCCGCGCGGCGGCGCTGTCGATGAACCGCAGGCCGAAGAGGGTGGCTTCGGCGGCGGCGGGGGCGGCTATGGCGGCGGAGGCGGAGGCGGATACAGCGGGGGCTACGGTGCGCAGACGCCGGGTCCCTCCGCGCCGGCGCCGCTCGACATCGACGACACGCCGTTCTGAAACCCGCGGCCGCGCGCCCGACGCCACATGCAGTTGAGCGTGCAATTGTTCGCCTCCCTGCGCGAGCGCGCCGGCAGTTCGCGGCTCGAGCTGAGCGAGCTGCCCGAGCCCTTGGATATCGCTGGCCTCAAGCGCTTGCTCGAGTTGCGACATCCCGAACTCGGCAGCCTCGCTCACGTGCGGGGCGTGCTCGGCACGAGCTACGTCGACGACGACACGCGCCTCGAGCCCGGCGCGCTGGTGAGTTTGCTGCCGCCAGTGTCCGGCGGCGAGTGGAGCGAGGACGCGGCCTTGTCGCAGGGCGTGTTCGAACTGCACGCGCACCCGCTCGATGCGAGCGCGGCTGCGCGTCGCGTCGCGCACCCTTCGTGCGGCGCGCTGTGCACTTTTGTCGGAGTCACGCGCGAGCACAGCCGCGGCCGCCGAGTCGTACGACTGGAGTACGAGGCCTTCGAGGCCATGACCGGTCCCGAGATGGCGCGCATCTTCGAGCGCTGTCGTGCGGAGCACTCCGCCGATGAGCGCGAGCGCGCCTTGCGCATGCTGTGCTGGCATCGCACTGGCGCCGTCGCGGTCGGTGAGCCCAGCGTCGTGATCGCGGTCGCCAGTCCTCACCGCGCGCTCGCCTTCGACGCCTGTCGTTTCCTGATCGACGAACTCAAGCGCTCGCTCCCGATCTGGAAAAAGGAGCTGTACGCCGACGGGGAGCACTGGGTCGGCGAGCGCTCCTGACTCGCGCGCGCTTGGTTTGGTGGGCGTCGGCGCGGCCGCTAAGCTGCGCGGTGAATCATGACTTCAGCAAAGCAAGTCTCGTGGCAAGCGCACGTCCCCGAGCGCGAGGAGTTGGAGGTCGACGTCTTGGTGGTCGGGGCCGGTCCGGCGGGGCTAGCCTGCGCGATCGACCTCAAGCGCCGCCTCCAGGCCAAGGGGCTGGGCGACAAGTCGATTCTGGTGCTGGAGAAGGCCGAGGAGGTCGGTCATCACATCCTCTCCGGAGCGGTGATGGACCCGCGCGGCATCGCCGAGCTGTTCCCGGACTGGCGCGAGAAGGGCTGTCCGGTCGAGAGCGAGGTCAAATTCGATTGCCTCGACGTGCTCTGGAACAGCGGCAAGCGCACGCGCCTGACCGGCGCACTCACGCCTCCTCCGCTGCACAACCACGGCAATTACATCATCAGCCTGTACAAGGTCGTGTGCTGGCTGAAAGAGCAGGCTGAGGCGTTGGGCATCGACGTGTACCCTGGCTTCGCGGGGGCCGAGGTGCTGTTCGACGGCTCGCGGGTGATCGGCGTGCAGACGCGCGACGCCGGCATCGACAAGCACAACCAGCCCAAGCCGAACTTCCAGCCCGGCATGAACATCAAGGCCGGGGTGACGGTCTTCGCCGAAGGCACGCGCGGCCACCTCGCCAAGCACCTCATCGAGCGCCTGCAACTCGGCCAGGCGCAGAACCCGCAGACCTGGGGCACGGGCGTCAAGGAGATCTGGGAGGTCCCGGCGGAGCGCGGGGCCGCGCTGCTGGGCCACGTGATCCACACGCTCGGCGCGCCGATCGGCCTCGACGGTTATGGCGGGGGCTGGATCTACGGTCAGAAGGACAATCGCCTTTCGATCGGTTTCGTGATCGGCCTCAACCACCACGACGCGCGCCTCGATCCCCACGCGCTGTTCGTGAAGTGGAAGCAGCACCCCGCGGTCGCAGAGCTGCTCGCCGGCGGCAAGCTGATCCGCTACGGCGCGAAGACCATCCCGTACGGCGGATACTGGGCCATGCCCAAGCTGCAGGGCGACGGCTTTTGCATCGTGGGGGACTCGGCCGGGTTCCTGAATTCCGCGCGCCTCAAAGGCGTGCACTTGGCGATCAAGTCGGGGCTGCTGGCCTCGGAGGCCATCGTGGGCGCGCTCGAGAAGGGCGACAGCAGCGCGGCTGGGCTGGCGCGCTACAGCGAACTTTTCGAGCAGTCCTGGGCCAAGCAAGAGCTCTGGCAAGTGCGCAACTTCCACCAGGCCTTCGACTCGGGCTTCTTCGCCGGGGTGATCGACGCCGCGGTGCAGCAGGTGACCGGCGGCCGCGGTCTGCTCGCGCGCCGCAGCAGTCATCGCGACCACGAGTCCACGCGCCCGGTGGCGCAGTCGCGCATGGAGAAGCCGCGCTACAACGACAGCGACTCGCTCGACAAGCTCACGGACGTTTACTGGTCGGGCGCGATCCACGACGAGGACCAGCCGCCGCATCTAGTGGTGACCGATCCGTCGATCTGCGTCGAGCGCTGCACGGCCGAGTTCGGCAATCCCTGCCAGCACTTCTGCCCCGCGGCGGTTTACGAGTGGCCCGCAGGCCACCCGGTGAACGGCGACAAGAAGGCCGGACCGATCATCAACGCCTCGAACTGCGTGCACTGCAAGACCTGCGACATCGCCGATCCCTACCAGGTGATCGAGTGGGTGGCGCCCGAGGCCGGCGGTGGTCCCAAGTACATCGACATGTGAAGCAGCGCGCGCCGCCGCACGACCCACACTCTCCAACTCATGAAGTGCATCGCCAAAGACTCGGCGCTCGTTCCCAACACGGATCTGCTCGTGGTGTTCGCCTTCGCCGGCGCTCCACCCATGCTCCCTCCGAGCGTCAAGCTGCCCAAGCCGTTCGCGAGCGCCGTGCGCGGCGAATTCCGCGAGATCCGGCACACCGACGCGGCTCAGGGCCCGAGCCCGCGCGTCCTGGTGCTGGGGCTCGGCAAGCCGGCGGAGTTCGACGTCGAGCGCTTGCGGCGCGTGAGCGCGCTGGCCGTGCAGCGTGCGGAGTCGCTGGAGTGCGCGAACGCGGTCCTGTGGACCTCCAAAGCTCTGATCAGCGCCGTCAAGGGCGGGCGCAACGCGGGTGCGGCGCTGGCGGAGGGCGCGAGCCTCGGCGCCTATCGGTTCCAGACGCACAAGAGCAAGCCCAAGAACGTCAAGCTCCAGCGCGTCACGTTGTGCGGCGAGGGGAGCGATTTCGCGGCCGGGGTCGAGCGCGGCCTGGTGTACGCCGCGGCTACGGCCTTCGCGCGGGATCTGCAGAACCAGCCGGCGAACTTCATGCGACCGCGCGACATGGCGGCGGCAGCCCAGCAACTCGCTCGGCGCGGCGCCGGCGTGCGCTGCCGCGTCCTAGGCGCGCCTCAGATCCGCAAGCTCGGCATGGGAGCACTGCTTGGCGTCGCCGCGGGCTCCCAGGAGCCCCCGCAGTTGATCCACCTCACGTACACACCCAAGGGGCGCTCGCGTGGACGCGTGGCGCTGGTTGGCAAGGGACTGACCTTCGACACCGGCGGAATCTCGATCAAGCCGGCCGGGAAGATGTGGGACATGAAGTACGACATGTCCGGCGGCGCCGCGGTGCTCGGCGTGTTCCACGCCTTGGCGGAACTGGGCTGTCCGTTCGAGGTGCACGGTGTCGTGCCGTGCTCGGAGAACATGCCCGACGGGCGCGCCGTGAAGCCGGGCGACATGGTGCGCGCGATGAACGGCACGACGATCGAAGTGCTGAATACGGACGCCGAGGGACGACTGATCCTGTGCGATGCCCTGTCGTACGTCACGGCGCGGATCAAGCCCGACGCGATCGTCGACCTGGCCACGCTGACCGGCGCGGTGGTCGTTGCGCTAGGTCATGAATACAGCGGAATCATGACCCGCTCCGATGCGCTGCGGGACGAGTTGCTGAGCGCCGGCGAGGCCGTGGCGGAGCGCCTGTGGCCGCTGCCGCTGGCCGAGCACCACCGCGACCTGATGCGCGGCGAAGTGGCGGACCTCAAGAACATCGCCCTGGGCGATCCGGGCGCCGGCGCCAGCCAGGGCGCGGCCTTCCTGTGGCATTTCGTCGGCGACACGCCCTGGGCGCATCTCGACATCGCCGGAACTGCCTGGGGCGCATCGAACCGCGACTACGTCGGCGGTCCGATGGGCTCCGGAGTCGGCGTGCGCCTGCTCCTGCGCTGGCTCGAAACGCGGCGCGGTTGAGAGCGTGCGACCGCTCGTTCGAGCGCGTTTGGCGCGCGGGTGGGGAAGGGGGGACTCGAACCCCCACGCCCTTGCGGGCTGCGGATTTTAAGTCCGCTGCGTCTGCCGATTTCGCCACTCCCCCGACGTGAGCGTGGACGTTTGGCGTTACGTCCCACGAAAAATGTACATGAATCGCCGCTGGGATCCCCCTCATGCCGGCGTCTCTTGACGCAACCGCGGTGTTTCGAAGGTAGAGGGGATCCTCGCGTTTCCCACGGCTGGGCGAGCGCGAGAGGGTGAGTTCCGCTGCGCTGTGCAGCGAGCACCAATCGAGTCGAACGGCGAGGACGGACATGTTGAGCAATCGTTGGAGCGTGTTGGCTTGCGTTCTGGCGTGTGCACTGCCGCCGGCGGTCGCCGCGCCTATCACGCCGCGGGCCGCTGCGCCGCGGGCCGCGGCCACGCTCGAGGGCTTCGAGGCCTCCTACGCGGTCTTGCAGGCTCGCGCCGTTACGGAGTTGGAGGCCTACGCCGAATGGTGTGGCTCGGTGCGGCTGGCGGCGGATCGCGAAGGCGCCTTGACTGCGATTCTGCACTTCTCTCCGCAGCACGAGGGCGCGCGCCGCGGGCTCAAGCACGTCAAGCAACGCGATGGCTCCTGGGCGCCGCCGAGCAAGAAGTCCGAGGCCAAGAACTCCAACAAGAACCTCGAGGCGGAAGGCCTGGAGCGGCGGCGCAAGATCGCGACCGAACTGCTCGACGCGGGACTGGAGTTTAGCCGCAGCTGCGACAGCTCGGATCCGGCCCAGCGAAGGCGCTGGGGCGCTCAGGTGGTGGCCGACGCGCTCGTGATCGACAACGACCACGAGGCGGCGCGCAAGGCTGGCGGTGAAGCGCGCCGCGACGATGAATGGGTCTTGGCCGAGAGCGTCGTCGCCAAGAACCAGCGGGCGGAGATCAAGCGTCGTGTTGAGCACCACATAGCGGCCGTGCCCGCGCCGCAGGCGAGCGAAGTTCGGCCCCACGAGGCCAGCCTGGGGATCGCCTGGACGCACGCGGTGTCCACACCGCGCCTGCGCGTGTTGACCGACGGCGCACGCACCGAGGCCGAGCGCGCGGCCGTGATGTGCACCGCTGCGCTGCAGTGGTTCTCAGAGTTGGCGGGGATTTCGAGCGACCTGACGCCCGACTACACGGTCTACCTGCTCGTGAACTCTTCCTCGCGCGATGCGTTCGTAGGCGCTTGGCCCGGTTGGAGCGACGCCGAGCGCGCGCGTGTGAAGACCTGGGCCGGCTGCGGGGTGCCGGGCGACATCCACCAGGCGCGTTGGGACGCCGACGACGCGCACCGACTCGACGGCGCCGTTCGGCACACCCTGGGACTTCTGATGCTCCGCGAGTTGCAGTTCGACCATTCGCGCTGCGCCTGGGCCTGGGAGGGTCTGGGTCTGTACCTCACCCGCGAACTGGTCGGGACGCGCTACACCTGGTACTCGAGCGCGCCGGCCAGCGGAGATACCGAGACCAAGGACCTGCTCGGACGACTGATGCTGTCGGACGTCAACTGGGTGAACGAGTACTACCAGCGCGCCAAACGCAACCGCGCGCCCAAGCTCAAAAAGCTCGCCGCCACTCGCATCGACGCCTTCGGTGTCGACGACATCCTCGCCTCGTACTCACTGGCCGCGTACCTGCTCGAAGGGCGGAGCGAAGCGCTCCCCGAGTTGCTGCGCGCGCTGGGAGCGAGCACCGACGGCGGCGCCGCGGCGCTGGCGAGGTTGTTCGATGGAGAACTCGCCCTCGGCGACCAGCGAATCTTGCGCTGGTTGTCGGAGCGCAAGTGAAGAGCTCGTCGTAGACAGGGACTGATGTGGGCCGCAGGGGAGGGAGCAGAGCATGACTCGCACGTTGATGGGATTCGTCGCCTGGATCTTGGTCGCACTGGGCGCCGGGTGGAGCTTCGCCGCGCCGATTTGCGCGGCGTCGAGTGTCGGGAAAGACGTGGTCGTGACCTGGAAGGGAAGCGCCGTGGATCCCCAGGCGCTGCCTGTCGGGCTCGATGCGAGCGTCGACGCCGCGCTCTCGACCTGGTTGCCGTGGGTGCGCGAGTTCGGCGGGCGCATCGACATCGATGCCAGCGGGCGTCTCCTGCTGGTCGAGCACAACAACTCCAGCGCCGTGCGCAAGCACCTCGCCGGCGCGGAAGCGGCGCTCGCGCGCCTCGATCGACGCGTTCCGCGCCTGAGCACTGCGCCCAAGACACCGGCGGGACACGGCGGCAAGGGCGACGTGCTCCCCGAGGATCCGGAGGGCCCGACAGCGCGCACCGGCGGCAGCTTGGACGACCTGCAGCGCGGAAGCGTGACGCAGTGGGGCGCGGGCGCGCGCCCGCTGGACGCCGAGGCGATGGTCCTGCTGGTGCTGCGCGATGAACGCGATCTCGAGGGCGTACTCGACCGTCTGGTGCAGATGCATCCGGAGTTGGCGGCTTGGCGCGAACACGCCTCGAGTCACCCGGGCTTTGCGCTCGAAGCGCCGTTGGTCGGCGCGGTGGTGCTAGGCGCTGCGGGCCAGGAGGAGTTCGACCCCGAGAACGAGGTCGTCCATCGCGTGGCCGAGCTCTCGCTGCTCCGGCGCGCGGGACGCCAGCCGTATTGGCTTCTGCAGGGTTGGGCGTGGCACGTCGAGTTGTCGGTGCGACGCAGTCTGTACTGCTTTCCGTATCGCGATGGCTTCGTCTCCGTGGGCGAGCACGGTGGATGGGACAAGTCGCTGCGCTCGCTGTGGGCCAAACCGTCGGCGCCGCTGGGGTTCAAGGACCTCGCCGCTCTGCAACGCGGCAAGTGGGACGACCGCGCAGCGAAGCACGCTTGGGGCACGGTCGCCTACCTCGACTCGGAGCGCCCCGACCAGATCCGAGCCCTGTTCGACGACCTGCGCGAGGCCTGGGACCGCGGCTCGCGGCGCGACCTGGGCGGCGGCCGCTGGGAGCGCGATGCCAACTGGGAGCTGTCCGCAGAGGAACTCGAGCGACTGTTCGCCGCCCGCCTGGGCCCCTCCTTCCTGGAAGAGCTGCAGGCGTACTTCGCCAAGGGCGCGAGCAGTGCGAAGGGCCGCTGAGACTCTGAGCGCGAGCCCGTCCGAAGGCGGCGCGCGCATTGACCAGCGAGCCGGGTCGGCTATCCTCTCCGCCCCACGTTGACGCGGAATTCGAGTTCCGGGTCGACGCGGGTCGATGGAGCGACTCGACGCTCTTCCGAGGGCGGCATAGCCAAGCGGTAAGGCGACGGATTGCAAATCCGTTATTCCCCGGTTCGATTCCGGGTGCCGCCTCCACGACCCCGACATCCCTCTAGTGAGGCAGTCGCCAGGCGCTCGAGAGGCCCTTGGCGGGCCCACGGAAGCCGTTGCGCGGCCCAGAGGGATGCACATAGTGCTTCGCGCGGCGTCCCGCCATGTCCCCCGAGATCGGCCGGCATCCGCGCGCGCGTCGGCGAGCTTGATGGCCTCTGCATGGTGGCTGCTAGAGTCTTTGGCTGGCGAGCGAGGGGTGCGTTCGCCGTCGAGTCCGAGCCCGCGGTTCACCGCCGCAGCCAGCCTCGCCGATAGGACCCACCCCCGGCCGGCGCGCGCGCGGCGGCCGCATCGCGATCGCATCCCCCCCAGGTTTCACTGCATGTGCGGCATCTTCGGCGTCGTTTACGGTCGTGATCCGTCGGTCCACGCGAGCTTCGCGTCTTCGGTCGTCGAGACGCTCTTCCGCTGTTCGGAAACCCGCGGCAAAGAGGCCGCAGGCCTCGCCGTCTACGACGGTCGCGCGATCAACGTTCTGAAGCAGGCCGGCTCGGTCGAGCACTTCCTGGCGCACCCCAAGTACCGCGAGGTGATGGACGCGGCGCTGAGCCGCTGGGGCGAGGCCCGCAAGGCCGGCGGGGAGGCGACCCTGGCAATCACCGGGCACTCCCGGCTGGTGACCAACGGCGCGCAGACCGAAGGCGACAACAACCAGCCGGTGGTCGCGCGCGGCTCAGTGGTGATCCACAACGGGATCATCGTGAACGAGTCGGAGCTGTGGCGTCGCAACCCCGACCTCGAGCGTCGCGCCGAAGTGGACACCGAGGTGCTGGCCAACCTCCTCCGCAAGCACTTCAACGCCTCGGGCGACCTGGTCTGGGCCACCCGCCGAACGTTCAGCGAGATCGAAGGCGCTGCTTCGGTGGCGTGCTTCCTCGACGACGCGCGCAAGCTGCTGCTCGCGACCAACACCGGCTCGCTCTTCATCGCCTCGAACGAGCGCAAGAGCTTCATCGTGTTCGCTTCCGAGCGCTTCATCCTGCAGCGGCTGCTCGAGGAGGCCGATGTCGAGCAGCACGTGGGCAAGTGCTCGATCGAGCAGTTGCGAGCGGGCAATGGAGTGCTGGTCGATCTGGATTCGGTGGGCCTGCAGTCGTTCAACAGCCTTGGCTCTCCGGTCAAGGACGCGCCCGCGCCCGCACCCCGCGCGCCGAGCCAGCGCGTCGAGATCGTCGACCACACCAAGTCGGCCAAGAGCCTCAAGCGCTGCAAGAAGTGCATCCTGCCCGAGACCTACCCCTTCATGAACTTCGACGCAGAGGGGGGGTGTCAGTACTGCCGGCGCTGGAAGACCATCGCGGTCAAGGGCGAGGAGGCGCTGTTCAAGGCCGTGGAGCCGTACCGCTCCAAGGACGGCAAGCCGGACGTGATCGTGGCCTTCTCCGGCGGACGTGACAGCGCCTACGGGCTGCATTACGTCAAGAAGAAGCTCGGCATGAACCCGGTCGCGTTCACCTACGACTGGGGCATGGTGACCGACCTCGCGCGACGCAATCAGGCGCGCTTGTGCGGCAAACTCGGCGTCGAGCACATCCTGCGTTCGGCCGACATCCCGACCAAGCGACGCTACGTGCGCAAGAACGTCGAAGCGTGGCTGCGCAAGCCCGAACTGGGCATGGTCACGCTCTTCACCGCGGGCGACAAGCAGTTCTACAAGTACGCGCGCGACCTGCGCAAAGAGACCGGCATCAAGCTGGTGATCTTCTGCACCGGCAACATGATCGAAGACACGCCCTACAAGACGGGCCTGTGTGGGATCGACGAGCAGGATCACGGCATGACGCTCACCGGGCTGCACTTCTCCGACGAGATGCGCCTGCTCTGGTACTACTTCGTCAATTACCTCAAGAACCCCGGCTACTGGAATGAGTCGCTGTGGGACACGCTCGACGCGTACTACCAGACCTTCGTGGTCAAGGACGACTTCCTCTACCTGTTCCACTACCTCAAGTGGGAAGAGGAGGAGATCGTCGGCACGATCCGGCGCGAGTACGACTGGGAAGTGGCGACCGACACGACCACCACTTGGCGCATCGGCGACGGCACCGCGCCCTTCTACAACTACATCTACATGACGATGGCGGGCTTCTCGGAAGACGAAGTCATGCTCTCGAACATGATCCGCGAAGGCGTGCTCACGCGCGACCAGGCGCTCGCCAAGGCGGCCGAGTTCAACAAGCCGCGCTGGCCGAGCCTGCGCGAGTTCGCGCAGATCGTCGGCTTCAACCTCGAAGAAGCGATCCAGCGCATCAACGCTGCGCCCAAGCTGTACTGAGTCGCCTTTCGGCCTGAGCGGGCAGTTCGCGACTGCGGACCTGCCTCAGGGGGCAAGCAACGCTCCGAGCGCCTCGGCGCGGGCGACAACCCGCTCTCGCGAGTCGCTCGTCGTGATTGCACGCCAGGACTTCAGCACCTCGGCGGCCTTCTCGTCCGCCGTGGCCCGGTGGACGAGCCAGGCGTCGAGCGCGAGTTCTGGAATCGCGCTGTCGACCTCACCGCCGGTCATGTGCCCGCAAAGCTCGCGCACTTCCGCGGTGGACAGGTCCTGTGGAGCGCAGCGCACCAGCGCCGCCAAACTCGCCGCGCGCAAGTCGCGCGCGAGCTTCTCGTTCAAGCGCGTGCGCAGGGCTGGCGCCGAACTGGCGAGTCCCATCGCGCCGAGCGCTTGCGTCGCGCTCATGCGGATTTCGAGGGGCCAGGCCGGTCCGGTGCGTTCGATCAGGGCCGACTCCGCGGGCTCGTGAGGAAGGGCGCCGAGCGCGAGGAGCACTTGATCGGCGATCTGCGGCTCGTCCACGAGCTCCAACAGCCGCGCGCCCGCACCGCGCGCGCGGCCGGCCAGTCGCTCGAGACACTGCGCGGCGTGCACGCGCACGTAACGGTTCTCGTCGTCGAGCGCGGCGACCAGGAGCGGCGTGACCTTGTGGTGCTCGAGCGAGAGCACGAAGCGCCCGTCGTCGACCGGCCGCAGCTGCCACTCGCCGAACAGCTTCAGGATGCGCCAGGCCTCGAGCTCGCGCGCGCGTGAGAAGGGCGCCTGGGCGAGTTGCTCGTCGCCGCGCTTCCAGGCCTGGTAGAGCTCGGACGGATCGCCGTAGCCGGCGTCGCGGGCGAGCTCTGCGAGCGCGGTGAGCGCGCCGTTGCGCAGCTGTTCGCGCGGATCTTCGCGCGAGACCACGTAGAGCGCGTCGAGTCCCGAGTAGACGCCGAAGCGCGCCAGCGTGCGCGCGATGTAGATCACGGTCTCGTTGTCGGTTTCGTACCGCAGGCACAGGAGCAGTCCGGGCACGACCCAGTCCTGCGAGAGCGCTGCGAGCTTCCAGGCGCAGTGCGCGCGCAGCCACACGGCCTCGTCCTTCTTGAGCCGGCCGGCGTCCAGGCGCTCTAGCAGCGCCCTGGCCGAGGACGGGAAGTCGAGTTCGCCCAGCGCCGCGGCCGCCGCGACGCGCACGCTCTGCGTGGCCTGAGCGTCGAAGAGCTGCGCGCGCAGCGCCGGAACGCACGCTTCGCCGAGCGAGCGCAGCTCGTCGCGCGCGACGCGTTTGAGGCGCTCGTCGGCGCCGGCCAGTGTCTCGAGCAAGCCCGCGATCTGTTCGCGTTGCTCGTCGCTCACCGGCGCTGCAGGCGGGCTCGCGAGCTCGGCCTCGAGCTGCGCGATGCGCGTCGCCACCACAGGGGCCAGATCCGAGCGGACGCGCGCAGTCGGAGGCGCTGGCGTCGGGTTCGGCTCGGGCTGACACGCGGGTGCGAGCGCCGTCAGCGCCAACGCCAGGCTCAGGCCTCTCACGGCGCGAGCCTCACGGAGTGCACCAGCTGCGCTTCGCGCTCGGGATCGGGGCGCTGTGGGTCCTGGTAGTACGGCGAGAGCTTGTAGAAGAGGGCGACTTCGATCTCGCCGCGCGCCGCTTCCGACTCGATGCGCAGGGTGACCTTCTGGCCTGCGGGGAGCTCGGTGTTCACCAGGTCGACTTCGTGGCGGTAGGGGTTGCGGAAGCGGTGCAGCGCGTTCCACTCGCCCTTGCTCCCGTCTGCGCTCAGCGTGCGCCAGAAGAGGTCGGAGGCGCGGCTGCGTTCGTCAGTGGGGTAGTTGTGCCCCGCGCCGGTGTTCTCGACCTCGACCACCGCCGCGCCGTCCTGGCGCGCGACGCGCAACTCCACTGCGCGCCGCACGATCGCGATGTCGTGCCCGCCGTGCATGGTGTGGTCGCGGCCCTTGCTCGGATCGCCGTCGCGGTGCGGCATGTGGCAGGCGACGCAGTCCTGATAGCCGGGCCCGGGCTGCGCGTACTTGCTCTGCCGCCACTGGTCGACCGTGCCGTGCTGGTTGTGGCAGCCGGCGCAGTATTCGGGTTTGAGCAGATCGCGCGTGGCAACGGGGCGGCAAGCTGCGGAGGCGTTGTCGACGGTGCCGGCCACGCGCCCGTCGGCGGTGAGGTGGCAGGCGATGCAGTCCACGCCCTCGATCATGCGCGTCGTGCGCGGCAGCACGCGATCCCCGAGCACAGTCGAGAGCACGGGCTGCGGCGCGTGGCAGTCGATGCAGTCCTTGTTCGCGAAGTCGTTGGTCTGCGCGCGCACGTCCGGGTCCGTGAAGGCCTGCGCGTGCCACGAGACCTTCCACTCGTCGTAGACCTGCGCGTGGCACTGGGCGCACTGCTGCGAACTCTCCCAGACCACCGGCTCGGCCGGCGGCGCGGGCGCGACGAAGATCGACTTGAGCGCCCACGCGCCCAGGGCGAGCAGCACCAGACCTGCGATCGCGCGGATGTTCACGGGCGCTCCTTGGCTTGCTCTGCTTTGGGGGCTTGCTCAGCTCTGGGGGCTTGCGGACCTTCGGGGACGACTCGGCCCGCGCGCATGCGCACCGTGCGCGTGGCGTACTCGCGGGCTTCGCTCGGTGCGTGGGTGACGTGGATCACAGTGAGTCCCAGGCGATGGTGCAGCTCGTGCAGCTTGGCGAGGAGCGAGTGACGCAGCTCTTCGTCGAGCGGCCCCAGGGGTTCGTCGAGGAGCAGCAGGCGCGGCGATGCGGCGATCGCGCGGGCCAGGGCCAGGCGCTGCGCTTCGCCGCCGGAGAGCGTTGCGGGCAGCCGCTCGTGATAACCCGCGAGCTCGACCCACTCCAGGAGTTCGCTCACGCGCGCGCGCCACTGCTCCCGCGGCGTGCGCGCGCAGGCGAGCACGAACTCGAGCTGCTTGCGCGCATTCAGGTGCGGCCAGAGCGCGCCGCCCTGGAACAGCATGCCCACGCCGCGCTGCTCGGGCGCTAGCGCGAGTCGCGGGCCGTCGCTGGCGACGCGGCCGAACAGTTCGAGTCGTCCGCTGGTGGGCCGCACGAGGCCGGCGATGGCCCGCAGCAAGGTGGTCTTGCCGCACCCGGACGGTCCGACGAGCAGGAGGTGCTCGCGCTCCGCGACGGCGAGGTCGACCGACTCGAGGATCGCGCGCTCGCCGGCGCGCACGCTCAGGCCCTGCAGTTGGACGGCGTTCACGGAAGGAGCTCCAAGCGCCGGCGCGCGAACAGCGACCACAGGGCGCCGGGCAGCACCACCAGGAACAGGATCAGGAGCGCCATCGCCGCGACGAAGTCGTCGCGTCCGAAGTGCACCTGGTTGAAGATGCGGAACATCGCCGTGCGGTTGGCCGCGGGCGTGAGCATGGTGGCGTCGAGCTCGCGCAGCGAGAGCACGAACACTCCGATCCAGCCGCCGAGCAGCGCCGAGCGCAGGCTGGGCGCCACGATGCGCACGAGCGTTCGGATCGGTCCCGCGCCCGCCAGATGCGCCGCCTCTTCGAGGCGCGGGTCGAGCGCCGCCGTGGCGGCGGACAGGATCAGCACCGCGAAAGCCGCGAAGCGACCGGCGAGCAGCAGCACGACCACGCCGCCCTCGTCGTAGAAGCGCGCGCTCCAGTCGTGGTTCCACAGCACGATCACGCCGACGCTGAGCAGCACGGCGGGGGCGCCGATGGGGAGCACGACCAGGCTCTCGAGCCAGCGTCCGCCGCGCGCGCGCTCGAGCGCGTGACCGAGCACGAGCGCGAGCGCAGCGCACGCGGTCGCCGCGCTGAGCGAGTAGACGACGCTGTTGGCGAGGTCCTCGCGGCCGCGCTCGATCGCGAGCGAGAAGGCGCCGCCCAGTCGAGCGAACTCGAAGCCGCGCGCTGCGCCGCCCGCTTCCCACACCAGGCGCGCCGCAGGGATCAAGGCGCCGATCGAGACCAGCGCGAGGCAGAACAGGAACGCAGGCCAGCGCCACGGGCCGAGCTCGAACGGTTCAGGCTGACGGAAGTCGCCGGAGACCGAGGCCATCGCGCCGCGGCGCCGCAGGACCAGCGCCGGCACGAGCGCGGCGAGCGTCACGACCAGCAACGGCAGCGCCGTGGCGACGGCGAGACCCGGCCGCGATTCGATGCGCCAGTTGGCGAAGATCTCGGCCGCGTAGACGCTGAATTTGGGTTGCCCCAGCCACGAGACGTAGTCGGCCACCGAGAAGTCGTTCACGGTGAACACGAAGGCGAAGCACGCGCCGCACGCGGTCGAGGGCCACACCAAGGGCAGATCGGCGCGCAGCGCAGCGCGCCATCCGCCGGCGATGCGCGCGGCCTCTTCGCGGCGCGCGTCGATGCGCTCGAAGGCGCGCGCGCTGAACAGCGCCACGAGCGGGAAGGTGCTCACGCTCGAGACCGCGTAGGCCGCCGGCGCGCCGCGGATGTCGGCCAGCACCGTCCAGACCATGGCGAGGATCATGGGCGGGATCAGCAGCGGCGCGATCCCCAGCGGGCGCAGCAGCGCCGCGAAGGGCATGTCCGTGCGCGCCACGAGGAATCCGAACGGCAGGCCCACGGCGGTGGCGATGAGCGCGACCGAGGCGCCGTAGAGCAGCGTGCGGCCGAGCAGCTCGAGGTTGCGCGGCGCGTAGATCGCCGCGAGGTCGGCGCCTTCGACGCGCGGCAGCATCGCCGCCAGCGGCGCCAGGCCCGCGAGCACGAACAGCGCGGCGGCCAGAGCGACCAGCGGCCGGCTCACTGGAGGAAGCGCTCCTTGAACTGCGTCATCCGCCGCTCGATGTCCGCGCCGACGCGCGCCCAGTCGACGCGCATCAGCGATAGATCCGCAGCTGACTTGACGTGCGGCGGGCGCTTGACGTCCGCGCGCACGGGGATCTGCGCGCCCTCGGCGAAGGCGAGCTTCTCCTCGACCTCGCGCGAGAGGATGAAGTCGATCAGCTTGCGCGCGGCTTCGGGGTGCGGCGCGTCGGCGAGCAGCGCGACGGAGTTGGGAATCAGCAGCGCGCCGCGCGCGCCCGGCGCCTGGTCGGGGAACACCTGCGCCACGGGATGTCCGCCGTTGAGCGCGACGTTGAAGTCGTCGGTGTCGGTCAGCCCCCAGGCCATCTGGCCTTCGCGCACCAGGCGCATGACCTGCCCGTTGCTCTGCACGAGGTTCACGCCGCTCTCCTCGATGCGCCGCACGAACTCGTCGCCCTTCGCGTCGCCTTCGGCCGCGTAGAGCGCGGTGAGGTGCGTGAGCGTGGTCCCGGTCAGCGGCCGCGCCATGCAGACCTTGCCGCGCCACTTGGGGTCGAACAGGTCCTCGAGCGAGGTGAGCTGCGCCGGATCGGCCAGCGTCGTGTTCACGATGAACACCCGCGCGCGCGCCGCAAAGGCGGTCCAGCGCTGCTGCGGGTCGCGGAAGTCGGCGGGAATCCCGGCTGCGCTGGGGCTGTCGTAGCTCGCCAGCAGCCCGTCGTTCGCCAGCGCCACGGTGTGGGCCAGTTCGTTGTTCCAGAACACGTCGCAGCGCGGCCGCGAGCGCTCCTCGCGGATGCGCTTGACCAATCCGACGGTCTTGGCGGCTTCGACGTCGTACTCGGCGCGCACGACCAAGCCGGTCTCGCGCTCGAACTCCTTGACCAGCGTCTCGGCGAACATCTGGTCGAGCGCGCAGTACAGGACCACGTCGGGACCCTTCGAACCGCAGGCGCCGAGGGCGCCGCACACCAGGGCCAGGAGTCCTGCGAGCCAGCGTAAGGAGCGGAGCGAGTCGGGCTTGTGCATGGGTGGGCGACTAGTGGTGCGTGCGCGTCGGGCCACAAGCTCGCGGCCCTCCGCGGCAGACGGTAGCGCGCCCCGGCTCGCTCGCCCAACCACGTCGCGTTGCGCGCGGTTGTCGCCTTCGCGTGGAGGGCTATGCTGGCGCACTTTCCCGCGGGAAATGCGCACCTCGCGCGCCCCGCCAGAGCCCCCCTCGCCGCCCCCAATCCGCCGCTTCGAGACCGCCGCCGTGAAACTCGCCCAACGCCTCTCCAACCTCGGCACCGAGTCCGCCTTCGAAGTCCTGGCGCGCGCCAAGGCGCTGCAGAAGGCCGGCAAGAGCATCGTCAACCTCGGAATCGGCTCGCCCGACTTCCGCACGCCCGACAACATCGTCGAAGCCGGCCGCAGGGCGCTCGCCGAGGGCTTTCACTTCTACACGCCGGCCAAGGGCTTGCCCGAGCTGCGCGAGGCGGTGGCCAAGGACTGCCTCGAGCGGCGCGGCGTGGCGGTCGATCCCGACCACGTGATGATCGTGCCGGGCGGCAAGCCGACGATGTACTTCGCCATCTCGATGTTCGGAGAGCCCGGCGCCGAGATCCTCTACCCCAACCCCGGCTTCCCGATCTACGAGTCGCTGATCAAGTACACCGGCGCGACGCCCGTGCCGATCGAGCTGCGCGAGTCGAGCGGCTTCTCGTTCAACCCCGACGAGGTGCTGGCCAAGATCACGCCGCGCACGCGCCTGATCATCGTCAACACGCCCGCCAATCCGACCGGCGGCGTGATCCGCAAGCCCGAGATGGATCGGCTGGTCGCGGGACTCGAGAAGCACCCGCACGTGGCGATCCTCTCCGACGAGATCTACTCGCGCATGCTGTACGACGGCGAGCAGCACGTGAGCCTGTACTCGTACCCGTCGATCCGCGAGCGCGTGATCATCCTCGACGGCTGGTCGAAGACCTTCTCGATGACCGGCTGGCGCCTGGGCTACGGCGTGTGGCCGGCGAGCTTGATCGCGATCGCAGAGCGGCTGCAGATCAACTCCAACTCTTGCCCCAGCGCGCCCGTGCAGGTCGCGGGCCGCGAGGCGCTGGTCGGACCGCAGCACGAGGTCGCGAAGATGATGAAGGCCTTCGACGAACGGCGGCGCGCGATCGTCGCGGGCTTGAACGAGATCCCGGGCTTCTCGTGCGTCATGCCCAAGGGCGCGTTCTACGCCTTCCCGAACATCACCAAGACCGGCTTCAAGTCCAAGGAGCTCGAAGTGAAGCTCCTGACCGAGGCGGGCGTGGCGATCCTCTCGGGAACGGCGTTCGGTGCAATGGGCGAGGGCTACCTGCGCTTCAGCTACGCCGCCAGCCTCGAGGACATCCGCGAGGCGCTGCGGCGCGTCAAGGACTGCCTCGCCACCGCTGGAGTGAAGTAGTCCGTGGCGCGCGTCGCGGACTTCCGCAGCGACACCGTCACGCGGCCGAGCGCCGACATGCTGGCCGCCATGGCGGCGGCCGAGGTCGGCGACGACGTGCTCGACGGCGATCCGACCGTGGCGCGGCTCGAGCGCCGCGTGGCCGAGCTGCTCGGCAAGGACGGCGCGTGGTTCGTGCCTTCGGGCACGATGGCGAACTCGGTTGCGATCGGCTCGTGGACGCGGCCGGGCGACGAAGTGATCTGCGAGCGCTCAGCGCACATGGTGCAGTGGGAGAGCGGGGCGGCCGGCGCGCTGCACGGTGTTCAGACCACCACGCTGCACGCGCCCAGCGGCGCGTTCGAGCTGGACGAGGTGCGGCGCGCGGTGCGGCTGCGCTCGCTGCACTGTCCGCGCACGGCGCTGATCTGCGTCGAGCAGTCGTTCATGGGCTCGGGCGAGGCCGCGGGGGGGCGCGCTGTTCCGCTCGCGAGCTTGCGCGCGTTGCACGCGCTGTCACGCGAACTGTCGATCCCGATCCACATGGACGGCGCGCGCCTGTTCAACGCCGCCGTGGCGAGCGGCGTCGACGTGCGCGAGTACGCGGCCTGCGCGGACTCGGTCTCGATCTGCCTCTCGAAGGGCCTGGGTTGCCCGGTGGGCTCGTTGATCGCCGGACCTGCGCCGTTCCTCGAGCGCGCGCGGCTGCTGCGCAAGCGCCTGGGCGGCTGGATGCGGCAGGCGGGCTACCTCGCTGCGGCGGGGCTGTACGCGCTCGAGCACAACGTCGCGCGCCTCGCCGAGGACCACACGCTCGCCAAGGAGCTCGCCAGCGTGCTCGACGGCTGCGGCGGACTCGACGCCACGCCGCACGAGGTCGAGACCAACATCGTCATGGCGCGCGTGCTCGATCCGCGGCGCGACGCGGCTTCGGTGGCCGGCGAGTTCCGCGCGCACAACGTCCTCGTGCTGCCGATGAACGAGCGCACGCTGCGCTTCGTGACGCACCTCGACGTCGGAACGGAGGATGTCGCGCGCGTGCTGGTCGCTGTCGAGGAAGTGTTCGGCGGCTGAGTCCGCGTGGCGCGCGGCTCAGCGCTGCACGTGCTCGCGGATCGCCGCGAGGAACAGCTCGCCCAAGTCCTCGAGCTTCTTCGCGCCCACGCCGCGGATCTCGCGCAGCTCGTCGACGGAAGTGGGCTGGACCGCGGCCAGTTCCTGCAACGTGCGGTCGCCGAAGATCATGTAGGGCGGCAGTGCGCGTTCGCTGGCCAGCTTGCGGCGCAGTTGGCGGAGCTTCTCGAACAGGGATTCGTCGTACTGGATGTCGCTGGGCGCCGGTGTGCGCCGCGTTCGGCGGGCTCGGGGAACCTGGGGGATTTCGAACAGCGTGATGGGGGCGTTGCCGCGCATCACGTCGACCCCGGCCTGCGTGAGGGACAGCGTCGGATAGCGGCCTGGAGCGGTGACGAGCAGCTCGAGTCCGACGAGTTGCTCGATCCAGTGCCGCACCTGGCGCGGATCGTGTTGGCGCAGGAGGCCGAAGGTCGTGAGCTGGTCGTGGCCGAGCTGGCGCACCTTCTCGGCGGCCACGCCGCACAGCACGTCAGTGACGTGCGAGGCGCCGAAGCGCTGCTGGCAGCGCACGACGCACGAGAGGATCATCTGCGCGACGCGCTGGGAGTCGGCGACGCTCGCGAACTCGCCCAGACACACGTCGCACGCGCCGCAGCCGCTGCACGCGCCCTCGGGCGGCGTGAAGGGCTGGCCGAAGTGCTCGACCAGGAACTTGTGGCGGCAAATCGCGCTCGTGGCCCAGCCGTACATCTCCGAGAGGCGCGCGAGCATGCGCGCTTCCTGCTCCGGATCGAGCTCGACGCCGTTCGCGCGCGCTTCTGCGGCGCTGCGCTCCTGCAACTGCTTCCAGCCGTGATAATCGGCGCCCGAGTAGAACAGGACGCACTCGCTGGGCAGTCCATCGCGCCCCGCGCGGCCGGTCTCCTGCGCGTACTGTTCGACGCCCTTGGGAAGCGCGGCGTGCACGACGAAGCGAACGTCGGGTCGATCGATGCCCATGCCGAACGCGACCGTCGCGACGATCACGTCGATGCTCTCGCTCATGAACTGCGCCTGGTTGCGCTCGCGCACGGAGGCGTCGAGTCCCGCGTGGTAGGGCAGGCAGCGCACGCCGTGAGAGGCGAGCTGTTGCGCGAGCTGATCCACGTCGGTGCGCCGCAGGCAGTACACGATGCCCGCTTCGCCGCTGTGGCGGCGGATCACCTCGAGCACTTGCCCGACTGCGTCGCGCCGCGGCGTGAAGCGGTAGGTGAGGTTGGGACGATCGAAGCTGCCGATGAGCAGCACGGGATCGCGCAGCCCGAGTTGCCGCGCGATGTCCTCGCGCACCTGCGGCGTGGCGGTGGCGGTGAAGGCCTGGATCGGGATCGCCGGCAGCGCCTCGCGCAACTCGCCCAGCCGGCGGTACTCGGGGCGGAAATCGTGGCCCCAGTGGCTGATGCAGTGGGCTTCGTCGATGACCAGGTTGCGCACGTCCCAGGCCGCGAGCTCCTCGGCGAACCCGCCCACCATGAGGCGCTCGGGCGCCATGAAGAGCAGCTTGAGCTCGCGTGCGCCGAGGCGCTCGTGAACGGCGTACTTCTCGGCTCCGCTCATGGCGCTCGAGAGCGCGGCCGCGGGCGCGCCGCTCTCGACCAGGCTCGCGACCTGGTCCTGCATCAGCGAGATCAGCGGACTGATCACGACCGTCAGCCCCTCCCGAATCAGCGCCGGCGCCTGGTAGCAAAGGCTCTTGCCGCCGCCCGTCGCCATCACCACGAGCGCGTCGCGACCTTCAAGCGAAGCCCGCATGGCTTCACCTTGCAGGGGCCGCAACTCGCGGTAGCCCCACACCTGCTCGACGACCTGGAGCAACTGGGCGGCGCCGTCCTGCTCCGCAGACGGCCGTGAGGGGAATCCGAGGCTCATCGACGCGCGTGGCAAGGTAGCAGAGTCGTCCACCGACGGCAGCGCGCGAAGTGTGTGGAGCAGCGCTATCCTGCGCGCTTTGCGCAGTCTCTCGCGCGTCCCCGCCATCGCCTCCCCGAGCCATCGACCCATGGGCATCTTCAAGGCCTACGACATCCGCGGCAAGTTCCCCAAGGAGCTCGACGCCGCCCTCGCGCGCCGCATCGGCGCCAGCTTCGCGCGGCTCTTGAAAGCCAAGCGCCTGGCGGTCGGACGCGACATGCGCACGCACTCGCCGGAGGTCCAGGGCGCGGTGATCGAAGGCATCCGCGACATGGGCTGCGATGTGCTCGACATCGGGCTCGCCTCGACGCCCATGGCGTACTTCGCCATCGGTTCGCAGGACGTCGACGGCGGCCTGAACGTGACGGCCAGCCACAACCCCGGCGAGTACAACGGCATGAAGTTGTGCTCGCGCGGCGCGCGGCCGATCTCGGCCGCCAACGGCATCCTCGACATCGAGCGCATGTGCGCCGAGCCCCAGCCGGCCCCGGCCGCGCGCCGCGGCGAAGTTCGCAAGATCGATCTGCTCGACGCCTACGCCGACCACGTGGCGCGCTTCGCCCAGCTCGAGCGGCCCATGACGGTCGCGATCGACGCGGCCAACGGCATGGCGGCCTACACGCTGCCGCCGATCTTGAAGCGCATCAAGGGATTGACCGCGCACACGCTGTTCATGGAGCTCGACGGCTCGTTCCCCAACCACGAGGCCAACCCCATCAAGGAGGAGAACCTGCGCGATGTGCAGGCGCTCACGCGCACGCGCGGCGCGCACTTCGGCGTGGGCTTCGACGGGGACGCCGATCGCTGCTGCTTCGTCGACGAAGCGGGCCGCACGGTGTCCGCGGATTTGATGACGGCGTTGCTGTCGAGGCAGTTCTTGAGCGCCAAGCCCGGTGCGCCGGTGGTGTACGACCTGCGCTCGTCGTGGGTCGTCAAAGAGGAGATCCAGCGCGCCGGCGGTCAGGCGCTGCGCGACCGCGTCGGGCACTCGTTCATCAAGGCCACGATGCGCGAGAAGGGCGCCGTGTTCGCGGGCGAGCTCTCCGGCCACTTCTACTTCGCCGACAACTTCGTGAGCGACTCCGGCGAGATCGCCTTCGTCAGCGCGCTGTCGATGCTCTCGCGCGGGACGGAGCCGTTCTCGCGGCGGGTCGAGTCGCTGCGCCGCTAC
>WYBT01000003.1 GCA_011525785.1 Planctomycetaceae bacterium
AGAACGCGTCGAGGTCCTTCGCTGGCAACCGACCGAGCCGCTTCAGCTCCGCGCTGAGACTCGGATCCATGTCGAGGTAGTGTTTGAGCAACGTGTCCGTTCAGGCCCCTAAAAAGTTGGATCGTTCCGATCACTTCGGAGAACGCGATCGACAAGTCTTCGTAGTCATGATCGAAGGCCAGGCGTGGACGCTGAGCACCGCATAGCTGACCTCGAAGCACAGATCGCCGCGAAGGACGCGCGCATCGCAGAGCAGGACGCGCGCATCACAGAGCAGGACGCGCGCATCGCGGAGCTCGAGAAGAAGCTGGCGGCGTTCATCGAGGAGCGCGGCCGCAACTCGAGCAACTCGAACCTGCCGCCGTCGAGCGACTCGCCCGCGGAGCGCGCCGAGAAGAACGCGCGCAAGCAGGCGGCGAAGAAGGACAAGCGCAAGCGCGGTGGCCAGCCGGGTCATCGTGGTTCGCGCCGCGAGCTCTTGCCGCCGGAGCGAGTCGACGATGTCGTCGACCTCTTCCCGGAGCACTGCGAGCACTGCGCTGCAGCGCTGCCCGAGACCCCATCCCTGCAGCCGGTCCGCTTCCAGCTCACCGAGCTGCCGGCGTTCGAGCCGCACACGACGGAGTTTCGCCGGCACTGCGTGACGTGCCCGCGTTGTCGCCGCCAGACGACCGCGCCGCATGACACGGCGCGTATCCCGACCTCACCGTTTGGTCCGCGACTCATGAGCGTCGTCGGCCTGCTCACGGGCGTGTATCACATGAGCCGTCGCAAGACCGCGCAGTTGCTGTCCGACTTGATGGGACTCAAGATCTCGCTCGGGGCCGTGAGCGCGGTCGAGAAGCGCGTGAGCGAGTCCATCAAGGCGCCCACGCAAGAGGCGCTGCAGCGCGTCCTGCGCGACGACGTCAAGCACACCGACGGCACGACGTGGTACCAGTCCGGCGTCGCGCTCACGCTGTGGGTGCTCGCGAGCAGCGTCGCGACGGTGTTCAAGGTCCTCGCCAACGGCCAGGCGGACACGCTCAAGACGCTCATGGGCTCGCGTCGCGGCGTGTTGGTCAGTGACCGGGCGACCGCCTTGAAGTTCTGGGACATGGAGCGCCGCCAGATTTGTTGGGCGCACCTGTTGCGCAAGTTCATCAAGCACGGCGAGCGCGATGGACCCGGCGGAAGGTTCGGCCGCGAGCTGCTCGAGTTCACCGGCCTCATCTTCGACTACTGGCATCGCTATCGCGACAAGAGCATCACGCGCGACGCGCTCGCCCGACTCATGGCACCCGTGCGCGCGCAGTTCGAGGCGACCCTCGAGCGCGCCGTGGCTTCCGGGGCCGACCACGTCGCTGGTTCCTGCGCCGACATCCTCGAACATCGTGCGGCCCTGTGGACCTTCGTCGACGAGCCCAACATCGAGCCGACGAACAACCACGCCGAGCGCGAGCTGCGCGGCTTCGTGCTCTGGCGAAAGACCTGCTATGGGACGCAGAGCGAGCGCGGCAACCGCTTCGCCGAGCGCGTCATGACTGTGGCCCACACGGCCCGCAAGCAGAACAAGAACGTCCTCGAGTTCCTCACCGAGTGCTGCGTCGCCCATGTCGACGGCGGCGAGCCGCCTTCGTTGTTCGCTCGCGCCGCCTGAGTCACGTCGCCGATTTCCTCGCCGGCAGCGGGAAGTAGCGCGTCATGTTGCGCTCACCCACAGTGCGGATGCGACCCGCCTTCTTGAGGCGTGCGGCGGGCCGCTCCAACTCCCCCACGGTCGCACCGACCTCGGCCGCCAGCACCACCATGGTCGTGCCCGGCTTGGCGCACACCGCCGCCGCCAGCTGCTCAGCGAGCCCGTCGATCTCCTCGACGCTACGACGCTTACCGACCGCGCGACGCCCGGAGCCAACGCGAGTTGCGCTCGATCGCTTCAACGTCGCCGCGAACCCGCGCTCCACCGCGAGCCTTGCGCGGCGCGCGCACTCCGCGAGGTGCTCTCGGATCAGTTGCTCGATCTGTTGCTCCAAGCGCTCGATGTCCGTCGTTTTCATGCCGACCGATTCGCATCTCGCGGATCACCCCTCAACCCTCCCCCTGAACGGATACGGTGGCAACCGCGAAGCCACGTTTCGTTGAGCTCGTCCCGCGGACCTCCAAGTCGGCTCGATACGTGGTGATTGTCGGCGATGTGCGCATCGAGGTGGAGGATTCCTTCCAGCCTGAGATGCTGGCGCGCTTGGTTGCGGCGTTGCGATCGTGCTGAGCCTCCCGCCCAGTCTCCGCGTGTTCGTGGCCGTCGAGCCCTTCGACATGCGCGGCTCGTTCGACGCGGTCGCGGGTGCGGTTCGCCGACTCGAGCTCGATCCGGTCGACGGCCACATCTACCTCTTCCTCAACCGTCGGCGGCGCCTCGCGAAGGCGCTCTGGTTCGACGGCTCCGGCTGGTGCCTTCTGAGCAAGCGTCTCGAGCGTGGCAGCTTCCAGCTCCCAGAGTTCCGGACCGACGAGATGACTGTGAGCGTCGACGGAGCGACCTTCGCTTCGCTGCTCGCCGGCATCGACTTCACCGCGGCGAGACGCGGCTGGCACCGAGCCCCGAGCGGGCGACGTCGATAGGGGATCGACAACCGATCGCGACTGTGATCGGTTGGCGTCGTGAACGTCGCCACCCTCGTTGCCGAGCTCGCCGCGCGTGACGCCGAAATTGCGCGTCAGGTGAAGTTGAACGAGAGCCTGCTCGCGCAGCTGGCCACGCTCAACGATCGGCTGGCCGAG
>WYBT01000031.1 GCA_011525785.1 Planctomycetaceae bacterium
ACGTCGGCCAGCCCGTCACGGTCGTAGTCGCCGAAACGATAGGTCGGTCCGAGCGGCGCCGGTGAAGTGGTTTGGGCCTGTACGGCGAACAGCAGAGGTACGAAGAGTGCCGGGGCGATCATGGGGGGGCGTGGAAGAAGTTGAGTTAGGGACCGCAGGCTCGAGCGCTGCTGCTGGAGTGACTGCGCGCGCCCTGCATGTGATGACGGCCTTAGTGCGAATTTCCGTGCGAATGCGACCTGCTAACCTGCTGCGGCAGGGACAGGGCTCGCAATGCCAGACGGTCAATCCAAGAGCGGGGGCGCGCCCTCGAGCAGCGAAGCGCGACTCGACCAGCTAGCGGCCGAGTTCGTGGCCGAACACCGCGCGGGCCGCAGCCCGGCGATCGAGGCCTACGCGCAGTCGAATCCCGACCTCGCCGAGCGCATCCGCGAACTGTTCCCCACGCTGCTGACGCTCGAACGAGTCGTCGCGCAGCGCGCCCCCGAACGCCTCGGCGACTACAGCGTGTTGCGCGTCGTCGCCCACGGCGGCATGGGCGTGGTCTACGAGGCGATCCAAGAAGGCGTCGGTCGCCGCGTGGCGCTGAAGACGTTGCCCGTCGGCGCGGCGGCGGATCCCAAATACCTGGAGCGCTTCCGGCGTGAGACCCGCGCAGTCGCGGCGCTCTCGCACCCCAACATCGTGCAGCTCTTCGAAGCCGGGCTCGACGGCGGGGAGCACTTCTACGCGATGGAGTTCGTCGACGGCATCGGCCTCGACCAACTGATCGTCCAGAGCCGTTCCTGGCGCCGCGGAGAGCTCGCCGAGCCGCACGAGCTGGTCGTGCGCGCGTGGACCACGCCGCTGGGAGAAACCAGCAAGGACCTCGAGCGTTCGAGCGCTCCCAGTCACCGACTGTGGTTGCGCAACGTGGTCGCCATCGTTCGCCAGGTGGCCGAAGCGCTGGCCTACTCGCACGGACGCGGAATCCTGCACCGCGACGTCAAACCCTCGAACATCCTGCTGGGCCTCGACGGGCGCGCGCGGCTCACGGACTTCGGCCTGGCCAAGTCCGAGGGCTCCCAGGACTTGACGGTGACGGGCGATGTCGTGGGAACGCTGCGCTACATGCCGCCCGAGCGTTTCCAGGGCCGCTCCGACCCGCGCGGCGACACGTACAGCCTGGGGCTGGTGCTGTACGAGCTGGCGACGCTGACCTCCGCGTTCGACGGCATCTCCAAGTCGCAGTTGCTCGGCGGTCGGATTGGGCTCGAGCTCCCGCGCGCGCGCGGCGCGAACCCGGACATCCCCGCGGATCTCGAGACGATCATCGGCAAGGCGAGCGCCAGTGCGCTCGAACGGCGCTACGCATCGGCGGAGGACTTCGCGCAGGACTTGAGCGCGTTCCTCGAAGGACGCGCGATCACGGCGCGCGACCCGAGCACCTGGTACCTGCTGCGCGTCGCCGTGCGGCGCAACAAGCTCGCCAGCGCCATCGGCGCTGCGGCGGCCGCGCTGCTCTTGGCCGGCGCGGCGAAGTACGTGCTCGACGTGCGACGCGAGCGCGACGAGGCCGAACTCGCCCGTGACCGCGCCAGCTCGGAGAGCTACGCCGCGTGCATCGCGTCGGCTGCGGACGCGCTCGAGCGCGGCGACGTGGCCCGCGCGCAGCTCGCTCTCGAAGCGGTCGACGCGCAGCACCGCGGCTGGGAGTTCGATTTCCTCGCGGCGCGCGTCGAACGCGCCAGCTGGACCTCGCCCCGCCGCGAGTCGCACTACGAGGCCCTGGCCTTCGACGCCACGGGCGAGCGTCTGCTCGCGATCCTCGACAAGCGCCTGGAGTGCTGGAACCTCGCCAAGCGCGCGTTGGAGTTCGAGTTCGAGGTCCAGGACGACCAGTGCAGCAACATCGCCTTGCATCCCGATGGCCGAACGCTGGCCGTAGCCTGCGAGCGTCGCCGCGTGGTCAAGTTGGTGGACCTGGTCGAGCGGCGGGTGACCCGCGATCTCGAGGGACACACCGATCAGGTCAAGGACGTGGTCTATCTCGCCGACGGCTCGCGCTTGGTCTCGGCCGCTTGGGACGGCACGGCGATCGTCTGGGACGCGGCGACTGCCGAGCCGCTGCGCACGCTGTCGCACGGCGGTCAGTGGCTGCACGACCTCGACGTCGACCCGCAGCAGCGCTGGCTGGCGCTGGGCGGAGGGCGCTGTGTTGCGCTGTTCGATGCCCACGATTTCCGACCGCTCGGTCAGTTCGCCTTCGAGGACGGCGACGTGCGCAAAGTCGGCTTCTGCGTCGAAGGCCCGAGCCTCGTGGTCGCGTTTCACTCCGGCGAGCACCGGATGCTCTCCGTGCCAGCGCTGGGCGAGCTCGCGCGCTGGCGTGACGTCGAACGGCTGGGAAACGCGCTCGCGTGCGATCCGCTCGGGGAGTTCGTCGCCTCGGGCAGCAACGACGGCCGCCTGGCCCTGCGCCGCATCGGCGTCGAAACGCTGCCGCAGTTGCTCGGGGGGCACACCGGAGAGCTCAACGCCGCATGCTTCTCGAGCGATGGCCTGCGCCTGTACACATCCGCGTGGGATGGCTGCATTCGGGAGTGGCTGGTCCCACGCGTCGACACGGAGACGCTGACCGGGCACTTCGCGGTCGTCAGCGACCTCGACATGGACGCCCGAGGCGAGCGACTGGTGTCGAGCGCCGAGGACGGCACGCTGCGCGTGTGGGATCTCGCTTCGCGCGAGCCGCTCGCGGTGCATCTGCCCGCGGATGGGGCTGGACGTCTAGATCTCGATGCCGCCGGCGAGCGCGTGGCCGTCGCCAGTGGCGTAAGCGTGCTGGTGTTCGACCTGGAAGGTCTGCGACCCATCGCGCGGCTCCGAAGTCTCGAAGGCGCCAACGACGTCGCGCTCTCCGCGCTGGGTTCGGTTGCGGCCGTCGGTCCAGCTGGCGACCTGCAGGTCTGGAGCGGCGCGGACTACAGCTTCGAAGAGCGCCAGAACACGCGCCGCCGCGACCTCGCTGCCGTAGCGTTCGATCCTGCGGGCGAGCACCTCGCCAGCAGTGACGCGAGCGGCGAGATCTGTGTCTGGGCTCTGGGCCCTTTGGAGCTCGAACGACGCATCCCTGCGCACGGGGAGTCCGCTTGCCACGCGCTCGACTGGGCCGAGTCCGGGACGCTCATCAGCGGTGGAGATGACCTGCGCCTGTGCCGCTGGGCCGCGGCGAACGGGGACTTGCTGCGCGAGGTGGACACCGGCCGCAACCAGAGCAACAGGCTCAGCACCACCATCTACAAATTGCGACACTTGCCGGCGTTGGAGCGCGTCGTGACCATCTCCACCGGCGCGGTCGCGCGGCTGTGGGATCTGCGCGCGGGGCGGCAGATGCTGGCCCTGGATCTCGGCGCGGGTTGCTGGGCGCAAGCTGCAACACCCGACGGCTCGCTGCTCGCGTTCGGTCTCGTCGACGGTCGCATCCGCTTGTTCGAGCGCCAACCCAAACCCGGCGAGACCCTTCGACGCGCGCTCGCGGTCAGGGCGGAACGCCAGCGCTTTCGCCAGCGCGTCGACGAGCTGTTCGCGGACGGTGCAGACCCCGAGTTCGTGCTCGCGCAGTTGGAGGCGGACGGGGCGCTGAACGCCGATGAGCGCGAAGCTGCGCTGGCCGTCGCGCGAACTTGGCTCGGGGAACCGCACAACCAGCTCACCTGGGTCGAGGCGCGCCTGCGCGGAGCGTTGTTGTCGCTCGAGCAGCAGCGGCAGATCGAACGCATCGTTCTGAGCTTGGCGCGACGCTGTCGCTCATGTTTCGGCGTGACGGAAGCTCACTGGCGCTCGCTGCGCGCCGTCGCGGCGCACCGCACGGCCCAGGCGCAGCCCGAGGGCGACTTCGCGCGAGTCGCGCAGCTCTTCGGCGAAGCACAAGCCCTCGCGCAGCGCGGCGGCGCGCAACTGCCCCCGTGGCACTCGGCGCTGTACGCGAGCGCCCTGGTCCACACCGGCGATCTCGACGCGGCGCAGCGCCTGCTCGAGCAGCTGTCGGCTCGCGGCGCGGAACTCGACGCGCGCGACCTCGAGCTAGGCGAGCAGGCTCGCCGCGAACTGGCGAACGCGCGGAGTTCAGGGGGCGGCGATGGCCGCTAGCGAGTTGAACGAGAGCTCCGCGGGCGGCGACGCCGAGTTCGCGGCGCGGCTGGAGGCCTGCGCGCCCGGGCTGCGCCGGCTGCTGGCGTTGCGCATGGACGCGAAACTGCGTGCGCGCCTCGACCCGCTCGACGTGCTCCAGGAAACCTACGCCGAGGCGGCGCGGAGGTACGCAGCCTGGAGGAGCGCGAAGGACATGCCCTTCGAGCGTTGGCTGCGATTCCTCGCGCTCCAGCAACTCGCGCTGGCGCATCGCCGTCACCTGGGCGTCGCCGCGCGCAGCGCCGAGCGCGAGACGCCCTTCGACGCCATCGCAGCGCCGAGCGACACCTTCGCCGCCAGCCTCGCCGACTCGATCACCTCGCCCTCCCAGGGCGCGGTGCGCGCCGAGGAGCGCGAGCGCGTGCGCCGCGCGCTGGAGCAGCTCTCGCTCGAGGATCGGGAGGTGCTCGAACTGCGGCACGTCGACGGCCTGGACAACAGCGAGATCGCGCCGCTCCTGGGCCTGACCGTCTCAGGAGCGTCCCGGCGCTACTTGCGTGCGGTTGCCCGACTTCGCGAGCTGCTCGTCTCCCGTTGAACGGCTCCGCAGCGCGCTCGGCGCCCGCTGCTGATCCCGACTGATGCCAGGGTGTCAAGCGAAGGGTTCGCCGCGTCCGACCAGCTGCTCATCGGCGCGCGCACAGTCAGCCATCCACGCTCCGGCTGGCGAGCCGAGCAGCGCACCGCTACGTTTCCCGCTCCCCCGATGTCGTTTCGACTCCTCGCGCCGCTCTTGTGGATCGTGGCGTTGCTCGCGGCGCTCGAAGTGGCGCTCGAGCTGCGCGCCATGCGGCAAGGCTGGCCCACGTTGCTGTTTCCGAGCACGGCCGGCGCGTCGGAGGCGCGCGAGGACGTCGGGCCGAGCAAGGACTTTCCGTTCCGCTCGCGCCGTGTCGAGCCTGCCGCCGGGCCTGGGGTCGCGCGCGTGTGGTTCGCCTCGTCGTCGTACGGGGAAGACACGCAGCAAGCCGTCGACGACGTTTTTCCCAACCGCGCGGTGGCGCTGCTGCGCGAGCGCGGCGTCGCGTGCGAGGCGCTCAACGCGAGCGTGGCAGGTCACACCGTGCTGGGCAACGTCGATGACCTCGCGCGGAACGCCGCGAGCTGGCGCCCGCAGGTGGTCGTGCTGTACCAGATGTCGAACGACATCGACAAGCTGGCGACGGCGCTGGGCTCGCGCGGCTGGAGCGCGCCGCAGGAGGGCGAGCACGGCGCAGCGCTCGAGACTGCGACGCAGGTGAGCGCGCCGCACTGGGCGGACAAGTTCGTCGAGTCGACCACGATCTACAAACACCTCAAGAGCTCGCTCACGTCGCATGTGGCGCGTGGACGAGTGCTCGAGCGTTCGCTGGGCGAGCCGGGGGACGAGCTGTTCGAGCTGCGCGTGCGCGCCTTCCTCGAACGCTGTCGCGCGCTGGATGCGACGCCGGTGCTGTGCACGTTTCCGACGGCCTACACGCTCGCCAACGCGGAGCAGACGCCGGTCGAGTACGAGCTCAACCTGCTGCGCTTCAACGTGTTCCTCTCGCGCGAAGGCTGGCTCGAGTCGGTCGAGCGCTTCAACGCCGTGTTGCGCCGCGTGGCGCAGAGCGAGCGCGTCGCGTTGATCGACGTGGCCGGGCGCTTCGCCGGTCGTGCCGAGCTGTTCCGCGACATGTGGCACCTGACCAAGGATGGCCACGAGCAGGTCGCGCAGATGCTGGCGGAAGAGCTCGCGCGCCTGCCGCGCCTCGCGGAGGGTCGCGGCCAGTGAACTTCAACGCGGCCCACTTCGCGCTGTTCTTCCCGACGGTGCTGGCGCTCTACGCGCTCCTGTGGCGCCGCGAGCGCGCGCGCGACCTGTGGCTGCTGGCGGCCAGCTACTACTTCTACATGTCGTGGAACTGGAAGTACGCAGGCCTGCTGCTGCTCTCCACGGCGCTCGACTACGTCCTCGGACTGCGCATGCACGCGGCGAGCGACCCGCGCGCGCGCAAGACGCTCGTGACACTCTCGGTCACGGCGAACCTCGGCCTGCTCGGCGTCTTCAAGTACTACAACTTCTTCCTCGACGTCGCGCGCGACTCGCTGACGCTGGTCGGAAGCTCGCTGCCCTTCGATCCGATCGACGTGCTGCTGCCGGTCGGCATCTCGTTCTACACCTTCCAGTCGCTGTCCTACACGATCGACGTCTACCGGCGCGAGATCGCGCCCGAGCGCGACTTCTTCAAGTTCGCGCTGTTCGTCAGCTTCTTCCCGCAGCTCGTCGCCGGCCCGATCGTGCGCGCCGTCGACTTCCTGCCGCAGCTCCACCGCGAGCGCGTGATCGAGTCGAGCCACTTCCGCGAGGGACTGTTCCGCATCTTCCGCGGGCTGTTCAAGAAGGTCGTGCTCGCCGACCTGCTCGCGAACTTCGGCGTCGACGCCGTGTTCGCGTCGCCGTCGGAGTACTCGTCGTTCGACCTGCTCGTCGCGCTCTACGCCTACGCCTACCAGATCTACAACGACTTCTCGGGCTACAGCGACGTCGCCATCGGCGCCTCGCGCATGATGGGCTTCGAGTTCCCCGAGAACTTCAACCGCCCGTACCTCGCGCAGAACGTGCGCGAGTTCTGGACGCGCTGGCACATCTCGCTCTCGACCTGGCTGCGCGATTACCTCTACATCCCGCTGGGCGGCAATCGCGGCGCGAAGGGTCGCACGTCGTTCAATCTGCTCGCCACGATGCTGCTGGGCGGCCTGTGGCACGGCGCGGCGATGAACTTCGTGCTGTGGGGCGCTTACCACGGCCTCTTGTTGATGTTCGCGCGCGGCGCGGACCGCCACTCGCGCGAGAAGGCCTCGTGGGCGCTGGTCGCCTGGCGGCGCGTGAGCTGCTTCCACCTCGTGCTCGGCGGATGGCTGCTGTTCCGCGTGACGAGCCTGCAGCACCTGAACGAGTACCTCAGCGGCTTGGCGCAGCTCTCGGGCGGCACGCAGCTCTCGGCGGGCTTCTTCGCGGTGCTCGTCGCGGCCGCCGCGGCGCACTTCAGCTCGCAAGAGGCGCTCGCGAAGCTCGGCCGGCGCATCGCGGAGCTCCCGGCCGTCGCGCAGGGCGCGCTCTACGCTGCGGCGATCCTGTTGTTCTGCGGGCTAACGCTGCAGGCCCCGGCGTTCATCTACTTCCAGTTCTGAGTCCGAATTTCGCCAGCGCGTCGCGAACCAGGCGCGCAAGCCCGTCGCGACCTTCGGCGTCGAGTCCTACGCGCCACAGCAGCGCCGCGACCGCCACCGAGAGCCCCAGCTTGAGCGCGAGCACGCTGAGCAACGCGCCTGTCGATTCGAGCGGGTCGCGCCACGTGTCGATGGCAATGACGCCCGCGATCGCGAGCGCCGAGATCGCGCCCAGGCTCAGGCCTGCGCGGGCGCTGCGACTGCCCCAGCCGCGCGAGCGCGCCAGCCATTCCGCTGCGAGCGCGAGCGGCGCGAAGGCGGCCAGCGTGGCCCACGACGCCGCGGCGTAGCCGTGCTCGGCGCTGTGCGTCACGAAGTAGCTCGACAGCGCGACCCCGAAGATCAGCGCGAGCGAGTTGACTGCGAGCAGCGACCAGTTGCGCTTCTCGGCGAGCAGCGCGACCTGGCTGATGGCGTAGCTGCCGTACATCAAGTACGCCGCGACGACGATGGGCGTGACGCGCCACGCGGCGCGGAAGACCTCCGAGCCCGAGAGGATGTCGACCGCTTGCCGTCCGAAGATCGCCGCGGGCAAGTAGAACGCGCACAGCGCCGCGAAGGCCCAGTCGCCCAGGCGCACGAGTTCGGTGCGGCGCGCGGACTCGGGCAGCTCGTACACGTGCGGATACCAGATCTGCATGAACGGCGTGAGCACGGCGGTGTGGATCAAGAACGCGATCTTGTGGCCCAGGCCGAACACGCCGACCCACTCGCGCGCGACCGTCACCCCGAGCTGGGCGTCGGCGCCTTGAACGAGTTGCTGCGGGCCCAGGTGCTCGATCACTTGCCGGCCGAACTGGTGAAGGCCCAGTTGCACGAGCCCGAGCGGCACGAGCGGGATCGAAAACACCAGGAGCGGCCTGAAAACGCTCCACTCGAAGCCCGAGCGCAGGCGCAGCGCCATCCACAGCGAGAGGCCCGCAGCCGCCAGCACTTCGCCGATCAGCACGCTCAACAGAAAGCCGCTGACGCCCCACTCCAGACCGAACAGCATCCACAGCTTGAGCGCGGCCTCGAGCACGGTCTTGGCGAGTTGCAGCGTCGTCGCCGCGCGCGAGAGCTTGAGGATCTGCAGGTAGCGCAGACCCGACGCCGTGCAGATCGAGAACGGCACGATCAGGATCGCGATGCCCAGCGCCTCGAGCAGACCGTCGGGGGTCGCTTGTCCGCTGGGAAGCGAGAACAGCAGCGCCGCCAGCGGCTCGCGCGCGAGCAGCGTCAAGCCCGCGACCGCGAACGAGAGCACCGCCAGTGCGATCGTGGCCGAACTCACCACCTGCGCGCGCCGCCGCGGATCGGCGTGGTCGAAGTAGAAGCGCGTCAGGCCGTTGAGCAGGTTGATCCCGACCAGCTGCGGCACGATCAGGATGAGCAGATCGATGATCTCGAGCACGCCGAACTCGCCCAGCGTGAGGCGCTCGGTGTACAGCCGGATCAGGACGATCGAGAGCAGCCGCTGGAAGATTGGCGCGAGGCTGTAGATCCAGCTGTGCCGCAACAGCTCGCGGACGGACTCGCGCTGGGCGGGCTGTGGCTCCGATGGCCGTGATTCGGACGGGGGGCCGCTCGCGGCGCTGCTCATGACGCTGCGAGCCTACTGGGCGCGCGCCGCGGCTGCGAGCTAACCGATCACGCCGATTCGCGAGGCGCCGAGTGCTTGTCGCCAGCGACTGCGCGCAGCAACGCGACGCCCAAGTACGCGCCGAGCGCGATGTAGAGCAGCGCGCGCAGGCCGACCGCCATCGAGAGGAACTCGGTGAGTCCGCCCGCGACGGCGCCGATCAGGTTCCAGCCGAAGGCCGCATCGGGCTCGGCGCGCGCCTTGAAGCGCAGCGCGAAGCAGGTCGAAGCGAAGAACACCGGCGAGCCGACCAGCAGCACCGAGGCGCCCAGGCGCAGCGCCGGCTCGAGCGCGAGCAGCGAACTGGTCGGCACGACGATGGCGACACCCAGCGAAAGCACCAGACCGACCATGCTGAAGTTCCACGACAGCGGGCGGATCGCCATCGCAATCGTGCCGAGCAGGACCATCAACAGGATCGCGCCGAACACGATCGCTGACGTCAGCCAGGTCGCGCCCCAGGCGAGGTTCATGGCGGTGACCGAGCGCGTCTCGAGCAACAGGAACGCCACGCCGAACAGGAACATCTCGAGGTCCATCCCGCCCTTGAACACGCTGCGGCGCATCTGCGGCGAGAACAGCGCCACCGAGACCACCGCGATCGCGCCGAACAGCGCCATCAGTGTCGCGTAGAAGCCGCTGATGCCGCGCTTGGTCAGGTACAGGAACGGCCAGTCGTCGCTGGGCAGCTCGGTCTTGGCCGTGATCGCGGCGACATCTTCCATCGTCGGCCGCTGCGGGCCGTCCTCGATCTGCTTGGTGAAGGCCGCGCCTGAGAAGAACATCGCGTGGCCGTCGTAGGTCTTGGGCTGCACGCGCGGCGGCTCGCCGAAGACTTGGGTGAGCATCGCGATCTGGCGCTCGCGGATGTAGTCGCCCACGTGGCTGTCGAACAGCACCACGAATCCGCCGCCGGGGGCCAGCCGGTCGCGCGCCAGCTCGAAGCACTCGCGCGTGTAGATGAAGTTGTCCAGGCGCACGTTGGAGAGCGCGGACAAGCGCGTCAGCGAGTCCATCGTGCCGAACACGATCAGGTCGTAGCGCTCCTTGGTGCGGTTGAGGAACGCGCGCCCGTCGTCGATCACCACGCGCACGCGCGGGTCGGAGTACGGCTTGTTGGGATGGCGCTCGCGGCCGAGCTCGTACAGCAGCGGATCGATCTCGACCGCCGTCACGTCGGCCACGCCCTCGTCGAGCATCGTGGCCACGTCGTTGCCAGTGCCGGCGCCGACCACCAGGCCCTTCTTGGGCGTGTTCTCGAGCAGGCGATAAGGCAGGTGGTAGTCGCGCCGCAGTTCGCGCAGCCACTGTCGAATGCCGGGCGCACTGTGCGTGTCGTTCTTCGAGAGCGGCAGCGCGTTCTGGTGCAGCGAGCCGTTGGTCATCACCGCGAAACCCGGCCGGTTGGGATCGACCGAGGTCGTGAGCGCGTAGTACGGGCTGTAGCGCTCGGCCTTCTCGGCCTTCACCACGCAGAACAGCACGCTGCCGGCGCCGATCAGGAACAGCACCGCCAGCGCGCGGCGCGCGATGAAGAACGGCGCCAGGCCCACGACGACGACGCTGAACCACACGATCGGGAACGCGCCGAGGAAGCTGCCGACCGAGAACATGATCACGCCCAGGAGCGAACCCGCGATGTCGCAGGCGTAGCCCCACAGCGAGCCGGAGAGCTCGCGAAACTCCTTCAAGCGCTCGGCCACCATCTGACCCAGCGGCAGGAACGTGATCGCGGTTCCGACGAAGCCCCACACGATCGGCAGCTTCACGCCCTCGACCACCAGCGCGTCGGTGTCTTCGAGGTCGTGATAGAAGAGCCACAGGAACTCGCTCACGGACTCTTGCGTGAAGACCACGCCGCTCATGGCCCAGGCGCTGCCGATCAGCGCGATCATCGAGATCGGCCAGAGCCAGAGCAGCGACGCTTTGCCCGCGCGCAGGCAGCCCAGCCCCAATCCCAAGAAGGCGCTGATCAGGATCAGGTTGGGAAAGTAGGCCAGCACGCGCACCTGCGCCGGCAGCCAGCGGATCAGCGCCAGCTCCTGGAACAGCACGACGAACGAAATCAGGACCAGCTCGAACCCGATGCGGGTGCGGCGTGCGGGGAGATCGGTGGGGGACATGCGCCAGGGAGCTTATCCGCGACCGGGCGCAGCGGGGCCCGCTTGGAGCCGCAAGTTCCGCCCGGTTCAGCGCCGGCGCGCGATCACGCCGTGGAGCCGATAGCGCATCACGCTGCGCTCGTGCAGGCGCACGTTCCACTCGAGCGAATCGACTTCGCACTCGGGTTTCAGCTGTGCGAGCGCCGGATCCGCGGCCCAGCCGAGCATCGCGCGCAGAACCGGCTCGCTCGCGCCGGCGTTGGGTCCGCGCTGCGAGTGCCCGCCGAACCAATGCTCCAGCGGCGCGGCGGAAAGCGACCAGTCGTACGGGCAAGCGAGCGCGAGCACGCCGCCCGGCGCGAGCAACCGCGCGCACGAGCGCAGGAGTTCCAGCGGCGCGTGCGTGCTGTCCAGCACGTTGAGCGCGAGGATGCCGGCGAACTGGCCGTCCGCGAAGGGCGCTTGAGCGGCGTCGACGGACCAGAAGTCCGCGCGCTCGGCGGCCGGGGTCGGGACCGCGAACTCGCGTCGCTCGTAGACCACGCCCACTCGGCGTTGCGCGTAGCGCACGCGTGACTCGCGGAGGATGCGCTGCGCGAGGCGCAACTTGCCCTGGTGCAGATCGACGCCCAGCGTGAGGCGTCCCGTGCGTTCTGCCAGTGCGAAGCTCGCGCGTCCGACCGAACAACCGATTTCGAGCAGCGGGCCGTCCGGCAATGCGTCGACGCGACGCCACAGCTCGTCGAGCACGCGTGCGACCGAACCCGGCGCCGGATCGCGCTCGCGCTCGAGCGGGTCGAACTCGCCCCAGTGGTCCCAGGCGTACTGGCTGAGGTGCTGGCGCAGGGTGTCGAACTCCGACTGCGGTCCGAGGCAGTCGCCGAGCCAGCTCTCGCTGAGTTCGTCGAGCCCCTCGCGCCCGAGGAAAGCGAGCGTCTGGCCGCGCACGTGGGCGCGCAGATCGGGCGCGAGCAGCGGCGCGCCGTCGAGCACGGGGAATTCGCGCAGGCAGCTGGGGTTCGCGCACGCGAGCCAACCCTCGAGAACGTGCTCGCCCTGTTCGCGCAGCACGCGTTCCAGTCGCAGCGGCTGTTCGTTGCGACAGACGGGGCAGCGCGGCGCGAGCGTCTCGAAGTGGCGGCGGCGCATCCGTGCGGCTCAGGCGATGAGCACGTTGGTGCTGCCCGGCGGGAGCACCTTGCCGGTCGGGCCGGGAATCGGCGCGACGCACGAGGCGTGCGCTGTCATGTCGCCCACGCGCGCGGCCGGCATGTTGGCGATCATCACCGTGGACGAACCGACGCTGATCGTGCCAGGTCCGCCCGGCGAGCAACCGGGCAACGTGCACGGCCCGGTCATGTCGCCCGAGCGCGCGGCGGGCATGTTGTTGATCAGCACCGTCGGCGCGCCCTTCACGATCGCGAGCGGCAGTGCGGGGTGCGGCGCCGGAGCGGGCGTCGGAGCGGCCGGGTGGATCGGCGCGTGGCAGTGCGGGCCGTCCTGGAGCACCTGGTCGCCCAGGCGCGCAGCGGGCTTGGTCATGGGATCGATCCTCGCATCACTCGCACGGTCCGTGCGCGATCAGTTGGATGCCGAAGCACGACTCGACCTGCTTGGCGAAGGCCGCGACGAGCAACCAGGGCAGCGGCACTCCCGGCACGCCGGCGAGCATCTGCGCGAGTGCGGGGCCGAGCAACGGCGAAGTCGGTGCTCCAGCCGAGAGTCCGGCCGAGGCGCCTGCGCCCGCGCCTGCTGCTGCACCCGCGGCCGCGCCCGCCGCGCCGCCTGCACCAGCGCCGGCAGCGCCTCCAGCGGCTCCGCCCGCGCCGCCGCCGAGCGCTGCGTTCATCGCCGCGGGAACCGCTGCGAGCGCCGCGTTCAGCGGGAGCGACTGCGAGAGCGCGCTGTTCAGCGAGTTGAGCAGTGAGCTGAGCGCCGAGCCCGCCCCCGGCGCCAGCACGTCGATGCCGAGCGTGCGCTTGATCGTCTCGATCGCCGCCAGCATCTGCATCGCGGCGAGCAGCGCGGCCATCGCGAGCGGGTCGAGCGCCGACGGCATGCCGCCCGCCGTCGCGCCCATCGCCGCGAGCTTCTGCGCGAGCGCCGCCATGCCTCCGGGCGCCGCGACGTTCACGCCGAGCCCGACTTGCGCGGCTGCGGTCGCCGACGCGAGCGCCTGCTCCTGCGCGGTCGCGCTCGCCTGCTGGCTCGCTTGCGCGAGTGCTGCAGCCTGAAGTTGCGCGAGCAGCTTCGCGAGCGCATCGCCCGCGGCCTTGGCCGCGTCGTCGAGACCCTCCTGCGCGGCGGCGAGAGCCTTGGCGATGTTGTCCTTCGCCTCGTCGAGCGCCTCGCCGACCTTCTTCGCGGCGTCCTTGGCCCAGTCGGGCGCTTCGAGATCGACGTCGAGCAGGTCCTCGAGCTTCTCGACCAGTTCGCCGAGCTTGGCGAGCTCGAGCAGCTTGCCGAGCAGTTGCAGCGGCAGCAGCGCGAGCTGCTTGAGCAGCTCCGCGATCATCGGCCACAGGCTGCCGATCATGCCGCCAGCTCCCGGCGAGAGCATGTTGAGCCCCAGGCCAGCGTTCATCGAGGCCGCTGCGTTCGCGGCTGCGGAGAGCTGCGCGAGCGCTTGAGCTTGCGCGTTGCCGCTCGCGGCTGCTGCGGCTGCGGCTTGGGCTGCCGGACTCGCGGCGGCGTTCGCGCCCATCGCGAGCGGCGCGGACAGCGCAGCGTTGGCGCTGGCGAGCGCGGCGCCGAGCGCGCCCATCGCCGGCATGAGACCCGCGGGAATCGCGAGGCCGGGGCCGACGTTGCTCGGCAGGTGCGCGAAGCGCGCGAGCAGCTCCTGTTGGCGCTTGTAGCAGATGCAGATCACGGCGCGGCCTCGCTCACTTCTTCCACGAGGACTTCTTGTAGCCGGGCGCGTCCGGAGGAGGCGGCGGCTTGGGGCCCGCACCGGGCTGCGGAGCGGGTGTAGCGCTCGGCTTCGGGCCGGTCTTCGGCGCGCCACCGAGCTGCACGGCTTCACCGACCAGCGGCGCTGCTGCGGCCGCGGCGCCCGAGGCGCTCGCGCTCGAGCTCGCACTCGAGCCCGAGGACGCGCTGGAACTCGCCGACGAGCTCTCGCTCGCGCCCGACTGCGCGTTCGTCGTGACCTGCACGGCCGGGAGCTCCGGCACGGCGAGCTGCTGCGCCGCTTGCGCGAAATCCTCGGCGAAATCCGCGGCCGAAAACGGACAGGGCAGTGAGATCGAGCTGACCAGGCACAGCGGTCCGCACGACGAGTACTGCAGGATGCCCACGCCGAGCTGGCCCAGCAGTTTGTTGAGCAAGTAGGCAAGCAGCAGCGTCGCCGGCGGGAGGATCGGCACGCCTGACAGCGCGTTGCCAAGGCCTTCGTTGTAGGCGCGGCTCACGGCCTGGTTGAGCGCCTTGCTCGCGGCCTTCGAGGCGCTCTTGGAGAGCGACTTCGAGGCCGAGCGCGACACGCTGCGCGAGAGGCTCGGGCTCACCGAGCGCGACAGGCTCGCCAGGCGCGACTGCACCAGCGCGCCCGCGCCGGGCGTGAGCATGTTGAGCCCCAGCGCGCCCTGAATCCCCGACAGCGCGCTCATCAGCGCCAGCGTCTGCGTGAGCAGCGCCGCGTTGAGCAAGCCGTTCAGCGCGTTGAGCGCCGACATGTTCGACTGCAGGTTGCCCAGCGCGGCGCCGAGCATGCCGACGCCGCCCGCAGCGCCGAGATTCACGCCCAAATTCGCGGCGAGCGAGGCCTGCATCGCCATGAAGGCTTGCAGGCTCGCGGCGGCGCTTGCGCTCACTCCTGCATTCGCCTGTGCAGCGGCGGCGGCGTTGGCGGCGGCCTGCGCTTGCGCGTTGAGCTGCGCAGCGGCGTTGGCGCTCATCAGGCCCACGCCCATCGCGTTCGCGGCGGCGATCGCGCCGGCGAGTTGCGCCAGCGCTTGCAGCGGCGAGAGCGTGCTCATCGGCAAGTTGCCGAGCGCCTTGGCGAGCGCACTGCCCGCGAGCGACTGCGCGAGCTGCTCGAGCGTCGGAGCGCAGTTGCCGCCCGCGACGTTCATGCCCAGGCCCAAGCGCAGAGCGCCGACCGCGTTGGCGGTCGCTGTGAGCGCCGCCATTGCGGAGACGTTGAAGGGGACCGCGACGTTGGCCGTGACCGCGGCGTTGGCGGCGGCCTGCGCGGCGAGCGCGGCGCCGAGTGCTGCCTGCGCGCCCGCTGAGCCGTTGACCGAGCCCATCGCGGCCACGTTCGCGGGCAGCGGCGAAAACAGCCCCGGCAGCGCGGCGATCGACTGGGCGCAGACGCAGATCATGGGCGCTCGTTCGAAGGTCAGCGGCGCGGCGAGCGCGTCGACGCGGGCGCGGCGGCCGGCGCGGGGCTGGCTGCGGCGGGCGCGTCCCACGGAGCGGGCTTGGAGTCGACCTCGCGTGCGAGCGCGAGGAAACGCTGGCCCACGGCGTTCGCTTCGGCGCGCGGAACCTGGCGCAGGGCGATTTCGAGCGCGAGGCCGCTGGCGACGCCGCACAGGAACTCGGCCGGCGGAATCGGCGGCACGTCGGGCGGTCCGAGGCTGCCGCCGCTCATGTACGCGGCCAGCGCGACGCAACCGAAGGGCTTGTCGAGCCCCGCCTTCTCGGCCGCGTCGTTGGTCGCGCGGCGGCGCTCGTCGCTCGGCTCGTCGACCCAGGCGCGGGCGGCGTCGAGCGCCGCGCGTTGAACCGGCGGCGTGGCGTCGTTCGCAAGCGACTGCACGCAGCGCAGCGCGAGCCACACCGCTTCGCGCTTGGGCAGCGCAGCGGCCGCGACCTTGAGCGCGTCGATCGCCATTCCGGCCGCGGCGAGGCGCTCGAACAACGCACGTGCGTCGTCGCCGGCGCGGCGTTGCGGAGCGCTGTCTTCGCTGAGATCGATGCCTTCGAGCACCTTGTCGAGCGGCGCTGCGGAGAACTTGGGTTGGGTGGCGGCCATGTCGCGTGTTTCCTCAGCCCAGCATCACGGCCGAGCCCTTGGCCTTCATCACGCCCGAGGCCTCGACCGACACCATCGCGCCGGTGACCTTGGTCTCCATCTTGCCGTTGATCTTGATCGACGGGCTCTCGATCACGATGCCCGACGCGCCGACCTTGAGCTTGCTGCTGCCTGCGGTGAGTTCGATCGTCTGCGGCGACTCGATGCTGACCTTGCCGCCACTCGACTTGATCGAGAACGCGCCGCTGGTCTCCATGTCGGCCTTGCCGCCCGCCTTCACGGCCCAGTCTCCGCTGGTGATGTCGAGCGTGTCCTTGCCGCTCTGGATCGTCACCGTGCGATCGCCCTTGATCGTGACCGTCTCCTTGCCGGTCTTGACCTCGATCGTGCGGTCGCCCTGCTCGATCGTGAGCGTGTCGCTGCCCTCGGTGAGCGTCTCGACGCGATTGCCCTTGTTGATCGTGAGCAGCGCGTCCTTCTCGATCAGCACCGTGCGCGAGCCCTCGCCGTCCTTGCCGATCGTGAGCTTGTCGTCGTGCTTGACCACGCGCTCGAAGTCCTTCTCGCAGTGGAAGAAGATCTTCTCTTCGCCCTTCTTGTCGTCGAAGGACAGCTCGTGGAAGGTCTCGGCGGTGCCCTCCGTGCTCGAGCGCGTGCGGAACACCGTCTGCGTCTTCTGCGCCGGCAGGTCGCGGGGCTTGTTCTCGCCGTTGTAGACCACGCCCACCACCAGCGGTTGGTCGGGGTCGCCGTCGACGAAGGTCACGACGACCTCTTGGTCTTTGCGCGGCAGCGCGAGCACGCCCCAGCCGTTGCCCGCGAGGCCCTGCGCGACGCGGATCCAGCACGAGCGCTGCTCGGGGTTGACGTCGGTGGCGCGGTCCCAGTGGAAGCGCACCTTGATGCGCCCGAACTCGTCGGTGTGGATCTCCTCGCCGTCGGGGGCGACCACCACCGCGGTCTGCGTGCCGATCAGGAACGGGCGCTCGCGGCGGCGGCGCGGGCGGAAGATGCGCGTCGCGGGGATGGCCGTGAAGCGGTTGGTGTAGAGCACGGACTTGCCCGTGGCGTCGACGCGCAACTGCGCCGAGTGGTGGATCTTCACCACAGCGAACGACTGCTGCGCCTCGCTCTGGCCCTCGTCGGCTTCGAAGCCGAACTTCACGCCCGGGCCGAGCTGGTCGCAGCTGCTCTCGCCGGCGCCGAGCTCGTGCGTCGCCTCCTCAGCCTCGATGCTCGCGGTCGCGACCTTCGTGCCGAGCGCGCTCGTCCCGTACTTGCCCTGGTAGTCGTACAGGACCAGCTCGTCCGTCCCGGTCAGGCTCAGGTTGTTGGGACGTTCCGCTGTGAGCGCGGCCTGCGCGTTGGCCTTGGTCACGTCGCGCGAGTCGGCCACGGCCTTCTTCGAGACGATCTCCCACGCACACGACCACAGCGAGACGTGCTTCTTCTCGCTGGCGCCGCTGGAGAGCAGCAACTGGGCCGGGTCCGCGTCCTGGTAGGCGCTCGTCGCCGCGGCGAGCACGAACTTGTGGTCGCCCTGCGAGTGGCGGAAGAAGAAGAAGATCCCGTGGGTCTCGAGCAGCCGCGCGACGAAGTCGAAGTCGCTCTCGCGGTACTGCACGCAGTACTCGAGCGTCGCGTCCGCGTCGCCGATGGCCGAGGTGTCGACGTACGAGGCCGGCAGGCCGTTCGACGTGCAGACCGCCTTGACGATCTCGGACACGGTCTTGTTCTGAAAGATGCGGCAGTCCGTGCGCTTGGTGAGGCGCCACAGCTTGGGCACGACCAGCGCTTCGTAGCGCCGCGCGTCGCCCGAGCCCGAATCCGCCGCACGCAGGCGCCGCACGATGCCGTGGAAGTGGCGCGCGGGGCTCTGCTTGGCGCTCTCGACGTCGCTTCCGTCTTCGATCGAGAACGAGACTTCCTTGCCGATCACGTCGGTGGCGGTGACGGCGCTGCTCGCGACTAGGCCGAGCTTGAACTTGAAGAGCTGCGACATCGACTCGTCGCCGCTGAACGACTCCAAGTCGAACTGCACCCCGCCGATGGCGCCGATCTTGAGCTCGCGCCCGAGCTGTTCGTGGCCGCTGGCGGTCGGCGCGGCGACGGCCAGGTGCTGCTCGATCTGCGCTTCGGCGCCGCTGTCGAAGCCGAAAGTGCTCAGGACCGGCCAGTCGCTGAGCGAGGCGCCGAGGCTGTGCGCCGCAGGCTCGTCGGGGCGCGTCCAACTGAAGGAGAACGGACCGCGGCGGCTGCCGTCGGGCTGCAGCTCCCAGGTGTTGATCTCCAGGCGCTCCCAGCTCAGCGTGATGGTCTCGAACGCTTCGCCGCGCGTGGCGCTCGTGGGGCCCTCGAACGAGTACTTGGCCACGCGCGCGAGCTTGACGATCACCGACAGGATCGCCGGGCCGCCGGGTGCGCACACGTCGAACTGGATCTGGCGCGTGTCGCCCTTCGAGGCCCACTCCATGATGTCGTGGCTCACGCCGTCGACGGGCTTGGCGAAGCTCGCCTCCGAGCTGAACAGCTCGTACTGGCCGCGCAGTCGCGCCTGGTTCGAGCGCATCTGATCGATGCGCTTGCGCAGGTCGGCGGCGAACGCGCTGCTGGGTTCGTCCTCGGGATCCTGCGCTTGCTTCGTGTCGCCGTCCGCGCCGCCGGTGCGCGTGTCGAACACCATGCCCTGGCCGAGTTCGAAGCGCTGCACTTCGAACCAGCCCTCGTGGTCCTTGGCCGTCAGGCCGCCTTTGACCGAACCGTCTCCGAGCTTCGCGTAGATGGGCATGGGGGGGAGCTGGAGCTGAAACCAGAGAGGGACGCGAGCGAGCGATCAGGACTGCGCGTCGTCGTAGCGGAAGGTCTTGTAGCGATTGAAGCGCGAGGCCGCGTCCATCGAGCGGAACTTGAACTCGAGCTTGGTGTACTCGAAGGTCAGGCGCTCCTCGGAGTCGCCGCCGGCAAGTTGCGTCGACGCGCCCAGCGCGTATCCGACCAGCAGCGCGTTCTCGAGCGTGAGCATCAGGAACGGATCGAAGCCCAGGTCGCACTCGGCGATCACGACCTTCTTGTAGCGCCGTTCGCGGTGGTCGACGTGCCACTGCGCGAGCGCGGGCGTGTGCGCGTCGGCGTCCTTCGTCGCAGAGGCCAGGCGGATCACCGGCTTCTTGGGCGACTCGTTCTCCTGGCCGCTGGCGACGGCGCCCGCGTCGCGCTCGAGCGCGAACGCATAGCGGTCGACGACGATCCAATCGGCGCTGGGCGTCGCCGGATCTCCCGCCGTCACACCGGCGATCCACATGTAGGAAGTCATCGCTGCAGGCTGAGCAGAAGGGGCGAACCCCGGAGCGAGCGCCATTCGAGCGCCCGCGTCCGGGGTTCACTGCCGGCTCACATCGCCGCCGCCGTGGCTAGGTCGTAGCCGACCGGGAACGGCTTCATCTTGGTGTTCTTGGCGTCGTAGCTGGTGTAGACCATCTCGATCTTGGTGAAGTCGAGCTTGAGCTCCTCCTCCAGCGGATCGTCGGCGCGCATCGAGTAGCGGTAGTTGGTGAGCAGCGTGTTGTGCAGCTTCACCTCGAGGATCGTGTCACCCTTCTCCTTGCAGAAGTGGATGATCACTTCCTTGGCTTCTCCGTTGATCATCCACTTCATCAGGTGGCCGCTGGAGATGTCGCCGTCCTTGCGCAGCGTGATGTCCTCGAAGTCGACGGCCGAACGCAGGCGGTCGACCACCTTGCCCGGCGTGGTGTTGACGCCCGGGCGCACGACCGGCATTTCGACCGAGTTGATCTGGATCCACTTGGGGTGGGAGGACTGGGTCACTCCGCCTTCGATGCCGACGACCTTCATGTACACGGCCATGGGGTTCGCTCCTTGGTAGTAGGGTTGGTTGGGGGTTGTGAGGTTTGGCTGGACGGACGCGGCCTCGTGGGAGCCCGCGGTTTGCGTGTGGGGCGCGTCGAGGCGCGCTCAGCCGAAGCTGGGCGCCCGCCGCACTCGGAAAAAGCGCTCGAAGAGCAGGAATTCTGCGGCGCCCGGCGGTGGGTTGGGCGCGCGGCGTTCAGCTCTTTTGCCCGAACTGGTAGGCGAAGCGTCCGTCGTCACCGGTGGTGATGCGGACGTCGGCGATCGGCTCGCCCGCGGCCATGCGGGCCAGGAACTCGCCGGCCATTTCGGGCAGCAGGGTGCGGCTCAGGATGTGGTCGACGTTGCGGGCGCCCGACTCGACCTCGGTGCAGCGCGCGGCGATGGCGTCGACGAGCTGCGGCGTGTAGCTCAGCTTCGCGCCGTAGTGCGCTTCCACGCGCTTGACGATCTTCTTGAGCTTCAGCCCGATGATGTTCTTCAGCACGCTGTCCGACAGCGGGAAGTAGGGCAGGATCGTCGTGCGGCCCAGGAACGCGGGCTTGAAGTGCTTGAGCAGCTCGGGGCGCAGCGCTTCGGCCAGTCCCTGGGCGTCGGGCATGGTCGTCGGATCGGCGTTGAGCGCCATGATCGTGTCCGTGCCCGCGTTGGTGGTCATCAGGATCACGGTGTTGCGGAAGTCGATGTCGCGGCCCTCGCCATCCTTCATCGAGCCCTTGTCGAACACCTGATAGAAGACGTCCTGCACGCCAGGGTGCGCCTTTTCGAGTTCGTCGAGCAGCACGACGCTGTACGGCTTGCGGCGCACGGCCTCGGTGAGCACGCCGCCCTCGCCGTAGCCGACGTAGCCCGGAGGCGAGCCCATGAGCAAGGAGACTTTGTGCTCCTCCTTGAACTCGCTCATGTTGATCGTGGTCATGTTCTGCTCGCCGCCGTAGAGCAGCTCCGCGAGCGCGATGGCCGTCTCGGTCTTTCCGACGCCGCTCGTGCCGACCAGCATGAACACGCCGATGGGCTTGACCGGATCGGTCAGGTTGGCGCGGCTGGTGCGGATGGCCTGCGCGAGCGCGTCGAGCGCGTGATCCTGGCCCACCACACGCGAGGCGAGCTGCTCCTTCAGCGTCAACACGTTGCGAATCTGGTCCGAAACCATGCGCCCGACCGGGATGCCGGTCCAATTCGAGAGCACCTCGGCCACGGCCTGCGAGTCGACGCAGGGCAATACCAGCGGCGCCTCGCCCTGGACCTTCTTCATCTGCGCCTCGAGCTCGGCCAGGCGCGCGCGCAGCTTCTTGCGCTCTTCGTCGCTGAGCTTGGCCGGCGCCGGTTGACCTTCGGCGGGCTTGATGAGCTCGCGCTCGAGCTCCGCGCGCACGCCCTGGATCTGCGTGGCGAGCTCCTGCTCCTCCTTCCAGCGCTTGTCGAGCGCTTCCATCTCGGCCCCGACCGCCGTCAGCTCCGCGCGCGCCTTCGCGATCGCCTCGCCGTGCACGTCGTGCGAGACCTGCTCGCGCTCGAGCATGCCCAGCGTGGTCTCGAGCTGGCGCTTGCGCCGCAGGCAATCCTCGAGCTGCGCCGGCGTCGCGCTCTGCGACAGCGCCACACGCGCGCAGGCCGTGTCGAGCAGGCTGACCGACTTGTCGGGCAGCTGCCGGCCCGCGAGGTAGCGCTTGGACAGGCGCACCGAGTCGACCACCGCTTCGTCGAGCACGCGCACCTTGTGGTGCTTCTCGAGCGTCGCCACGAGCCCGCGCATGATCTGCACCGCGGTCTCTTCGCTGGGCTCTTCGACCTTGACGACCTGGAAGCGCCGCGCGAGCGCCGCGTCGCGCTCGAAGTACTTCTTGTACTCGGCCCAGGTGGTCGCAGCGATCGTGCGCAGCTCGCCGCGCGCCAGCGCCGGCTTGAGCAGGTTCGCCGCGTCGCCCTGGCCCGATTGACCGCCGGCGCCGATCAGCGTGTGCGCCTCGTCGATGAACAGGATCGTCGGAACGGGCGAGCTCTTGACCTCGTTGATGACGTTCTTGAGGCGGTTCTCGAACTCGCCCTTGATGCCCGCGCCCGCTTGCAGGAGCTGCAAGTCGAGCGAGCGCACCGACACGTTGCGCAGGCTCGGCGGCACTTCGCCGGCCACGACCTTGAGCGCGAAGCCTTCGGCCACGGCGGTCTTTCCGACGCCCGGCTCGCCGGTGAGGATCGGGTTGTTCTGGCGGCGGCGCAGCAAGATGTCGATCAGCTGGCGCACCTCGCTCTCGCGGCCGAGCACCGGGTCGAGCTCGCCCGCCTTGGCGCGCGCGGTGAGGTCGATCGTGAACTGATCGAGCGCTCCGCCGGCCTTCTGCGGCGCGCCGCCGCTGGCAGCCGGTCCGCCCGCGCCGCCGCCGCTGCCCAGGGCCGCCACCTCGGCGTTTTCGCTCGATTTCTCGACGATCTTGGCGAACTCACGGCGCAGCGCCTCCTCGGAGATCTTCTCGAACTGCGAGGAGATCTCGTACGCCTGCCGCGCGAGCGTCTCGTCGGAGAGCAACGCGATCAGGAGGTGCCCGCTGCGCGTCGCGCTGGCGCCGAACTCGAGCGAGGCGACGAGCCAGCCCTCGCGCGCCAGGTCGATCACGCTGGGCGCGAGCGCCGGCGGCCGCGAGTTGCCGGTCTTGAAGCGCTCGATCGCGCGCGTGAGGTCGGCCGCCAGGCGCGCGGGCTCGATCTCGAAACGCTTGAGGATCGCGCTGATGTCCGCGCCCTGCGCCTCGAGCAGCTTGGCCAGCCAGTGCTCGATCTCGACGTTGTAGTGCGTGCGCGACAGGCACAGGCCGGCGGCGGACTCGAGCGACTTGCGGCAGGTGTCGTCGAGCCGGCTGATCAGGGACTTGAGGTTGACGTTGGCCATGGGTGGGGTGAGGAAAGTCGCGGGGGCGGTGGCAGGCGGCTCGCCGTCGATGGGCGAGCGCGTGGAGACGTGGCGCGAGCGCTCAGAGGCGCTCCAGGGGGATGCGGACGAGCGCGGGCTCGGTCGAGGAGCGAGCGCGCAGCCAGGTGTCCCAACCCAGCCGCGCAGCCGCTTGCTCGCCGCCCAGGCGCAGCGCGGGCGCGGCCTCGGGGCGCACGAGGCACTCGAGCAGCGCATCACAGCTTCCGTGCGTGAAGTCGCGCACGAGCGCCGCGAGCTCGCGCAGCAGCCGTCCGTCCGGACGCAGCGAACGCAGCTGCTCGCGGTCGAGCGGGCCGACGCGCACGGCGATGCGCGAGACCACGTCCCACACGCGCGAGCCGAGCACGAAGCCGGCGCCCAGGCGTTGCGTCGAGCCGTCGCCGTGCGGCCGGGCGCTCAGGCGCGAGCACTCGTCCGGATCCAGGTGCAGCCACTGGCCGACGAACTGGCGCACTTGCACGGGCGCGCCGAGCTGCTCGCGGAGCAGGCCCTCGAGCGCGAGTTGGCTGCGGCGCTGGTCGCTGAAGTGGCCAGCGAACTCCAGGCGCGCGCGTTCGGCCAGCGAGCGCGCACGGCGCGTCGGACTCAGGCCCGCGAAGCTCTGCAGCGCGGCGGAGAAGTCGTCGGGGTCGGCGCTGAACCGCGCGCCGTGCTCGTAGGCGAGGCCCAGCGCGTACTTGCGCGACGCGCGATAGAACAGCGACAGCGCGCGGTGGTGGAAAACGTCGAGGAAATCGCGCAGCGAGGCGTCTTTAAGGTGCTCACGGCGCAGCACGAGTTCGGTGTAGTGCAGCGGCAGCACGCCCACCGCGCCCACCAGCCCGAAGAACTGCGCCTGCAGTTCGAGCGGACCGCTCTCGAGCGTTCCCTCGCGCGCGCGCCGCGCGTCGCGCAGCGCCGTGTGCGGGTGGGCCAGCGAAGCCGCGGCCTTCAGGCGCACCGCCTCGCGCAGCGGAGCGTGGTCGAAACCCACGGGACGGCGTGGCTCGGCGCCGCGCGCGCGGTCGAGCTCGTCCAGCGCGCGTTCGACCAGGCGCAGCGCCTGGCGGAACTCGAAGCGCTGCGGCCCCGCCGCGATGGCCGCGACTAGACCAGCGGTCGTGTCCCTGCGCGCGGCTTCCACCGTCGCTCCTCGAGGTTGCGCCCGTCGCTCTGCACGACCAGCTCGGTGAAGGTGTTGAGGTTCGCGATGCCGCCCAGGAAGTGGTCGAGCACGCGCGAGAACAGGTGCCGGCCCGTGGCGCTCAAACGCGCCGGGTCGAGCCGCACGGTGATCTCCAGCCCGCGCGCAACGCCCGGTTGGCCGCCGGCCACGACGCGCATCGCCTTGGGACGGCTCGAGACGTCGCGCACGCTCTCGATCACGTTGCGGTTCTCGGGCGCGAGCACCGTCGAGTACAGCGCGAGCGCCTCGCGCAGGGACGCGGAGGCGTCGGCGCCGCTGGCGAAGGCGCCTTGTCCCAGCGCGAGATGCGCGACGAGCTTCCACAGCGCCGCGCGGCCGCGCGCGGGCCGCAACGTCTTGGTCGGCGGAACCAAGCAGCGGATCGAGCGCACCTGTCCGCCGCCTTCGGCGAAGTACAGGCGCGGCTGGTCGCCGCCGAACGGGAGCAGCGCGGGCAGATCGCGGTTGGTGCAAGTCGTCTCGAGGTTGAGCACCCAGTCGTCGAGCGTTGTCGCGAGCCCTTCGACGTCCACCAGCGTCAGGTAGGCCTCGCGTCCGGCCTCGGCGGCGCCGCTCACGTCGCCGGCCTCCTCGCGACGCAGCGTGTAGTAGACCGCGTCCTCTTGCTCGCGCCCGCCGTGCCGAACGTCGTAGAGCGGCAGGCAGCGCAGGCTGCGGCCGTCGCGCGAGTGCGCGCTGACCGCATCGATCGAGTAGACCTCGTTCGCCAGCGGCTCGCGCGCGTCGGGGACCACGTGCAGCTCGGCCTCGCGCTGCGTCACGACGATCGGCTCCGCGCGCTTCTTGAACAGGTTCACGATCGGCGTGCAGCCCAGCGTGAAGCTCTCGGCGTCGATGCTCGGCTGGAGCTCCGGAGCGACGCTGTCGAAGAGCAGGAAGATCTCGAGCGTGTCGCTGTAGTTCGCCAGGCGCTCGCGCGGGATGCCGACCAGGTCGACGAAGTGGTGCTTGGCGGGAAAGGCCAGGAATTCGGCCAGGATGCGGTGTGCGAGCGAGGAGCGCCCCGAGTAGGGCAGCAATCCCTCGTCGGGGCCGAAGCCCACCGGCCGCAGCGCGCTCGGCGGCAACACGATCGGCGCGGGATCGTTCGGGCGCTGCGCGATCACGATCTCGAGCAGGTTCTCGAACAGCCGGCCGTAGAGCTCGCCGACGCGCGAAGGCTGCCCGCGCAGGAAGAAGCGCAGGCTGTCGGGCGCGAGCTTTTGGAAGCCGTCCGCTTTGGTCTTGGTGCGCAGCGAGATCTGGATCGCGCTCGCGGCCGCGCCGGCGCGCGGCGTGCGCGGCACGGGCAGAGGCGAGCTGAACATGCGCGCGCCCGCGACGCGGAAGGGCCAGACCGTCACCGGATAGGCCGTGCGGAAGCGACAGACCGAGCCGTGCGCGCGATCGGTCTCGAGCTGGGCGCCGGCCTTCACCAGACTCGGCGCGGTGGCCTCGGGGTCGCCCTCGAAGCGCACGATCGACATCGAGGGCATCGGCGCGAGCAGGTGCGGGTGCGTGACCGACAGGAACGCGTCGACCAGCTCGGGGAAGTCGTCGTCGAGCTTGGCGCGCGTGCGGGCGTTGAGGAACGCGACCGACTCGATCAGGCGCGCGACGTGCGGGTCCTCGACGGCGTCGGCGCCCAGGCGCAGCCGCCCGGCGATCTTGGGGTGCGCCTTGGCGAACTGCGCGCCCATCTGGCGCAGGAAGCCCAGCTCGCGCTCGTAGTAGGAGAGCAGGTCGTCGGACATGGAGCGGCGGCTAGAGGCGCACGTGGAAGCTGCGGGTGAGCGGGTCGACGCGCGAGTCGAGCGTCAGCGACTCGGGCGCGGGCTCGGCGTGGACCAGGGCCTCGATGCGAAAGTGCAGCGTGCGGTCGGTGCGTTCGCTGTCGTCGATGGCCACGACCTTCACGTTCTTGAAGCGCGGTTCGTTCGCCTTCAGCGCGGCCTCGATGAGCTTCAAGTGCTCCGTGCGGCGCTTGCGCGTCGCGAGGTTGGCGCCCGAGAAGTCCGGTGCGCCGTACTCGTAGCTCGAGCGGCGCAGCTCGGCCAATTCCGGCGGCGCGGCCAGGAAGCGCACGCGCGTGTTGAGCAGGTTCTCGACGTCGCGGCGGATCGAGGCGCGGAACTCGCGCTCGAACTGCGCTTCGCCCAGCGGCGCCTCGCGCGACGCTTCGGGGCTGTCGTCGAGCAATCGGTCGAGCACCGAGAGCAGGAGCGGCCGCGCGGAAGAGGATCGTGCCATCGGAGCGCGGGGCGGCTCAGCCCTTGAACACGATCTCGCGGACTTCCAGCACCGTGCGCGGCGTCTCGTCGAACACGAACGTGCGCAGTCCCACGCCGGTCACGGGCTCGTTCTCGCCGCCGATCCAGTCCGTGCGCCGTCCCAGGCGCGCCGCGTCGTCGACTTCGCCGCGCACGGGCGCGTAGGTGGTCGGCACGTAGACCTTGCCGTCGGGCCCGCCGCGCACGCTGACCTCGGCCGGGCGCCAGAGCAGATCGCGCGGCCGCACGGGCTTGTCGAACACGATTCCAGCGATGCTCTCGAACGGCACCCACATCAGCTTGCCGGTGCTGGTGAGCACCTCGAGCACGCCGGCGCACACGTCGTCTAGATCGCGCAGGTCCGTGAACGGCGCGCCGTCGCAGGTTCCCGCGCAGCGCACGCGCGCGGCTTCGGCCTGCTCGATGCACTCGGCCGCGGCCGCTCCGTCGCCCGCGCGCAGCAGCGTGAGCGCCTGGAGCGACGAGCGCACCGCCGGGCCCGGCGCCGCGAGGAACTCCGGCGCGCGACCTTGGCGATGGACCTCCTGGCGCGTGCGTTCGGCGCGGATCAACTGGCGGTACAGCGCCAGGCCCGGCGAGGCCGCGCTGTCGAGCTTGGAGAGCGCCTCGAGCTGCGCGTCGGCGCGGTCGAGCTCGCCCTTGATGCACAACAGCTCGGTCAAGAAGCCGCGCACGTCGAAGTCGCGCGGGCTCTTCTTGACCTCCTGGGTGACGGCCTCGATGGCGGCGTCGAGCTGACCGCGGGCGTAGAAGTCCGATGCGCTGAGGGCGGGGGCGGTCATGGGCGTGATTCTCGGGGGAAAACGGGCGTTTCAGCGGCTGCCGGCGATCTCGGTGACCAGCTTGAGCGAGGTCGAGAGCTCGTCGAGCTGGAAGTGCGGCCGCAGGTGGATCACGGACGAGTAGCAGCCGGGCTTGCCGGCGATTTCGCGCACCGCCACGGCGATGTCGCGCAACGGCTGGCGCGCCTGGACTTCGATCGCGGCGTCTTCGTTCGACACTGCGTAGCCGCGCAACCAGCCGTCGAGCAGCTTCTCGAGCTCTTCGGCGCTGGTGTACGAGCCCGCGCGGTCGCGGCCGATCATCTTGATCGTGTGCGCGAAGCGCGAGACGCAGAAGGTGTACTGCAGCATCGACGCGAGCCGGGCGCTCGCGCGCGCTTGCTCTTGCGTGAGGTTCTTGGGGCTGTGCAGCGAGGGCGTCGAATAGAACGCCGCGTGCGCCGAGCCATGGCAGGCGGACAGCGCGATCAGGCCCTGGTCGGCGAAGTTCTTCTCCTGCAGGTCGCTGATCACGACGTCGACCGGCGGCGCGACGACGTGCGCGCGGCTGTCGGTGTCGAAGCCCAGCGCGGGCAGGTCGGTCACCAGTCCGCCGCTCTCCACGCCGCGCTCGACGCCGCGGATCGAAGCGAGCCAGCCGGTGCTCTCGAAGGCGCGGATCAGCACGGCGCCGAAGGCGTACACCGCGCTGGACCACAACAGGCCCGAGAGGTCGGAGTCCGAGGTCTCTTCGCGGTAGCGGAACCCGTCGGCGCGGCGCACGTCGTCGCGCCACGGAGCGCGCATCAGTACGCGCGGCGCGACCAGCCCCAGAAAGCGCGCGTCGTCGCTCTCGCGCAGCGAGTTCCAGCGCAGGTACTCCTGGCTCTGGAACAGGCGCGAGAGTTCGAGCGGGCGCGAGAGCTCGTGGAAGTGATCGAGGCCCAGCAGCGCGGGGTGCATGGCCACGATGGCCGGCGCGAAGGCGGCTGAAGCGACTTGCGCGAGGCCCTTGAGCACGCCGATATCGTCGACGGGCTGGTCGGCGCGCGGGCGGTGCGCGACGAAGTAGTCGCACAGCAGCACGCCGAAGGGCTCGCCGCCCGGAGTGCCGAACTCGTCGCTGTAGACCTTCTTGAACAGCTGCGACTGGTCGAACTCGATCGCGCGCTCGAAGTCGCGCGCCAGCTCGCGCCAGCTCGTGCTCAGCATGCGGATGCGCACGTCGCGGCGCGTGGCTTCGCGCGACACCAGGTGTTCGAGCCCGCGCCACGAGCCTTCGAGCGCCTGGAAGCGCGCGTGGTGGAGGATCGCATCGAGCTGGCGCGAGAGGCGCCGGTCGAGCTCGGCGATGGTCAGCGTGAGCGACGTGACCAGTTGCTCGCGCGTGGCAGCGGGCCCCAGGTCGGCGAGCTCGATCCACAGCGCCAGCGCCTGCTGCCAGCGCGGCTCGGCGAGCAGTGCATCCAGGCTCGCCGCCGCTTGCGTCTGGCGCGCGGCGGTGGCCTGGAGCACGTCGGAGAAGAAGTCGGAGCGCATCATCGCTGGGCTCCGGATGCGCGCGCCCTGGCGCGGGTCGTTCGTCGGGGCGCGCGCATGGGTCCGTCGCTCGTTACTTCGCGACCGGGATGCGAGCGACCAGGCGCATCGACGCCGTGAGCTCTTCCATCTGCAGCCACGGACGCAAGTACGCGACCGCGTTGTAGACGCCCGGCTGTCCCGGCACTTCCTTGACCTCGACCTTGGCGTCGGCGAGCGGGTACTTGGCCTTCATCTCCTGGCTCGCGCGCTCATCCCCGGTCACGTAGTTCTTCAGCCAGTTGTCGAGCCAGCGCTCGCAGTCCTTGGCCTCCATGAACGAGCCGATCTTGTCGCGGCCCATCACCTTCAAGTAATGCGCGAAGCGCGAGGTGGCCATGATGTACGGCAGGCGCGCCGAGATGGCCGCGTTCGCGGTCGCATCGGGCGTGTCGTACTTCTTGGGCTTCTGCGTGGTCTGCGCGCCGAAGAACACGGCGTAGTCGGTGTTCTTGTAGTGGCACAGCGGCAGGAAGCCGAGCTTGGAGAGCTCTGCCTCGCGCCGATCGGTGATGCCGATTTCGGTCGGGCACTTGCTGTCCGCGTCGCCCGAGTCGCTGGTGAACACGTGCGTCGGCAGGCCCTCGACCTTGCCGCCGCCTTCCGCGCCGCGGATCGCGGTGCAGAAGCCCGACTCGGCGAAGGCCTTGGTCAGCGTCGTGCCCATGACGTACGCCGCGTTCATCCAGCAGTAGTCGTCGTGACCCATCTCCTTGCCGCGACCCTTCTTGTCCTGCGGCGCTTCCTCGAAGCCGAACTCCTCGACGGGCGCAGTCGCCGCGCCGTACGGCAGGCGCGCGAGCACGCGCGGCATGGTCATGCACACGAAGCGCGAATCGTCCGACTCGCGGAACGAGCGCCACTTCTGGTACTCGGCGGTCGAGAAGATCTTCTCGAGGTCGCGCGGCTTGCTGAGCTCCTCCCAGCTCTGGAAGCCGAACAGGCCCGGCGCCGGCGCCGTCACGAACGGGCAGAAGCTCGCCGCGGCGATGCTGCTCATGCCCTGCAGCAGGCTCAGGTCCTCGGGGTGATTCGAGAACTCGTAGTCGCCGATCAGCGCGCCGTAGGGCTCGCCGCCGGGCGTGCCGAACTCGTTCTCGTAGAGCTTCTTGAAGGTCGTGCTCTGGTCGAACTCGCTGGCCTTGTCGAGGTCCTTGAACAGCTCGCGCTTGGAGATGTCGAGCACCTTGATCTTGAGCGTGGCGCTGGTCTCGGAGTTCATCACCAGGTGGTGCAGGCCGCGCCACGAGCCCTCGAGCTTCTTGAACTCGGGCGAGTGCATCACCGCCGCGAGTTGTTGCGAGACCAGCTGGTCGAGGCCCTTGATGGCGCCTTCGAGCGTCTGGCCCAGGTTCTTGCTCCAGCTCACCGTGCCGCGCAGCGCTTCCTGCGTCAGCGTCTTGAGCAACTCCTCCGTGCGCGAACGCTCGGTTTGCTTGGTGGCCTTGATGGCGGCCTCGAGCAGGCTCGGCGCCGCGTCGGCGGCTTCCGCCGACTGCGCCTGGCTCGAAGATTGGGATTGGGCTTCGCCGGTCATGTTCGTAGCTCCTCGTGCGTGGGGGTGCGGGCCTACTTCTTCTCGCCGTCGACGCCCAGGTCACGTCCGAGCCGCTTGAGCTCGTCGGTGTTCTTGAGCACCTTCTCGAGGATCTCTTCGAGGTCCTCCGAGCGATCGACCTTCGACACCAGGTCCGAGAGCTTCGCGCGCGTCTCGAGCAGCTTCTTCAGCGCCGGCACCTGCTCGGCGACCTTGGCGGGCGAGAAGTCCTCGAGCGACTTGAAGGCCAGGTCGACCTGCATCTGGCTCTTGTCGCCGGCCAGCGTGTTCTCGACCTTGAAGTGCAGCTCGGGCGCGGTCTTGGCGAGCACCTCGTCGAAGTTGTCGCGGTCGATCTGCGTGAACTTGCGGTCCTTGAGCGGCTTGAGCGGCTGCGTGGGGTTGCCGCTGAAATCGCCGAGCACGCCGACGACGAAGGGCAGCTCGCGCTGCACGGCGGCGCCGCCGGTCTCGACCTCGTAGCTGATGTGGACGCGCGGCTTGCGCACGCGCTCGAGCTTCTTGTGGACGCTTCCCATGGTGGTTTCTCGGGGCCGTCGTTGCGGAGGGGGTTGGGGTTATTGCTCGGTGTTCGGCGGGCGGATGCCCGTCATCATCTGGTAGGTGGAGCGCGAGCCCGAGTCCGGGATCAGCTCCTCGATCAACTCGTGCAGGGGCAGGTTGCCCCAGCGGATCGCCTGCTCGACGAGGTAGGCGATCGGCGAGTGCGGCTCGGCGCGGCGGTAGTACTCGGCCACCGTCTTGAGCATGCGCAGCGCGTCCTCGCGCGAGCGGATCGGCCCGCTGGGCGCGGCCGCGGCGGCGCCGCCCGTGTTGACGCTCGCGCTCTCACCGGCGGCCTGCGGCGCTTGCGCCTGCGGCTCGCTCTGCAGCACTTCGGCCGCCACGTACTTCAGCACGTCCGCGGCGCGCCCCAGGGCGTCGGCGATGCGCGTCGAAGGCGGCGCGAAGTGGCCGCAGCGCTGCTCGAGCGCCTGATTCAGCGCGTCGAACGCCGCGCGACACTCTTCGAGGTCGGAAGACAGCTCGCGGAACGACTCCGCGCCAGCGGCGTGCGCAGCGCGGCGGAACTGCTCGAGCGTGGGCGCGCCCGCGGCGACGCGCTGTTGGCGTTGCTCGCCCTCTTCGATGCGCTCGAGTTCGCTGGCCTGGTGGTAGTGCCAGGCGCTGAACGGTCCGACGCCGTCGCTCGCGCCGGTCAGCGGCACGAGGCTGATCGGTGCGATCAGCGTGCCTTCGGCATCCTCGCCATTGAGGCCCGTGAGCGGCGCCACGCGCGTCGACTCGCCGTCCTCGTCGGGCTGCGGGTGCAGTCCGTCCCAGTAGCGCTCGACCCAACCGTGCACGAGCTTGAAGCCGTCGCGCAGGCCGGCGAAGCCGTGCTCGCGCACCAGGGCTTCGATCCACCAGCCGGCGACCTCGAGATCCTTGGCCTGTTCGCTGAGCAGCTTGGGCGCGAGCTCGAGCACCACCGACCAGTCGGGCGCCGTCGCGTTCGCGTCGTCGCCGTGCAACGCCTGTCGCTCCGCGGCGCGCGCTGCGGCGCGAGCGTCCTTGATGCGGTAGTAGAGCGAACCCGGGTCGGGGTCCAGGCGGACGTTCACCCCCGCGGGCGCCGCGTCGGAGATCGGCGCGAGCAGGGCTTCGAGGGGGATCGTTTCGGCCGTGGCCATGGGTGGAGTCGGGAGGGGACGGGGCTCGCGCGCCGCGCCCGTGGGGAGCGCGGGAGCGCGAGTTGGATCGTAGCTCGGATCGAAAAGTGCGAAGGTCGCTCGCGCGCGCGTCAGCGCACGCGACTGCGCAGCGAGAGGAACGCGCCGCGCAGCGACTCGGAGAGCGCCGGCGCCTGCTCGGGCGACGGACCTGCGCCGGCGGCCGTGCGACCCTCGGCAGGGCACAGGTCGCCGGGCAGGCGCGCGCGTCCGGCCTGCGGGGCGCGCAGCCAGATCGCGTCGGCGGGAGACGGTGTGGCGCGAAAGATCGTCACGAAGGCGGGCGTGGTTGCGCCGGCGCTCGCGTCGGCAGGCGCCGCGCCAGCCGCGTCGCTCGGCGCGGCGAACGGGTTGTCGCTCGCGCTCGTGCTCGCGAACGGATCGGAGCTCGCTTCGCCGAAGGGGTTGGCCTCCGCGGACGGCGGCGCGGCGAAGGGATCGGGCGCGGGCGCGAAGGGATCGGCGGCCGGCGCGAAGGGATCGCTCGAGGACGAGAACGACGACGAATACGAGGAGCCGAACGGATCGGCGGGCGGCTCGGGCGCGGGCTCGGGCGCAGCCGCCGGCTTGGGCGGCAACGGGAAGAACAGCGACGGCAGCAGGTCGCGGCCGACGAGGTTGAACTCGACCAGCAGCTTGAGCCAGGCGTGGGCCTGCGGACGCGACGGCAGGTCGGCGACGAGCGGCAGGCGAATCGGCCCGCGGTGGGCGCTGCGGCGCAGGGATTCGAGCCCGCACAGCGTCTCGAGCAGGCCCTCCTTGCCCTTGCCGGGCCACAGCGCCGCGAGCCAGACCTCGAAATCGATGCTCTCTGCGGCCGGCGCCTCGAGCGCGGCCACGTCGATCTGCTCGTTGCGCATCTTCGCCAGGTACGACTGCGCGTCGGAATGCTCTTCGCGTGCGTCGTAGATCGCGTGCAGCCGAGTCCAGATCGCCGCAGCGAGCGGCGCGCCCTGCTCCCAGTCCTCCTGAACGGGCTTCTTCTTGCGCTCGACGAAGGTCACGAACGGGAACGGCCGCAGCCCGCCGGTGTCGCTCGAAGGCCAGGCCGCGCCGATCAGCGGCGCGCCCCACGATTCACCGAGCACGAAGGCCGTCGGCCAGGGCAGCGTCAGCGCGTCCTTGGCGTTCGGCGCTTGCGAGAATGCGCGGTCGAGCCAGTCGCGCAGGGCTTGCCCGGCGCCTTGTCCCGCTCCGATGCGCAGGTAGTCCTTCGCCAGCGGCAGCTTGCCGTAGAGCTGGATCGGGGCCGCTTCCTTGCCGAGGAATGAGAACATCGCGCAACTCCTGGGGTCACTCGAGCCGTTGCGGGCGCGCGGGCAGGTCGCGGTCGAGGAAGCGCAGCTCGAACGGCGCGGGCAGTCGCGCGCCCTCGGGCTGCACGGTGACGAGCCACAGACCGCCGTCGGTCTTCTCGCCGCTCCAGGCCAGCAACAGCGGTGCGAGCGAGGTGAAGATCTCGAGCTTGGCGTCGCCCGGCTCGAACTCGCGCGCGCCGCTGGGCGTGTCGTTCCAGCGCATGCGCAGCTTCTTGCCCGAGTCGGCGCGGAAGCTCCACTCGAGCACCTTCTCGGGCATGTCGGAGTCGACGTTCTCGTATTCCCAGCCGCCCAGCGCGTCGATCGGCGCGTAGAACGACTCGCGCCAGCCCTCGCCCTTCTTGTTGGGATCCCAGATCGAGAGCGACTGCGAGACGCGCGGCTTGAGCGCGATCTTCACCGCGCCGTCCTCGATGCGCCGGCCGTCGGCGCCGAGGAAGAAGGCCTGCAGGTCCATCAGGAAGCGCTGCGTGGCGAGCACCGGATCGCTGGGCGGCGGCGCGTCGGGCCCGCCGGTCGGCGCGAGGCCGATCTCGACCGCCTTGTAGCGCGCCTGGAGCTGATCGAATTTGCCGTTCTTGCGGTTGAGCAGCGCGTACAGCCGCTGCATCAGCGCGCTTTCGTCGAACTTCGAGCGCGTGAGCGAGAAGTCGGTGGTGTAGAGCGCGTCGAACAGCTCGCGATTCTCGTCGAGCAGCTCGCGCAGGTCCGCGCCGAAGCGCAGCTTGACCTCGTCGATCAGGCGCAGCCGCAGCGTGTCCCACATGGCCCGCGCGTAGGCCCCGCCGCCGTTCGGCGGGACGTCCTGATCGGCGCGCTTGGAGCTGTCGATCTCGAAGATGCGCACGGCGAGCTCCGCGCCGTCGGTCGAGCGCGACACGCCGTCGGCGACGCCCGTGAGCCACTCGACGTAGGGGCTGCGGCTGAGCGCGCTGCCGCTGGGCGGCGCCTTGAGCGCGCGCAGCGACTCGAGCACCTTGCCGGCGCGCTCGAGCTTGAGGAACACCGCCGAGTTGCGCGCGAACAAGGGATCGTCGAGCGGCGGCGGCTGGGCCACTTCGTCGAGGCCCTTGATGAGTTCCTCGATCGAGCTGCGCGAGAGCTTGTCCTTGACCTTCGCGGCCGCGTCGGCGAGCGAGAAGCCGGCTTGTCCGTGCAGTTGCGGCGGACGCCAGTAGGCGCGCAGGGCCGCGTCGTGCTGCTGCAGTCGATCGATGAGGCAGCGCTCGACCTCGTCGATCCAGCCGCCGTCGAGTCCGTCGCGCGCCTCGTCGCCCGCGACGCCGAAGCGCTGCTTCATCAGCGCGAAGTGCTCGGCCAGCGTCTGCAGCATGGCCTTGGTGTGCGCGCCGCCCTCCGGCAGTTGGCGCCAGTACTCGACCAGCAGCTCCTGCCGCCCGGCGGCGTAGCGCTGGAGCAGGCTCGACGCGCGCTGCGAAGTGGTCGCGCCGCAGCGTTCAATGACGTGAGCCAGCGTGTCGAGCACCTGCACTTCGAGCGTCGGCGGCGCGGACAGGTCGGTCGACGCGCGCAGCGCGCGCCAGGACTTGTCGAGCTCGGCCAGGTGCTCAGCGAGGAGCGCGTCGAGCTGCGCGGTGAACGCGGCCGTGCGTTCGGCGTCGAGCGCTGCGAGCGCCGCGCGCGCGGACGAGAGTTGCTCGACCAGCGTGTGTGCGAGCTCGTCGGGCGCCGCCCCGGCGGCCTGCGCGTCGAACAGGGCCTTCCAGTTGGCGTGGCGCTCGGCGAATTGCCGCCCCGCTTCGCGCAGCTTGGCGATGTAGGCGAGCTTCGAGCGCTCGCTGAAGCGCAGCTCGCGCGACGCGGCCGCGACTTCCGCGCCGAACGTCGCGATCGACCAGTCGGCGTTGGGCTTGGCCTTGCAGGCCGCGAGCAGCGCGTCGTCGAGCATCGACGAGAGCTCGCTGGTCGGAACCTCGAGCTGCCCGTTCCAGCCCGCGATCTTCTCGTCGAGGATCTCCTTGGTGAAGCCCGCGGCCTCGCCGCCGGCGGCGCCCAGGCTCCAGTTGAAGCTGATGTTCTTGCCCGCGCCGGCGAACTGCGCGTCGATGAAGCGGAACAGGTCCTGGTGCGCGCGCCAGTCGCGCTCGATGCGGCCCACGGCCTGGCGCTGCGCGAGCAGCGACGCCAAGCGCTCGCGCGGCTGTCCGAGCTGCTCGCGGAACTGCAGCTTCACGGGCGTGGCCTTGATCTGGAAGGTCGACTGCGTGAGCGGGTCGAGGTCGCGCGAGGCGAGCGCGAGCGACTCGGTCGTCGAGACGAACTGCGCCGCCGTGGCGAAGGCGTTGCGGTCGTCCTGCAGCGCGGGGCTCGAGAGGCGCTCGTGCAGTCGCGCGATGCCGAGCCAGGCGACCATGTAGCCGACGCCGCCGCGCGGTTGCCACGCGACGCCGGGCGTCAGGCACTCGTCGACCAGATCGAGCGCCGCCTTGCACGCTTCGTCGATGCTGCGCGCCGCGCCCGGAGGCGCCGGCGACACGGCCGCGCCGCCGTACTCCAGCCGCGCTTCGATGGCGCGCGCGAGCGAAAAGCGCTCGCCGTTCGGCGCGTTGAACTCGCGCTCGGCCTGCGGCAAGGCGTCTTCGACGAGTTTGACTGCGTCGCGGTCGGCGAAGTCCAACTCCGAGAGCAGCAGTGTGGCGCGACCCATCAGCGCCAGGAGCTCCTCGTGGTCCGCCGGCTTGGCCGCGGCGATGGCGCGCACGTTGTCGAGCAAGCGCTCGCGCAGGCGCGGGGCCAGGCGCTGGTCGAACTCGGCGGCGTAGAGCTTCTTCAAGTCCTCGCGCGTCGAGTTCCAGATCTCCTCGGACACGACGCGGTCGGTCTGGATCGCGGCGCGCGTGGCGTGCAGCGCTTCGAGCATGCGCGGCACGGCCCACTCGCGGCCGCCGTCGAGGTCGCGCGCGAACTCCAGCGCCGTCTGCGTCGACTTGTTGACCTCGCCGCCCGAGCCGCCCGCGAGGTACGTGATCGCGGCGATGATCGAGCCCAGCGCGATCACGCCCGACACGCCGTAGCCCATCACGGCCTGCTTCTGCGCCGCGAGCGCGCGACCTTTGGTGGGCCGCACCAGGCCGCGTTCGCCGAACACGCGCGTGCGGATCAGATCCTTGATGAAGTACGCGCGCTGCTTGGTGAAGAGCGCTTCGAGATCGCGCTGGTCGGCCTCGTTGGTCGAACCCATCACCGCCGCGCAGGCGCGCGCCATGGGCACGCCGCTCTGCAGACCGCTGGTCAGGTACAGGCCGCGGAAGGTGAGCTTGCCCTCGAGCGAGCTCTCGGTGAACACGCGCCGCAGGTAGACCTCGAGCGGCTCGAACAGCGCGGCGAGCTCTTCGGGGAAGGCGTACAGGCGATCGACTTCGCCCAACGCCTCGGGAATGTGCGCCGTGGCGAGCATCTGCGCCCGCAGTGCGCGCGCGCGCTCGACGATGGTCGAGAAGCCCAGGCGCGCTTCCTCGACGTCGAAGGGCGCATCGACTTTGTCGGCGCCGCGCGACCAGCCGAACATCTCGTGGCGCTTGTTGGCGTCGAGGCGGTGCACCGACTCTGCGAAGCCGAACAGCTTGTCGGCCTTGGTGAGCACGACGTAGATCGGCAGCTGCGCCTCGAGCTTGTTGGCCAGCGTCAGCAGCGCGCCCTGGATCTTGTTGGCCTTGCTCTTGGCGAGGTCCGGCGAATCGCCCAGCAGGCTGTCGCACGGCACGACCAGCAGGATGCCGTTGGCCGGGCACATCGGCCGGAAGTTCACCAGCAGCCCGAGGAACGCTTCCCACTCGAGCTGGTCCGCGACGCCGCCCTCGTGCGTGAACAGGCGCCCCGCGAGGTCGAGGATCACGGCCTCTTCGGTGAACCACCAGTCGCAGCCGCGCGTCCCGCCGATGCCCGAGAGCTTGTTCTGGCCGAAGGGGAAGTGCAGGTCGCTGTTTTGGAGCAGCACGCTCTTGCCCGACTGCGGCTCGCCGACCAGCAGGTAGAAGGGCAGCTCGTAGCGGTCGATCTTCTGCTTGTCGAGTTCGACGACGAAGCTCTCCCACTCGCGCTTTCTGTCCTCGATGCCTTCCTTGGCGGTGAGGCCCTCGTCGAAGGCGCGGCGCTTGCGCTTGCGCCACACGCGCAGCCCGACCTCGACCGCTGCCCAGCCCAGGCCGAGCGCTAGCACAGTCCACAGCACCGGCTTGAGCAGCTCGGGCACGAGCACGACCAGCACCACCAGGCCGATCAGCACGAGCACGGCGACGGCGATCCACAGTCCGCGGCTGGAGAGCAGGCGCTTCATGGCGGGATCAGCGCTCCTCTCGCGCGAGACGCTCGGCGTGCTCGTGGATCTGTTGGTTGGCCTTGCGGTTCTTGAAGCGCGTCACCGCGTCCCCCGCGAGCAACGCGAAGAGCAGCGCGGCCATCGCCACGAGTACGAAGCGCAGCATGCCCGCGGTCGGCAGGCGCGCCGGCTCGCGCGGCGAGTTGCGGCCGTAGGCCTCGGGCGCGAGGCGCTCTTCGTTGCTCGCCAGGCGCGCCTTCTCGAACAGGAGCTGGCGCTTGCGCTCGAGCTCCTTGCGCGCGCCGTACAGCTTGCCCTGGAAGCCCAGCGCGATGCAGGTGAACAGCACGTGCGCCACCTCAGCCGCGTCGTTGCTCGTGTCGCCCAGCACCTCGTCGACGATGTCGAAGAAGCGGTCGCCGCCCTCCGAGGTCTGGCACAGCTTCATCTCGAACAGCTGCATCGACCAGGCCATGCGATTGGGCCAGTTCGAGCCCAGCACGATTTGGTCGGCGGCCGCGATCAGCGGGTACTTCACGCGCTGGAACAGCGCGCGCAGCTTGCGATCGGCGTCGCAGGTGCGCTCGACCGCGGCGAGCTCGCGCTCGAGCTCGGCGTGCAAGTCCTCGACGCTGGCGGAGTTGGTCTCCGCGTTGCGACGGAAGGTCGTGAGGTACGAGAACAGCGGCGTGCACGCTTCGTGCAGGCTGGCCGGCTTGGTCGCCATCGACTACCCCGGAAGTTCCACGTAGAGGTGGTAGCGCACCTCGCCCAGCGCGCCGAGCGCCGAGAGCAGCACGGCCTTGCGCGCTTCGAGGATCCTGAGCCACGAATCGCGCGAGCGGCCTTCGGTCGCCACGCGGAAGAAGTGCAGGTTGGCGCGCCGCGGGAAGGCCGTCGGCGGCGCGCGCAGGTGCTCGAGCTCGATGCCCGGCACGACGCCCTGCACGACTCGGTCGGTGTCGGCGGGCGAGATCAGCTTGACGCCGGCGAGCACGAGCTGCGCGGTGTCCTCGGGCGTCTGATCGAGCTCGACGGCCATGTAGAAGATCGCGCTGGCCGCCAGCCACTCGGCGGGGATCGCGCAGTCGAGGAAGCCCTCGCGCTGCGGGTCCTTCTTGAACTCGGTCGTGTCGTAGGGGACCGAAACCTCGGCCGCGAGATAGTCGCGCAGTGCGCGGAACACGGCCTGGAAGCAGCGGTCGAGTTCGGCGTGCTCGTAGAGCGGCAACTCCGGCGCGCAGCGCTCGCTGCCGAACAGCGCCAGCGCGCCCGCGCAACGCACGAGCTCGAGGTAGATCGGGAAGGGGTGCAGGTCGGCGCGCCCGGCGAGTTGCTCGAGCGAGGCCACGACCTGGTTGAGTGCGAGCAGCTTGACGATGCCCGACACGTCGGCGCCCTTGTCGACGCTCGAGAGGCGCGCCAGCGACGGAACGCGCAGCGCGAGGTCGCGCGACTGGCCGCGGGCCTGGGCGGCCAGCGAGGCCAGCTCGGCCATCAACGCCTGCGAGCCGCCGGCGGCCACGACCGATGCGACCCAGCTCTCCGACAGCGCCGACTTGGCCGCGGGCTTGCCGCGCCGCACCAGCCGGGCGATGTGCAGCGACTCGTAGCCCGAGCGGTCCTCGTCGCCAAAGAACAGCCGCAGCTCGAGGCCGCGGAACTCCAGCTCCTTGGCCGAGTCGCGCAGGTTCTCGTCGTTCACCTGCTCGAGCGTCACGCGGTAGCGGTAGGCGCGGCCGGCTTCCTCGCCAACCTGCGGCGTGTTCGCCTGCGGCGCGAGCGCGCCCAGCCACACGTCCAGCTCGGCGCCGGTGAAGTGCTCGGCGAACTCGCGCTGTTCGACGTGCGCGTCGCCGCCGAGCGCGGCATGGGTCCCGTCGCGGAACAGGCACTCGAGCGCCTCGATGCGCAGCACGTCGCGCTCGAGCGCCTGAGCGTCGAGCTCCAGGCGCACCAGCCCGAAATGGCCGGGGATCCCGGCCGCGTCGCCGCGCGCGATGCGGGCGCCGACCTCGCGCGTGAAGGCTTGCAGGTGCTGCGGGCACAGCAGCATGCCCTCGCGCCACAGGACGCTGGGTTGGGGACGGGGGCTGCTCATCGAGGGGGGCGGCGGGGGAGGGCGGACGACGATGCGCGGGCTACTTGCCGCCGACGCGGTTCACTGCCAGACCACGGATTTCGAGCTCGATGCGGCCGACGTTCTCGAGTTCCGTGCGCGAGATCTTCGAGGACGCGCCCCAGCCCTTGGGGCCGCAGTTGGTGATCACCGCCATGGCCAGCTGCGGGCGCGCCTCGAGCAGCTTGCGGTCGATCACCACCTTCAGCTCGGCCGCCTTGGCGCTGGGCTTGATCTCGACCGCCTTGTGCGTCGGGTTGGCGGCCTTGACCTCGAAGCGCCAGGCGTCGGTCAGGCTGGGCTTGAGCTGCACGAAGCTCACGTATTTCGCCTGCCTCTCGGGCCGCACGAGCTTGTCGAGCGTGCGCGGGTCCTCGAGGTCCGCCAGGTCGGCGTCGTCGGCCACGATCACATACACCGAGACCACCTCGTCGAGCTGCGCGCCTTGAAGCTGCGCGACGAACTCGCCCGGCCCCATGAACGGGATCGAGCTGCACGAGGCGCCGGCGAAAAGGGCCGCCAGCGCGAGCGCGGCAGCGCCGGCGAAGCGACGCAGGGACACGAACGAGGTGAGGGTTCGAAGGGCTTCGAGCGCGGGGCGCATCGTCGGGGTCCTGGGTCGCCGGTCCGCGCGGGGAGAGCGGAACGGATGGCTGGGTGATGGGGAGTCGGGCGGGGATGCTGCTGCGAACCGCACTCTACAATGCGGTTTCCACAGCTGCATTGCCCCGTTGCGCGTACGCAAGGCGCACGGGAAGCGCCCGGAGCCGCACGCGTCGCGGGAGGGAACGCGAGATCTGGACGCGGCGCGCGTCGGCTGACGCAGTCGCCCCAGACTCGACGAGTGCGTCTCGCGTCCGAGCGACGGCGCTCAGCGGGCGGACAGGCTCGCCGCACTCCCACTCGCGGCGTCTCCCCGTCGAGTGCTGACGGTCGAAGCGGACGGCCGTCCACCGCGGATTTCGCGCGTGGAATTCAGCGGGCCCTCTCTCGACACGAGTCGAATGCTGGGCCTGAACTCGAGCGGTCACTCGTCGCGGGCCGAGCGCTGCATCCTGCCGGCTCACTTGCCGTCTGAGGACGCGGGGAGCGTCGAACTTGAGCTCCGCACTGAATCGCGAGTCGATGCGCCCGACCGAGCCTCGTCGACTTTGTTGCCCCCTCAGCGGTCCTGCCGCGAGCAACCACGGTGGCGCCGGGCTGCGGCGCGACCCCGGGTGCAAGTTCGCCAGCGCGTGCTCGCTGTCCAAGCCCGCTTTCGTCCGCGTCGGCTCGAACCCGGCTCTCGCTCACTTGACCGGGTATGACGAGTAGTGCCGAGCCCCATCTTTGCTCCCGGAGGAACAGTCACTGTGAGTGCGCTGCGTGCGGACTGCGGAGAGGCAACGGCTCACGCCCATCGAATCGATCGAGCTCTGCGAATCACGCCGGCCCAGCGGCATGCGATGGGCGTCCTACGCCCGTGGCCGTGCGCTACGACTTGTCGAGACAACCTCCAGTCATTCACTGTACTTCGATGAACTGAATCTCCGCTTGCTGCGAAAGCACCCATGCTTGAGCGCACCCAATGATCCTGAATCCCCTTGTTGCATTTTGGCCTGACGTGTGTGGTCCGGCATGAAGTCAAGAGTGAGCGCTGCCGCGCATGTCTTGCTCGTGATCGTCGCGTGCCGGGAGAATGGCGCTGGCGGCGAACCGCGCAGTGTTCCGAGGTCGGACCCGCTCACGCCTGGTGACTTGGGAAATCGATAGTAGGCGATTTCTGCGACTCCAAGAGGCGATGGACTCATGGTTGTTCGGCTGGAATCGAGTCTCGGCGTTCTCACCCAGCCGTCCTGAAGTGTCATATCAACGCCAGCGGATAACCGATGGGCCTTGATCGACTCTCTCGAGGTTTGCCGGGGCGCCGGAGACCTCGTCGCTCGCTCGGTGTCACAATCGGAGTTGCGACTGGAGTTCCCACGCGGCGATGGAGCTCGCGACATCTTCCGATACACGCTCCATCGGGAGACCTACGCTGCTGCCAATCGCAGGCAGCCAGACTCGATGTCGCTGCACAACGGCCCAGCGTGGGACTTTGTGGAGTGACTGGGGTGAGCGACGCTGAACAATGCTGTGTCGCCGCAATCCGCTCTGCGGCGGGGTCTCGCAGGCGAGTTGTTTCGCCTCGGGCTCGGTCGCACGTGAGGGGCGGCGGAAAATCACGCCGTCAGCGCCGCGTTCCGGGGCGAACCACAAAGGTCTGCGCCAGCTGCCCGCGCAACAACCGCGCTCAACCCGCGTTGGTGCCGAGCATGTCGCGCACGGCGTCGCGGGCGAGCTTTTCGAGCTGGTCCTCGAGCAGGTCGGGGCTCAGCTCCTTCAAGTAGGCGCAGGCGCGGCGCCACAGCTCGGTCTCGGCGCCGCCGGCGAGCTTGCGGAAGGCCGGGATCGGGCCCTGGGCCAGCAGGCCCGCCTCGGACAGGTCGTGCTTGAGCTTCTCGGCGAACAGCTTGCTCGCCTTGCGGTTGGCTGCGAGGCCCGCGACCAGCCACTTGCCCAGTTGTTCGAAGTAGCGCACGAGTTCCTCGCGCGCGTCGCGCTCGCTCGGGTCGCCCAGGATGGTCCCGACCAGCCCGCGCAGGTTGCCCTCGACGTTGGGCAGCATCGTGTTCGACTGGTAGAGCTGGATCTGCGCCCCGGCGACGCGCGTGACCACGCGCTCGAACTGGCGCGCGACGCGGAACAGCTCGACCGCCACGAACTCCTCGGGCGAGGCCTCCAGCAGCGGCTGGAGCTGCTCGATGTCGCGGTCGGCGAGCTGGTTCCAGAGCGCGCCCACCGAGTGCATCGGGGAGACCATCTGGGCCGGAACGGACCTCGAACGTTGATCCAACTGGTTTCTGAGGACCTGGTTTTGGGCGCGCAACTCGAGCAGCTCGGCGACCATCTTGGGCGCGCCGGAGTCCGACGGGCGCGCGGCCGGCGCCGCGCTCGGAGCGCCGCCACCCGACTCGGCCAACTGGCGCTTGAGGGCGCTGTTCTCGGTCTGCAGGCGGATCAACAGGTCGCCCATCGGGCCCGAAGGCGCCGCGACCGGGGCCGGGGCCGGCGCTGGGGCCGCTGCGAGCTGCTGGCGAGCTTCCTCCAGCTCGCGCGTGCAGCGCGCCAGCTCGGTCGCCAGGCGCGAACTCTCGGTGCGCGCCAGTTCGAGCTCCTCCAGCGAGGCCGCCGCCGCGAGGGCCGCGCTCAGCCGCCCGAGCTCCGCGCGCTGGGCCGCTCGATCGGCCTCGATGCGCTGCATCTGGGCCGTGAGCTGCTCGACCAGCGTGCGTTCCTCCTCCATGTCGCGGAGGAGCTGATTGCGCTCGCTCGTGAGGCGCTGGATCTGCTCGTTGGCTACGCCCAGCGCGAGGGTCTCCTCGGTGGGGGGCGGGGCCGCGGCGAGACTCGGCTGCGGCGTGCTGTCGCGCGGCGGCGGGGTCGCGCCGCGCAGGCGCTGCACCTCGGCGCGCAGTTGCTCGCTCTTCTGGTGCAGTCGGTCGACGATGCCGTGCGCCGCCGCGAGTTCCTCGGTCTTCTCCGCCAGGGTCGCGCGCAGGCGCTCGAGCTCACCGGCATCACCGCCCTCGCCGGCCTTGGCGGCTTCGTCGCGCCACACGCGCACCACGACGTCGCCCTCGCCGAGCTGGAACTCGTCGCCCGACAGAAGCGTGGCCTCGCTGATGCGCTTGCCGCCCACGAAGGTGCCGTTGCTCGAGCCCAGGTCGACCAGGACCCAGCCGCGCAGCAGCCGCGCGTGGCGCTTGCTGACGTAGGGCTGCTGGATCAGCACCTCGGCGCCGGGGGCGCGGCCGATCGTGGCGACGTCACCGTCGACCTGGACCGTGGTCTCGGGTTGGTTGGCTTGGCGCAGGGTGAGCTTGATCACGTCTCCTCACTTGGGGGCATGGGGTGCGCGTGCCACGCGCAGCCCGGGGCGCGCCCGAAACGATCGCGCTTGTCGGTCCACTCTCGCTCGCTGCGCGCGTCCGCGCCAGCGGCCACACGCCCCATTCGAGCAAACCAGCGACTGCTACACTCCCTCGCCGCTCGTGCTTGAAGGCGCCGTGGATCGTGGCGCGAAAGCTCGGGTTCGGCGTGCGGCTGCCTCCGGCTGGCGCGTGCTCTCCGTTCGACCCTGGCGGCCGCCGCGATCCTTGCGTCCGCCGCCGCCACTCCCGATCTTCGCGCGGACATGAGTCCCAACCCCAGCGACGAGCTCGATCCCACGCTTCCCGGTCCCGCCAGCTCGCGACCGGGTTCGCAGCCGCCGAGCACGCCGCACGAGCCGGCCGACGCCGACGCCGACGCGACGCTGATGAAGTCGCCGGGGCGCACGCAGGCGCGCGGTCCCGGTGGGACGCGGCCGGGCGAGGCCAAAACGGCCAGCGACGACGTCGACCTGACGCGGCCCAGCCCGGCCCGCACGAGCGCCCGCACCAACGTGTCGAGCGCGAGCACTTCGGCCGGCGCCGAGGGCGGCGCCTCGAGCTCCAAGCGCGAACCGCAGGTCTTCGGCGGCCGCTTCGAAGTGATCGAAATGCTCGGCGAAGGCGGCATGGGCAAGGTCTACACCGTCCGCGATCGCCAGATCGAGGGCCGCGCCGTCGCGCTCAAGGTGCTGCTGCCCAAATTCTCGCGCAACGAGAAGTTCCGCAGCCTGTTCTTCCAGGAGATCCGCGCCGCGCAGAACTTCGTCAACGAGCACGTCGTGCAGGTGCGCGACTGCGGCCAGATGGACGACGGCCGCCTGTTCGTGACCATGGACCTCGTCAGCGGCGAGTCGTTGCGCGACATGCTCGCGCGCGAGAACACGCTGCGGCCCAGGCACGCGCTCGAGATCGCCAAGCAGATGCTGGCGGCGCTGCACTCCGGCCACGAGCGCGGCTTCGTGCACCGCGACGTGAAGCCCTCGAACGTGATGCTCGCCACGCGCGTCTCCAAGACCGACGAGAACCCCTACGGCGTCGGCGTGCGCGTGCTCGACTTCGGCATCGCCGGACTGGCGGCCGAGATCGACGAGGGCAACGTCGCCGGCACGCCGCTCTACATGTCGCCCGAGCAGATCCAGGGCCAGCGCCTCGACGCGCGCTCGGACCTGTTCGCGGTCGGCATCGTGCTCTACGAAATGCTCGCTGGCCACCGGCCGTTCGAGGGCAAGACGCTGCAGCAGATCACGCACAGCGTGATCGAGACCGACGTCGCGCCGCGCATCGCGGAGATGAAGGAGCTCAGCGCTCCGATCCGCAAGATCCTCGAGAAGGCGCTGCAGAAGGACCGCGACAAGCGCTTCCAGAGCGCGACCGAGTTCATCGAGGCGATCGAGAAGTCGAGCGCCTACAAATTGCCCTCGGCGGTGCCCGGGTGGGTGGTGGGGGCGCTGGTGGTCGTGAGCGGCGTCGCGGGCGTCGAGGGCTACCTGCTGTGGTCGCAGCAGGGCCGCGCCGAGGCCCTGGCCGATGCACGCGATCGCTTGCAGAGCCAGGTGAACGAAGCGCAGGCCACGTTGACGACGCGGCTGGCTGAAGCGGACAACGCGCACCGCAGCGCGATCACTGGCAAGGACGCTGAGCTCGCGAGCGCAGCGGCGGCGTTGACCGCGGCGAACGAAGGGCTCGAGGCGGCGCGCGTCGAGATCGCGCGGCTCGAGAACGAGAAGACCAAGCTCGGCGCGAAGGACGACGACCAGCTCGTCGAGCTGCGCGGCCGGCTGCAGGCGCTGGAGCTGGCGATCGAACAGGAGCGCAACGCGCGCGAAACGGCCTCGCAGGAGAAGGCCACGCTGGACCAGGAACTGCTGCGCATGCGCGAGGCGCAGGATCGGCTCACGACGGCGCTCGACGAAGCTCGCCGCGAGCGCGATGCGCTGACGGCGCAGCTCAACCCCGCTGCACGCAAGGCCAACGCCTTCGACGACGTGCTCTCGATCCTCGAGCGGCGCGGCGGCGCGCAGGCCCGCTCGCTCTACGACCAGGCGATCACCGAGCGCATCTTCGAGCGGCCCTCGCGGCCGGGCACGGACCTGGTCGAGGAGCTGGTCGAGGCCGAGCTCGCCGTCCAGCGTTTCGACACCAGCCGTGCGCAGGGCGGTGCGCTCGACATTCCGTCCCTGTTGGAGGCCAGCCGACACCTCACGCAGGCCAAGAACCTGCGCCAGAACTTCCAGGTCGCGGCCAACGAGTGGCTCTCGTTCGAGACGCCCGATGGAACGGCGGCGACGCGCACCAAGCGGCTCGACGACTACCTGCGCACGCTGTCCGAGCGCGTGCTGCCCGAGGTCAGCGCGATCAGCGAGTACCACGTGCAAGACTGGGAGCGCGTGTCCGCAAGCGGCCCGACGCAGGCGCTGCAGGCCGTGCTCGAGCACCAGCGCCAATTCTCCTGCGACCACGTTGCAGAGTTCGCGCGTTCGACGCTGGCCCACTGCGAGAGCGCGCTGGCGCCCGGCGGCAAGCTCGACACCAAGGCGCTCGCGGCGGCGAGCTTCCTCGACGAGTGGGGCGCACACCTCGAGTCGAAGGACTCGCTGCGCGACGAGAGCGCCAGCGGCCTGCTCGCGTTCGTGTACGCGCGGCGCTGGCACGACGCCGACGAGGGCAACGACGCCGGCTTCGATTGGACGCGCGCCGCGAACCCTGCGGTGAGCGGCGAGCAGCGCGACTGGCGCGCGGTTCTGCGGCTGCAGTACGCGCTCGCGCAGCCCGAGGCGGGCTACCCGATCAAGTCCGGGCGCAAGCTGGTCTATCGCCTCGAGAACGATTCGCCGCTGCGCTGGCGCGTTCTCGAGCCCAAAAGCGGCGTCGAGATCGGTTCCGCGGGTCCGTGGGAGTTCACGCAGAGCAACTTCAAGAGCGACGCGCTCCCGATCGGCGGCCCCGAGCCGATCCGCGTCGTGCGCCGGCGCGGCGTGTTCCTGGTCGACGGCGCGAGCGATCCGCTGCTCGACCTGCGCGCCGCGGGCGACAACGTTTGGGTCGCGCCCTTCCCCAAGTTGTTCGACAAGTTGCCTCCGCCGCAGCTCGGCGTGAGCCAGGTCTCGATGAACGAACACCTCGAGCGCATCGCCGCGGGCCCCGGCCCGTGCCTGGTGTTCAAGCGCGGCGCGCTCGTGCGCTGGTTCTCGCCGGAATTCGGGCTCGTGCTCGAAGAACTCGAGGGCCAGCCCGTGCGCACCGAACTGGTCTTCGCGACGCCGCTGCGGTAGACCACAGCCCCCTTCGCCCCGGAGCCTCCATGCGAATCGTTCTCTCTCCGTACGCCGCGCTCGCCTTCGCCCTCGCGTTGACCGGCGCCGTGTCCTGCTCTTCCTCGAAGGCCAAGGGCGGCGTGCTCGAGACGCCGCGCGCCTTCGAGGGCTTCCCCGCCGACGCGTCGGTCGGAATCGTGCAGGCCGAGGCGCGCTTCTACGTCAACCACGCCGAGCTGCTCGAGGACTACGACATGATCGAGCGCGAGCGCGTCGTGCCGGTCGCCCTGCGCGTGGGGCTGCGCGGCGCCGGTATGAACGAGGCGCAGGCGCGCCTGCTCACCGAGTCGGGCGACATGCGTCTGTACCTGCCCGATGGCACGGCGCTCGTTTCGCGCGCCTACGGGCAGATCGAACCGCGGCGCGAGAAGCAGCGCGACGCCATGTACGGCCTGGCGCACAAGGGCGGCTCGCTGACCAATTTCGACAACGCGAGCTACGGCCTGGTGTTCTTCGCGCTGCCCAAGGACGTCAAGTACGACGAGGGCTCGCGCACGCTCGAGCGCGTGAACGGCTCGGTGGCGCGTTCGCTCGACCTCACCAAGAGCGTGTGCGCCTTCAAGGTCTCGATCGGTGACGAGACCCGCACCCTGTACATCGGACTGAAGGCTGACCGTCGCTCGGCGCGGCGCTGAGGAGCTCAAACGTGATGAAGCTTCGATTCCTGGCGGCCTTGCCGCTCGCCCTGCTCGGCGCCTGCTCGAGCCCCAACCCCTATGCCGGACCGGCCAAGCAGCTGGCCGCGGAAGAGCAGCGCGTCGATTCCGGCGAGCTCGCCGCTGCGGCGCGCAATCTCGAGTCGCTGGTCGCGCAGACCGACCGCGGCGACAGCGGCGCGCGATTGCAGGCGTTCTACGCGGCCTACCTGCTCGCGCGGGCGCACTCGCTGGCCTCGGTCGGCGCGCCCTTCCTCGCCGAGCCGACTACGAACACCGGTCTGGGCGGCGGCGCGCCGCGCCACAGTGGCATGGGCCACGTGGTGGCGGCCTCGATGTACTCCGCGCTGGCCCAGGAGCTCTCGCGCGAGCTCGAGAAGGCCCCGCACGAACACAAGGGCGTGAAGCTCTTGCCTGCGGACCTCGAGTCGTTCCCGCTCAAGGACGTGCGCGCCAACCTCGCCCTGCGCCAGATGGTCGCGCTGGCGCGTCTTGGTTTCGAAGAGCGCGTGCGCGAGTTCGTCGCCGGCTCGGCCGAGCTGCACAGCTTCGACAGCGCGCGTGCGTTGCTAGAGCGGCTGCGCTTCGAGCCCGCGCTCGCGCCCTGGATCCACGCTTCGGTGTTCGAGTACCTGCGCCGCAGCGAGAGCACCGAACCCGAGGCCTACAAGTTCGCGGTCCAGGCGGTGATCCTGGCCGAGCGCGCCGGCGGGGCCTTCGACGCCCGCGAGCGCGAGGAACTCTCCAAGTGGATCCGCGAGGGCTCCAACTTCGAGTACCGCTGTCCCGATCACCGCATCCTGGTGCAGCCCGAACTGGGCCGTTGCCAGGAGATCGGCTGCCAGCGCGCGCTCCACGAGTTCACGCCGCAGCGCAAGTCGCGCTGAGCTCCTACTTCCTGGGCGCCTCGCGTCTCGCGAGGGTTCCTGGAACGTAGTAGCGACAAGGCCCACAACTCAGCGCGGCCGAATGCCGCGGGGCGTATCGGCGCCTTGGCCGATAGGTCCATTGGTTGCGGCATGAAGGCCGCGCTGAGCGACGCGCTCAGATCGAGTAGCCGCCGGGCGTGCGGATGAGCAGCGTGCCGCTGTGCGACATGCGCAGGACGCGCCAAGCCACGCTGCCCAGAACCGACGCGAGCAGCGCGCTGTGACCGTGGGTGCCCAGCAGGATCAGGTCGTAGTTGTCCTGCACGGCCAGGATGCGCCGCGCCGGGTCGTCCTGGGCGAAGGTGGTCTCGTGCGGCGTTCCGCGCCAATCGAAGGCCGCCATCGCGGCTTCGAACTCGCGTTTGGCCGACTCGCGCAGCGAGTCGATCGTGTAGGTCGGCGAGGGGATCGCGGCGGCGGCGTCGGCGTTGGCGAAGATCTCCGGCGGCACGAAGCAGTGCAGCGCGGTGACGTGCGCGCCCACCTTGCGGGCCAGCGCGATGGCCCGCTGGAGCAGCTCCAGGCTCTTGGGCGAGAGGTCCACCGGCACGAGGAAGCGCTCGAGCTTGCGCGGCGCGTCGACCTGCATCCACAGCGGCGTCTCGCAGTGCGCGAAGAGCGTGCGAGCGAGGCCGCCGAAGTCGAGCTGCTTGCGCCGGCCGCTCTCGCCCAGGAACACGATGTCGTAGTTCTTGGCGCGCTCGAGCACCACGCGCGTCGGCGCGCCGATCACGACCTCGAGCCGGTCGGCGACGTTCTGGCCCTCGAGCTTGAGCGTGGCGTGTTCGAGTGCGAGGTGCGCGCGCAGCCGGGCGGCGACGGCGTCTGCGTTGGCCTTGGAGATGTCGCCGCCGCTCAGCGCCGCGAAGCGCCCGGACGGAGCCAGGATCGGCTCGACCACGTGCAGGAGTTCGACGCGCGCGCCGGTTCGGTCGGCTAGGGCGACGGCCGCGCGCAGGGCGTGGTCCGACGCGGCGCCTTCGGCGACACAGACGAGGAACTGGGTCACGGGGAAGCTGGGGAGCGGCGCGCTGTTCATGTCGTTACTCGTGGGCTGGTGGGCGCGAAGCACCGCGCCCCCGTTGCAGCCTAGGCGCCCGCGAGCGCCGCCGCTGTCGGTCGAAGAGCGCACTTTGGCGGCCGCCGACTCCGGAGGAGGTGCGCGGCGGGTTGCGCTTCGAGTCGCTCCTCGGACCACTGGCGCGTCTACCCACGCCATAGGAAGTCGCTATTCTCTTTCCCTCGACCTGTCGCCTCCCTCACCCACACTCCATGCGCTCCACCCGCACTCTCCTGGCAGCCCTCGCGCTGGCCTCCACGTCGCTGGCCCAGATCCAGTTCGTCCCGCTCACCACCATCGACCTCGACTCGACGGCCAACCCCGCCAACCCCGAGTACATCGGGACCAACCCCTCGGCCGTGGCCTGGGACGGCGCGGATCTGGTCATCGCCGGCTTCAACGGCTCGGGCGTCGCGTCGCGCTCGGCGCTGGTGCGCGTGTCGAACGCGCTCAGCACTCCGACGCTCGGCGCGGCCTTCGGCATCAACGCCGCCACGCCCGCTTCGCGCGGCTACTCCGGCATCGCCGCGCAGGGCGGCCAGGTGGCGGCTGCGTACGACTCGGGCGCGACGATCGTCAACGGCATCGCGCTCTACAACTCCGACGGCTCGCTGGCCTGGCAGATCGGAACCTCCGCGGCGACGAACGTGCGCGGCATGTGCGGCGTCGACTTCGACCCGGGCTTCGGCGGCGTCGACTTCGGCCTCAACTACCTCGAGCAGGGCGGCGGCCGCCGGCGCCTCGCCAACACCGCCACGGGCGCGCTGATCTACAACAGCTCGAACGGCGCGATCATCAACTTCACGACCGTCTCCACGGGCTGGCGCGACCACGTCTTCAACCCCGCTAACGGCGATCTGTACACCCGCGTCAACAACGACGTCGGCAAGCACACGCGCGCGGGCGGCAACAGCTTCTCGCCCAACGTGCGCATCATCGACGTGACCGATGCCTCGGGCGTCGCCGGGCAGAACATCGAGTTCCTCGACACGCCTACGGGCGACTTCCTGATCTACAACGACCGTCCCAGCACCGCGACCGTGCCGCTGACCACGGCCGTGCGCATCATCGACACGAGCGGCGTTGCGCAGCCCTACAACCTCGGCCCGGGCTTCTCGGCCGTGAACGCGACGGGCTACTACGACTTCTCCTGGGACGGCGCGAACGACCGGCTGGCGATCCTCGACTTCACCAACCGCAAGGTCTACCTGTTCGAGCTGTGCAGCGGCGCGGACGGCGACTTCGACGGCGTGCTCGACTGCCTCGACAACTGCCCGAGCCTCGCCAACCCCAGTCAAGCCGACTGTGACAACGACGGCGTGGGCGATGTCTGCGAGATCGCGGGCGGCGCCTTCGACACCAACAGCAACTCGATCCCCGACACGTGCGAGTTCGGCGTCGTGATCCCGTACTGCACCGCGGGCTTGACCAGCAACGGCTGCGTTCCCGCGCTGTCGGCGAGCGGCGCGCCCAGCGCGGCGGCGCTGAGCGGCTTCACGCTCTCCTGCTCGGGTCTCGAAGGCCAGCGCATCGCGCTGGGCTTCTACGGCGTGAACGGCCCGCAAGCCGCGCCGTGGGGCGGCGGCTCGTCGAGCTTCAACTGCGTGGTTTCGCCGATCAAGCGCCTGCCGCGCATCAACACCGGCGGAACCGCTGGCGCCTGCGACGGCGCGTACAGCGTCGACTTCCTCGACTACGTCGCGAACAACCCCGGCGTGCTGGGAACGCCGCTCACCGCGGGCGGCGTGTTCAACGCGCAGGTCTGGTTCCGCGACCCGGCGGCCCCGACCTCGACGAACTTGTCCGACGCACTGCAGTGGACGATGGCGCCGTGAGGCCCTGAATCCCGACTTCGTCCCACGATCCTGCGGGGAGGCGCTTGCGAGCGCCTCCCTTTTTTCGTGCCGCGCGCCTCAGAGCTCGAGCCGCGCTCACTCGGGCTCGACCGAGACGCGCGGCGCGTCGCCATCCTCGAAGTACTCGACGCGGATCTCGTTGGCCCGGCAGCACACCGGACAGTCTTCGACGTAGCGCTGCTCCAGCCCCTCGCTCGGATCTAGCGGCACGACGATCTGTTCGCCGCAGCTCGGGCAGGTGTACGAGCCTTCGTCGACGGCGGCCGCGCGGCGCTTGGTGGCCTTGTCGCCGAGCACGCGCTCGGGCGGGTTCGCCGCGGCCGCGATGATGCGCGCTGCGATCGAGCGTTCGTCGTGATCGAGCGGGTCCCCGAGCATCTGCTCGCGCAGCTCCCGCAAGCTCGCCGCGAGCGCCTCCACGCCGGCGCCGGCGAGCGCTTGCTGCGTCAAGCTCGGCGCGTAGCCGTCGTACTCATCCTCGGACGCCTCGACGCCGGGCCGCACGCCCAGCGGATCCCAGTCGCGCAGTACGCGCGCGACCGCAGCGATGCGCTGCATCGAGTCGTCGGGCCGATCCACCACGGTCATCGTAGGCGTGAAGACGTCGAAGCGCGCCGCACGGTGTCGATGCACGAGAGGATGCGCCGGGCTGCCAGTCGCAAGATCGCGTCGCGATCGCGGGCGATGAGTGCGGGGAGGACCCTTGGGCGCAGAGCGCTGAGACCGGTCGCGAACCCAGGTCGAGCGCAGCGAGCCGACCAGCGCTAACGACACGGACGTCGAGCTGGACTCGGCGCGGTGGCACGACGGCTCAGCGCAGCGCCCGTCGCTCGCGGACGCTCTCCAGAGCCCGGTTGAAGCCCCCGCGCGGGCTACGAGCGCTCTTCGGGCGAGTGCTTCGACTCGTTCGCGGCGAACGACACTTCGGCGCCGGCCGGCGTCGTCGTGCTCCAGCGGCGCAGCGCGCGAGCGAGCTCCAACGGATCGATCGGCTTGCTGAGGTAGTCGTCCATCCCGGTCTCGATGCAGCGCTCGCGATCGCCGGACATGGCCTGGGCGGTGAGCGCGATGATCGGCGTGCGCCGCGATCGCGGCTCGCGCGCTTCGTTCTCGCGGATGCGGCGCGTCGCGGTCAGGCCGTCGACCACCGGCATCTGGCAGTCCATGAGCACCACGTCGTAGTCGCCCTTGGCCTGCATCGCCACGGCCTCCTCGCCGTCGGAGGCGAGGTCGACCTGGCAGCCCAGGCGGCGCAGCATGCTCTTGGCCACACGCTGGTTCACGCGATTGTCTTCGACCAGAAGGACGCGCAGCTCGGCGCCGCGGGTGTCGTCGACCAGCGTTGCGCGCGCCTCGGCGATCGAGCTCGCGTCGTGCGAGGGCAGCGGCTGGCCTTGCAGCCAGGCCGTGACGTGCGTGGGGCACAGCGGCAGCTTGAGCGTGGTGACGCCCGGCGCCGCGAGCGTCGCACCGGAATCGAGGGGCTCGAGCAGCGCCAGCGGGGAGCGGGCCGCCACCGCGGTGCAGCGCGCGTCGAAGTCTGCGCTGCGTGCGCCTTGCGATCCGCCGCCAGCTTCGATCAGCACCCAGTCGGGGTTCGATGCGCTCGCCGCCAGCGCGATCTCGAGCGAGTCGAGGTTGGCGAGCTTGACGATCCGCGCGCCGGCGTGCTCGAGGTGCGCGTCGAGCGTGCGCTCGGTCATCGAGCTCGCGCCCACCACCAGCGCGACGCGCTCGCCCGCGCGGGCGGCGTCCGCGGCCTCCTCGCGAATCTCCGCGCGCCAGTCGAAGTGGAAGCGACTGCCGATGCCCACCTCGCTGTCGACCTGGATGTCGCCGCCCATCATCGCCACGATGCCCTGGCTGATGGCCAGGCCCAGCCCGGTGCCGTCGTGGCGCCGGCGCAGCGAGTCGTCGACCTGGGAGAAGGCGCGGAAGAGTCGGTGCTGCTCCGCGCGCGGAATTCCGCAGCCCGTGTCGATCACCTCGATGCGCAGGTTCGCGAAGCGTTCGTCGGCGTCGAGCGCACGGACGCGCAGCAGCACTTCACCCTCGTCGGTGAACTTGACCGCGTTGGCGAGCAGGTTGGCGAGCACCTGACGCAGTCGCGCCGCGTCGCCCAGAATGCGCCGGGGAGTGCTCGGCGCGATCGCGACGCCGATCGCCAGGTCGCGGGCATGGGCGCGCGGGCTGAGCGCGCGCACGACCTCTTCGCACAGCCGCCACAGGTCGAACTCGCGCGACTCCAGCGCGATCTCGGCCGCGGCCAGCTTCGAGAAGTCGAGGATGTCCTGGATCAGCTCGAGCAGATTGCGGGCCGAGGCGAGCGACGATTCGGCGCACTCCTTCTGGGCCGCGGTCAGCGGACTGTCGAGCAGCAGCGTGGTCATGCCGATCACGCCGTTGAGCGGCGTGCGCAGCTCGTGGCTGACCTTGGCCATGAAGGCGTCCTTTTGTTGGGAAGCCGTCTCGGCCGCCCGCAGCGCCGTCTGCAGGCGTTGCTCGCGCTCTTCGTATTCGACGCGACGCTGCTCGCTGAGCTCCACCAGCTTCATCGCTGCGCGCACGTTCGCATCCGCCACGCCGCGCCGCTCGCTCTCGAGGGCGGCGATCTGCGCGCGCAGGCGCGTGATCTCGGTCAACGCCTGTTCGAGGGACGTGTTCGGTTCCATGGGACTTTCAGAAAGTGATGGTTCGCGCGCCCGAACTCGCGCGTCGTACGAGGCTGGCGAGTCCTGCCATGCGCACGCCGCTCTCGAGCTTCGAAGCGTGCTCGTGCTCGTGCGCGGCGCCCGGGGGCGCGCAGTGGCGCTCCATGCAGGCCGAGCAGCACTCGACCGAACCCCCGGCCGCGCGCACCTGATCGACCAGAGCGCGGATGTCGGCGTGGAGCGCGTCGCCCTCGTGCGCTGCGCAGGCCCAGTGCACGGCGCGCAACGCCAGATAGACCGTGACTCCCAGTCCCGACGACGCGGCGACCAGGGCCGCGTGCAACGCGAAGCGCGCTCGATCGGGATCTTCCGGGCCTTGCGTGAGCAGGAACAGCAGTTCGCGTTGGTCCATGGTGCGCACCCGTGCAGCTAGATGAACAGCGTCGCCGCGTCGGACTGCAGCTCGCCCACCGCTCGGCCGGCCCCGCCGAACTCCAGGCCTTCCATCAACTCGTCGGGCGCCACGCCCATGGTCGTCATCGACATCTGGCAGGCGATCATCTTCACGCCCAGTTGCCGCGCGAGGTCGACCAGTTGGGCGAGCGAGGAGACCTTCTTGGTGCGCATCACGAACGCAAAGAACGGCGCGCCCAGCCCCAGGAAGTTCATGTGCGAGACCCGCGCGCCGAGGCCCGCTGGCAGCGCCGCGGTCAGCAGACGGTCGAGCCACGACTTGCCGCTGAAGCGTCGTTTGCGGCGCAGCCCGAGCACGCCCCAGAACGTGAAGAACATCTTCACCTCGACGCCCATCGCCGCTGCAGCGGTGGCGAGCGTGAAGGCCGCCATCAGCTTGTCGAACTCGCCGCTGAACACGATCAGCACGAGTCGGCCGTGACGCCGGGCCTGCGCCAGCACCTGCTCGTTCGCAGGGCTCGCCATGAGCTTGCCGACCGACTCTGGCCGCGCGGACGCTGAAGTGTCTGCGGTGCTCATGCGACCCGCAGCGTGGCCTTCTTGACCGGGCCATCCTGGAACTCGACCAGCGCGTGGCCGGTGAGCTCCGCCCACGCTTCCAGATCGGGCTTGAAGGCCGGGTCGGTCGCGAGCACCTCGAGCAGATCGCCGCTCGCGAGCGCCTTGATCGTCATCGACAGATGCACGATCGGCATCGGGCACAGCAGGTCACGACAGTCCAGCGCGTGTGTAGCCATGGGGGACGGCCTCCGCGCGGGTCATCGACCGCCCCGTCGACGCGTCTTGAGCGGACCTCAAAAGCGCGGAGCGGACCGCGCGGCGTTCGCCGTCGCAGCCCGCTCCGAGTTCGTCGTCGGCGCCTTCGCCGCGGCTACTTGACGCCCAGCTTCGCCATCCGCTGCGCGCGTTCGGCCGCGAACTTCGCGATGCCGGCCCACAGCGAGTCGGGGTCGATGTGCGCTTCCTTCTTGAGCTCCTCGACGTTGCCGCCGGTGCGCCAGCGGTCGTCGAAGTCGCTCGACATCACGTAGCTCTCGGCCACCTTGTGGGGCAGCCAGTCGTGCATCAAGCGGCGTGCGCCGTTGGTGATGCAGGTCGAGTCGATCCACTCGCTCCAGGGCAGCACCTGATTGCGGTAGCTCTCGGGCTGGAGCTGGAAGAGCTCCCACGAAACCGCCTGGACGAGCTTCACGTTCGGGCCCTCGCCCTTGAGGAAGCGTGGCAAGAGTGCGTAGAGCGACTCGGTCGTGCTCGTGCCCTGACAGATGATCACGCCTTCCTTCGGGCGCTTGGGATCGAAGTCCTTGATCACGTACGCGCCCTTGGCGGCGTCGAGGTGCGAAGCGACGCCCAGCGCAGCGCGGTCGGGCACCTTGACGTTCGGACGCGTGAGGTGGATCGCCACGATCGGCTTGTCGCTCGCGAGCGCGGCCGCGAGCGCGGGCGCGACCTCGTTGTGCTCCCAGGGATGGATGTTGATCACGTGGCCGTCGGGGAACAGCTGCGTGACGCCCGGCGAGAAGATGCCGAAGTGCGTGCGGCTGTCCTCAGCCGTCTCGGGGCCGGAGTGGCCGACGACCCAGATCACCTTGCCGACCTCGAGCGGGCAGTCCTGCGCGAGCTGCGAGAACAGGCGCATCATCCCGTACTTCAAGTACGAGAACGAACCGTAGGTCGAGCACGCGCCCCAGTAGCCCACGAACTCGCGCTCGGGGTGCTGCGACATGTTCACCGTCGCGGCGCCGACGACCAGGCCGGCGTTGGTGAACTCCGTGATCTGCTGCGGCAAGAGCGAGCCGTGCGGGTTCTTGGTGCGCTCGTACCACCCGAAGTTCTTCGCCTCGCCGAAGTCCTTGGCGAAGCCGAACAGGCCGGTCGACTCCGCGAGGTCGGCCGAGCAGGCGAGCACCAGCGGCCGGCCCATCTTCTCGCGCGAATAGCTGTTGAGCCACGCGCCGAAGGTCATGAAGCCGTTCTTGTTCGCGATCGCGGTCCCGGGCGCGACGAACAGCTCCTTGGGCAGTTTGTCGAGCGCCAGCCACGAGCGGTCTTCGGCCAGGTTCACCGACGCCGTGAGTCGGAAGCCCTCGGCCTTCTTGGGCACGCTGTTGCCCAGCTCGACCAGCGTGTCGGCCAGGTACTCGAGCAGCTCCTTGTCCTTCTCGAGCACGCTGAACACGGTCTTGAACCAGCCCGTCGACTGTTCGCGGCAGCGCGACTCGCCCGGATCGTTGGTGTCGCCGTGGCCCTCGAACGTCACTCCGTACTTGCGCGCGAAGTCCTCGCGGCACTTCCAGAACAGCTCCGAGTTGCGCTTGTGCGCCGCGCCGTGCGAGTGGTAGTCGAACTTGTGGTAGCCGCGGCCCTTGCGCGTCTTGACCCACACGCAGCCCGGACGGCCGCCGGTGTTCTCGGCGCACACGATTTCGAGCAGCGCGCGCGTGATCTCAGCGTAGTTCTCGCCCTCGGTGGTCCCCGCCACGCGCCAGCCGTAGGGCTCGAACCACTCGACCGGACCGCCGTGCACGACCTCGCTGTTGGCGAAGTGATCGATGCCGTGGTCGTTCCAGTCGAACAGGTAGATCAGGTTGTCGAGGCCCAGGCCGAAGGCCGAGTTCTTGACCTCGTGGTGCGCGCCCGCGGTGTGTCCGCCTTCGCCTTCGATCGCGAACACCTTCACGTCGCCCGCGCCGGCGTGCTTGAGCGCCATCGCTTCGCCCAGAGCGGCCGGCGCGCCGTGACCCGAAGGCCCGGTGTTGAACTTGAAGAACAGCGTCTTGCCCTCCATCTCGGCGTGGCCGGGCAAGTGACCGTTGTGGCGCAGCCACAGGAGGTCTTCCCACACGAGCTGACGCTCCGAAGCGTGCGGCACGGCGTACTTGGCGTCGCCCGTCTGCTTGTAGCGCAGGCGCAGCGCCTCGTTGTAGACCGCGAGCATCGCGTAGATCACCGGGTTGCAGTGCCCGGCGACCAGCACCGAGCGATCGCCGAAGGCCAGTTCCGGCCGGCGCACGTCCCAGCGCATCACTCCCAAGGTCGTCGCCACCATCAGCGGCGTCTTCGAGCGCGAGCCGCCCGGGTGACCGCTCTGGCGCAGGTTGAGCATCAGGTCGATGCACTGGTCGATCAGGTCGCCGATCTTCTCCCAGTGGTGGAAGTTGCGGCTGAGGCTCTCGAAATTGGGCTTGGCGAGGGTCTGCATTGAGGGGACGGTTCAGGGCGCTGTGGCGCGCGGAACAGCTCGAAAAACGGCTCCGAATGGACGCAAAGCGCAGTCTAGCAGACGGGCGCCGCGGGGCGCTCCCTCGCCCGTGTGCTCGACAGCCGCGCTCGCAGAGTGTTGGCTCATGGCGTCGTGGCCGAAGTCGAAGTCGAGATCCGATCGCTTCCCAAGAGCTGGTTGCTGCGCCATCCGCGGCTGCTGCGCCCGACCGTCTTCGCGCTGATCGTCGCGATCTTCGCCGTCGACTGGTTCATGCCGCGCGTGGTCGCGCTGTCGATGCTCTACACGATTCCCATCCTGGTGAGTCTGTGGGTCGCGCGTCGGCGCTTCACGTTCGCAGTCGCGACCGCGTGCGCTTTGCTCACGCTGGTTGGGGTCAATCGCTCCGACGGCGGGAGCCCGGGCGTCGCGATGGCCAACGCCGCGGCCGCGATCTTCTCGATCGCGATGGTCAGCGTGCTGGGGCTGATGCGGCTGACCACAGAGCGCGAGCTGGCCTATGTGCGCAAACTCGCCACGACCACCTTGCGCAGCCTCGGCGAGGCCGTGATCACGATCAATCGCGTCGGCGAAGTGCGCTTCGCCAACCGCGTGGCGTGCGAGCTGCTCGGCCGACCGTCGTCCGAACTCGTCGGCGGCCGTGCCAGCGACGTGTTCATCGTGCGCGACGTCGAGCCCGAGTTCCCGCCCATCGCCGAACTCGCCGAACGCGGCGCGGAATCGCGCGAAGCGGTGCTGTTCGCCTACGGCGGCCGGCGCGTGCCCATCGAGTACGTGCGCTCGCCGATCCAGAGCGCCGAAGGCGAGCAGTTCGGCGAGGTGGTCGTGTTCCGCGACATCTCGGCGCGCAAGGAGCACGACGAGGCCATCAAGCGCCTGGCGTATCGCGACGAGCTCACCGGTCTGCCCAACCGCGTTTCGCTGGCCGATCGCTTGCAACTCGAGTTGGCCCACGCCAAGCGCAACAAGGAGCAGCTCGCCGTGGCCTACATCGACCTCGACGGCTTCAAGGAGGTCAACGACAAGTACGGCCACGCCGCCGGCGACGCCCTGCTGCGCGAGGTGGCCGAACGCATGCGCGGCGTGCTGCGCGGCGGCGACACGATCGCGCGCCTGGGCGGGGACGAATTCGTGGTCGTGCTGCCCGGCGTCGGCGGCGCGGAGTACGCGCGGCGCGTGGGGGAGAAGTTGATCGCCTCGATCGAGGCGCCGATCGAATTCGAGGGCAAGTCGCTCCGCGCCAGTGCGTCCTTCGGCGCAGCGCTCTACCCGCGCGACGGCGACGAGCCGCAGATGCTCATGCGCCGCGCCGACAAGGCCATGTACCGCGCCAAATCGCTCGGCCCGGGCCGCGCGCAGATCTACCAGAACCTGGGCGACTCGCAGTGGGGCTGACGCGCGCGCGTCACTCTTCCCACAGGCGCGCGAGGTCGTCGAGCGCGTCCTGCGTGCTGCGCGTGCGCCGCGATTCCCAGCGCCGCATGCTGGCGTACACGTCGCGCAGCGCCTGATCCTCGCGCGGATCGGAGAGCTTGGCTTCGCGCAGGATCGGGAACACCACCGACGCCAGCCGATTCCAGCGCGTGCGCCCCAGCCGCGTCTCGCCCGAGGCGAGCAGGATGTTGAGCGCCAGGGCCACGCGCAGCTCGCCGTCCTGCTCGCGTTCGAGCGCGTCGAGCATGGCGTCGATCGCGCGCACGTCGCGCAGCTTCCACAGCCCCTTGGCGGCGGCCAGGCGCGCGCCCGGCGCGGGATCGCGCAGGCGCTCGAACCAGCCCAGGACCGTCCCGTCGGCGAGCACGCGCTCCAGGCGCTCGCGCGCGGCCGCCACGGCGCCGATCTGGGCCGCCTGCTGCTCGAAGATGCGCTTCCACTCCAGCCAGTCGGCGTCCGGCGCCTGCTGCGCGAGGTCGAACACGAGCGCCCAGCCCAGGAAGTGCACGAGCAGGTTCTCACGCGCGTCGTATTCGTCGCGGGCGTGCAGGGCGAGCAGGCGCGCGAGGTCGGCGTCGCTCAGCCGTTGCTCGCGCAACTCGCGCAGCGGCCAGCAGGCCAGTCCGTCGACGTGCCAGCGTTCGCCGTGGAACGCGCCGTCGCCCCAGTACGAAGCCACGCCCTCTTCGAACCACAGCGGCAGGTCGAGGTGCTGCTCGGCGATGCGCGCGTGCACCAGCTCGTGCAGCGCGGTGCCGACCTCGGCCACGCCCAGGAACACGCCGCTGGACTGGAACAGCATCGAGCCGCCCTTGACGTGGAAGGCGCGGACGCGTGCCGGTCCGATGCCGGGCACGTCGTGCAGCTCCGCGTCGCCCGGCTCGAGCCGCGCGCCCGACTTGTCCGCGTCGGGCGCCTCGCTCTCCCAGGCGTGGATGCGCACGCGCCGCTCGAACGGACCCATGCGCGCTTCGACCGCTTCGAACGCCGGCCCGAGCGCGCGGCCGAAGCGATCGACGTCGACGGCTTCACCGTCCTTGACGTACAGCGTCCAGGTCCGCTCGCGGTGGATCGGCGTCCAGCCGGCGCACGAGGTGCTGAACAGCGCGAGCAGGAGCGCGAGCACGCCTCGCAGCCAACCTGATCCTCGCGCCTTGATCACGCGACCATCGTCGGCCCGCTGCGCAGGACTGTCCAGCCTTGGCGCAGCTTCCGACACTGGGCTAACCTCTTGCGCCGAACTTCGACGCGCCGCGCCATCCGGCGCGCGCCGACGACATCCTCCAGGAACGCCCGATGGCCACGTTTCGCTGCGAACTCGACGCCCCCAACAACATCGTCATGGTGATGGTCACCGAGGACGACGGCAGCGAGCACGACTACCAGTTCGACTTCGACCCGCGCTCGGGCCGCTACGAATTCAGCGAGCGCGACATCCTCGAGCGCGATTTCGGCGCCGACTGGGTCGACGAGATGGAGTCGGCCGTCAAGAAGCTGATCGACGGCGCGGTCGCCGCGCGCAAGGGCGGCTGAAGTCCGGGCGACTGCGCCCCGCCCGCGTCAGCGTTCCCCGCGCAGTTCGGCGAGCGCGCGCGCTGTCGCCGGCGCCAACTGCGGGGCCCGTACGAGCTGGTCCTCGAGCCGGGCGAGTTCCGCGTCGCCGTCGATATCGTCGAGTTCGTCCAGCAAGCTCGCGCGCAGTCCTGCTGCGGCGGCGCGCTCCAAGGTCTGCGCGAGCACGCGCTCCGTGCTCCACGCGAGGCCCTCGAACAGCTCGGGTCGAGGCCGCGCGAGGCCGATCAGGTAGTACCCGCCGTCGCGCGCGGGGCCCAGGACCAGCTCGCAGCGCCCGAGCTCCGCCAGCGCAGACTCGATCCGAGCCGCGCCGAGTTGCGGAGCGTCGGAGCCGATCACGACTGCGCGCGCAGCGCCGGCCGCGAAGGCGCGCTCGAAGGCGTCGGCGATGCGCGCGCCGAGGTCTCCGCGCGCCTGTGCAAAGCGCTCGAAGTCCGGCGCGCGCTCGGCGAACTCGCCGGCGGCATCCTCCGGGGTGAATCCGAGCCAGCGCCGCTCGACGGAGGCGGCTCGCACGCTCGCGAGCGTGTCCTCGAGGAACGCCCGCGCGAGCTGCGCGGCCTGCTCGAGCGTCCGGCGCCCCGCTGCGGCGAGGCGTGTCTTGGCGAGCCCCGGCCGCGGGGCCTTGGCGAGCACGACGAGCGCGTTCACATGGCGCACGGTACTTCGCGCGCGTGGCGGCGGCGCAGCGCTCCCGTGTCGTTTCGCCGACCAGCGACTTACCCTGGGCGCCATGGCTTCGCGCTACGTCCGCGTTCTCGCCCCTTGGATCGTCTCGCTCGCTCTGGTTCGCGCCGTCGACGCGCGGCAGGGCGCCGTCGAGCGCGCGGACCCGGCTGTGACGCGCGCCGACATCGAAGCTTGCGTGCGAGCGCTGGCCGCGGATGAGCTGAAGGGGCGCGCGACGGGCACGCCCGAGTGCGTGCGCGCCGGCGAGCACCTCGCGCAGGCGCTGAAGCGTGCGGGCGTCGCTCCCGCGGGCGACGACGGCGGCTACCTGCAGAAGGTGCCCTTCGCGCGCGTCGAGTACCGCTCGGCGCCCAAGCTCGTGGCCTGGACGGGCGCGGAGACGAAGCACGAGCGCGTGCAAGGCATCGACTTCACCTTCGCGGGCGGTGTCGCGGGCAAGCGCAGCCGCCTGCGCGTCAAGCTCGTCACCAAGGCCGAAGAGATGCCGGCCGCACCCGACGAGGAGCTCGCGCTGTTCCTCGACGGCTCGCAGCGCGAACGGCAGGAGTGGTTGGGCGAGGGCCGCGGCGCCGGCTACGGGATGTTGATCACGCCGGGAACCAAGACGCCGGGCAAGGAAGCGGACTCACGTGCGCCGCGCTCGCGCGACCTGCCGGGCGAGATGGCGCGCTCGAGCACCGCGCGCATCCAGGCCAACGGCGAACTGCTCGCCGGCCTGCGCGACGGGACGATCGAGGCGCTGCGCCTGGAGCTCGAGAGCGACTACACCGAGCTGCCCGCGTTCAACGTGATCGGCAAGCTCGCCGGCGTCGGGACGGCCGAGCGCCCGGAGCTGGCGCAGGAGGCGATCGTTTTCAGCGCCCACTACGACCACATCGGGCTCGACGCGCGGGCCGCCGAGGGCGCCGACCGGATTCGCAACGGCGCGGACGACGACGCCTCGGGTTGCGCCGCGGTGCTCGAGCTGGCCGAGGCCTTCGCCGCCGGTCCGCCGCCGGCGCGCACGCTGATCTTCTTCTTCGCCACTGGCGAAGAGATCGGCCTGGTGGGCACGCACCACTACATCAACTACCCCGTCGTTCCGCTCGAGCGCACCGCCGCCAACCTCAACTTCGAGATGATCGGCCGCCCCGACGAGCTGATCGGCGGCGCGGGCAAGCTGTGGCTGACGGGCTTCGAGCTGTCGAACCTCGGCCCGCGCTTCCGCGAGCTGGGGCTCGCGATCGAGAGCGATCAACGTCCCGACCAGAACTTCTTCCAGCGCTCCGACAACTACGCCTTCGCGATCAAGGGCGTCGTGGCGCAGACGCTGTCGAGCTACAACCTCCACCGCGACTACCACCAGGTCAGCGACGAGCCCGCGACGCTCGACTACGCGCACATGGAGAGCTGCGTGCGCGCCGCGCTCGAGGCCGCGCGCGCACTGGCCGACGGGCGCATCGATCCGGCCTGGGCGCCGGGCAAGAACCCCAAGCGCTGAAGCGCGGTCGCCATGGGCTCGAACGCCGCTTCACCGCTCGCGCTCTCTGCAGCGTTGTGCGCTGCGCCGCTGGCCATGGGGCTCGCGCTGTGGTTGGGCCCCGACCCCACGCGCATCGACCCGTCCGGCGGACTGCTCGCGCGCGGCGGCGAGTACATCGGGGCCGACGCGTGCCGCGCGTGCCACCCCGAGCAGCACGCCTCGTGGGATGCGACCTTCCACTCGTCGATGACGCAGTTGCCGACGCGCGAGAGCGTGCGCGGCCGCTTCGACGGCGTCGCCGTGACGCTCTTCGGCGCCAGCGCGCGGCCCTTCGAGCGCGAGGGCGAGTTCTGCTTCGAGCTGCCCGCGATCGGAAGCGAGCCCGCGCGCGTCGCCACGGTCGCGCTCGCCGTGGGCTCGCGCCGCTACCAGCAGTACTTCGAGCTCGTCGGCGACGCCGTGGGCGGTGCGTACCGTCGCCTTCCGCTGGTGTGGCACATCGGCGACCAGCGCTGGATGCACATGAACGGCGTGTTCCTCTCGCCCGACAACAACGACTGGAGTCGCCACCAGTCGCTGTGGAACGAGAACTGCATCTTCTGCCACAACACGGCGCCGTCGCCCGGACTCGAGCTGGGCCGCGACGGCGCGCCCGCGCCCGCGCCCAAGCACTTCGACAGCTCCGTGGCGGACCTGGGGATCTCGTGCGAGTCGTGCCACGGCCCGGGAGCGGAGCACGCGAGCAAGCATCGCTCGCCGCTGTCGCGCTATGCCTCGCACCACGCGGGCGGCGGCGACGAGCGCATCATCGATCCGCTCGCGCTCGACCAGGCGCAGGCCACGGCGTTGTGCGGACAGTGCCACTCGCAGCGCCTGCCCTCGCCGCCCGAGAAGATCTGGACCTACATGGAGTCGGGGCCGACCTTCCGGCCCGGGGATGTGCTCGCCGGCCACGTCGAGCCCATTCGACGCGACACACCGCCGCTCGGCGCAGATGCGAGCCGCGGCTTCGAAGAGCGCTTCTGGTCGGACGGGACCGCGCGCCTCACGGCGTACGAGTACCTGGGGGTCACGCAATCTCCGTGCTACGACGGCGGCGAGCTGACCTGTTTTTCGTGCCACGTGATGCACGGCGGCGACGTGCACGGCCAGATCGAGCCGCACATGCGTTCGGACGCGGCCTGTACGCAGTGCCATGCGGAGCTCGCCGCGGATCTGCGGGCGCACACGCACCACGATCCCGCTGGGGCGGGCTCGCGCTGCCTCGACTGCCACATGCCGCACATGGTGTACGGCGTGGTGGAGATCCACCGCAGCCATCGCATCGAGAGCCCCGACACGCGCCGCGACGTCGAGGGCGGGAGGCCGCACGCTTGCACGCAGTGCCACGCCGATCGCGACGCGCTGTGGGCCGCCGATCGCATGCGCGAGTGGTGGGGCGAGCGCTACGAGCGACCGCGCTCGCGGCCGGATGGCGCGCCGCTGGAGGTCCCCGAAGCCCTGGCCTCGCTGCACGCGGGCGACGCCGTGCAGCGCGCGGTCTACGCCTGGCGGCTGGGCCGGCCGGAGAGCGCGCTCGACGAAACGGGCCGCGCGGCGGCGGCGCTGAACCTGATCGTCACGCTCGGCGACGGCTACCCCAGCGTGCGCGTGATCGCGCGCCGCTCGCTGCGGGCCCTGGATGAGCGCGCGGGTTTGGGACTGCGCCCGTGGCTCGAGCGTTTCGATCCGCTGGCGCCACCCGAACAACGGACGCCCGCGCTGCTCGAACTGCTCGAGCAGGCGCCGCGTGCGCTGGGGCGCAAGCTCGCACGTCCCGCCGACGCGCTCATGATCGACGCGCGCGGCCGGCTCGACCTCGAGCGCGTGCGAAGGCTGCTCGACCTCCAAAGCGACCACGTGATTTCCATCGGCGAATGAACACGACCGGAGTGCGGCTGGTGTTGCGAGTGGGCTGCGGGCTGCTCGCTGTTTCCCTGCCGATGGGGGTGGCGCTCGAGGCGCTCCACGGCTTCAAGCTGGCGCAGTGGCTCGACAGCCCGATGCGCCGCGAGCTGTGGCGCCTCGCGCACGCGCATGGCTCGATGCTCGGGATGCTGTGCCTGCTGTTCGTCGCGCTGGCGCCGCACCACGTCGCCGACGAGCGCGCCCGAGTGCGCGCCGGGCGAGAGCTCGCGCTGGGCTCGGTGCTCATGCCGCTGGGGTTCTTCGCGGGCGGCGTGCTCAATTTCGAAGGCGATCCTTCGCTCGGCATTGCGCTCGTGCCGATCGGCGCCGTGTTGATCGTGAGCGCGTTGGTGCGCGTGCTGCGCGCTGGATGACGGCGCTCGTGCACCGCGGCTGAGCGGCGCCGAGCGAGCGCGCCGGATACGACGGGGGGGGGCTGGGCACGAAGGGGGGCCGGACACCCGACGAATCGGATGCCGGCCCCGAGGGAGAGAGTCACCGCCGTGCTTCCCAGGCGCAACGCCGCTCGCAAAAGCGTCACGCCAACGCGGCGGTAACAAGGGCAGTCTACCTGCTACCCCGCAAAAGGGCACGTGGCTTTTGCGAACTCGTGGCCCGTGCGGCCGCTTGCCACTTGAAAGAGTTTCCCAGCGCTGGCCCAATAAGGGTATGAAGAACTCCCCCCTGGATCGCGAACTGCGCTCCCGCATCGACACCTTCGTCAACGAGCTCACCAACCTGGTCAAGCTCTCGGCCCTCGAGGCGGTGCACGAAGCGCTCGGCTCGACTCTCAACGCTGGCGCCGCCGCCGCCGCGCCCGCTGCGGCTCCTGCTGCGGCACGCGCCGGCCGTCGCGGCCCCGGTCGCCCGTCCAAGGCGGCGAGCAGCAAGGGCGGCAAGCGCAGCCCTGAAGACGTGTTGAAGACTGCGGCGGTCGTGCTCTCGCACATCAAGGCCAATCCCGGTCAGCGCCTCGAGCAGATCGGCAAGGCCCTCAAGCTCCCGACCAAGGATTTGAAGCTGCCCATCCAAAAGCTGTTCGAGCAAAAGACGATCAGCACCAAGGGTGAGAAGCGCGGCACCAAGTACTTCGCCCGCTGAACGGGCGCCGGAGCAGGCGCACTCGCGCGCCTGCTCGCTGCGATCGACCCCCGGAAGAGCGTTACCTCCACGAGCGGCGCGGCTTGACACTGTGATGTCGGCGCGCCGCTCGCTTCGTTTCTGCTGGGTCGCCGCCGCGCTCGCACTCGGCGGCGCGCGGCTGTTGGCTCAGGCGCCGCTGGTCGACTTGCTTTCGAGTCCCTCTGCGCAGCTCGCGGCCCCCGCCGACGACTTCGTGGCCGAGCACGTGCGCGTCGAAGTCGCGCCGCTGCGCGAACGAGCGTTTGCGGGCGAGCCGCTCGAGATCGCCGTGCGCGTCTGGCTCGAGCGCGACTTCATCGAGCGCCACCTGCAGCAGCTCTCCGCGCGGCGTCTCGACCTTCCGGTGCAGGTGCTGTGTCCGTGGCTCGAGCGTGACCTGGCCTCGAGCAACGCTGATGGTGCGAGCGCCAGCGTTGCGCTCGGTGATCGCGCCGTTGCGGCGCTGCGCCTGCCCGAGCGCGAATTCGAGCAGCGCGTCTGGCGGGGCTTCGAGTTGCGCGCGCGGCGCCCGTCCGTCGCCGCGGGCGAACTGCAGCTGGAAGCGCCGCGCCTGCGCCTGGTGTACGCCACGCAGTTCCGCTCGACCCTGCTCGACGAGCGCGAGGCGACCGACAGCCGTATCGCAGGGCTCAGCGGGCCGACCGTCGTACTTCGCGTCGAAGCGCTGCCGGAGTCGGGGCGCCCACTTGATTTCGGGGGTGCGATCGGACGCTTCGAAATGACGGCGCGCGTCGACCGCAGTGAGCTGAGCGTGGGCGACACTTTCCGTCTCGAGGTGCTGATCTCGGGCGATGGCAACCTGGGCGAGTTCGAGGCGCCGCGCCTGGCGCCCTCGAGTGACTATCGCGTCGTCGGGCAACTCGCGCGACGCGAGCGCGACACGCTGGTGGTCACTTACGACCTCAGCGCGCTCTCGCGGCGCTTGATCCAGACCCCGACGGTGACGTTGCCCTACTTCGACCCGTCCGAGTCCGGCGGTTATCGCAGCGTCAGCGCCCCGCCGGTTGCCCTGCGCGTGCTTCAGAACTCCGCACGCTCGGCGCCGGACGCCACGAACTCGCCTGCACTCGGCATGGCGGCGGCCCGCAGCATGTTCGTCCTCGTCGCTGTCCTGGTGGCCCTGATCGCAGGCGTGCCGGTCCTGCTTTGGCTGTGGCTGCGCCGGCGAAAGCGCCACGCCGAATGAGCAGCCGAGCGTCATCAGCCGATTCGCGCCATGTGATGTTTTCGTGTTGGCGATTGCGCTCCGCCGCGAGCTGACTATTCTCTTCCGCTCGCTCGCGGCCCAGCCCAGTCCAAGCGAACAAGGATTCGGGCGCATCAACAGCCAACGACTGTCCTCTCTGGTTCATCGAATGAAGAACGCTGCGTCCACACGCACCCGCCGTAGCCCTGAGCAACTGATCGCCGACCTGCAAAAGAAGATCGAGTCGATCAAGGCCCGCGCGGAGCAAAAGAAAGTCCGTCAGAACCCCGTGCTCAAGCACGTGCGCGCCGCCCTGAAGGGCATCGACAAGGCCTTGAGCGTGGCCGAAGACCGCGCCAGCCGCGACACGCTGAGCGAAGCGCGCTCGGCTCTCAGCGCGATCCTCTCGCTCAACGGCGTGGTCGCGCCGGCGGGCGCTCCGGTCAGCGCCGGCGGACGGCGCTCTCAGCGTGAAGTCGAGAACTTCTCCGAGCGTCTGTTCGAGTACGTACTCCAGCACCCTGGCAATCGCGGCGAGCAGATCGCGGCGGCGCTGGGCACGGACACCAAGACCATGCGTCTGCCGATGAAGAAGCTCATCGACGACGGCAAGGTCAAGACGACCGGACACAAGCGCGCGACGGCGTACTATCCCGTTTGATTCGCTTCGCTGGCCGGTTTGACTCTCTCCGCAGGCCGGTTTGATTCGCTTCGCTGGCTGGTCTGATTCTTTTCGCTGGCCGGTCCGATTCGCTCTGCGGGCCGCTCGTCACAAGTTGACGGGCGGCCCGTTTTCGTATCTCGACACGCCCGCGACCTCGCGCCGGGTTCGGCCGCGCGCTACCAATGCACTTCGACGCCGCGCTCGCGGGTCGGCTCCGAACTCGCTCGATCCCTCTGCGCACCGCATCTGACGCGCCCTACCCCAATCCAGACTTCACGCCATGCCCGCCACGACCACTGACGCAACTCTCGGCCCCGTTCGCAACCTCGTTTTCGAAGGCGGAGGCGTGTGGGGCATCGCCTACGAAGGCGCTCTGCTCGAACTCGAGGAGCGCGGCCTGCTGGCCGGCGTGCAGCGCGTCGGCGGGGCCTCGGCCGGCGCCATCACGGCCGCGCTGCTCGCGGTCGGCTACACGCCCACCGAACTCGGCGTGGTGTTGCGCGAGACCAATTTCGCAGAGTTCCAGGACGACGACTTCGGTTTCGGACGCGACACGGCGCGGCTGCTCGGCGAGTACGGCTGGTACAAGGGCGATCGCTTCCGCGACTGGATCAAGAAGTACATCGCGGCCAAGATCGCGGCCCTGTCCAAGCAGCACGGGGTCAAGTCGCCCGGCGCGAGCCCGAGCTTCAAGGAACTCCACGCCTGGCAGGCGGCGCTGGCGGACAAGGGCGTGAAGCTCCCGCGGCCGTTCCTGATCGGCTCCAACCTCTCGCAGCAGCGCCGCGAGGTCTACAGCGTGTTCGAATCGCCCGACCTCAAGCTCCACGACGCGGTGCGGCGCTCGATGAGCATTCCGCTGTTCTTCGCCTGCGCGCGCGGCGCCTCGAAGGATGTGATCGTCGACGGCGGGCTGACCTGGAACTACCCGGTCAACCTGTTCGACCACGTCGATTACCTGAACGACCCGCGCAATGGGGTGCGCGTGAACTACAACCCCGACGATCGCTTCCGCTTCAACGCCGAAACGCTGGGCTTCCGCGTCGACACCACCAAGGAGCTCGAGTTCAACCTCAAGGACTGGGCCAACGAGCCGCTCAAGATCGACAACATCGTGCGCTACGGTTGGGCGCTGGTCGCGTTCATGCGCGCGATCGCCAACAAGGTGCACCTGCACAAGAACGACTGGGCGCGCACGGTCTTCATCGACGTCGGCGAGAAGATCGGCTTCACCGACTTCAAGCTGAAGCCCGAGCAGCAGCGCTTCCTGTCGGACTGCGGCCGTGCGGGCGTGCGCAAGTACTTGGAGTGGCGCGAGTCGCCCGCCGGTCGCAAGGAGATTGCCTCCGTGCTCGGCTCGATCCGCGAGAGCTGAACGCTGCGCCGCGAGTCAGCCGCGCAGGCTCTCGATCGGACGACTTGCCAGCGCGCGCAGGTTGGCGGCGAGACCGCACAGCGCGCTGGCGAGCGCCGTGGCCAGCGTAGCCGCCGGCAGCGCGGCCCAAGGAAGCTCGGCGCCGAGCTCGACCACGCGCTCGAGGAACACCCAGGCGAGCGCGAACGCCGCTGTGGCGCCGATCGCGCCCGCCACCAGGCCCACGAGCGCGAACTCGATGCCGAACAGCGTCACGACCCCGGCGCGCGTGAGCCCGAGCGTCTTGAGCAACGCGACTTCGCGGCCGCGGTGCACAGCCGAGGAACTCGCGACGCCAGCCAGGATCACCAGGCCCGTGAGGATCGTGAACAGCCCGAGCACGCGCACCGCCGCGGCGAGCTTGGACAGCACGGCCAGCACCTTTTCGAGGATCGCGCGCACTCCGATGGGCGTGACGTTGGGCGCGCTGCTCGCGAGTTCGCGCTGGAGTGAGGCCTCTTGCGCGGGTTCGAGCCGCACCGCCGCGAGCACGCTGTGCGGAGCGTGGTCGAGCGAGCCGGGCTCGGCCATCAGGAAGAAGTTGATGCCGAACGACTCCCACTCCACGGTGCGCAGGCTGGTGACGGCGAACTCGATCTCCACGCCTTGCACGTCGAACGCCAGCCGGTCGCCGAGGCCGACGCCCAGGTCCTCGGCGAAGTCCTTCTCGACACTCAGCTCCAGGCGCTGCGGGTCGCTCCACAACTCGCCGGCCACGACGCGATTGTCGGCGGGCAAGGTGCTCGCCCAGGTGATGCGTTGCTCGCGCATCAGCACCCACTGCTCGCGGCCCTTGGCCTCCGCGCGTCCGGGCGCGATGTCGCGCACCGACACGCCGTTGATCGACGCTAGCCGCGCGGTGAGCACGGGCACGTCCGAGTAGTTGACGGCGCCCTGGCGCGTCGCGAGTTCGCGCACGGACTCGCGCTGGTCGGGCTGCACGTCGAGCAGGAACACGCTCGGTGCATCCGTCGGCAGCGCGTTGCGCAGGCGCTCGGAGAGCCGGCTCTCGACCAGCGCCATCAAAGTGATGACGAGCACGCCGAAGCCCAGTGCGACGGTCGCGCCGACCACGCCGATGCCCGGGCGCGCGAGGGCTGCTACGCCGTTGCGCAGGTACGGATTCAAGCGCTCGCGCGGAACGTGCGCGGCGAGACGGGTGAGGGCGCGCGCTCCGAGCGCGAGCGCGCCTGCAAGGACGGCCAGCGCCGCGGTGAAGCCGGCGGCGACGGTGAGCTCGCGACTCTGGGTCCACGCCGCTGCGAACAGGCCCAGCGCGACGAGCGCAGCGGCGCCCCAAGCCACCGCGCGCGGTGCGGGCAGAGGCTCGATGTCGGTGCGCAGCACGCGCGCTGGCGACACGCGCCACACGGCGGTGAGTGGAGGCGTGCTGAAGACCAGCGCGATTCCAACTCCCAGGCCCAGTCCGCGCAGCAGCGCCAGCGGCGACCAGCTCAATTCGAAACCGCTCGGCAGCAGGTCAGCGGCGATGCGCGCGACCAGGTGCGGCGCGAAGGAGCCTGCTAGCGCGCCGAGCGAGCTGCCCACGAGCGCGAGCAACGCCACGTGCGTCAGGTACATCGCCAGCACTTCGCGCGGCCGCGCGCCGAGCACGCGCAACACTGCGACCGCCTGAGTGCGGGATGCGACCCAGGCGCGCACGATCTGCGCCACGCCGACGCCGCCCAACACGAGCGAGAGCAGCGCGACCAGGCCCAGGTAGCTCTCGACTTGCCGCAGCGAACGGCGCACGGTCGGCTGCGCTTCGCGGTGGCTCTCGATGCGCAGGTAGGCCGCATCTTCGATTCCCTCGTTCACCTCGCGCTTGAGCTGCGCGATGCGCCGTTCGTCGGGCGAACTGGGCAGGCGGTACAGCTCGCGGTAGCGCATGCGGCTGCCGAACTGCTCGAGCCCGCTGCGCGCGAGCCCTTCGAGCGTCACGAACACGCGCGGGCCGAGCGTGAAGCCGATGTCGAGGCGGCCGGGCTCGTCGCGCACCAGCGCCGCGATGCGATAGGGCTTGCCGCCGATCGACAGTTCGTCGCCCACGCGCGCGCCCAGCTCGTTCGCGAGTTCCGGCGCCACCGCGCACGACTGCTCGTCGAGCACCTCGCCCAAGCGGCCATCGGGCTCGAGCACGATGCGCCCGTAGAACGGGAAGTTCGCGCTCACCGCCTTGAGCTCGGCCAGTTTCGAGCGCTGGCCGAAGGCCACTAGCGTGGGGGTCTCGCGCGCCTGCGCTCGCTCGCGCTGGGCGTCGAAGGCCAGGAACTCGTCGACCTTCGCGTCGATCGGCCGCCGCGCCTGGATCGACACGTCGGCGCCGAGCAACTCGCGCGACTGCGCCACCAGCGCCTGTTCGATCGCGTCGACGAGCCCCGAGACGCCGGTGATGGCCGCTACGCCGAGCGCGAGGCAGGCGATGAAGAACAAGAGGCGCGGGCCCGAGCCGCGCGACTCGCGCCAGGCGCCGCGCAGCACGTCGAGCGCCTTCACACGCTCACGCCTTCTTCGATGCGCTCCACGCGGCCGGCGCGCAGGTGGATGCGGCGCTGCGCGTGGCGCGCGATGCTCGGATCGTGCGTCACCAGCACCAAAGTGGTCTGCTCGCGCTGGTGCAGTTCGCTGAGCAGCTCGAGGATCCGCGCGCCCGTCGCGGCGTCGAGGTTGCCCGTCGGTTCGTCGGCGAACAGCACGCTGGGCCGCGGTCCGAAGGCGCGCGCCAAGGCGACGCGCTGCTGCTCGCCGCCCGAGAGCTGCGACGGGTAGTGGTGCGTGCGCGCGCCCAGGCCGACCTGTTCGAGCAGTTCTCTCGCGCGCGCCGGCGCAGCGCGCACGCCCGCGAGTTCGAGCGGCAGCAGCACGTTTTCGAGGGCGGTCAAGTTGCCCAGCAGTTGGAACGACTGGAACACGAACCCGACCTTCGCGCGGCGCAGCAAACTGAGCTGATCCTCGCTCTTGTCGTCGATGCGTTCGCCGTCGAGCAGGATCTCGCCCGAAGTCGGCCGATCGAGCCCGGCCAGCAGGCCCAGCAGCGTCGACTTGCCGCTGCCCGAGGGGCCCAGGATGGCGCAGAACTCGCCCGCGGAAATCGAGAGGTCGACGTGATCGAGGACGGTGAGCGCCTGGCCGCCCGACGGCAGCGTGCGGGTCAGAGCGATGCACTCCAGGCGCGGAACGGCGGTCATGGGCGAGAGGTGTAAGCCATGCGGGCGCGCGATGCACGCGCGGCGCGAGGATCGAAGGCCGGCGCTCGGGCTTGGTATCGTCGTGTCGATGATCCTGGGAACTCGTGCGTCGCGGCTCGCCGCGGCTTTCGCGTGCTGTGCGGCGCTGAGCGCGCTCGCGGCGTGCTCGGACGAGCCGGCGCCGTCGCGGGCGCTGCCGGGCGAGGGCGCCTCGGCCGTCGCCGAACGATCGGCCGCTGCGCGTCGCACTGCGCTGACGATTCCCGCCGGCTCGCCCAAGGTGCTGGTTCTCGGCGACAGCATCGCCGCGGGGCTGCACCTCACGCCCGATGACGCGTTTCCCGCAGCGGCCCAGCGCCAGCTCTTCGAGCAGGGGTTGCCCTTCGAACTCGTCAACGCGGGAGTGAGCGGCGACACCAGCGCGGGCGGTCTGCGGCGCCTCGACTGGGTGCTGCAGAGCGCGCCCGATGTGCTGGTGGTCGAGCTGGGCGCGAACGACGGATTGCGCGCAGGGCCGCTGGCGGAGCTCGAGTCGAACTTGCGCGCGATCGTGCGCGGCGCGAAAGCGCGCGGCGTTCAGGTCGTGCTCCTGGGCATGAACATCACGCCCAATCTCGGCGTCGAGTACGCGCGCGATTTCGAACAGCTCTACGAGCGCGTCGCACGCGAGGAGGGCGCGACGTTCGTGCCGCGCTTCCTCGAGGGCGTCGGCGGCGATCCGCGCCTGAACCTCGAGGACGGCATCCACCCGACCGCCCAGGGGCACGAGCGACTGGGTCAGAACCTCGCGCCGCACCTGGCGCGCGTGCTCGAAGCACTCACGCAGTGACCGCGTTTCCACGCGCGAGCCATGACCCAATCCAAGCCGTCCGACGTCGAGCCCAAGCCGCTGGCGGCCCTCGCCCCGTTCGAAGAGGGGGACTTCCACGCGCTGAGTGACCCGCTCAGTCGCGATCCGCAATACAACGACCGCCGCCTGGCCACGCGCCGCAAGTTGCTGTCGATCGCGAACGTCGCGCTCCAGCGGTTGTCCGCGGATGCGGCGGCGAGCGGAGGCGAGCTGGACCTCGCGGTGCGCACCAGCCTGCACCACCCGACGGTCTTCAACCACATGAAGGTCAAACGCATGTGGGCCTACGTCAGCCGCGGAAAGAAGGAGAAGGCGCGCGTCAAACGCATCCTCGGGGCCGAGCTCGGCAAGGACCTCGATGCGGCTTATCGCAACGCCTATTTCTGCGTCGCGATCGAAGAGGGCAGTCTCGAGATCAGCCTCAAAGTGCACCCCGACGCGTGGTTCGACGGCCAGAATCTGGTCCATCGCACGACCAAGGAAGGTCTGGGGGTGTGGCTGGCGCTGCTCAATTCCACGCCCGGCTACCGCCTGCGACTCGACAATTGGAAGGGCGAGTGGATCTGCGGCCAGATCACCAGCGACTGGCTGCGTGAGTTCTTCAAGTACTACAAGCCCGGAGAGCTGGGCTTGAGCGTGGAGCGCAAGTGGCCGGCGCCGAGCGGCGCGCGCGGGGCCGCGTTGGATCCGAGCGTGCCCGCGCTCCTGGTCGACGAACTGCGCCAGCTCGCGCCGCTCTACCGCTTCGCCGCCTGGTCCCAGGAGAGCGACTACCTCTTCGGTCAACGCACGTGAGGCCTTCGCACCAGCATGGCGAGTGACGTGGACATCGTGGTCGTCGGGTGCGGAGTCTCCGGGCTCACGAGCGCCATCGCGCTCTTGGAGTCGGGGCTGCGCGTCGCGATCTGGACCCGTGAGTTGCCCGAGCGCACGACCTCCAGCATCGCGGGCGCGATCTGGTATCCCTACAAAGTCGCGCCGCTCGAGCGCGTCGCAGGCTGGGCGCGCCGCACCTTCCTCGAGCTGCTGCCGCTGGCGCGCGAGGAAGGCTCGGGCGTCACGCTCGTGCGCGGTGTCGAACTCCTGCCTCGCGGTGTTCCCGACGAAGGCGCCGAGTACCGCGTCTGCGCGCCGGACCTGCGCGAGCTTCCGACAAGCGACTTGCCGTCCGGCTTCGCGCGCGGCTTCGAGCTGTCCGTTCCCGTGTGCGAAATGCCGCTGTACCTCGCCTACCTCGTGAAGCGCTTCGAGCGCGCAGGCGGGCGGATCGAGCGACGGACTTTGCGAGAGATCGACGAGGCCTTCGACGGCGCGCCGCGCGTGGTCAATTGCGTGGGATTGGCGGCGCGCGAGCTGGTGGGCGACACGCACATGCGCGCGATCCGCGGGCAGCTCGTGCGCGTCGAGCGCGGCTCGGTCGAGCGCTTCGTGCTCGACGACTACGACCCGCGCGGCGTCACCTACGCGATCCCGCGCTCGCGCGACTGCATTCTGGGCGGAACGAGCGACGAAGGCGTCGAAGAGCTCACGCCCGACGAATCCGTGACCCGCGCGATCCTCGCGCGCTGCGCCGAACTCGAGCCGCGCCTGGTCGACGCGCGCGTGCTCTCGGTCGCGGTCGGCATTCGCCCGGGCCGCAGCTCCGTGCGCCTCGAGCGCGAGCGGCGAGCGCGCGGGACGATCGTGCACAACTATGGCCACGGCGGCGCGGGCGTGACGCTATCGTGGGGCTGCGCTCGCGAAGTGCTCGAGCTCTGCCGTGCCGATGCGGCTGCGCCCTTTGGCCCCTCGCCGAAATGACCCGAATCGAGCTTGAATTGGCGCCGCTGGGCCCCAAGTCTGGCCGCACTCCAACGGAACCAACCATGAGCCGACACCAAAAACTCGTCAACACACGCAATCAACCCCTGGGAGTCGACGCCGACGAGACGCCGCGCGAGGAACGCGGTCGCACGACGGCCCCGCAGACGCCGGTTTCGATCCACGCCGACGGCGTCGAACTGCCCGAGGCGCTGTACGCGTACGTGCACAAGAAGCTCGGGGCCAAGCTCGGGGCCTTCGCACTGCAGATCGACCGCGTGGCCGTGCGCTTCGCCGACATCAACGGACCGCGCGGTGGCACGGACAGCGAGTGCCGCGTCCAGGTGCTCATGGCCGGTCGTCCGCAAATCGTCGTGACCGAGCGCGCCGAAGACCTGCGCAGCGCGTTCGACGCCGCCAGCCAGGCCGCGGGGCGCGCCGTCAAGCGCGACCTGGAGCGCGCCGGCTTCACCCAGGGGCTCCGCGCCGCTCGCCGCCACAAGCAGCCCGCCGACGCGCTGCCGCCGGCGGAAGCCGTGGTCGAGCAAGCGCCGCGCACCAAGGCGCAGCGCAAGCAGAAGAACTACGTGCCCTCGTCGCAGAAGCTCGGGCAGCGGGCTCGCGCTGAGACGAACTCACCCAAGAGCCACGCGTCGGCCGCCAAGGCGCGGCGGCGCTGAGCCGAGCTCTCAGCGCGGGCGCGGCAGCTTTGCGAGTTCGCGTTCGAGCGCCGCTTTCGTCTCCGCGTTGAAGGCGCACAACACGACGCGCGTTGGACTGTCGTTCGCGGCGGTCCAGCGCGCGATCGCGTTTACGGCGACGTGCGCGGCGGCTTCGATCGGATAGCCGTAGACACCGGTCGAAATGCCGGGGAAAGCGATCGACTCGATGCGCTGCTCGCGAGCGAGTGTGAGGCACGCTCGGTAGCAGCTCTCGAGCAGCGCTGCTTCGTCGTGAGCGCCGCCACGCCAGATCGGCCCCACGGTGTGGATCACCCAGCGCGCGGGCAGGCGATAGCCGCGTGTGATCCGCGCTTCGCCCGTCGGGCAGCCGCCCAGGGTGCGGCACTCGGCCAGCAGCTCCGGGCCCGCGGCGCGGTGGATCGCTCCGTCGACGCCGCCGCCGCCGAGCAGCGACTCGTTGGCCGCGTTGACGATCGCGTCGAGCTCCAGGCGAGTGATGTCGCCGAGCACGATCTCGATCCGCGCGCGTTCGTGCGGCATGGCGCGGCTCAGTACAGGCCCACGATCTCACCGCGCTCGTCGATGTCGATCGCGGCGCCGGCCGGTTGCGAGGGCAGTCCAGGCATGAGCGTCATGTCGCCCGCGAGCACGGTCACGAAGCCGGCGCCGGCGAGCAGGCGCGCGTCCTTGACCGGGAGCAGGAAGTCGCTCGGGCGGCCCTTGAGCCGGGCGTCGTGGCTGATCGAGTACTGCGTCTTGGCCATGCACACCGCGAGTCGCCCGAAGCCCGCCTGCTCGAACTCGTAGAGCTTGCGCGTCGCATCTGGCGCGAAGTCGACGCCCTCGGCGCCGTAGATGCGCGTGGCGATCGACTCGATCTTGGCCTTGAGCGGCGCGTCATCGGCGTACAGGAGCTGCGCGCGCGCGTCGCCGCGGTCGACCACCGCCTTCACGATGCGCGCGAGCTCTTCGGCGCCCTTTCCGCCCTCGGCGAAGTGACGCGAGGCGACAGCGTCCTCTGCGCCGGCCGCGAGAGCCGCCTCGCGCACGGCTTCGTACTCGGCGGGAGTGTCGGTCGGAAACGCATTGATCGCCACCACCACCGGAACGCCGAAGCGCCGCGCGTTCTCGATCTGCTTGGCGAGGTTCTCGGCGCCCTTGCGCACTGCGTCGACGTTCTCGGCGACGAGCGCCGGGTCCAGCGGCTTGCCCGCCACGATCTTGCCCACTCCGCCGTGCATCTTCAGCGCGCGCACCGTGGCCACGATCACTGCCGCGGCGGGGCGCAGCCCACTCTGGCGGCACTTGATGTCGAAGAACTTCTCGCCGCCCATGTCCATGCCGAAGCCCGCCTCGGTGCAGACGTAGTCCGCGAGCGCAAGCGCAGCGCGATCGGCGATCACCGAGCTGCAACCGTGCGCGATGTTCGCGAACGGGCCCGCGTGGATGAAGGCAGGGCAGCCTTCGACGGTCTGCATCAAGTTCGGCTGCAGCGCATCGCGCAGGAGCGCCGTCATCGCGCCGGCCACGTGCAGGTCTTCGAGGGACACAGCGCCGCCGCACTTCTTCGACGCCACGACCACGCGCCCCAGGCGCGCGCGCAGATCGCGCAGGTCCTCCGCGAGCGCGAGGATCGCCATGACCTCGGAAGCGGTCGTGATCCACCACTCTTCTTCGCGCGCCGGCAGATTGGCCTTGCCGCCCAGGCCGATCACGGTCTTGCGCAGCGCGCGGTCGTTCATGTCGACCACGCGCGGCCAGCTCACCGAACCCGCGTCGATGCCGAGCGCGTTGCCGTGGTGCAGATGGTTGTCGAGGAACGCCGACGCGAGGTTGTGCGCCGCGCCCACGGCGTGCAGGTCGCCCGTGAGGTGCAAGTTCAGGAGCTCCATCGGCACGACCTGCGAGTAGCCGCCGCCCGCGCCGCCGCCCTTGATGCCGAACACCGGGCCGAGCGAAGGCTGGCGCAGCGTGCACGCCGCTCTCGCACCGATGCGCGCGAGCCCCTGGGTCAGTCCCACCGTCGTAGTCGTCTTGCCTTCGCCCAGCGGAGTGGGCGTGATCGCGCTGACCAGGATCAGCTTGCCTTGCGGATTGGAGCGTCGGCGCTCGATGCCCTCGAGCGCGAGCTTGGCCGCGTGTCGCCCGTACGGCGTCCAGTCTTCGGGGCCCAGCCCGAGTCGTTGCGCGATCTCCGCGACGGGCTTGGGCTGGACCGTGCGCGCGATCTCGAGATTGGTGGTCATGGAGCGGAAGTTATCCGCCGAACAGCGCAACGCGATGGCCCTGCACGCGAGCTGGACAGGTTTCGCGGCCGCATCTCGCGCGAGCCCGTCGCTCTCATCGCGCGCTGTGCCGCCTATGGGCTCGACGCGTTGACGCGCGCTCCAGCGGTGCTCGGGCGAGACGTCGAGCGATACGCGCGCAAAGCTCGATCAGTCCCAGCGCATCGGAAACCGGTGCAGGTGGTCCGTCCAGTTCCACTCGATCCACACCTCCAGATCCGAGCGCAGCAGGATCGAGAGCTGCGGATCGATAGGGAGGCAGCTCGTATCGCAGTGCGGCAGTAGAGCGAGCAGCTCGAGCGCGCGCCCGCGGTCGTCGTTCGTCGAGAGTTCCTCCATGGCAGCGCGCGCGATCACGACCTCATGGCGTCGCCAGAGCGCTGGAGGCCCCAGCAGCACCGCCGCGGCCGCGAGCGCGCCAGCGAGGTGCCACAGCCTGATGCGCGGCAGCACTGCGTTGGCCAGATCTCTCGCAGCGTGGGCGTACGCGAGCGCTGTGCCCCACGGCACGAGTCCGAGCAGTCCGATCACGGCCAAGAGCCCGATCAGGGAGGCTTCGAGCAGCAGCAGCCCCGTCAGGAGTGCGAACAGCGCGCCCATGCTGAACGCTGTGAGCATCGCCCCGCGCAGGAAGTCCGACTTGACGGGCCGCCAAGCGTGCGTGGCGAAGAGCGCGAGTTCGAGGGCAACGAACCACCTCACGCAGGTCGTCCACGCGCCGTAGACGTGGAAGCTCCGGTGGTCGACAACGAAGCACAGGATCGGAAGCCAGAGCCCGAACGCCAGCCACGCATTGCGTCGCCGCGCTGACACCGCTGCTACGCCAGGAGCTCTCGCACCACGCGGCCCTCGACGTCCGTCAGGCGGAAGTCGCGGCCCTGCGCGAAGTAGGTCAGGCGCTCGTGGTCGAAGCCGAGCAGGTGCAGCAGCGTCGCGTGCAGGTCGTGCACCGAGACCGGGTTCTCGACGATGTTGTAGCTGTAGTCGTCGGTGCGGCCGTAGCTCACGCCCGGGTTCACGCCGCCGCCCGCCATCCACACCGTGAAGCAACGCGGGTGGTGATCGCGACCGTAGTTGGTGTTCGTGAGCTCGCCCTGACTGTAGACCGTGCGGCCGAACTCGCCGGCCCACAGCACGAGCGTGTCGTCGAGCAGACCGCGGCGCTTCAAGTCCTTGAGGAGCGCGGCCTGCGGCTGGTCGACCGCGCCGCACTGCGCGCGCATCTCGCTCGGCAAGTTGCCGTGAGCATCCCAGCCGCGCATGTAGAGCTGGATGAAGCGCACGCCGCGCTCGGCGAGCCGACGCGCCAGCAGGCAGTTCGCCGCGAACGTGCCGGGCTTCGACACTTCCGGGCCGTAGAGCGCGAGCGTCTCGGCGCTCTCGTCGGAGAAGTCGGTCAGTTCGGGCGCCGACATCTGCATGCGGAACGCCATTTCGTGCTGGGCGATGCGCGTGCGGATCTCGGGGTCGAGCGTGGAGTCGAACTCGCGTTCGTTGAGCTGCGCAACGAGATCGAGCATGCGGCGGCGGTCGGCGCGCTCCACGCCCGGAGGATCCTTCAAATACAGCACGGGATCGCCGCTCGAGCGCAACTTGCAGCCCTGGTGCTCGCTCGGCAGGAACCCGCTGCCCCAAAAGCGCGCGGAGAGCGCCTGCATGTTGCCCAGGCCCTGCGTGATCATCACGACGAAGGTGGGGAGGTTGGCGTTGGCGCTGCCCAGGCCGTAGCTCATCCACGAACCGAACGACGGCCGGCCGGGCTGCTGCGTGCCGGTCTGGAAGAAGGTGATCCCCGGCTCGTGGTTGATCGCTTCGGTGTGCATCGAGTGCACGAAGCAAATCTCGCGCGCGAGCGACGCGGTGTGCGGGATCAGCTCGCTGAGCCACACCCCGTTCTGCCGATTCTCGTAGCGGCTGAACTTGAACATCGACGGCGCGACGGGGAAGCGCGCCTGACCGCTGGTCATGGTGGTGAGCCGCTGGCCCTTGCGGATCGAGTCCGGCAGATCCTGGTTGAAGCGCTGGCGCAGTTCGGGCTTGTAGTCCCACAGATCGATCTGGCTCGGCGCGCCCTCCATGTGCAGGTAGATCACGCGCTTGGCTTTGGGCGCGAAATGCGGACCGATCGGCAGAGCGGTGTTGCCGCGCGCGGCGTGCGCTCTCGCGGAAAGGCCGCCGAGCGAGCCGAGCGCCATCGCACCCAAGCCCGCGCCCACGCTGGCCGCGCCCAGGCCGAAGAAGCGTCGTCGAGTCAGCGCCAACTGTCGTTCGCGAATCGGATCCATCGGGTCAGCTCCGGCTGATGGCGGCGTCGAGGTTGAGCAGGGCGTTGGCGACCATGGTCCAGGCGGCGAGTTCGCGCGCGTCGAGTTCCGTCGGCGTCATGGACTCTCCGATCTCAACGAGCTTCGCGGCGGCCTGTGCGTCGCTCGAATAGCGCTCGCGGAAGGCCGTCAGTGCTTCACGCAAGGCGGCGAGTTCGTCCGGCGCTGGCGCGCGCGACGTGCAGCGGCGGAACATCGTTGTGAGCTTCGCGCTCTCGTCCGCGCTCGTCTCGGCCAACGTGCGCTGCGCGAGCACGCGCGCGGCTTCGACGAACTGCTCGTCGTTCCACAGCACGAACGCTTGCAGCGGCGTGTTCGTCGCGGCGCGTTTGATGGTGCAGAACTCGCGCGTTGGCGCGTCGAGCATCAAGAGCGACGGCGGGGGACACGCGCGCTTCCAGTACGTGTACAGGCTGCGCCGCCACAGGCCGTCGCCGTTGTCGCGCTGGTACTCGCGCGTGTTCGACTGGAGCATCGCGACCTCCTGCCACAGGCCCTCGGGCTGGTAGGGCTTGGCGCTCGGTCCGCCGAAGCGCTCGACCAAGAGCCCGGCGATGTACAGCGCGCTGTCGCGGATCTCTTCGGCGCCCAGTCGCCGCCTTGGCGAGAACGCGAGCCAGCGATTCTGCGGATCGCGTTCGCGCAGCTCGGGGCGCGCGCGCGAGCTCTGGCGGTAGGTGTTGCTCGCCAGCATCAGCTTCAGCACGTGTTGAACGTCCCAGCCGCTCTCGCGCAGCTCCACGGCGAGCCAGTCGAGCAGCTCGGGGTGGCTCGGCCACTCGCTCCGCAGGCCGAAGTCGTCGCTCGTTGCGACGAGACCGGTTCCGAACACCAGCTCCCACAGTCGATTCACGGCCACGCGCGCGACCAGCGGGTTGTGCGGCGCGGTCATCCACTGCGCGAGTCCGAGCCGGTTGGCGGGCGCGCCCTCGGGCAGTGCGCCGAGCGCTCGCGGCACGTCGCGCGGCGCGGGCCGCGACTTGTCGGGCTTGTCGTACTGGCCGCGCATCAACACGAACGTCTCGCGCGGCTTGGCCATCTCGCGCATGACCATCGTGCGCGGCGTGCGCGCGTCGAGGTCCACGAGCGCCTTCTCGAGCTCCGTGACGCGCGCCGACTTGGCGGCGTAGTCCGGCGACGCGCTCAAGCGCCACGTGCGCTTCAACTCCGCGTCGAGCTCGCTCCAGCGACGTCCTGCGGGGACCAGCGCGGCGCACAACTCGCGCGCGAGCTGCCCCGCGCCCTCGAGCGCCTTGAAGTAGAAGCCGCCCTGCCCGCCGGTGTTGACGATCTTGAAGACGAGCTCGTTGACGCCGGCCCGCAGCTCGATCGCGGCCTTGTCTTGGTCGGGGCCGACGGCCCGATCGACTTGGTTCTTCGCCACTTCGACGCCGTTGACGAACAGTCGGAAGCCGTCGTCGCTGCCGAGCGACACCTCGACTTTGCGCGCACTCGGGCTGTAAACGCGCTTGGCGACGTACTCGGCGCCCGCGCCGTTGGCGGTTGCGTTGGGGACCCCGTCCTTGAAGGCGATCTCGGTGCGCCAGCCCAGCTCGCCGAACTTCTGCGCAAAGTCGAGCGGGCCTTCTTCCGGTCCGTAGCGCTTCTCGAAGACGCTCTCGCGCACGTCGGGGAACGGACCCGCGATCCGCCACGCGGTCGCTGCGAGCGGGAGGCGCTCGAGCAGCGCTGGCTCGATCGCTCCGACGTCGACCCGCGTGCGGCCGAAGGCGTGGCGCGCGTAGATCGAGCGGTACTGCAGCGTGACGGTGAGTTCGGTCCCGCCCTCGAAGCCAAAAGGCTCGGCGGCGAGGAACAACGCCATGCGCGGGCCCGCGCGGTTGTGGCCGTCGACGGCCCAGCCGAGTTGGTCGGGGTCGAGCGCGTTGACGACGCCGAAGTCGCCGTTCTTCTGCTCGAAATCAGCCCAGGCCCACACCAGCTGCACACGCTGTTCGCGCGCGGGTTCGCGCACCGACTGCGCCAGCACTTCGATGCCGCTCAGCACGGCGTTGCCGTTGTCGGCGCGCCCGACGCGACCCTCCGCGTGGCTGGCGTCCGTCAGCGCATCGAGGCGCAGCAAGCGCAGCCCGGTCGCGTCCGTGCGCAGCACGAGCGTGTGATCCTCGCGATCGGGCCGCTCGCCGGACGCGAGCACGGAGCCGTCCGCCTGGGGCGTGAGCACGAACGCATCGTTCGCGCGCGCGCGCACCACTTTGGGGCTCGCCCACTTCACGCCCTGCGCGCCGCTGAGGCTCGCGGTGAAGTCCGCGAAACCCTGCTCGTCGTTCGGCGAAGGCTGGTCGAGCGCCTCGCGCGCCGCAGCGAGATCGCTCTCGATCTGCGCCTGCTCCGCCTCGAGCTCGGGCGACGGCGCCTTGATGAACGGCTCGAAGGCGCGATTGGGATCGGGGAGCTGCGAATACAGCCCCGGCTCCTCATTCGAGTTGAAGTACGAGTAGAAGCGGTAGAACTCGTCCTGGCTGATGGGGTCGTACTTGTGCTCGTGGCAGCGCGCACAGCCCATCGTCAGGCCCAAGAACACCTGGCCCGTCGTCGAAGCGCGGTCCACCGCGTACTCGACGCGGTACTCCTCGTCGATCGCGCCGCCTTCATCGGTGATGACGTGGTTGCGGTTGAAGCCGCTGGCGATGAGCTGCTCCTGCGTCGCATCCGGCAACAGGTCGCCAGCGATCTGCTCGGTCAGGAAGCGATCGAAGGGCAGGTTGTTGCGATAGGCGTTGAGCACCCAGTCGCGCCACAGCCACATCTGCCGGCCCGCATCCATGTGGATGCCGTTGGTGTCGGCGTAACGCGCGGCGTCGAGCCACGGCGTCGCCATGCGCTCGGCGTAGCGCGAGCGATACGGCTCCTCGCGCATCAGCTTGTCGATCCACTGCTCGAGCGCGTCGGCGCGCGAGTCGGCGAGGAACGCGTCGAGCTCCTCGGGCGTCGGCGGCAGGCCCGTCAGGTCGAGGAACACGCGGCGCAGCAGCGTTTCGCGCGGCGCGGGTTCGCTCGGCGCGACGTTTTCGCTCTCGAGCTTCGCCAGGACGAAGGCGTCGATCGGCGTGCGCACCCAGGCGGAGTTCTCGACGTTCGGCAGCGGCGCGCGCGTCGGCGGAACGAAGGCCCAGTGCGGCTCGTAGTGCGCGCCCTCGTCGATCCAGCGCTCGAGCAGTTCGACTTCATCGTCCGTCAGCGCCTTCTTGTGGCTCGACGGCGGCGGCATGACGTCGTCGGGATCGCTCGCGGTGACGCGGGCGAAGAGCTCACTCGCGCGCGCGTCGCCGGGGACGATCGCGCCGGCCGCAAGGGCGGGCTCGCGCTCGTCGAGGCGCAGCTTGGCCTGGCGCGCGGCCTCGTCGGGCCCGTGGCAGCGAAAGCACTTGTCGGAGAGCAGCGGACGGATGTCGCGGCCGTAACGCAGCGGCGCGCTCGGCGGTTCGGCGGCTGCGCGTCGCGCTGCATCACCTGTTCCCAGTGCGAGCGCGCCCGCGCTCAGCAAGGCCAGACCGGCGTGCCAGACGAGGATGGATCCCATGGAGGCGCGGCGCGGCTCGCCGCGGACGGGTGGAAACGGGGAGGAACGGCAGAGTGCGAGTCCGCGCCATCGTAGCCCGCGCGTCGTGCGACGGCTCAGGCGCGCACGCGTCGAAACGCGAGCAGGTCGTGGCTCGTGGTCACGGCGGTTCGGCCCAGTTCGGCGAGCGCCGCTCGCTCGCGAGCGCGGGCCCAGCGGTACGTGGCGGCCGCGAGGCGCATCAGGTCGGCGGGCTCGAGTTGCACTTGCGCCCGCGCCGAGCGCTCTCCCACCAGCTCGAACTGCGGCGCGAGCTCGGCCACGACGCGGGCGACACGCGAATCCCCGTGAATTTCACCCAGCACGGCCCCGCGCAACTCGGCCAGGTCGTCGGCGGCGGGGACGGCCACGATCAGCGCGCCGTGAGCTGCGAGCGCTCGCGCAAGCTCGTCACGCGGTCGTCGGCCGTCGATCGACAGCGCGAGGGCGAGCGAGCCGTCGAGGAGCGGCAGACGGCGATCGGCGTTCGCCACGACCCAGGTGTGCTGCGGATGGCGGCGCGCGCACAGCTCGATCGAGTGCGCCGACAGATCGAGGCCGATGCCGTGGAGTGCGCTGCACGCGGCCGCTGCAGCCAGAAATCGCCCTTCGCCGCAACCCAGATCGGCCGCGAAGCTGCCTGGTTCGAGGCGCAGCTCGCCCGCCAGCTCGCACAGCGCCTGCTCGAGCGCTGCGCCGAAGCCCGAGTCGAGCAACTCGCGCCGCGCTTGCGCCGTTTCGCGCGAATCGCCCGCCGCGAGCGAGCGGCGATCTTGCGGTTGGAGCAGGCTCAAGTAGCCGCTGCGCGCGACGTCGAAGCTGTGTCCGCCCGCGCAGCTCCAGCTTCGCCCGCGCGGCTCGAGCGCGAGCGCGCAGCCGCGCACCGTGCAGGCCAGCGGGGGAGTCAGGGCCATCGTGGCGGCGATGGTAGCGGCGACCGCGCTGTGCGAGCCGAGCGTGTGCTTGTTCAGCGTGCCGGCGGCTGCGTTGCTCGCAGCGCTGCGCGGCTCTCGCGCAGTGCAAGTCCGACGCCGACGAGCAGCGCCAACGCGGCCCAGGTCCACGCGCCGTAGGCCTCCGTGAGGTCGCTGAGCCGCTCGCCGAGGAGGCCCTCGCCCGTAAGTCCGGTGAGTGCGAAGGCGAAGCCCACGAGCGCGAGCGATCGACGGCGAACGCGCGCAGGCGCCGCGCCGCTCGCGTGACTCAGCAGGAAAGCCAGCGGAAGGACAAGCGTCACGTAGTGCTGCTTCCAACTGCGTTCAGAGAGCAGCAGCATCGCCAGCGCCACGAGCGCGTACTCGCCGAGCGCGGCTTGCGGCGTGCGCGCCGAGCGCGCGGCCCACGCGACGAACGCGAGCACCGCCGCAGCGCAGGCGTAGAACACGAGCTTGAAGTCGGCGTGCTCCAGCGCGATCCAGTGGATCGACAGATCGCGCTCGAAGTGCGGCGGGCGCGCCACGATGGCCGTCGACTCGCTGAGCAAGCGGCCGAGCAAGCCGGTCAGCGACTGATTGATGTGCTCGGTCTGCATGCGTGTGAGCTGCGCGCCGCTCACGTACGGCTCGAGCATCTGGTCGCGCCACTCGCCGACCAGCGCGAAGTGCCGCTCGAATCCGAGCAGCGCGCCCGGAATCACGCCCGCGAACAGCGCGATGCCCGCGAGCATCCAAAGCGCCGAGCGCGGGCTGCGTTTCCACGCGAAGTAGGCGAGCAGCAGGGCCGGCGTGACCTTGAGCGTGGCGCCGAACGCGGCCCACAGGCCCGCGGCGCGCTCGCGACCGTTCCCCCAGCTCGCGGCCGAGGCGACCACGCACGCCGCGACGGGAATGTTGATGTTGCCGTGCGCGATGTCGGACAGGAGCACGCGCGCGAGCAGCGCGATCAGCGCCACCAGCGCCCAGGGCGGATAGTCGTGCAGCGCTCCGGCCGCCATGCGCGCGCAGGTCGCGACCATCCACCAGGCGAGCGCGAGCTTGAACACGGCCCACAGCACGCCGGCGGCGACGTCGTCGAGCGCCAGCCAAGGCCGCAGGCACAGCGCGGTCGTCGGCGGCGTGGGAAAGCCCTCGCGCAGCGTTTGCTCATCGCGCCCGTAGATCGACTCGCCGCGCTCGAGCGCCTCGACCGCCGGGCGCCACTTGAGGATGGCGCACTGGCCTTTGCGCGCTTTGTGAACCGCCTGGACGAGCGCCAACAGCGTGAGCGCTGCCGCGAGCGTCCAAGCGCATGCTCGCGCGCGGCGTCGCGAAGCCTCGGACTGTGAACTCAGCGCGTCGATGCGCGCGATTGTAGTGCGCCCTCGCTGGCGCGGCCGTCACTGCTTGGCCGAGGCGGCCTCGAGGCGCGGCTTGATCCCGCCGATCCTGCTCGCGCAGCCGGCGTGCTCCATCCAGTCGTAGATGTCGGGCATCGGAGTGGCGAGGCCCATGTGCGGCACGATCGTCGAGCGCGCGGCGCCGTGCGTGTAGATCTTCGAGAAGATGCCGATGAGCTCGTGCGTGCGCGCGTCGAAGATGCCGCCGCCGGAGTTGCCGATGTAGGTCGGCGCGCTGAGCATCCAGTAGCGCACTCCGTCGACCACGTGCGTGGTCGAAGCGATTTCGCCGGGCGTGGGGATCGGGTCGTTGCCCAGCGGACAACCGACGGCGTAGATCGCGTCGAAGGTCGCGATTTCGGTCAGGCGCTCGCGCGAGGCGAGTCTGGCGCCGTGTTCGAGGCGCTCGTCGAGTTGCAGTTCGAGCAGCGCGACATCGAGCGCGATGTCGTAGGCCACCATCAGCGCGCTTTCGTTGCGCGTCGAGCCGTCGTAGGCGTAGATCGTCACCGGCACGGGGTCCGACGTGCGCTGCGGCGAGCCGTAGATGTCGCGCACGACGTGCCACGAGGTGAGCACGTGGGTCTTCCAGTTGTGCTCGCCGCTGGGCGTCGACTCGAGCAGCACGCCGCTGCCCACGGTGGCGTCGCCGGCGAGCTGCACGACCGGCGCGACGAGCTCGCGCCACATGCGTTCGACATCGCGCTCGACCAGCGGCGCGACGCGCGAGTGCAGTTCCGCCAGGCGCGCGCGACTCTCGCTGTCCAGTCGTTGCGAGCGCTCGTCGAGCTCTTCCAGCCGCTCTTCGCGCTCGTCGACCAGCGCGTGCAGGCGCGTCAGCCGCCCGTCGATGTCGCGCGGCGCAAGTCCGCTCCACAGCCGCTCCCAACTGTCCATGCGCGCGTCTTGTTCGGCGATCTCGCAGTCCGAGCGCTCGATGCGCGAGGAGACCACCGAGAGCCGCTGCGCGAGTCGTTCCACGCGGTCGTCGGCCTCGAGTTCCGCGCGAGCCGAAGCGAGCTCGTCATCGAGCTGCGCGATTCGGCGCTCCAGCTGCGCGACGCGCACCGGCGCTTCGCGCGCCTCGCGCAGCAGCTCGGCCGTGCGCGAACGCAGCGTGTGGATCTGGTCCGCGGCGAAGATGGCCGCGGCTGCAAGGCCGGTGACGAGCGCGGTGCGGTTCATGGGGCCGTCGCCGCGCCGGCCATGGGCGACCGCGGCGCTCGACGACGCTGGCCCTCATCGGCGCCCGCTGCGGCGGATTTGAAGCCAATTGCGAGCTTCTGGCGCCGCGCCCGCTCGCCGCCGGGGCGCCTCTATCTCCTGGAGCCTCCGCGAAGACGCGAAGGCCCCAGGAGATGGCAGCTCAGCGCCCGTCGCGCGGCCGGAACTGGCTGTGTCCGGCCGATTTGAGGTTGTCGGCTTGCCGCAGCGCCTTGTCGGCCTTCTTGGCGTCGCCGGCCAGCACCGCCGCCTCGACGTCGAGCAACGCCCGCATCAAGTCCTGCATCTGCGTCCGGTACGCGAATTCGGCCTTGCGGCGCGCCTTCTCGTCGGTCATGTCGACGACGGCCTTGGGCAGTTCGGCCTTCGCGTCGAGCGTCGCGCGCTGGGCCTTCCAGACCTCGGGCAGCGCCTTGTCGAGCGCATCGGGCGTCTTGAGCGCGCCCTGGATGCCCTTCACCGCGCCGTCGATCTGCTCCATCGCGGCCTGCAGCTTGCCGGCGTCTTGCGGCGTCGAGCGCAGCGGTTGCACCGCGACGACACCGGCCACCAGGACGAGCGACGCACACCAAAGGAACTTCGTGTTCATGGTCTGGTTGTACCGTGCCAGAGCAATCTGTCCCACGCCGCCGTTGCGTTCGGGTCGCCGTTGCGCTGCGCGGCGTGGGACAGATTGCTCTGGCACGGTACAACCAGAACCACCCATGAAGACCCTACTCACGTTCGCGTTTGCGCTGTTCGCCCCGTTGTTCGTCACGACGCGCGCGGCGCAGGACACGCCTGCGGCGGCGCTCGCGCAGTCGCCGCGCCACCACGAGTGGGTCGAGCTCGAGCGCGGTGAACGCAAGCTGCGCTGCTTCGTCGCGTTCCCCGAGGTGGCTGCCAAGGCGCCCGCGGTGCTCGTGATCCACGAGAACAAGGGCCTCACCGACTGGGTGCGCTCGGTCGCCGACGGACTGGCGGCGAAGGGCTTCATCGCCGTTGCGCCGGACCTGCTCTCGGGCGCCGGGCCCAAGGGCGGCGACACGTCGAGCTTCGAGAGCGTCGACCTCGCGACCAAGGCGCTCTACGCGCTCGAGCCCGAGCAGGTGCGCGCCGACCTCGACGCGGCCGCGGCCTGGGCGCGCAAGCACGACGCATGCGACGGCAAGCTCAGCGTCGCGGGCTTTTGTTGGGGCGGCAGCCAGACCTTCACCTACGCAGCGCACGCCAAGGGCCTGCACGCGGCGTTCGTGTTCTACGGCGGCGCGCCGAAGGACGAGGAGCTGCTCGCGAAGATCGAGTGCCCCGTCTACGGCTTCTACGGCGAGAACGACGCGCGCATCACCAGCACCGTGGCGGACACGAGCGCGGCGATGAAGAAGGCCGGCAAGCGCTTCGAGGCCACGATCTACCCCGGCGCGGGGCACGGCTTCGTGCGCGCGGGCGAGGCCGCCGACGCGTCCGAGGCCAACAAGTCGGCGCGCGCGGAGGCCTGGAAACGCTGGCTCGAGCTGCTCGCGGCGAAGTGAGCGCGAGTGCGCGCGACTACGGGCAGGTCGTGAACGTCACGCCGTTCGAGAGGCCCGTGGTGCTCGGGCTCTGCGGATCGCGGAACCAGGCCTGCATCCAGAACGACGAGCCCGCGGGCGAGGCGGCGACGAGCGCACTCAGCGGATAGCTGAACGAGCCGCTGCACGAGCCCGCGACGCCGCCCGAGTTCTGCGCGGGGAAGCGCAGCAGCGGCGGCGCCACGCACAACAAGCCGCCTTGGAACGGCGCAGCGAGGGGCCCGTTGAAGCCGCGGAACACCAGTCCGGCGCGCTGACCCTCGACCTGCGAGACCGCGACCGCGAAGTTGCCCGACGGCGTCGGCGCGCCGCTGGTGCTGATCGACGCGCTGCAGCCGTTCGAGGAGAGCTTGGCGGTGCAGTAGGTCTGGGCCGGCGCGCAACCCGCGGTGATGCGCAGCGCGATCGGGTTGGCGCTGGTGAAGAGGGTTCCGTCGCCGCGGCGCGAGATCACGCCCGGCCCGCTGGTTCCGATGTTGGCGGCCGCGAAGTAGATCCCCGGCTGGTTGCTGCGCAGGCGCAGCCAGTGGCGTCCGGCGGGCAGCGCGACGTTGAACGCCCGGCGCACCCAGTTGACGGTGTTGGGATTGAAGCGGAACTGATAGCTCGCCGACGCGATCGGCGCGTTCTCGTTCGGGAAGTTCGCGCCGTTGTCGGGCAGCAGCGTGGCGCTGAAGCCCGACCCGTCGCCGTAGTTGGCGGTGAAGCCGTCGAGGTGGATCTCGCCGAGGTTCCAGCCGCCCGCGGGCACGTCGATGGGCGAGAAGATCTCGAACTGGTTGTTCGCGGCCGGCGTCGGACCGCCGAGCGTGAAGCTGGGCGGAACGGGATCGGAGTCCTGGTGGACGAGCAGCGTCCAGTTCGGGCAGGCGTCCGCCTCGCACTCGTCGGGCACGCCGTTCGAGTTGCAGTCGTTCGACGCGCCGCCGGAGATGTCGAGCGCGTCGCCGATGCCGTTGGCGTTGCAATCGGCGAGCGCCTGCGGCTGCTGCCCTGTGCTCAGCGCCAGCGCGGACGGCGAGGGGCCGCTGCCGATCGAGTAGATCACGCTGCGGTTCTGCCCGCTCAAGTCGGCCGACTCCACGCGGTCGAACAGGTCGTCGCAGAAGTACAGCTTGCCGTTGGCGCGATCGAGCACCAGCGAGATCAGTCCGCCGCTCTGCACCACGTTGATCGAGTTGTCGACCAGCACGGTGAAGTCCGTATCGTCGAGCCGCACGCGGCCCACGAAGTCGCTGATCGTGTCGGCGTCGAGCCAGTAGATGTAGCCATTGGCGATGTCGAGCTCGATGTCGCGCACCGAGCTGACGCCGCGCACGACCGTCAGCACGTTCGAGCCGTCGAGGTTCATGCGCCGGATCACGCCGTCGCCGCCGAAGTACACGTGCCCGTTCGTGCCGTCGACCGCCACGCCGCTGAGCGGCCAGCTCTGAATCGCGGTGAACAGCGACTGCGGCGCCGTGCCGTCGACGTTCGAGCGCCAGATCTGGTTGCCCGAGGTGAAGTACATCTTCCCCAGGCCGTCGAAGCGCGGTGCGCGCGTGCTGCCGGAAGCGTTCACGAGGTTCGTGAAGCCGCTCCCGTCGAGCGCGACGCGCGTGATGTTCTCCGGCGCGGCCATGTCCGCGATGAAGAAGCGCTGCGAGGGCGGGTCCCACGCCAGTCCGACCGGCAGCCACTCGTTCGCGGGCAGCGCGAACAGCGTCTGCGCGTTCGAGCCGTCCAGGTTCATGCTGCGCACGCGCGCCGCGTTGAACTGGTACTCGGTGAAGTACAGCTTGGTTTGCGCGGAAAGCGCGGGCGCGGAGCAGCAGAGGGCCAGGGCGGCGAGGGTGTGGCGCATGTTGAAGAGCGGGCGCCGCGCGACGCGCGCGAACACCCGCTCCACTTACGCTAGCTCACCTGCGCCGAAACGGCGCGCGCTTCACTCGATTCTCGCGAAGCGCAGCTTGGCGCGGTCGAGGTCGTCGAGTTGCTTGCAGAACGCGACCAGCCCGGCGAACTGCTCGGGCGCGAGCTTCAACGGCGGTGCGAAGAGCGAGCGCTCGAGCACGAAGGCGCGCTCGCCGTCGGGACGCAGGGTCTGGCGGAAGCGCGCATCGCCGAAGTCGAGCGAGACATCTTCGACGCCTTGCTCGAGCTTGAGGCCTTCTTCGAGCTCGATGCGCACCGACCAGCTGCGCGCCAGCGACTGCGGGAACAGGAAGGGCTGTGTGCGCTGGCCTTCGCCGCGCGCCAGACCCGACATCTGCAGTGCGGGGAACGGCAGCTTGCACGACAGCTCGCCCTTCTGCTCGTCGAGGTAGCGCTTGTGCGCGCCCTTGGCGACCAGGCGGAGCTCGGCGTCGCTCTCCAGGCCGGACCACTCGAACTCCGCCAGTTCGAAGCCGCGCACGAGCGAAGTCGTGATGCGCGTCGCCAGCTGCTTGAGCTGCGCCTTGGGCGCCTCGCGCAGGCCTTCCTTCCACGCGTCGCCGACGTTGCCCGTCGGCCCGAAGTCGATCTCGATCTGCGCCGAACGATCGGCGCGCAAGCTCATCGACACGCGCGTGCTCTCGCCGGCGAGCTGCTCGAGCGGCGCATCGGGTGCGGAGAGGAACTCGCCCGTGCGCGCGCTGAGCGCCTCGGCGAGCGGACTGTCGAGCAGCATCTCGCCGTACGGCATCGTCTTCGCGCCCACGTTGCACCACACCGCGGGGCCGTCGTCGGGCCGCACGACGACCAGCATGCGCCCGAACCAGCGGTTGAGGTCGGGGAAGGCCGGGTCGGGATCCTGATCGGCGCGCGGATCGACGCCGCGCGACCACACCAGGTCGTGGTCGATGCCGGCGGCGGCGAGCAGGGCCGCATACAGGATCGAGGGGTTGCCGTCGCGCTGAAGGAGCGCCGCGGTCGCCGAGCTGAACGCGTTGCCGCGCTTGTCGAGCGCTTGCGCGGTGAAGGCGTGGAGCGCGCGCGCCTGAGCCTCCTGCCCGCTGATTCCCGCCGTGGCGCGCTGCACGGCCTCGACCAGGATCGGCGTCGGCCGCAGCGCGGCGGCGAGGTCGACGCGCGCTTGCTCCGCGATGCTCGCGCGCGAGCGCTGCATGCCCAGTTGCACCCACGGCAAGTACCAGGTCGGCGTCGGAGCGAGCGGCTCGGGCACGACGCGGGCCACGTTGCGCAGCTCGAAGACGTGCGTCACGCGCGCGCCCTCGTCGATCGTCTCGTGCTTGCCGTCGAAGTTACGCAGCACCAGCTCGAGCTCGAGCGACTTGGGCAGCGAGACCACGTAGCGCGAGAGGTGGAACGGCTCGTCGATCGAGGCGAAGCTCCAGGTGCCCAGCACCAGCCGACCCTCGCGGTCGACGCCGCCGGTGTCGAGCCACAGGCTCTCCACGGTGTCGCCGGGCTCGAGCGCGGGCATCACGTACTCGCCGTCGACGAGCACGGGCTCGTACTCGGCGCCGTCCGCCTTGATGGTGGCGATGCGCAGCATCTCCTCGCGCTCGCCTTGCTTGCCCAGCGCCTCGCAGCCCTCCAGGTCGCGCGCCACCGAGCGCGAGTGGTTGAGCTGCGCCCACGAGCCGTCCTCGAACACGTACACCGCCGCGGCGTCGATGGCGCGCACCACGTGCTCGCTCCAGCGCGTCGCATCGAAGTCCGCCAGCTCCTTGCGCGTGTCGACGTTCCAGCGCTCGAAGAAGGCGTGCGCCGGGTCCGTCCAGCCGAGCTCGCGCGCGACGGTGCGGAGCTCGAGATCGCCGGGCGCGAGCGCCAGCGCCGCTTCGATGTGCCGCAACGCGCCCTCGCGGTCGCCCTGCAGGAGCGCGAGGTCCGCCAGGCGTTCACGCGCGCTCGACGAGAGCGGTCGGCGCTCCGCGAGACGCGTGAAGGCGTCGCGCGCTTCGTCGAAGCGCCCGAGCGACTGCAGGTACTCGCCCAGCGCGTCGAGCTCGTCGTCGCCGCCCAGCTCGGCCGCGCGCCGGCGCAGCTCGAGCGCGCGCTCGACCTCGCCCAAGGTCGCGAAGGCCTGTGCGGCCGCGGCGAGCGCGCCGACGTTGCCAGCTTCGCTCACGAGTCGCTCGCGCTCGCGCGCCTCGCGGCGATCGAGTCCGAGGCGACTCCAGTGGCTCGCGAGCGCGCCCAACACGCGCTGACTGCGCGGCGCGCGCGCTCCAGCGTCGAGCAGCGCACGCTCCGCCGGAGCTTCGAGCTCCAGGCGCGAGTAGAGCCGCGACAGCGCGAGCGGCTGCTCGGGCGAGTTCGGCGCCGAGGCCTCGCCTGCGCGCACGAGGGCGAAGGCCTGCTCTTCGCGGTCCTCGGCGGCCAGCGTTTCCGCCAGCGCCGTTGCGACGCGGACGTTGTTCGGATCGGCGGGCGCAAGTTCGTCGAAGAGCTTGCGCGCCTGCGCACGCGCCCAGGCCTGCGGAGCGAAGCACTCGCCGTTGTAGTGGTCGGCGAGCACCGTCTTCGCGCCGATCAGACTCGGATCGGCGGCCGCGGCGCTCTCGAGCGAGCGCGTTGCGCTGAGCGATTGACCGCGCAGCAGTTGCGCGAGCCCGAGCAAGGCGCGCGCGGTCGGAGACTCGGAGGCGCGGGCCTCGAGCCAGGCGGCGGCGTCCTCGAGCGGCTGACTCGGCGCCTGGGCCTGTGGGCGCTGGCCTAGCGGCGCGATCGACGTCAGTCGGCGCACTTGCGGATACGCACGGCCCTCAACGTCGAGCAGGCGCAGCGAGAAGCTCACTCGCGCGCCGAGGTTCAGCACGACGAGGACGCGATTGGCGCCGTCGTGAGCGACGGTCGGCAGTCGCACGACCCACGCGCGCTCCTCGCCGAGGAAATCGATGCGTTGCGGCGGCTCGTCGTTGATGCGCAGGTCGACCGACGGATCGTCGATCGTGGACAGCGCTCCGCCGTCCTGCCACGCGCGCAGCGTGGTCCAACTCGGTCCTACGTCGCCGCTGAAGTCGAGCTCGACCCACGCGGGGCCGCCGCGCTCGAGCTCGAACGCGAACGCGACCGCGCCCCAGCCGTACTCGGCGTCGACGAGCGCGTCGGGGTCGGTGTAGAGCGTCGGGCGACGGGTTTCGACCGGCGTCCAGCGCGGGCTCTCGCCCGGATAGCCGCGGTGAGCGGCGTCGAAGCGCGCGTCGGCGAGCAAGGCGAGCTTGGCGGCGCGGTCGTAGCAGTCGGGCAGCGGTCCGAGCACGAGCGTCGGTGCGATGCGATCGACGCCGACGTCGCTCGGCGCCGGCTTGCCAGCCGCCGCGAGCTGGAACGCGGTCGTGAGGCGCAGCGCCTCGAGTTCTCCGCGCGCCGGAGGCCGCAACGCGCTCGCGTCGAGCGCCATGCAGCGCGCCAAGTGCGGCGCGGGGTCGTCCACGGCGTTGCTGCGCAGCGCGCGCAGCACCAGCTCCGTGAGCGGGTGCTCGGGCGAGCGTTCGACCAGCGCGAGCAGTTGCGCGGCGCGCGCGTCGCGGTCGTCGCTCCGCATCGCGGGCCCCTCGAGCAGCGCATCGAGCCACGGCGCCAGCGGATCCTGGACGGTGCGCGCGAAGCCGGGGACTGCCGCGAGCGCGGTGACGAAGAGGCAGGCGAGGGTGTGCGAGAGCTTCATCACTTGTTCTCCTTCGCGGAGGCTTCCACCGGGCCGGTCGTGAACACGATCTCGCGCGTCTCAGCGCTCTGGATCTCGCGCAGCGCGTCCTGGAAGTCCGCGTAGCGCGCCGTCGGTATGCGTCGATCGATCAAGGTGAAGCGCCGCTCGACGCGCACGCCGCCCTCGGTCGGCTCGGTCTTGAGTTCGTACTCGACGAGGCCCTCGCAGCTCACGCGCGCGTCGCTCGGCAGGCTGGTGATGCGCGCGCCCTCCGGCAGGCGGTAGAGCACGCTGGTGCGCATCTCGAGCGGTCGATCGAGCACGATTTCCCACTCGCGCTCCGCCGCGGGCTCGCGCGCCACGTCGAGGAACGGCAGCTCGTCGAAGGAAAGGCGCAGGCGCTGGCCCGCGGCGTCGCTGGTCCACAAGTTCGTGGCCTCGAAGCGCACGTCGACGCGCGCGGGCGCGCCGATGTCCTCGAGCACCGAGGTCTGCACCTCGCCGATCTCGACCTTGCCGAAAGCGCTCGCGAGCAGCTCGGCGGCGCGCTTGTTCACGTCGCCCTTCTCGCCGCCGAAGCCGTAGCGCAGCTGCACGCCGAAGGCGCCGACGCTGTTGTCGGCGAGTCGGACCGCACCGCGGCCGCTCTCACCCAGCGCCACCTCGTACTCGCGCACCAGCGCGTTCTCGCGCGCCGCCGTGTAGTCGATCTTCTCGATCGAGCTCTTGCCCGCGTCGACGTGCAGCACCTTCGCGCCCTGGTCGTCCTCGCGCAGGTACTCGATCGGGTTGCGATCGGCCGTCGCGTCGAGATAGAAGCCCGGCCGCTGGTCGGTGGGGGGCACGTAGGCGATGCAGTGGTTGAAGTGCCCGACCATCGCGATGTCGAGCTTCTCCTCGGGCCGCCGGTGCTGCGCGTTGATCAGCACGGGATGCGAGTGCACGCCGATCTCGGCCAGCATCTGCCGCAGCAGGATCGACTTGTCTTTGCAGTCGCCGAAACGGCGCTCGAAGATCGTCGCGGCGCTGAACGGCTCGTAGCCGTGCGTGCCGAAGGCCCAGGCGTTGTAGCGGATCTCCTGGCCCACGAAGCGCGCGATGGCGCGCACCTTGTCCATCTCGTCGCTCAGGCCCGCCGTGAGCTCGGCCACCTTGTCCTTCATGGCCTGCGTGGTGACGAACTCCTTCTCGATGAAGCTCCACCACCAGTTGGCGAACGCCTCCCAGCTCTCGTAGGTGCTCACGTCGACGGTCGGAGCGAACTCGATGCGCGCGGGCATGGCGGTCTGCGGCGTCGGGCGCTTCAGGTCGCGCGCGACCCAGCGGTAGGCGCGCAAGTCGTCGCCCACGTCTTCGATCGTGTGCTCGAGCTTCTCACCGTTGTGCGCCTTGGAGTAGATCGGCACGTCGCGCGGCGCGAGCACGATCAGCTCCGCGCGCTCGACCGGCGCCAGCGGGTCGGGCTCGTCGGCGTAGAACTCGTGGCGCGCGCCGAAGTACTGCCCGAACACGTCGGCCTGGCGCTGGTCGACGCGGTACTCGATGTCGACGAAGTCTCCCACAGCGAGATTGGGCAGGTCGAAGTAGCGCGCCTGGCCGCCGGAGAAGACCTGGTCGCGCCCGCGCGGCGGCGGTGCGCGCTCGAACGAGCCATCGGGCCGCACCACGCGCAGGTTGTAGACCTGCAGCGTCGAGTCGCCCGGGTAGACGATCCAGTAGTTGTCGAGGCTCTTCACGCCGCCGGGATTGCGCACCTGCAGGAGCACGTGCTCGTACATGTGCTCGCTGCCGTCGGTGTTCACGCGCCAGATGGTGGTGCGGTCGACCACCTGCACTTGCTCGCTCGCGTCGAGTTCGCCGCGCGCGGCGGCCACGCGCTCGAGCGCATCCCAGCGGTACGGAGTCTCGAAGCGCTCCTGCTCCTGTTCGACGAGCACTTGCCGCTGCCGGCGCGCCTTGTCGTAGCCGGGGTCGAGGCGCAGGACCTCCGCCAGCCAGCGATCGGCGGCCTCGAGGTCGCCTTCGCGCTGCGCCAGGCGCGAGAGCGCCAGCGCGGCCCGCGGATGCTCCGGACACACCGCGCGCGCCGCATCGATCCACTCGCGCGCCGCGCCCAGTTCGCCGAGCGACTCGAGCTGCCGCGCCGTTCCGAGCAGAAACTCCACGTCTTGCGGCGCCCGCGCGCGCCAGATGTTCGCCACGCGCACGAGTTGCTCGACGTCTTCGGCGGCCAGGTGGAGCGCCGCGAGCGCGTCGATGACCGGACGCTCGCACACGCCGCGCGCGAGCGCGGCTTCGAGGTGACGGCGCTGGCCCGCTGCATCGCCGCGCCAGCGCAACCACGCCGCGGCGTCTGCGACGACCCAGGAGCGCAGTTGGCCCTCGCGGCTCGCCCGCAGCCGCTCGTAGAGCAACTGCGCCTCCGCGTCGCGGCCGGCCTCGCGCAGCACTGCCGCACGGCGATTGAGCGCTGCGCTGCACTCCGGCGCGGACTCCAGCGCGCGCCGCGAGTGCTCGTCCGCCAGGCGCGGAATGGGGTCGAGGTCGGAGTAGAACTCGGCCAGATCCAGATGCGCAGCGGTGTGCGTCGGAGCGAGCTCGAGCACGCGGCGCAGCGGCGCGAGGCGCTCGTTGTGACGCACTTCGGCGATTGTCGCGCCAGGTTCGGGGCGATTGGCCAGCGCGGTGACGTACAGCGTGTACACGTCCTTCGGCGCAAGCGCGAGCGCCGCTTCGGCGTGCTTCTTGGCGCTCTGCGCCGCCGTGTCGTCCGGATGGACGTGCATGTGGTGCAGCGCGAGCAGCCGCTGCGCTTCGAGCGCGGCCTGGGGAGCTGTGGTGTCCGCCGCGCGGGCCTCCAGCCGCGCGCGCAGGCTCGGGCTGGCCGTGCTCGCGGCCTTGGCGACTTCGCTCGGCGCGCTCGGCGCCTGCGACGAATCCTGGCGCAGGCCGCGCAACGGCCGGCCGTCGAGCTCCGTCAGGCGCGCGGTGAAGAGCCAGTTCACGCGCTCCTCGACGCCGGTCTTCACCAGGATGCGGTTCCAGCCCTCGTGCAGCGCGAGCGTGACGCGCTCCTGATCGCGGTGTCCGGGGCGGTGCACCTTGTTCGCGTGAACGAGCGTCGCGCCGTGCCACACCTTCAGCGCGCCGCTTGAGCCGAGCGCGAGCACCACCTCGCGCGGCTCGTCGACGCGCACCGCCGTGGCGAGGTACGCGACCGACTGCTCGTTGGGCCGCAGCATGTCGCTCAGCACCAGCACGCCGAGCGGCTGCTGCGGAGTCGGGTTCGCGCGCCAGCTGACCTCGCGTTCCTTGCCGCGCATCACGGCCGAGAAGTCGAGCGAGCTCTCGGGCTCGTAGGCCGAATCGAATCCGCCGCCGCGCTCGTTGGCGAAGGGGCCCACGATGCGCCAGTCCGTGAGCACGCCGCTCGCGCGAGTCAGCGCCAGCGCGTCGTCGATCCGGCCCATGCGCAGCAGGCCGCGCGTAAGCACCAGGTCGAGCTGCGCCGCGAGCTCCGGCGGCGTCTGGGGCGCGAACGGCTTGGCCGCCGACAGCGCGTCGACCACCTGACCCCAGGCCTCGAGCGACTCGAGCAGGCGCTCGAGCTGCTCGGCGGCGACGATCGAGTCGTCGAGCAGCGCGGGGTCGTCCCACGAACGCGCGTGGAGGCGTTGGTCGAGCTCTGCGACCAGCAATTCGAGCGCTTCGAGCGTGCGGCCGGCGTGCTCCAGTTCGAGCGCGCGGCGTGCGAGCTGCGGGGTCGGCGCGACCGCGACGCGCTGCGCTGCGCTCGGCGGAGTCTGGGGTGCTTGCGACGCGCGCTCCGAGCTGCAGGCGGCCAGGGCGAGGACGGAGAGCGCTACGAGTCGATGGAGGTGCTTCATGGTTCGGCGTTCGCGCGCGACAGCCTATCCGCGCCGAGCATCAACTCGCGCGCAGGCCGCGCGGGGCGCGTCACAGCGCTCGCCGCAGTCCGCGAAAATCGCAGCGAGCCTCGCGCGCGGCGGCCGCGGAAGCGTTCGCGGGCCGGCGGAGACTGCGATGGCGAGCCGCGAACGAGCCGGCTGGCGAGTGCGCGGGCCCGTGGAGCCCGCGGCGCGCCCGCTCAGTCCCGCACGAGCACGACGTCGACGATCTTGTCGCCGACGTCGATCGCATCGAGCACATCGAAGCCCTCGCGCAGCTCGCCGAAGATCGTGTAGCGGCCGTCGAGGTGCGGTGTGGCGCGGTGCGTGACGAAGAACTGGCTGCCGCCGGAGTCGACGTCGTCCCAGCGCGGCATGCCCAGCGAGCCGCGCACGTACTTGCGCGGCGAGATTTCGTGCTCGAGCGCGTCGTCGCGACCGCGCCACGTGCCTCCGCCGTTGCCGTCGCCGCGGTAGCAGCCGCCCTGGATCACGAAGTCGGGCACGACGCGGTGGAAGTCGAGTCCGTCGTAGTAGTCGCGCTCGGCCAGCGTGAGGAAGTTGAGCACGTGCGCCGGCGTCTCTTCGGCGAACAACTCGAACACCATGGCGCCCTTGGTGGTCTCGACGCGCACACGAGGGCGAGGAACGCTGCGCGAAAGCGCGGCCGAGTCGACGCTCGGACGAGCCTGTTCGACGTGCGCGAGCGAGCGCCCGAGCAGCGACGCGTCCGCGGCCTTGCCCGCCAGCTGCGCGTACGACTCGCGCGCCACGCGCCGCACGTAGGCGTGCTCGTCGAACAGTGCGCGTTCCGCCAGCGCGCGCGCCGCGTCGCCGCCGAGCGCGGGCAGCACCTTGACGATGTTGAAGCGCACTTCGGGCGTTCCGTCGCCCTCGCAGCTCGAGTAGCAGCGCTCGAGCGCCTCGAGGTCGCCCGGCTCGAGCATCTCCACCAGCGCGAGCACCGCGGAGAGCCGCACGCCGTTGTCGGTATCTGCGAGATGCGTGAGCAGCACCGCGCGCGCGGCCTCGCCCTTGTGGCCGGCGAGCGCTTCGAGCGCGGCCTCGCGCACCGCCAGCGGCTCGAGCGTCGCGATGTGCGCGAGCACTCTCACACTGTCCGGGTGGCGACAGCGCGCGAGCCCTTGCGCTACGCCGATCCAGTCGCGCTCGCTGTTCACGAGCCCCTCGAGCTGAGCGATGCTCATCGAAGCGCCGTCGAAGGCCGCGTCGGGCTCCTCGAGTTGCAGGACCTGCTCGATCAGCGGGAGCAACGACGCGAGCATGGCGATGCGCACGCTGCTCGAACGCTCGCTTGCTAGTCGACTCTCCACGAGCGGCATGGGCAGCTTCTCGACGACCTCGCGGATCTGGTTGCGGTGTTCGAGGGTCGCACGCCACGTGTTGAGCGCTTCCCACGCGCCGCGCCGAACGTGCGCGTTTTCGTGCCCGGTCGCCGCCGCCAGCGCGTCGAAGGCCTTCGTCGAGCGGCTGCGGCCGAGCGTGAGCGCCGCTTCGTACGCGACGCGCGCATCGCTGTCGGAGAGCGCGCCCAGCGCCGCTTCGAGCGCCTTGGGGGCCTCGATCGAGTGCTTGAGGCCGCGCGCGACGTAGATGCGTTGCTCCGCGTCGTCCGCCTTGGCGCAGCGCAGCAGCGCGTCGAGCGCTTCGGCGCACTGCCTTCGATCGAGGGCGAACAGCAGTGCGCGAACCACCGACGGATCGTTCTCGTGGGCGAGTTGCTCGATCAGGCGCTGGTTCACTACGCCCGGCGCCGCCGGCCAGCGCGACGCGCCGACGGCCGCTTCGCAGCGCACGCGCGGGTCGGAATCGTCGAGCGCTTCGAGCACGCGCTCGTGCAAGTCGGGCCGCGCGAGTTTCGAGAGCGCTTCGATCGCCCGCGCGCGAACCAGAGCATCGCGGTCGGCCTCGTGGTGGTCGAGCGCGACGAACACGAGCTTGTCGCCAGCGCGCGGATCTCCGCGCAGGCCCAGCGCGAAGGCCGCCTCGGCGCGCACGTCGCCCTCGGTGTCGAATAGGCGCTCGAGCAGCGCGCGCGTGACCTCGTCGCCCTGCTCGGGGAACGGCTGGCGGCCCAGTTCGCGCACGGCGCGCGCTAGCGCGGCGTTGTTGCGCGCGCTCGCGAGTTCGTCGAGCGCGACCTGCGCTGCGGGACGCCTGCGGACGACGGACTGCATCGGGCCCGCGCTGCTCGCGCACGAAGCCGCCAACAACACGAGGATCACGGCCCACTTCATGGGCCGCATGGTACGGCTACCCGCCGTCGATCGCCGACTGCAGCGAGTCGGCCCAGCTCATCGCCTCGATCAAGCCCTCGGCGAGTTGCGAGACCGTGACGCCGTCGATCGACGCGGCGCTCCACTCCGCGCGCTCGCAGGCCAGGGCCACGTCGAGCGCCTTGCCCAGCTCGCCCTCGCGCCGCACCAGCGCCGCCGAGAGCTCCGCGTCGAGCGGCAGCTGGCGCAGCACGTTCTCCATCGACTCGTCCAGGTACGCGTCGAGCACCGAGAACAGGCCCGCGGCGAAGTGCTTGTTGCTGTCGCGGTGGCGCGCCTCGCCGATGTGCTGGCAGTAGCGCGCGCGCACCAGCGCCATGCGCGCCAGCTCAGCGGGCGTGTCGGACATCGAAGTCAGCGCCATCAACGCCGTGCAGGCGCGGACTCGATCGAGCCCGAGCATCGTGATCGCGTCGCGCACGTTCTCGAACTTGCGCGCGCGGCCCAGGCTCGCGGAGTTCGCAAAGCGCAGCAGGCGGTAGGCGAGCGTGATGTCGGTCTGGATCAGCTCCGCGAGCCGCTCGACCGTCGCGTTCGGATCGCTGAGCTCGGCCAGCACGCGCATCAGCCGCAGGCGGTCGGAGCGCAGCTCGACGCCGTGCACCGGCTCGGGCCGCGTGAAGTAGTAGCCCTGGAACAGCGTCGCGCCGGCCTCGAGGCAGGCTTCGAACGACTCGCGCGACTCGACCTTCTCCGCCAGCAACATCACTCCGCTGGGGCGCAGCTCCGCCATGCGCTCCCGGATGCGCTCGGGGCTCAGCCCCAGGCAGTCGACCTTGATGTAGTCGCACTCGTTCACGAGCGCGGCCGTGTCGGCGCGCAGCTCGAAGTCGTCCAGCGCGACGGCGTAGCCCGCCTGGCGCGCCGCGCGCATCGCAAACAGGACCTCCGGCTCGTCGCGGACGGTTTCGAGCACTTCGAGCACAACGTGCTTGGGCGGCAGCGCGGTGAAGGCGCGCCGCACCAGGAAGTCGCGGTCGATGTTGATCCAAGCGGGGTGCTGGCCCACCAGCATCTCCAGGCCCTTGTCGAACAGCGCGCGCGTGATCACCTCGGCGGTGGCGTTGGTGGGATCGCCGATGCGGGCGCAGGTGTCGTTGGCTGCGCGGAAGAGCAGCTCGTATCCGGCGATGCGCGTGGCCGAATCGTGGATCGGCTGGCGCGCGAACAGGGAGACTTCGTTCGGCATTGGGGGAGGCGAATCGAACGCAGCGCGGGAAGGGGGCGCGGCGCAGGTGGCCTGTATCGGAGCCGTCCTGCGGCGGACTTTTGGGCATCTGCCGATGAGTTCGCCCAGGCCCCGGGGCTTGCGGGCCCCAAAAGGCGCGAGCGCGGGGGGGGCGGGACAGGGCGGGCCCGCGGGCCCCCGGGGGGGCGGGGGGGGGGGGGGGGGGGAAGGGGCGGGCGTAATCCCTGCCCAGAAAGGATGTGGTGAAATCGGGATCGACGCGCCCGGTCAGGATTTCGGGCCGGAACCAGAT
>WYBT01000032.1 GCA_011525785.1 Planctomycetaceae bacterium
CCCGCGATGGCTCGGGGGGAGCCCCCCCACCACCAAACCACCCCCGCGCGCCGAGGGGGGGGGGCCGCCCGGCCGCTCGCGCCCGCCCCACAATAATCTGGGCATGCCCGCCCCCCCTGGACGACGTCTGCCGCGCAGCTTGGGAGCGCCTGGGCCGTGCCGTACCCTCGCGCACATGAACCTCGGCACACTCCTCGCGCGCACGACGCTTCCCCGCTTCCACTTCACGCCGCGCCGGAGCGCGCTCGTCCACGCGCTCGCTCTGGCTGCACTCTCACTCGGCGCGTCGCTCGCCTGCCGCAGCGCGCCCGAGCGCGCGAAGCCGCGCTACCCTGAAGCGGCCCGAGGCGACGTGACCGACAGCTACCACGGCGTGCTCGTGTCCGACCCGTATCGCTGGCTCGAGGAGACCGACGCGCCCGCGACGCAGCGCTGGATCGCGGAGCAGAACGAGCTCACGCGCGGCGTGCTCGACAGCGTTCCCGAGCGTGAAGCGCTGGTGAAGCGTTTGACCGAGCTGTGGGACTACGAACGCTTCGGACTCCCCGAGCGCCACGGCGAGCGCTGGTTCGTCACGCGCAACGACGGGCTGCAGAACCAGGCCGTGCTCTACCAGCTCGACTCCCTCGACGCCGAGCCGCGCGTGCTGCTCGATCCCAACAAGCTCTCGGCCGACGGCACGATGGCGCTCTCGGGGCTCGTGTTCAGCCACGACGGCCGCTACCTCGCCTACGGGGTCGCCGACGGCGGCTCGGACTGGAACATCTGGCGCGTGCGCGAGGTCGCGAGCGGGCGCGACCTCGAGGACGAGTTGCGCTGGATCAAGTTCGCGCAGCCGGCCTGGGCGCCGGACTCCAAGGGCCTGTACTACGCGCGCTACGACGCGCCGCAGCCGGGCAAGGAGCTCGAGGCGGTCAACCTGAACCAGAAGTTGTGGTTCCACGCGCTCGGAACGAAGCAGGCGCAGGACTCGCTGGTGCTCGAGCGGCCCGACCATCCCGAGTGGAGCTTCTCGCCGACGGTGAGCGACGACGGGCGCTGGCTGGTGATCTCGGTGGGCCGCGGCACCGATCCGAAGAACCTGGTGTTCCTGCGCGATCTGAGCGCGGCGAACGCCCAGATCCTCGGCCTGGTGAGCGAGTTCGAAGCCAGCTACGAGTTCGTCGACTCGAGCGGCGAGACGATGTACTTCCGCACCGATCGTGAGGCGCCGCGAGGAACGCTCGCTTCAGTCGAGCTGAGCCTGGGAGGCGAGATTCAGCTTTGGCGCACGGTCGTGGGCCAGACCGCGGACACGCTCGACGGCGCCGACCTCGTCGGCAGTCACTTCGTGCTGCGCTACACCAAGGACGCGCGCAGCGCGGTGCGCGTGCACGGAATGAAGGGCGAGCTCGTGCGCGAAGTCGAGCTGCCCGGCGTGGGCAGCGCGGGCGGCTTCGAGGGCCGCGCCGGCGATCCGACGACGTTCTATTCGTTCGCGAGCTTCCGTCAGCCGGGCGCGGTCTACGCCTACGACACGCAGAGCGGCGCGAGCCGGCTGTGGCGCGCGCCCAAGCTCGCCTATGACCCCGAGGCCTTCACCACCGAGCAGGTGTTCTACAGCTCCAAGGACGGCACGCGCGAGCCGATGTTCCTGACCTACAAAAAGGGCCTCGCGCGCAACGGCGCGAATCCGACGCTGCTGTTCGGCTACGGCGGCTTCAACATCTCGCTCACGCCCAATTTCCGCGCCTCGCGCATCGCCTGGCTCGAGCGCGGCGGCATCTACGCGCAAGCGAACCTGCGCGGCGGCGGCGAGTACGGCGAGGAGTGGCACGCCGCGGGAACCAAGCTGCGCAAGCAGAACGTGTTCGACGACTTCATCGCGGCGGCGGAGTTCCTGGTGCGCGAGAAGTGGACCTCTCCGGCGAAGCTCGCGATCCAGGGCGGCTCGAACGGCGGGCTCCTGGTGGGCGCGGTGCTCAACCAGCGGCCCGAGCTGTTCGGCGCGGCGATCCCGGCCGTGGGTGTGATGGACATGCTGCGCTTCGAGCTGTTCACCATCGGCTGGGCCTGGACCAGCGACTTCGGCTCGGTCAAGAACGAGGACGAGTTCCACGCGCTGCGCGCCTATTCGCCGTACCACAACGTCAAGCTCGGCGCGCACTATCCCGCGACGCTGGTGGTGACGGCCGAGCGCGACGACCGCGTCGTGCCGGCGCACAGCTTCAAGTACGCCGCCGCGCTGCAGCACGCACAGGGCGGCCCCGAGCCGATCCTGATCCGCATCGAGACGCGCGCCGGCCACGGCGCCGGCAAGCCGACCTCGAAGCAGATCGATCAAGCGGCCGACGAACTCGCGTTTCTGTTCGACGCGTTGCGCTGAGGCGCACGTTCAGTGCTGCGCTGAGGCGCACGTTCAGTGCTGCGCTGAGGCATCGCGTCGCGCCCAGAGCCCGCCGCGAGCTCGTTCAGCGCTTGCGGCGTCCCAGCGACTCCTGGCCGTCGGGGTGGCACTGGTAGCAGGCCGCCGACTGCCAGACATAGCCGTTGACGTCGTCGTGCTCGCTGTCCATCTCGGACTGGCGATGGTCGTGGCAGTGCGTGCACGAGAACGACTGGAAGTTGTTCGGCTGCAGGTGGCACTGCCCGCAGGCGAAGTTGTTGTGCTCGCCGCTGTTGATCGGGAACTGCGGGTGCGCGAAGTTCACCACGCTCCAGTTGTTCGTGCTGGTGTGGCACTGCTCACAGGTCTGTCCGAAGCCCGCCAGCGCGTGGTTGGGGTCGTTCGTCGCCTGGTAGTCGCTCAGATGGCATTGCACGCAGCCTGAGTTGATGCCGGCGTGCGAGAAGTTCGCCACGTCCCAGCCGACGGGCGTGTGGCACTGCTCACAGCTCGTCGGGAAGCCGAACGTCACGTGGTTGGGCTGCGCGGCGTTCTGGTAGTCGGCGAGATGACAGTCGACGCACTGCGAGGGCGTGCCCGCAAACACGCCGCCGGTGTGGCACTGCGCGCAGTCCGCGCCGGCGTGCTGGCCGACCAGCGGCCAGGTGTTGTGCGTGAAGCCGCCGCCGCTCCACTGCGTCGGCAGGTGGCAGCGCTCGCACGAATCGACCCAGCCCTGCGCGGCGTGATCGGGGTTTTGCGCACGCGCGAGGTCGGAGGCATGGCACGCGACACAGCTCGTGTCCGCGCGTGCGAAGTTGCCGGTCTGCGCGCCGGGGTGGCAACGCCAACAGGCCGCCACGGCGTGCGCGCCGGCGAGCGGGAAACGCGTGCGGTTGTGCGCGGCGATGGCCTCGTTCGGACGCCAGTCGGCCTGCGTGTGGCAGCTCTCGCAGTTGTCCCCCAGCTGGCCGCGGTGCACGTTCTCGTGGCAACCGCCGCAGCCGCGCGCCGCGAACAACGCGACCGGGCCGCGGTCGTTGTGGCAGCGCAAACACTCCGCGCTCTGGTGCGCGCCCTCGAGCTTCACGCCGGTTTCGCGCTCGTGGTCGAACACGAAGTCGGCGCGGATCGAGCGCCAGCCTTCGCCTTCGTGGCACAGCGAGCAGTCCGCCGGAAAGCTCTCGTGCGGCACGACCGGCCCGCGCTTGTCCCACCAGGTCTGCGGGCCGCCCTCGCGGCGCGCAGCTACGGCGCAAGACAGCGCGAACAAGACGAGCAGAGCCGCGAGCGCGCTCCAGTGGCGCGGACCGAGCTCACTCGTGCGCGGAGTCGATTGTGTGTGGCGATCCATGCTGTTTCCTCGCATCAGAAGCGCCGTTGCAGCGCGAAACCCAGGGTCAGCGCGTCTTGCTCATCGCCCGTGCGCAGGTCGCCTTGCAGCGACAGCGTCCAGTAGCGCCCGAGCATCCCATCCCAGCCGCCGCGCAGCACCTGCGCGTCGATCGCGGGCCCGCCGGCGAGTTCCTGCTCCGCCAATTCGTAGCTCGCAAACCAGGCCCCCCACGAGCCCCACTGCCGCCAGCCCAGGCGCGCGCCCGTGACGTCGACGAACAGGCCGTCGTTCGAGAAGACGGCCAGGCTCACTTCGCTGTTCTCGCGCACCAGGTCGCGCCAGCTCGCGCGCAGCTCGCCGCCGCCGCCGCTGGAATCTTGATCGCTCCACGAGTCGACACGGCCCCACAGCCGCAGGCGCTTGGTCAAGTCGCGCCAGGCGCTCAGCGCGACGCGCTCGACTTCGCCGTCGGCGAGCGTGTCGAGGGTCGTGGGCGGCAACTCGTCGCGCAGCAGCACGGGCCACGCGACGTGCGAGTAGGTGAGCGTCGCGCCGTGCGGGGCCTTCGGTGTCCAGAAGCTCGCGAGGTGCAGCTCGGTGAGTTCTGCGCCGCTCGACTTGGGGTCGTCGCTCGCGGTGTACCAGTCGAGCGACGCGGCGCCGGAGAAGCGCCAGCTCTCGCTCGCGCGCCAACTGACGTCCCCCACCACCAGATCGCGGTCGCGCTCACCCTCGTGCCAGGTCTTCTGCGCCGCGATGCCGGCCGTGAACTGCTGCTCGGCGCCGGCAAAGCCGCGGAAGAACACGGCGGCCTGCAGGTCGTCGCCCGTGCTGAGCGTCGCGTCCCAGGCCGGGAGCATGCCGACGCTCGCGCCGTAGCGCTGACCGCTGTCCGTGCGCTGCACGAACTCGACGCCGTCGATCACGCCCAGCTGCGGCATCTCGGAGGAGAGGAACCGCCCGACCTCGAAGCGCCGCGAGCTCTCGCGCGAGTCGCCCAACCGCCACGAGAGCCGGTCGATGCGGCCGCGCACGGTGTCTTCGTCGTCCTGGCCGTCGATGCTCGCGAAGCGGTGGAACAGCTCGCCGTCGAAGAACAGCTGGTCGCCGCGTCCGGTGGCGTTGTCGACGCGCAGATCGAGGCCCGTGCGCGCGAACAGGTACTCCTGCTCGCTGGAGGCCGTGTCGCGCGTCCAGTCGACGCTCTGGAACACGCGCCCGGTCCAGGTGCGCTCGCGCTCGGAGGGCAACACGCCCTGCACCGGTGCGAGCAGCGGCAGGTCGGTGCTCCAACCTTGCTCGTTGTAGCGCCACTCCACGCCCGACTTCGAGTTCGCGCGCTCGAGCGGCACGAACACTTCCACCAGCGAGCCGATGTCGAGCGCCGCCGCGGGCCCGACGAACTCGCAGCGCGTGCTCTGTCGCGTGACGGCGCGCACGATCAGCTCGACCGGCGAACCGCCCGCGGGCGTCGCGCGCACGCGGTCGCCCGGCTCGATGCCCGCATCACCGCCCTGGTCGAGGTGGACCGCCGGGCCGCTGATCGCAGTGACGCGCGCCTCGACGCGGCGCAGGCCTTGATCTTGGGCGCGCACCAGGGCCGGCGCCGCTGCGCTCAGCGCCAGCGAACTCAGCATTCGCAAACTCGACCTCATCCGCCCTTCCTTCCGCTCACGCCGTGGCAGTCCGCGCACTCGATCCCCAGCGGCTTGTAACGCACCACGACGCGCCCGCCCGTCGTCGGCGTCGGCCGATGACAGGCCGCGCACGCGAGCTTCGCGTGGTTCTTGTCCAGCGCAAAGCGCGCGTCGCGCTGATGGTCGAAGCGCACCTCGCGCAGCGGCAGCCGCGCGTCGTGGCAACGCGCGCAGTCGGTGACGCCTTCACGCGCGAACTGGCCGGCGTGAACGTCGACGTGGCACGCAGAGCAGTCCGTTCCCGCCGCGCGGCCGAACTTGCGGCCGTGTTCGTCGGGCTCCCGCGCGGGAACGTGGCACGCTTCGCAGCTCGTCGAGGCGTGCGCCCCGTCCAGCGGGAAGCCCGTCCAGGCGGCGTGGTCGAAGCGCGCGCGCTCGACCTGTGCGAACGAGCTGGTCGAGTGGCAGGTCGAGCACTCGCGCGCGAGCTGCGCACGTCCGGGGTCCGCTCCGGCGGCGGCGCGCGAGAACGAGTGCACGTCGGCGTGGCACGTTGCGCACACAGCGAAACGCTGCACGTCCGTGGAAGCCTGATGCAGATCGGCGACGAAGCCCAACTGGCGCGGCGGATCCGCGCGGACCGGACCGGGCCCGTGGCACTGCTCGCAGCTCGCGTTCGAGTGCGCACCGTCGAGCACGAAGCCGGTGAGCGCGTGGTCGAAGCTCGCCAGCGCCGGCCTAAAGCTCTCGACGCCGTGGCACTGCGCGCAGACGCCGCGCTGGGCATCCGTGACGTAGAGCGAGTCAAAGGCGCCGCGGTGCGCGTCGCGATGGCAGTTGATGCAGCTCGTTACGGGCGCGCCGGCGGAGCTCGCGACGCGGCCGAACGTCCGTCCGAAGTCGTCGGGCGTCTTCGAGCGAGCGTGGCAGGCCTCGCACGTGGCGCGTGCGTGCGCTCCCGCGAGCTCGAAGCCGGTCCAGTGCGCGTGGTCGAAGCGCTCGCGCTCGACGTCGTCGAAGCGCGTCGCGTCGTGGCACAGGCCGCAGTTGCCGCCCGCGGCGCGCACTTCGCTCGCCACGAGCGCGAGCTGGCGCTCGAAGCGTTGCTCGTGCGCGTCGGCGTGGCAGCTCTCGCAAGCCCGCGGCGCGCCGCGGAACACGCGCGCGCCCGCCGCGTCCGCCGCGTGGCACGCGGCACAGTCCACCGCCGCATGGGCGCCGGTGAGCGCGAAGCTCGTGTGCGAGGCGACCTCGACACGGCTCGGCGTCCAGCGCTCCTCGCTGTGGCAACTCGCGCAGTTCGACGCTGCGCCGAACTGGCCTGCGTGCGGATCCTCGTGGCAGCTCGCGCAAGCCTGCGCGCGCCCGCCGGGATGGCGCTCGCGGAACCCGCCGAGTTCCGACGCGTGGCAGCTCGCGCAGTCGAGCGAGCGGTGAGCGCCGCGCAGCTCGAAGCCGCTCGCGCCGTGCCACTTCGCGTCCATGTGCGCGCCGCCGCTCGCGAACGAGCCCGCGAGGCTGGAGTGGCACTGTTCGCAGGTGTTCGCCGCGTCCACGCGCAGGTCCGCGGCCACTCCGGCGACGAACGAGGCGGCGTGCGGCGAGCTGTGGCACTCCTGACAGCTGCGCGGACTGCGCGCGTAGTCGACCGCGCCGACGACCTCGATCGCGTACGCGCCGTCCGCGGCGTGGCAGTTGGCGCACTGCAGGCCCGCGTGGCGCCCGACGAGCGGAAACTCGTCGGTGTGAACGAAGTTGTCGAGCGCGGTGAACGAGCTCTGGCCGTGGCAACTCGCGCAGTTGGGATCGAACTTGCCCTTGTGCGGATCCTCGTGGCACTCCGCGCAGCGCTGCGTGAGCCCCAGGAAGCGCTTTTCGCCCTTCGCGAGCTGGTGCGCGTCAGCGTTGCGATGGCACTGCGCGCACTCGAGCTCCGTGTGGGCCCCGACGAGCTCGAAGCTCGTGAAGGCGTGCTCGAAGCGCGCGACGTCGGCGACGCCGGCCAGCGCGAAGGCGCGCTCGTCGACGAGCCGCGCGGCGTCGCCGTGGTGCTCCACATGGCACAGCTCGCAGTGCTGCGCCTGCGCCGCGTCGAGCTTGCCGTGGAAGCCGCGCGCGGCGGCGAGCTGTTCGCCGATCGCGGAGTGGCACTCGGCGCACGCGCCCGCGAAGCCCGCGTCCGGCGCATCGCTCGCGTGGCAGCGCTCGCAGCCGTCGTTGTCGGCCAGCTCGGGCTGCGCGGCGTGCGCACTGGTGAGCGGACCGGGAGAGGTGGCGCGCTCGGCTTCGTCGAGCACGAGGAACAGGACCAGCGCGAGCGTCGCCGCCGCCAGCCACAGCTTGGGATCGCGCAACCTCGCGAGCATGCTCACGGCGCCGCTCCGAAGCTCGCGTAGCGCAGCGCGGTGACGATGTGGAGGACGAGGACGAGGACCATGAACAGCGCGACCCAGCGATGGAAATATCGCCACGACGCCATCAGCGCGCGCAAGTCCTCGAAGTGCGAAGCCATCAGCGCGGCGCGGTGCGCGCGGCGCGCGAGCGAGGCGAGTTCGTCGAGCTGATCGGGCGGCAGACCCTCTTCACGCCCCTCGCGCACCAGCCGCTCGATCGAGGCGCGCAACTGTCGCTGACTGCGGACCAGCGCAACCAGTCGCATGACGAACGAGCCGCTCCAGCGTCCCGACGCGGTCAACTCTTCGAGCGCCCGGCGCACGCGCGCGCCGAAGTCGCGGTTGCCGCGGTCCCACTCGGCCGAGAGCGTCGCCAGGCGCGCGTGCAGCTCCTCGAGCGCCAGCTCGCGTCCGTTCGCCGCGCGCGGCACGAAGGCATAGAAGTAGCGCCCGATCGCGCCGGTGCCGACCAGCACCGCCAGCGCCGCCAGCGCGCGGCCGCCGACCGTCTCGCGGGGCGCCATCGCGCCGTGCAGCAGCGCGAACAAGAGCGCCAGCACGCCGGTCACGACGTGCGACGTCATCCAGCGCTGCAAGGAGCCCCAGCGCAGGCCGAACAACTCGCCGCGGCGGGCGAGGTAGGCCAAGTTGAACGCGATCAGCGCCGTGGCGAGCACGCCCAACGGCAGGCCGATCGAGCCCGCAGGCTTGAGCCGCGCGTGCCAGGGCGAGTCGATGCGCGCGAGCAGGCTCAAACCGTAGTAGTCGCCGAACCAGGTGACCCACGCGAGCGCCGCGAGCGCGAGCACCAGCGCCACGAGCAGCGCGCGAGCGAAGCCCGGGCCGCTCTCGGCGAGCGGGGCCACGTCCTTGCGCTGCGAGGGATCGAACGAGACGCCGCACTGCTCGAGCAACTCGAAGGGCGGCTTGCCGCCGGCCAGGATGAACACCTCGTCGTTGTCGAGCACGACCTGGCGCTGCGCGCCGCGCTCGCTCACCTTGAGCCGCACCTCGCGCTCCTCGATGCTCTCGACTTCGCTCCCCATCAACGTGGTGAGCCGCCCGGCTTGCACTGCCTCGAGAAGGCGCGCTTCGTTGCGCGGCTTGATGCGCGCGAAGGCCTCGCGGCGGTAGGAGAGCGAAACCAGATTGCCGGGTTGCTCCGCCAGCCCGAGCGCCGCCTCGACCGCGCTGTCGCCGCCGCCCACCACCAGGATCTTGCGACCCTGATAGGACTGCGCGTCGAGCAGCGAGTACAGCACCTTGGGCGTCTGCTCGCCGGGCACGCCGAGCTTGTTGGGCGTGCCGCGCCGGCCGAGCGCGAGGCACACATAGCGCGCGCGCCACTCGCCCCGGTTGGTGCGGACGACGAACAGTCCGTCGGCGTCGCGATCCACGCCGTCGAGCACGATGCCCGTGCGGATCGGAAGCGCCTGCCCGTGCGCGGCGTCGCGCCACAGCTCGATCAGCTCTTCCTTGGTGTACTCCGCGCGGTCGAGCACGCCCACCAGCGGCAGTTCGACGGGCTGCGTCATCACCAGCTTGCGGCGCGGGTACTTCGCGACCGTGCCGCCGAGTTCGTCCTGCTCGAGCACCACGTAGTCGAGCTCGCGCACCTTGGCCTGCAGGGCGCACGCCAGGCCCGCGGGCCCGGCGCCGACGATCACGAGGTCGTGGACGCCGTCCGGAACACTGCGCGCGCGCAAGGTCCGGCGCGCCGCTTCGTTCGCAACCGCCACGCCGTGCGCGATCGCCGTGCGCACCAGCGCAAAGCCCGTGACCTCGCCCGCCAGGAACAGCCCCGGCGTGGCGGTCGACTCGAGCTGCTCGCTGAGCACCGGCAGGTCGCGGCGCTCCTGCAGGTCCGCGAAGGTCAGGGCGATCGCCCCCACCGGACAGGCCGGCGCGCAGCGCGCGTGGCCGACGCAGCGCGCGCCGTGCACGACCAGCGCCTGGCCGTGCACGATTTCGAGCACGCCTTCCTCGGGACAGGCCTCGACGCACAGCCCGCAACCGATGCAGCGCGTGAGGTCGACCTGCGGGTAGAGCAGGCGCGCCTTGTGGCTGCCGCGCTCGATGGCGCTGCGGCGCTCGGCGATGCTGCGCGACGTGGCGACGAGCTCGCGCCTGCGCGCGAACACCGCCAACGCCAACGCGGCGCACACCGCGATCAAAATGCCCCAGCTCAACAACGAACCTTCCCGGACGCCTCTACTTGAATTGCCTCGACATGCTCGACTCGACCTTTGCGATCCCGGTCGTCCGACGATTTCCGTTCAGCGCTGGTTGCTCGAGTTCGCACTTCTAGCCGCCGCGCCCTCGACGCACGTTTCGCGCCGCACCTTCTATCGAATCGCGTGCCGCCCGCGCAGCGCGTCGAGCGTTAACGTTGCTGTCCAGTTCGTGGATCTGGCTGGCCGCTGAGCAGCGCGCGCAGTCGCTCGAGTCGCGCACGCGCTTCGACGTGCCCCGGGTCGATCCGCAGCGCTTGCTCGAAGTTCGCACGGGCCAGGTCGTAGCGGCCGCGCTCGGCCTGCAGCGAGCCCGACAGCACCCACAGCAGCGGATCGCCGCCGTCGAGCGCCAACGCTGCTTGTAGATGTTGCAGCGCGTTGTCAGTTCGACCCTGCCCGGCGCGGATCCCGGCCATGCGTCGATGCGCTCCGAGCAGTCCGGGCGCGCGGGCCAGCGCGCGTTCGAAGTGCGCAGCCGCCTCCTCGTTGCGCCCCAGCCGCACCAACGCCTCGCCGGCCCCGACCAGCGACTCGAGGTTGCCCGGCTCGAGCTCCAGCGCACGTTCGAAGCTCGCGAGCGCCGCCTCGTTCGATTGCAGCGCGAGCAGCGCGTTGCCGCGGTTGTGGTGCGCCTCCGCGTAGCTCGGGCGCGCGGCGATCGCGGCCTCGTGCAGCTCGAGCGCGCGCTGCGCGTCGCCCGCGACGAGCACTTCGACGCCCAGATTGGTCAACGCACGCGCGCTCGACGGACGCTTGTCGACCGTGTCCTGCCAGATCGAGCGCGCGCTCGCGTAGTCGCTGTTGCGCACGTGCGTGAAAAACCCCGCGGCAGCGCTCAACAGCACGGCGACGGCCCCGAAGTAGCGCTGGGCCTGCGCGGCAGCGACGCGTCGCGCGAAGGCGTCAAGGGCGAGCGCCGCGAGCAGCGCCAGCACTGCCAGCGGCAGGTACAGGCGGTGCTCGGCCAGGGGATCGAGGCGAATGGGCACGAGGCTCGACGACGGGGCGAGCACGCCGAAGGCCGCGGCCCCGAGCACGGCCCAGGCGCGATTGCGAGCCAGACCCGCGAGCGTCGCACCGATCAGCGCCACGCACAGCACGGCGCTCGCCCACCAGCGCGCAGAGAAGTCCGCGGCGGCCACACCGTCGCCGTAGATGCCGTAGTCGAACACGAGCGCGTCAGGCCAGGCGATCTGGCGCAGGTAGTGGCCGAACGCGCCCAGTTGGAGCAGCAAGTAGTCGAGCCGACCGAGCTCCTCGGCGGCGGCGGAGGCGACGCTCCAGCGCGGGTGCAGCAGCACCAGGGCCGCCAACACGATCCAGGTGCATGCGAGCGCCAGGTAGTAGCCGCGCCGCGCAGACCAGGCCGCGCGCCAGCTGCCCGCGAGAAACGCGCGGTCGTAGAGCAGCGCCAGGAGCGGCGCGCAGGCGAGCGTCTCCTTGACGCCCATGCCGAGCGCACACGCGAGCGCCGAGCCCGCCAGCCAGCGACGGGCGCGGACGGCGTCGCCCGCGGCGCGCAGCAGCCCGTAGAGCACGAGCAGAAGGCACAGCGCGGCAAGCGACTCCAGACGTTGGACGACGAAGGTCACCGCTTTGGTCTGGAGCGGGTGCAAGAGGAACAGCGCCGCAGCGAAAGCCGCGATCGGCGCCGCGCGAACGCCCCACCGCTCCCTCAGGCGTTCGAGCTCGAGCGTGCGCCGCAACAGGGCGAACAGCACCAGTCCCGCCGCGCAGTGGATGACGAGGTTGAGCGCGTGGTAGCCCCACACCTCGAGCCCGCCGAGCGCGTGGTTCAGCGCGAAGCTCCACGCTCCGACCGGTCGCCCGGCCAGCGTGATGTCGCCGCGCCCGGAGTCCTCGAACACGCGCCAGAGCGCCTCGATGCCGCGGATCTGCGGGTTCTCGACGATGCTCGGCAAGTCGTCGAAGAGCAGCGGCGCGGAAAAGCTGTTCGAGTACGCCGCCAGCGTCGCGCCGACGAGCGCGAGCGGGATCCAGCGCGTCGCGCGCGGTCGCAACGGCTCGGACGGTGAGGGCTGAGGCGCGCGGCGCATGCTCATCGCGCGGAGAATACGCGCCGGGCGACCCGAGCGAACGCGAGTTCGACGGTCCGACGCCTTCGGTCGGCGGTCAACGCGGTCAACGGGTCCGTGCTGACACGCGTCGCAGGCGCAGAGCGACAGCTCAGCCTGCGTCTCCAGGCGCCCGCCGTGTTCCTCGGAACTGCGCGCACGGGCTGAGCGGCGCGCGCTTCAGCGGCACAGCGGCCGGATCAAGCTCCACCAGGCGCTCAGCGCCACGTTGAGGAGCGCGAGCACGAAGCTCTTGAGGCCGCCGCTGTCGAGTTGCGGCGCGATGGTCAGCGGACCGCCGACCAGCAGGTCGCGGTCCGCTCGAACTCGGCGGCGCTGGACTTCGCGCCGCGCGCGCAGCGTGCTCGGGAGCGTGCGCACGAAGGCCCACTTGCCGCGCAGGTAGCCAGTGAACGTGCCCGACAGCAGCGTGAACGGCGCCCACACGAGCTCGTACAGCACGAGCGCGGGCAAGCTGAGCGCCAGCGTCGACCACTGGTGGCACTTGAACAGGTAGATCCAGCGGTTGCGCGAGTGCAGGAACGCGCGGCGCTGCGGGTAGCCGATCTTGCCGCGGAAACTGATGCCGGGCGTGCCGCCGCGGTGATGGCAAATGGCGTCTTCGACCGACAGGATCCGGCCGCCCGCCATGCGAAGGCGCATCGACAGGTCGAGGTCCTCGAACAGGATGAAGTAGGCCGGATCGAAACCGCCGAACTCGAGCAGCAGCTCGCGCCGCACGAGCAGCACCACCGAGACGCAGCCGTCGACTTCGACGACGCCCGCGCCCTCGGCCTCGTTCGTGCGCGTGAAGAAGTTCCGCAGGCTGAACAGGCCGCAGTAGTGCAGCGCGCCGCCGTCGTAGTGCACCAGGCTCGGATCGCTCGCCACGACGCTGCGCGGCTGGATCACCGCGGCCTGCGGGTGCTCGAGCGCGGCGCGTTCGAGCTTGTCGAGCGCGTCCGGCGCGAGCACGGCGTCGTTGTCGACCAGGAGCACCCACTCGCTGCGCGCCTCCTCGAGACCGCGGTTGCGCGCCGCACAAGGTCCGTCGTTCGTCGCCAGCGCCACCACGCGAGCTTCGCGGAAATCGCGGCGCAGGAGCTCGACGCTGTCGTCCGTGCTCGCGTTGTCGACCACGATCAGCTCGGCCAGCTTGCGCGACGACAGGCGCAGCGCCGACAGACACGGCGGCAGGTGCTCGCGCCCGTTGTAGTTGCACACGACCGCGCTGATCGGGCCGAGCGTCGTGGGCCGCGTTGCGACGTTCGCGTTCACTTCAGCGGCAGCTCGAAGTCCGGCGCGCGCACCGGAGCCCGCTGCTGGAGGCAGTACGGCACGTTCGCGAGCACGTTCAGGCCCGCCTTGGTCAGCACCCACCACGCGCCGGGCGTCTCGCGCACGCTCTTGCCGATGCCGATCGTGCCGGTGGCGTCGGCGACTTTGCCCGCGCGCTCTCGCTGCTCGCCGCGCAAGAGGACCTTCGACACCACCAGGAACGGCAGGCGCGCGAGGTCGCCGGCGGGCGCGTACTTGAGCTGCGTCAGCCACGCGTTGCGCGCGTGGTAGTACAGGCTGCGCTTGCCCATCTTGATCCCGAAGGGCGTCTTGTGGAACGCGCGCGCCGTCGGGTACTGCAGCACGCGGTAGCCCAAGTTGAGCAGCCGACAGGTGAGGTCGCGCTCGTTGCCGTAGATGAACAGGCGCTCGTCGTAGAAGCCCGCTTTGCGCAGCGCGTCGACGCGCGCGAGGCTCGCGCAGCCGCGGAAGGTGCTCATGTAGCGCTCCTGCACGAGGTGCGGCTGCTCGAGGTAGCCCGCGGGCATTCCGGGCTCCTCGACTTCGCTCGAGACGATCGCGGTGGTGTCCGGCTCGCGCTTCATGCGCTCGACGGTCTTCTCGAGCCAGTCGGGCGGCAGCACGACGTCGTCGTCGAGGATCGCCATCAGCGGCGTGAGCGCGGAAGCGAAGCCGATGTTGAAGGTCTCGCAGGCGCCGTAGCGCGAGTGCGGCATGACCGTCAGGCGCACTTCGGCGTAGCGCTCGCGGATCACGCGCGCGGTGTCGTCGCTCGAGGCGTTGTCGACCACCACGATGTCGTCGAAGGGCCGCAGCTGCGCGCGCAGCGCGTCGAGGTTCTGGCACACGTCGGCGCGCTTGTTCCAGGTCGAGATCACCGCCGTCGCACGCCACTTGGGCTCGTCGCCGCGGGCCAGCGCGCGCGCACGCAACTCGCGCTGCATGGCAGCTCCCTCGAAGGACTCGAAACGCTCCGTGTCCGAGGTCTGCGGCGTCCCGCCGGCCGCGGCGAGAGCCTCGCCTTTGCGCTGGCGCACGTGCGCGACGTCGAGTTCGAGCGCCGCCCGCGCGCCGTCGCCCCAGCACAACGCCCGCACGCCCGTGCGCTGCGCGAGCGCCGCCGCGACCGCGAAAGCGAGCGCGCGCTCGTCTCGATCCGCGCTGTCAGGCGCTGGAGCGTAGACCACTTCCGCGGCGCACTCGTCGAGCTGCTTGTGGATCTGCTCCACGAGCCGCGCGTGCGCCGCGACCGAGCCGCGCGCAAGCCCCAGCCCGCCGCTGGTCTTCACCCCGAGCTTCGCCGGCGCCTCGCCCGCTTCGCCCGCGCCCAGCCAGCGCACTGCGTCACCGCGCGCGACGTGCAGCGCCACCGCTCCACCGCAACCCAGCAGCGCGCGAGCGGAATCCGCGGCGACCACGAGCGCACGCGGGCGCACTTCACCGAACTCGAGTTGGCTCATGGGGACGCCGGCTCGCCGTGGCTCGGCCTGTTGGGGGGCCGCGATGGTATGCGCTGCGCGGCGCAACATCCACGCGCCGGCGACGCCGCGCGCGAGGTGCGCGCGGCGACGGGGTCGGGCAGCGACGCAGTCGTGCTTGTCGCTCAGGAGCGCGCGAAGAAGCAGGAGCGGCCGCTGCAATCGCGCTTGCGTTCCGCGCCTCTCGAGCAAGCCAGCTGCTGCTCGCAGAGCGCGCTGGCTCGCGGCGACGGACGCGGGTTCGCGTCGCCCGTGCGACGCCCGCCGAATTCGGCCGCAGCCACACTCAACTTGATGCCGCTGAGCTAGCGTTGGACCGCCACGCGGCGTGCTGGGCGCCCTCGGAACAGAGGGACCCGGTCCGAGACGCGCGTTTCGACCTTCGGCGGCGCCGCCGCCTCTCGTCCGTCGGGCACGAACCCGCCCAACCGATCCCCATGCACTCCACGCCTCCCGTTTTGCTGCACGCTTTGGCGTGCGTCGGCTTCTCCCTCGCGTCCACTTCGGCGACGCTCGCGCAGACCGCTTCGAAGTCGAGCGCGGAGCGAGTCCGGGTGGCGACAGCCGACGTGCAAGCGATCGCCAAGGCGCTCGAGTCGGCGTCGACGAACGCTGCGCTGCTGGGGAATTCGGCGAGCTGCGCGCCCGGTTGGCTTCCGACCTTCGGACCGCAGAGCGGGGTCGACAACGCCGTGTGGGCGGCGCTGCAGCACGACGACGGCCGAGGGGAGGCGCTCTTCATCGGCGGCGGCTTTCGCAGCGCTGGCCCGCTCGAGGCGCGGGGCATCGTGCGCTGGGACGGACTGGAGTTCTCGGCCGTAGGCAGCTTCCCGGGAGCGTGGGTGCGCGCGTTGGCAGTGCACGACGACGGCGCTGGGCCGATGCTGTACGCAGCGGGATCCGACGGGACGCTGCTCCCCAGCGGCGAATACTCAGGCGTCGTCGCGCGCTGGGATGGCGCCCAGTGGACGTCGCTGGGCGGCGCAGTCGACGGCGAGTTCCACTCGCTCGCGGTCTTCGGCGACGGCAGCGGCGCGAAGCTCTACGCAGGCGGCAGCTTCACCACCATCGGCGGCGTCGCGGCCTCGCGACTGGCGCGGTGGGATGGACAGAGCTGGTCGAGCGTCGGCGCTGCGTTCGACCAGTCGGTGTTCGCGCTGGCGGTCCACAACGACGGCGGCGGCGCGCAGCTCTACGCGGCCGGGGCGTTCACTCTTCCGGCCGGTTCGCCCGGCGATCACATCGCGCGCTTCGACGGCGCGCAGTGGTCGAACGTTGGCCTGGGTAGCGCCGCAGGGACGGTCCTGACTCTGGCTTCCTTCGACGACGGCAGCGGGCCGACGCTCTGGGCCGCCGGCTTGTTCGCCGGCGTCGACTTCCAGCGGCTGGCCCGTTGGAGCGGCGGAGTCTGGAGTGCGGGCGCGAGTTTCAGCGGGCCGAGCCGCGTGCGCACGCTCGTCGTTCACGATCAGGGCGGCGGCCCGGAGCTGTACGCGGGTGGGCTGTTCTCCATCGTCGACGGCGTGGCCATCCGCAACGTCATGCGCCGGAGCCAGGGTCAGTGGGGCGCGTTGAGCGGGGGGCTCAGCACTGAGGTCTTCACCCTGGCGAGCTTTCACTCGGCCGGCGCCGCACGGCTGTTCGCGGGCGGATCGTTCAGTGCGGCGCTCGATCCCAGCGGCGGCAATTCGACGTCGACCCCCAGGTGTGCGGTGTGGGACGCGACGCGCTGGTCCTGGCCGACGCCGCCGTCGCAGCCGACGAGCGGCCTGGAGAGTGCGCTGGCGAGTCTGGGCCGCTACGTCGACGCGAGCGGCGAGTGGCTCGTGGCGCAGGGGACCTTTGCGACGGGATCCGCGGGCGAGCTGAGCGGCGGCGTCGCGCGCAGGCGCAACGATGCCTGGGAGCTGCTGCCGGAGATCATCTCGGGCAAGCTGGTCTTCGAGAGTCACGACGATGGCGCGGGCCCCGAACTGTTCGCCGCGACCGACAGCCTCATCAGCGCCGGAGGCGTCTCGCTCGGCCGAGTGGCGAGCTTCGACGGCGTCGACTGGCAAGCTGTCGGCGCGCCGGGCCTGAACAACGCCGTGTACGCGCTGCACTCGTTCGACGACGGCAGCGGCAGCGCGCTGTACGCCGGCGGCGCGTTCACGCAGGCGGGCTCGACGTCGCTCATGCGTGTCGCGCGCTGGGACGGCGCACAGTGGCAGCCCGTCGGCGCCGGGTTGCCGACGTTCGCGGCCATCACAGCGTTTGCGGTTCACGACGACGGAAGCGGACCGGCGCTCTACGCGGGCGGAACTTCGAGCGGCGCAGGCGCACAGGTCGCGAAGTGGGACGGCGCGAGTTGGACCTCCGTGGGACAGGACACCACCGCGGTGACGACCATCAGCTCACTCGCGTCGTTCGACGACGGCAGCGGAGCGCAGCTGTACGCGAGCGGCTTCCTGCTGACGGCCTGGGACGCGGAAGTGAACATCGCGCGCTGGGACACCCAGGTCTGGAGCGCTGTGCCCGGTGATTTGCTCGGATCCCCCACGCGCCTGGTCGCGCACGACGACGGCACGGGCGAGCAGCTCTACGTCGCCGGCAGCTTCGGTGTGGCCGGCGGCGCGCAGGAGCTCCAGCTCGCGCGCTTCGACGGCGCGCAGTGGGAGGTGCTCGCAGACGGGCTCAGCGGACTCGAGATGAAACTGCTCGAGTACGACGACGGTTGCGGGCCCGCGCTGGCCTTCGCTGGCTTCGCCGGAATGGAGCCCTCGAGCGGCGACGGCTACCTCGCGCGCTGGGGCTGTCCGGCCTGCGGCGACGCGCTCACCTACTGCGTCGCGGGGACCAGCAGCGCGGGCTGCGTCGCCCAGCTCCAAGCCGTCGGCGTCGCGAGCGCCAGCGAACCGGCGAACTTCGTCGTGCTCGCGCGCTCCGTCGAAGGCGATCGACTCGGCGCCCTGGTCTACGGCATCAACGGTCGGCTGGCGGCGCCGTTCGGCTCGAGCACGTTGTGCGTCGCGCCGCCGCTGCAGCTCACACGCGTGCAATCCTCCGGCGCTGCAGCCGGCGCTTGCGACGGCGTGCTCGCCGAGGACTGGAACCAGTTCCGCGCGACGCATCCCAGCGCCCTGGGCGCGCCGTTCGGCGTCGGCGACACGCTCTGGGCGCAGTTCTGGCTGCGCGATCCTCTCTCCGCGAACACGCTGGTCACGAGCGGCGCGGTGCAGTTCTCGCTCGCGCCCTAGCCCGAGGCTGCGGGAGCGACGGCGCTCAGCGCTTGTCGAGTTCCGAGCGCTTCTCGCCGACCTCGAGCTTCGCGCCCAGGCGCGCTTGAATGCGCTGCAGGAGCAACTGCGCCGTCTCGACATCGTCGGGCGCGGGCTCCCACTTGGCGTAGGACGGGTCGAGCGGCCGCACGATGTCGTCGTTGATCTCCTTCACGACGCGCGCTTCGATCGCGTACTGGCCGCCGTCGCGCGCGAAGAAGCGCACCTCGGCGCGCTGGCGGAAGCCGTCGCCCCGGAACGGCGCGAGTTCGGTCTTCCAGGCCGAGCTCATGCTCAATCGCTGCGGGTCGGCGCCGACGCCGAGCGGGAAGCCCATGCGCTGGAGCTCCTGGCTCGCCACGGCCCACAGCACGTTCTCGCTGGGCGAGGCGATCACGATCTCGGTCCACACGGGCGGGTGCTTGGGCCCCTGACAGGCGGCCACGAAGAGCGCCAGCGCGGCGCCCAGTGCAGCTCCCCTTGCAGCGATCGACTTCACGACGAACGTTCCTTGCTCTCGGCCTTGTCGGTCAGCTCCAGGCGGATCGGCTGGTGATCGAGGCCCAGATCCTCGCGCAGCCGCGCCGTCAGGTAGCGAATGTAGTTCTTGGTGAGGAAGCGCTTGTCGTTGACGTACAAGCGGAAGGTCGGCGGCGAGACCGTGGTCTGCGTGCCGTAGTAGATGCGCACGCGCGCGCCGCCGGAGATCGGACTGCGCTCCTCCATCGCGCGCTCGAGCGTGCGGTTGAGCAGTCCGGTCGAGACTTCGGTCTTGCTCTGCTCGTAGAGCTTGCGCGCCAGGCGCAGCAGGCTCTCCACACCCTGCCCGCCCTTGGCCGACAGGAAGTGGATCGGGGCCCACGAGAGCTGCGGCAGCTCGGCGCGGATGTAGTCGACGAACTGCTGGCGCTCCATCTCGCTGACCAGGTCCCACTTGTTCGCGCCCAGGATCACGGGCTTGTAGTGGTCGATCACGTAGCGCGTCAGCGTCTTGTCGACCTGGCCGAGCTCCTGGCTCACGTCGAACAGGTGCACCACCACGTCGGCGCGGCGCACGGCGCGGTGGCTGCGCGCGTCGCTGAAGAACTCGACCGCGTCCGCCAGCTTGGACTTCTTGCGCAGGCCGGCGCTGTCGATCACCACGAAGCTCTCCCCGTCGCGCTCGAAGCGCACGTCGACCGAGTCGCGCGTGGTGCCGGGGATCTCCGACACGATCATGCGCTCCTCGCCGGCCAGCGCGTTGACCAGGGTCGACTTGCCGGCGTTGCGCAGGCCGACGATGGCGAGCTTCATCACCGGCTCACTGGGCGTCTCGTCCAGTCCGTCCTCGAGCGGCGGCAGCAACTCGCCGATGCGGTCGTACAGATCGCGCAGCCCCTCGCCGCCCTGCGCGCTGATCGCGAAGGGCCCCTCGCCCACGCCCAGTCGGCGGAACTCGGCGACGCTCCAGCCCGCCGCGCGCCCCTCGCACTTGTTCACGACCAGCAGCACCGGCGTCGGGACGCCGCGCAAGCGCTTGGCCACTTCGCCGTCCAGCGGCGTGAGTCCGTCCTTGGCGTCGACCAGGAACAGCACCAGGTCGGAGCTCTCGACCGCGATGCGCACCTGCGCTTCGACCTCGGGGCCCAGGTCATCGCGGTCGACGATGCCGATGCCGCCGGTGTCGACCACTTCGAACCAGCGCTCGCCGTCCTTGGTCGAAATGCGCGCGGGCACGGCCACGCGATCGCGCGTGACGCCCGCGGTGGGCTCGACGATCGCGACGCGGCTGTTCGCCATGCGGTTGAGCAGGGTCGACTTGCCCACGTTGGGGCGGCCGACGATGGCGATGCGGCGCAGCGGCGCGAGCGAACTGGAGTCGGATTCGTGATTCATGGCAGGCCGAGCGCTTTGTGCGTCTGAGGGACCATGCGCACGAGCAGCCCGTGGCGTCGCGCGCACTCGACGACGCCTGTGAGCAACTCGAAATCCGGCGCCGTTTCGCCGCGCACGGGGCTCACGGGTTGAACGAACACAGGCATCTGCGGCGCGTGTTCGGCGACGCTCTCGAGCAGCGGCTCGAACTGCTCGACGCGCCGGCCGCCGGCCACGATCAGCTTGGCGCAGGCGTCGCGCTCGCGCACCAGACTCAGGCACTCGGCGCGCGCCTCGGCCCACTCCGCAGCGCCGTGCGGCGAGCGCTCGCGCGGCGGGAGTCCGCGCGCGGCAAGCTCGCGCAGGTCGAAGTCTTCGGGCGCGTCGAGGTCGGCGGGCAGCTTGAGGTCCAGGCTGACGTGGTCGACGACGTCGAGCACGCGTGCGAGCGCCGCCGGATGCGCTCCCGCGGTCTCCAGGTGCACGCGCCGCGGTCCCGCGAAGCGCGCCAGCTCGCGCACGAACTCGGGCCACATCAAGGGCTCGCCGCCGGTCACGCTGATCGTGCGCGGCGCAGCGGGCTCGACCTGCGCAACCCAACACGCGACTTGGAACGGCGTGGCCCAACGCGACTCGCGCCGCCGCCCGCCGAGCGCGTCGACGCGCGCGCTCGCTCCGTCGCCGCCCAGCGCCCACGAGCCGGGCGTGTCGCACCAGCGACAGCGCAGCGGGCAACCGGCGAGGCGCACGAAGCTCTGCGGCTCGCCGACGTACAGGCCCTCGCCCTGGAACGAGGCGAACACCTCGAGCACGGGCGCCGCGCCGCGGAGGCTGTCGCCCGCCGGCTCGGAGGGGCTCGCGGAGGAACTGGCGGAGGCCTGCATGGTGGGGACGACGACGCGCGCCGCGGGCGAACAGCCGCCGCGGCGCGCGCTGGATCGTGCGTCGGTCTGGGGGGCGCAGCGAGGTCGGAGCGACCCGACGCTACTTCTTCGCCGGCGCAGCCTTGGCGGCCGGCGCGGCGGCCTTGGCGGCGGGCGCAGCGGCCTTGTCGTCGGCCTTCTTCTCGGCCTTCTTGGCGCCGGCGGTCTTGAAGCGCGTGCGCACCTTGGGGAGGCCGAGCACCGAGCGCTCGCCTTCCTTGAACTTGCCGGCCTTGGCCAGGATCTCGAGACGCTCGCGACGGGTGAACACGCTGCGGTCGCCGATCAGGGTGCTGACGCCGCGCAGGGAGGGATGGATCGACATGGTTGGGAGGAAGAGTCCGAATTCGAGGGCCGAAGAGTGTACGAAACGCGCCGGCCGGGCCGCGCGTTTGGGAGATCGGGATGCTGCTGAAAGGGCTGGGCGAGTCGCGCGCGCCTATTTTTGGCGGCGGAAGAGCTTGTCGATCTTGTCGACGTAGGCGCTGTGGAACTCGGCCGGGCGGGACAGCGGCGGCGGACCGCTCATGCGCTTGACGCGCGAGAGGTAGTCGTCGAGGTCCACCTGGCGGGGCGCCGCTCCGACCAGGATGAAGAGCCCCGAGCCGTCGGCGGCCACCACGGCCGGGAGGTTGTGGGTCTGCTGGACGTAGCGCGCCGTCTCGGCCGCCAGGCGCTTGTTCGCCTCGGTGTTCGAGTAGTGGACCAGCTTGATGGTGTAGATGTTGGCGGGATCGAGCAGCGCCTGCTCCGCGGAGGTGCGCGGCGTGGCGTCCAACTTCGGCGCGGGCGGTGAGACGCTGGGCGGCGCCGCGGTCGGCGCGGCGCTCGGTTGCTGCGGTGCGGCGACGGCCGGCGGCGGCGCGGCGGACTGTGTGGCTCGCGCGTCCGACGCCGCGGGCGCAACGCTCGCGTCGCCGGCCGCTCGCGCGACGCCTCGCACGCTCACGCGCCCGAGCAGGAACGACACGACCATCAGCAGCAGCACCACCAGGCCGATCAGACGCAGTTGCGCGTTGTTCAGCACCAGCGTGCTCGAACCCGGCGTGCGCCGGCTCGGCGGAGCGGGCGCGGCGCCCCCACCGCTCGCCGCGGGAGGCGCTGCATTGGGCCCGGCGACCTTGAAGGCCTCGAGCAGGTGCTTTCCGCGGTTGGACATGGATCGAGTGCGGCAAAAAAGGGTCGCAAGGGTAAGTCAGCGCTGCGGATCGGTCAAACCGCGGCGCCGCGCCGACCGCGCGCGCGAGCGGGTAGTTTGTGCGCCATGCGAGCCTGCCCGCGCCCATTCCACCGTTCCCTGTCGCCGGCGACGCTCGCGGCCGCCGCGCTGCTCGCCGGCTGTGAAAAGGCGCCGCCGGCGGCCCCGCCTGCTCCCGCGCCCGGCCCGACTCCGACCGCGCCGTCCGCCGCGGCCGCTGCACGCGACTTGATCGACGAGGCAGCCGCGCGCGGGCTCGACTACGTCAACCGCAGCGGAGAAGCGGGCAAACGCACGGTGCTCGAGGCCAACGGCGCCGGCGTGGCGGTCATCGACCTCCAGAACGACGGCGACCTCGACCTGGTGTTCACCCAGGGCTGCGCCAGCCTCGGCGCGCTGCTCGCCGGACCGGGCGCGGACCTCGAGGTGTTCCTGAACGACGGTAGCGGGCAGTTCCGCCGCGCGCGCGGGCCGGGGTTGTCCGGTTGGTGGACCGGCATCGCCGCCGGAGACCTCGACAACGACGGCGACAGCGATCTGGTCGTCGGCGGCTACGGCGCGCTGCGCGTGCTGCTCCAGAACGAGGCGGGCGAGCTGATCCCCGGCGCCGACCTGATGCCGCCCGATCCGCACGCGCGGCTGGTCCCCGGCGCGCCGCGCGAAGCGGGCCACGCGCCGCTGTGGGTCACGTCGCTGGCCCTGCTCGACGCCGACCGCGACGGGCTGCTCGACCTGTACGTCGGCCAGTACCTCGAGCTCGACCCCGTCGCCCCGCCGATCGGCCAGTTGGGCGAGGGTCCGCTCGCGGCGCCGTGCGAGTGGATGGGCTACGAGGTGTTCTGCGGTCCGCACGGCATGACGCCGCAGCCCGACCGTTTCCTGCGCGGCGTGGGCGCGGGCGAGTTCGCCGACGACAGTTCGCGCGCGCTGCCCGGGCACGTCGCCGGCTTCACGCTGGCCGTGGCGCCGTTCGACTTCGAAGGCGACGGCGACAGCGATCTCTACGTCGCCAACGACAGCGTCGCCAACCTCCTGCTCATCAACGACGGCCGCGGAGTGTTCACCGACGTCGCCTACTCGGCTGGCGTGGCGGTTTCGATGGACGGGCGCGCCGAGGCCGGCATGGGCGTGGCGTTCGGCGACGTCGACCGCGACGGCGACCTGGACTTCGCGCTGACCAACTTCTCCGGCGAGCCGACGGCGCTGTACTTCGCCAATCCGCGCGGCTTCTCGAACGAGACCTTCCGCTTCGGCCTGCAACGCGAGACGCGCGCGCTGTTGTCGTGGAGCGTGCACCTGGTGGACTTCGACGGCGACGGCTGGCTCGAGCTCGCGACCACCAACGGGCACGTCTACCCGCAGGCCGATCTGCCCGACACGGGCACGAGCTACGGACAGGCGCCGACCGTGTGGAAGCTGCGTGCGCGCGGCGCGGAACGCACGCTGACGCGCGCCGAGCCGAACGCTCCGAACTCCGTGCTGCGGCCCGCGCTCGGCGCGCGCGGAGCGGCGACCGGCGACTTCGACGGCGACGGCGCGCCCGACTGGGTCGTGTGCCGCATCGACGGACCGGTCGCGCTCGGCATGAACCGATTCGCGCGCGCGAACCGACTGGTCGTGCGCTGCCGCGGGCCGCTGGGGACGGACGCGAGCGCGGGTGCGACGCAAGGTCGAACCAACCGCGATGCGCTCGGCGCGCGCGTGGTGCTGGTGCCGCAAACGCCGGCTGGCGCCGAGGAATTCGCGCTGCTGGCGCGCGTCGACACCTCGGTCGGCTACCAGTCGAGCTCCACGCCCTGGCTGCATTTCGGGCTGGGCGAGAGCGACGGCTACACGAGCCTGCGCGTGCTGTGGCCTTCGGGTCGAGTCGAGGACCTCGGCGCGGGCAAGGCCGGACGGCGCATCACCGTCGAAGAGGGCCGCGGCATCGTGAGCGAGGAGCCGTTGCCGTGAAGCTCACGGACGCACTCCTGCCGCTCGCGGCGCGAACGACGACCGGCGCGGCCGCGCTGCTGGCGCTCGCGCTGTTCGCACGAGCCGGCCTGACGCGCGCGCAGCCCTCGCACGCCGCGGCGCTTCAAGCGCAGACCGCGCAGGCTTCCTCGCGCGAGACCGTCGAGCGCTGGCGCGAGAGCTTGCTCATCGACCGGCCGCGCGAGGTGCTGGCCGAAGCCGAGCAGCACCCGGCGGGACAAACGTGGGACGGCGAGGCGCTCGCGCTCGCGGCGCGCGCAGCCTTCGTCGCGCGGGGCCGTCAGGCGGCCGAGACCTGGCTCGCGCGCCAACCGGTGCAGCCCGAGACGAGCGCCTGGCTGGAGCTCGAACGCGCGCGCATCGCGCTCGAGAGCGACGAACTCGCGCCCGCGCTGGCGGCGCTGCTGCGCGACGCGAGCGATCCGGCGCCGCGGCTCGCGGGCTATCCCGACGCGTGGTTGTACGTCGGCCGCGCCTGGACCCGCGTGGGCGAACCCGCGCGCGGCGCCGCGTTCCTCGCGCGCTTCGTCGAGCTCGCGCCGCTCGATCCGCAGACGCCTTCCGCGCTGCACGCGTTGGCGCAGGAGGCGATCGCCCGCGGAGACGGCGCAGCGGCGCAACGCTGGCTCGCGCGCGCCGACGAGAACGCCAAGTGGCAGTCCTACCGCCGCGTGCGCACGCTGCAAGTCCGCGAATCGCCCGACGAGCCGCTGCCGCGGCTGGGCTTGGCGCAACTGTGGCTGCAAGCGCGACAGCCGGCGCAGGCCAAGAGCGTGCTCGATGAGCTGCTCGCGCGCCACGCCGACTACGCCGCAGGCTGGTTCCACCTGGGCGAAGCCCAGCGCATGCTCGACGATCTGCCCGCGGCGGGCGCCTCGTACGACAAGACGCTCGAGTTGGAGCCCGAGCACGTCCTGGCGCGCCACAACCGCGCGACGATCCACCGCCTGGCGGGTCGGCTCGACCAGGCGCGCGCCGACTACGAACGCGTGGTCGACGGCCCGCGCGCGAGCGAGAAGTCCGCGCTCAACTCGCACTTGGCTCTGGCGCGCGTGCTCGCGGCGCAGGGCGACAACGCCGGCGCGCAAGCGCGCTACAAGCGCTACCGCGAACTCGGCGGCGCCGAACCTCTCGCGCCGTGAGACCGCGCACACGCGCAGCGCCGAAAAATGCTGCGCGAGCCGAGTTCCGACGCGCGCGCCGAGCGCAGCGACAACTTGACCGCCTTCCCGCGCGCGGAAGATGATCGCGCAATGTCCGCCCGTCGCCCCGACTGCTCAGCGCCCGCACTCCTCGCCTTCGGCGCGCTTGTGACGAGCGCTGCGGGTTGCGCGGTCTCGCGCAGCGAGCTTCCCGCTCCGCTCGCGCCGCCGCCGCTCTCCTCGCGCGTCTCGCAGCGCTGCGGCGCGCCCCTGGGGCCGGTGGCGCCGCCGGGCAGCGCCGACGCACTCGCCGCGCGCCTCGAGCCGGGCTGGCTGGCGCGCGTGAACCTGTGGGCCAGCGAATTCGCGCCGGCCGGAATCGAGGGCCTTGCAAGCTCGCCTCTGGGCGCGAACGCGCGCCTGATTTCGGCCGAGCTCGGCGGCGCCGCGGTGGAGCCGCGCGTACTGCTCGCCGAAGGCGCCTGGAGCGTCGACTCGCCCGCGCCCGGGCTGCTCGAACGCACGCCCTTCGGCCGCACGCGCTCCCTCGACAGCTTCGAGGGCGCGCTGCCCAGCGGTGCGACCTTGCGGCTCGAGTGGCGTTCGAGCGCGCCGGGTGCACGCCACGCGCTGCGCGTCGAACTGGCGCGCGAGTCCGCCGATGCGAACGGCGCGGATCTCGCTTTGGTGTTCGAAGGCGAGGTCGAGCTCGACCACGACGCCGACCCGGCGACGCCGAGCGTGCGCACCTTGCGGCGCGAGGCGCTCGCGCTGGAACGTCGAGTCGCTCTCGGCGCGGAAACGAGCGCGCACTACGTCCTGCCCTCGCCGTTCCCCGGCGGCGAAGCGCGCGGACTGGTGCTCGAGGTCGCGCTCGAGGCCCGCGACGATGCGAGCGCTCTCGCGGCGGCGCTCGAACGCTGTCGCGCCAGCGAGAGCGGCGCAGCCGAGGCGACGCGCGCGCTGGTCGAGCCCGAGCTGCGCGCGGCGCGCCTGACGCACTGGGCCGCGGCGTTGAAGTCGAGCGAGGGCTCGCGCGCGGCGCTGCTCGAGCTGGCTTCGCTGGGCGGCGCAGAGCTGTGCGCGGACCTCGCGCTGTGTGCGACCGAGGCGGACCTCGCGCAACTCGCCGAGGCCGTCGCCAGCGCCCTGGCCGAACCGCGCGCGCTCGCAGGTTCGGCGCACGAGCTCGGCTGGAGCATCGAACGCGCGGCGCTCAACTGGCTCGCGGCGCAGAAGGACTCACGCGCGCTGGGCTACGAGCTCGAAGGCGTGCTGGTGCGGCGCACGGGAGAACTCGGGCGCTCGGCGGCCGGGCTCGCCGATGCCGCGAGCACCTGCGCGAGCCTGGAGCACTTCGCGCAGCGCCTGCTCGAGGAGAACTGGAGCTTCCTCGACGACCACAGCGCCGCCACGCGCACGCGCGCCTTCGACTGGCTCGCAGCGCGCGGCGCGGCGCCCGTCGGCTACGACCCGCTGGCGGACAAGAGTGCGCGGCGCGCGGCGCTCGAAGCCGCAGAAGGCGCGCGATGAGCGCTGAATCGCTCGCGACGACGCCCCGCACTCTCGCGCGCTCGCGCTGGGTGCGACGACTGGCGTGGACAGCGCTGGCGCTCGTGGCCCTGCGCGCACTGCTCGCGCTCGCGACGCCGCTCGTGTTCGCACTCGCCGCACGCATCGCCGGAGTCGAGTTCGACTACGCCAGTTCGCGCCTGTCGCTCGCGCGCGGCGAGTTCGAGCTGCGCGACGCGCGACTGTCGCTCCGCGGCCAGTCGGCGGCCGCGCCGCTCGCGCACTTGGGCCGCCTGCGCGTCGACCTCGACCTGGGCGCACTGCTGCGCGGCGACCTGCGCGTGGCGCAGGCCGAAGTCGACGGCCTCGAAGTGTGGATCGAGATCGCGGCCGACGGGAGCTGCGCGTGGAGCGCGCTGGGAGCGTCCGCGCGCAGCGCCGAAGAAGAACCGGCCGATGAGGAGCCCGCCAGCCTCGCGCTGCCGCTCGACTTCAACGCGCAGCTGCTGCGCGCGCGCGTGCACCTCGCGGACGCGAGCGTCGCGCCGCCGATCGACCTCACGCTCAACGCCGACGGCCGCGCCGAGGCGCGCGCGGGCGCCGGCAACGCCGTTCTGTGGCTGTCAGCGCGCGAGGCGCTGCGCCAGGCGCGCGTGGAGCTCGACTTCAGCGCCACGGAGCGCGCGCTCGAGCTCGATCTGGCGGCGAGCTTCGACGCGCTCGAGCTGCGCGCGCTCCAGGGACGGCTGGCTGCGGCGGGCCTCGAAGCCCTCGAGCCGTCGCTGTCGGGCTCGACCCGTGCTCGCGCGAGTCTGCAGCTCGTCGACGCGCGCGCGCCGAGCTTCGCCGGCCGCGTGCTGTTGCGCGACTTGCGCCTGCTCAGCGGCGAGATCGACGCCCTGCGCCTGGATTCGTGCGAACTCGTGGCGAGTGAACTCGGCGAGGCCCGCGCGGCGTTGCGCGTGCTGCGCATCGTGAGTCCGGCGCTGCGCTTGGAGCAGCTCGAAGACGGCCGGCTGGCATTCGCAGGCGTGACGAGCGGCGCAGCGAGCACGAGCAGTGTTCCCGACGCGGCGAGCAGCGAGCCTTCTGCTCCCATCGCGTTCGTGCTCGAGCGCTTCGACCTCGCGGGCGGCAGCGTGGAGTTGCACGATCGGCGCTCGAGCACGGCCGCGCCGCTGCAAGTCGTCGACGCGAACCTGGAGTCGAGCGCGCTGCACTGGCCGACCAACGGCGCTCAGCCCCCGCTCCGCTTCGCCATCCGCGCGCGCGCGCCGGAAGTGTTCGACGCGCTGGCGCTCTCGGGCCTGGCACAACCGGGCGCCGAGTCGCTGACGCTTTCTGCGCGTCTGGAGCTGAACGGAGCGAGCTTCGCGCGCCTCGCGCCGCAGTTGGCGCAACTGGGGCTCGAGCCGGAGCTGCGCGCGGGACGTGCGCGAGCCGAGCTGACGGCGCGCGCGGACTGGAGCGACGGGGCTCGCCTGGAGGCCGCGCTGGAGCGCGTGAGCTGGAGCGACGAGCGCGAGCTGTTCGCGTTCGAGCGCCTGTCCCTCGACGCAGCGCGCCTCGCGGACCAGCGCCTAGAAGTCGGCGCTCTCACGTTGAACGGCCTGCGGGCCAACGTCCGTCGCGACAAAGAAGGCGCGGTGCACGCGCTGGGCTTCGTGCTGCGCTCGCCCAGCGCTGCGCCGACGCAGCCGAGCCCCGCGGCGCCGAGCGCGACTGCGGCGCAGCCGTCGATCGCTGCGCTGACGCTCGAGTCGCTCAGCGCTGAGGCGAGCTCGCTGACGTTCGTCGATGAGCTTCCCGCGAGCCCGGTCGAGCTCGCGCTTCGCGACGCGCGCTTGACGCTCGAGCAACTCGACCTCGGACAAGTGGCGGCGCCGCGTCGAGCTGCGCTGCGCGCTTTTGGCTCCAGCCCCGAGCTCGCGCGCGAGCTGCGGCTCGATGCGCAGCTTGCGGTGTCCGATGAGCGCGTCGACCTCGCGGGTTCGCTCGCCGCGCGCGACGTCGACCTGCGGCCGCTGGCTGCGTACCTCGCGCCGAGCGGCCTCGAGCCCACGCTCGAGCGCGGCCTGGCGCAGGCGCAGTTCGAGCTCGCCGCGCAACGCACCGGCGACGAATGGAGCGGGAACGCGAAACTGCGCGCGCTCGAGTTGCTCGAGGGCGAGCAGCGCCTCGCTACGCTCGAGAGCGTGGCGCTCGAGGGACTGGCGCTGCGCCCCGCAGCGGCGGGCGTGGAGTTCCAGCGCTTGCGCATCGAGCGGCCGTACGTGCTCATCGAGCGCGACGCGCAGGGAAGGCTCTCGAGTTGCGGCCTCAGGAGCGACGCGAACGCCGCCGCGATCGCTCCTCAGCCGTCGCAGCCGAGCGCAGCCGACCTTCCGCGCGCGTGGTTTCCGCTCGCCGTGTGGGGTGAGCGCGTCGACGTGATCGAAGCCCAGCTCGCGTGGCGCGACAACGCGCTCGCCGCTCCCGTCGAGCTCGAGTTGCGCGGCAACGCCGATCTCAATCCGCTCGACCTGGGCGGCGCTGGCACGCTGATGTCAGGGCAGCTCACGCTCGCCGCGGACAGCGTGTGCGACGAATTGCGCGTGGGCATCGGCGCCAGCGCGCGCGCGCAACGGATGCTCGTGTTGCTGCAGCTCGACGCTCACAGACTCCGCGCCGGTCCACTCGCTGCGTACTTGCCCGCCGGCGTTGAATTCACGCACGAACGCGGCTCCGCGCACGCGCGACTCGAATTCGAAGGGCAGCTCGAGGATGACGGCAGCGTCGTGGCGGGTGTGAAGCTCGGTCCGACGTACTTGCTCGCCGCGGAGGGCTATCGAACGCTCGACATCGAGCAGGTGACGGCGCGGGCTCGCTTGCGCGGCGCCCCCGAGCCGATGCTCGAGTTGCACGAGCTGCGCTCGCACGTAGTGCGCGCCATCGCGGAACTCGACGACGCCGGAGCACTGACCTTCGCTGGGCTGCGTTTCGCGCCGCAGGCGCAAGACGAAGCCAGCGCGCAGGTCGCAGCGACCGATGCGCCTCCTCCGACGCGCGCTGCACCCGCGACGACGCCGCGCGTGAGCGTCGGCGCGCTCGAGCTCGAGCTGTCCGAGCTGAAGTTCGTGCGCCCCGGCGCCGAACCCGCACTCCTCAGCCTGCGCGTCACGCGCGGCGACGGGCCCGGCGTGGACAGCGCGCTCCCGGTGTGGCTCGCGCCCTTCGACGAGGTTGCGCAACCCGTGCGATTGGCCATCAACGGAGCGCTGCGACCGGCGTGCGGCGAGTTCGAGCTGCAACTCGAGGCGACGCCCTGCGCGGAGTCTCCCGGACTCGCGCTCCGTGCGCGCGCCAGCGAGTTGAGCAGCGCTGGCATGCTTGCGCTCGCGCCTGAACTCGCGGCGCACGTCGCGCCGACCGACATGGAGCACGGAGAAGCGCGCCTGGCGTTCGACGCGCACCTCGATGTGCGCCGCAGGCAGCCGCTCGAGCTCGATCCGAGCGCGCCGATCGGTTTCGAGGCCGTGCTGTCGAAGTTCGCGCTGCGCGCCACGCCCGACGGCCCGCCGCTCGCGGGACTCGAAGCGCTGCGCATCGAGGGCGGCCAGCTCCAGCCGCGCGACGGCGGCGTGAAGATCGCGAGCATCGAGTTGGAGCGGCCCTCGCTGCGCGTCGTGCGCGATGCGAGCGGCATTTCGGCCCTGGGCTTCACGCTGCGACCCAGCGATCCGAATTCGGCGCCTGATTCGCGCGAGAGCCGCGAGGCGAGCGACGAGAACGCCGTGCAACGCGCACCGACAGCGACGGTCGACGTGCAGCCCGAGGTGCTCATCGAGCGCATCGTGGCCGATGGCCTCGACGTGCTGTTCGAGGACACCAGCGGTCCCGCGCCCGCGCGCCTGCCGCTCAACGCGCTCGACGCGGAGATCAAGCGCTTCTCGACGCTCGGCCTCGCGCGCGGCGAGCCGCTCGCGTTCCGCGCGACGCTCGGCGCCGCCGAAGTGGAGCTCCCGCCGCGCATCGCGGCCGACTCGCTGCTCGAGGGCGTCGCCGCCGGAGTCGCCGAACTGCTCGATGGCGAGGAGAACGCGCGCGCGAACGAGCAGCGGCCGCTGTTCGCCGAGCTGAACCTGAGCGGCAAGCTCGCGCTCGTGCCAGCGCCGAGTGGATGGCTGGCGCTCAATGTCGAGGCGCTGGAACTGCCGGCGCTGCGCGGCCCGGCGCTCGCGAGCGGCGTCGAGATCGGCGACGGCCTGGCCGACCTCGATCTGCGCCTGCGCCTGGCGGGCCAGTCGGGCCTGTCGGTCGACGCGCGCGCGAGCTTCGCGCACCTCTCGCTCTCCGAGCCCGCTGACGGACCGCTCGCGCGCTACCTCTCGCTGCCAGCGCCGCTCGACACCGTGTTGTTCCTGCTCAAGGACGCCGAGGGTCGCCACAAGTTCTCGGTGGGCTTCCGCGCGCCGCCCGAAGGCGTTTCGGGCGCGGCCCTGGCGCGCAGTGCGGCCGGCGCGGCGGCTGAGGTGATCGCGCGCGCCGTCGCGAGTTCGCCGCTGCGCTTGCTTTCGACGCTGACCGACGCGGCCGGACTGACGGGCGGCGAGGAGGCGCCGCCCAGCGAGGCGCGCGAGCTGCGCTTCGAGAGCGGCGATCCCACGCTCGGCGCCGAGGCGCGCACGACGTTGGCCCAACTGGCGGAGCGTCTCCGCGGCCGTGCGCGATTGGGCCTGGTGCTCGAGCACGAACTCTCGCGCGCGGACCTCGAACGCGCCGCGCGGCTGGTCAATCCTTCGTCGGGCGACCGCGCGCGGCTGAGCGCGCGACTGCGCGAGCAGCGCGCCGAGCTGTGCCGCGAACGCGACGAACGTGCAGCCTTGGCGCGCGCGCAGTTCGCCCTCGCCGAGCGAGCCGAGCGAGAGGCCCTCGCCGCGCAACTGCGCGAGCTCGAGGCGCGCGTCGGACAGTGCGACGAGGCCCTCGAGCGCGTGCTCGAGCTGCAGCGGCCGGGCGCGGAACGACGCGCTGCGGCCCGCGCGCGCGCGGCGGCGGTCTCGCTCGGCGCCGAACGCGTCGAGCGCGCGCGCCGCGCCCTGCTGGCGCTGGGCGTCGCGCCCGAGCGCATCCTCACACGCACCGTGCGCGCGCAGCCGGGGGCCGCAGTCGAAGGCGGCGGCTCGGTTCGCGTGTGGGTGCGCTGAAACGCTGAGCGCAACTTGCGCGGACGCGCTACGGCGCAAACTCGCTCGCGACTCCAGCCCGGCCGCGAGGCGGCGCTCAGGCCCCCACTCCGCGCTGCGCGAGCTGCGCCAGCGCGCGCGCCAAGAGCACGCGTGAGTGAGCTTCGCTCAGGCCGAGCTGCGCCGCGATCTCCGCGTGGCTCGCGCCGTCGACGAGCTTGAGCGAGAGCACCTCGCGCGAGCGCTCGTCGAGCGCAGCGAAGGCCGCCTGGAAGCGCTCGAGCTGCTCGTGGAGCACGGCCGCGGCGCTGGCCGTGGCGTGCGCGGGCAGCGAGGCGAGCACGGCGCTGTCGCGCACCTCGGCGGCCGGATCGCGCAGTTGCGCTCCGCCGCGCCGCGCGCGCTCGACCAGCTTGATCACCGCGGCCCGGTACAGCCACTCGCGGAACTGCGGCTCGCCGCGGAAGTCGAAGCGGCCGTCGCGCAGGCGCACGAGCACCTCGCGGCACACCGACTGGGCGAGGTCGCTGGCCGACTCGCGCTGGCGCAGCCAGTGCGCGGCGCGCCGGTCGACGTAGGCCTCGAGGTCGGGCAAGTAGCGCACGAGCAACTCCTCGACCGCGCGCTCGTCGCCGCCGCTGGCCCGGGCGATCCACTCTTCGCTGGGCTCGGACATGGCGCGTGTGGTTGTACAGCGCCGCCGGGCTGGTTGTACGGCGCCACGCCAAACTGTCCCACGCCGCCGTTGCTCCCGGGGTGTCCGTTGCGTTGCGCGGCGTGGGACAGATTGCTCTGGCGCCGTACAACCAGCCGAGACGAGCCGCCGCGCAGTACAACTAGCCGGTGTGAGCACGCCCTCGTCGCCCGCCCCGCACCAGGACGCCGTGGCGGCCTTGATGGAGAGCTGCCTCGCCCTGGCGGAGAGCGAGCAAGCTGCGGCCTTCGAGCGCGCCTGCCGCGAGCATCCCGAGCATGCCGCCGAGTTGCGCCGGCGCCTGGGTTTCCTGCAGCAGTTCGGCCTGACCGACGCGAGCGAGCGCGACCTCGCGCTGAACGAGCGCTGGGGCGACTTCGAAGCGCTCGAACGCCTCGCCAGCGGCGGCATGGGCGTGGTCTACCGCGCGCGCCAGCTCTCGCTCGGCCGCGAGGTGGCGCTCAAGCTCGTGCGGCCCGACCTGGTGTGGTTCGACGGCGCACGCGAGCGCTTCCGCCGCGAGGCGCAGGCCGTCGCGCGGCTCGAGCATCCGGGCATCGTGCCCGTCTACGCCTGCGGCGAAGAGCGCGGCGTTCCGTACCTCGCGATGGCGCTGGTCGCCGGCCGCTCGCTCGCGCAGTCGCTCGCGCTGGTCGCCGGTCGCGCGCCCGAGAGCCTGCGCGGCGCCGAACTGATCGGCGTCGAGCCCGCCACAGCGCCCGCCGGCTTCGAGCGCGACTGGACGCGCGCCGTGGCGCACGTGGCGCGCGACGTGGCCCGCGCGCTCGCCCACGCGCACGAGCGCGGCGTGATCCACCGCGACGTGAAGCCCTCGAACATCCTGCTGCGCCCCGACGGCGTCGCTCAACTGATCGACTTCGGCCTGAGCGGCGCCGACGGCGTGGAGCGCATGACGCGCAGCGGCTCGCAGACCGGCACGTTGCACTACATGGCGCCGGAGCGCTTGCGCGGCGAGCGCGGAGTCGATGCGCGCAGCGACGTCTACTCGCTCGGCGTCACGCTGTACGAGCTGCTCGCGCTGCAAGCGCCCTTCGAAGGCGCCACGCGCGCCGAACTCGAGCAGCGCGTGCTCGACGGACGGCCCGACAGCCTGCGCGCGCGCAATCGGCGCGTCGACGCCGACCTCGAGCGCGTGTGCCTGGCCGCCTTCGCGCCGGAGCCGCAGCAGCGCTACGCGAGCGCCGCGGCGTTCGCGGACGACCTAACGCGCTGGCTCGACGGCGCGCCGGTGCTCGCGCGCCGTCCCTCCAGCTTCGAGCGCGCCCTGCGCTGGACGCGGCGCAACAAGGCGCGTGCAACGGCGCTCGCGCTCGCGCTGGTGTTGCTCGCGGGCGTTCCCAGCGCGCTGTGGCTGCAGCAGCGCCGCCACACGCGCGAAGTGCAGGCCGCGCTCGAAGCCGAGCAACTCGCGCTGGCCGACCTCAAGGTCTCGAACGAGCTGTTCACGCGCATCCTGCGCGACGCCTCGCCGGCGCACGCGGGCGGCGCCGCGGTCAGCCTGTACGAGAGCCTCGACAAGCTCGCGCAACTCGCGCGCGAGGAAGATGACGCGCCGCGCGCGACGGCGCGCGTGCTCTCGATGGTCGGACAGATCCGCCACTCGCGCAGCGACTACGCCGCGGCGCGCGTGGAGCTCGAGCTGGCCGAACAGCGCCTGCGCGAGAGCGGCTTCGAGCTCAGCCCCGAGCGCGTGCTGGCGCTCGAGAAGCTCGGCGACGTCGAGCGCGCGCTGGGCGAGATGGAGCGCGCGCGCGAGCGCTACCGCGAAGCCCGGCGCGCCGCCGAGCGCCTCGCGGACCAGAGCGAGAACTGGGGCGCGCGACTGAGCGCGCTCGAAGCGGCGACCTGGTTGCCCGGCGATCCGTCGAAGGCGGCGGAGCTGCTGCGCCGCGCGCTCGCGGAGTTTCGCGCGCGGGAGGCCAACAGCGACGACCAGCAGTGGCGCCAGTCGCAGAACTTGAGGCTCGCCAAGCTCGAGGGCGCGCTCGGCGACCCGGGCAGCGGACTCGCGCGGCTCGACGAAGTGCGCGCGGCGATCGCGGCGCGCGGCGAGGCGCCCAGCTTGAAGGAGCGGCTGGAGTTGGCGGCCGCCGAGGCGGACCTGGCGCTGAGCGCGCGCGACTTCGAACGCGCGCGGCGCGTGCTCGACGAGGCCGTCGTGCTCGCGCGCGGCGAGCTGGGCGAGAAGAACTCGTCGGTCGCCACGCTGCGCTTCCAGCACGGCCGCGCGCTCTACGAGCTGGGTCGGCTGGACGAGGCCCGCGCCGAGATGGAGACGGCGCTGGCGCTGCGGCGCGAGCTGACCGGCCCCGACTCGGCCGCGTCCAGACAGCTCGCCGAGGCGCTGGAGAAGTACTTCCCGCGCAGCGCGCCCTGAGGTCGCGCTCACCGGGCGCGGGAAGGCCGCGGATTTTCTGTTGCGCGCGCCGAGCGGGCGCCTTCGAGGCCAGTGGGGCATGCCCGGCCGTCGCGGGGACGGCCACTGCGCTGCCCCACGCGCGCCATGTCCGCCTCGAACACGTTCCTGCGTCACAACCTCTTCGCCATCCTGCTCGCCTTCTCGACTTCCGGCTGCGGGGTCGACTGCAATTCGTCGGACACGGGCAGCAACCCGGCGGTTCCGCAGGTGCTCTACCCCGACACGAGCCTCGTGCTGTGGGAGACACTGGCGCTCGCGCCGCAGGTCCCCACGACCGTGAACTTCACCGCGGCGAGCTTCTCGATCTCGCCCGCGCTGCCGGCCGGGCTGAGCTTCGCGAGCACCGATGGCTCGATCCAGGGCACGCCGACCGCGGCGCAAGCGGAGCAGACGTACCGCATCGATGGGCTGAATGGAGCGGGCGGGTCGGTCACCTACGCGTTGGTGCGGATCGAGATCTTCCCCGCGCAGGCCCCGAGCGCGCTGAGCTACGCGCCGAGTTCGACCGCCGTGGCCGTGGGCGACGCGCTGGCGCCGATGCTCGCCAGCGTGAGCGGAGTGGTCGAGAGCTTCGCGGTCGCGCCCGCGCTGCCGCCGGGCTTGAGCCTCGACCCGCAGAGCGGCCGCATCGCTGGCGTTTGCACGGGCGGCGCGGGGCTCGCCACGTACCAGGTGACCGCCACAAATCCCTTCGGCAGCGCGGTCGCGAGCGTCGACATCGAGGTGCTCGAAGGGCTGACGCTGCGCGGGCTCTTGATCCCTAGCACCGGCGATCAGACGCTCGACGTGTTCGACCAGCCCTCGGCAAGCATCGCGCCGATCGACAGCGTGTACGTGAACAACGGCGCGCGCGCGGTGGCGGCGACTAGCGACGGGCGCTGGGTGTTCATCGCCACCGAGTTTGGTCGCCTGCTGCGCTGCGAGCGCGATCCGCTGTCGGCGCGACTCGAAGATCCCGTCGACCTGGGCGACATCGGATCGGTGCGGCGCCTCGGCATCACCTCCGACCGGCGTTTTCTGGTGGCCGCGGGCGACGGCTTCGTGACGCGCTACGAGCTCGCCAGCAACGGCGGCGTGTGCTGTCCGATCCAGGTCGCGGGGCCCTTCGCGCCGAGCGCGCTCGAGCTCGCTGGCGACGCGCTCGTGCTCGTGGCGTCGTCGGCGCCCGGACAACTGCGCGTGTACGAGCTCGAGCCGACGCTCGCACAGCGCGGCGCCGCGCTGAACCTGGGGGCCAGCGTCACGATCGCAGCGCTGGAGAACTACGAGCCGGGCGTGACGTTCTACGCCGCGACGAGCACCTACAGCGAGACCTCGAGTTCGTTCTCGGGCGTGCTGCGCCGCCTGCGCATCTCCACTGCGGCGCAGGTCCAGGCGGGCGCGGCGGCGCTGGTCGAGCTGCAGGCCTTCGACGTGGGCGCGCAGCTCAGCGACCTGCGCGCGCGCGGCGGCAACGTCGGCCCGGTGGAGCTGCTGGTGATCGATCGCTCCCAGGCGCAACTGCAGGTGTGGGACCTCAACTCCACGGGGGCCATCGTGGCGGGCTCGGTGTCGACGCAACCCTTGGCCGGAACGCCATCGCTCCTCGAAACGGGCATCGACGAGCGCGTTCTCTTCGTGCTCGACGAGAGCGACGAGTTGCTGCGCCAGTACTTCCTACCCATCAGCAGCTTGAACCCGTTGGCGGAGCTCCAGTTCGAGGTGCGCACGCGCCGCCAGCCGCGCGCACTCGTGCCAGTGCGCGGGCCGTCGGCCCGGGCCGTCGCCGATCGCGCCTTCGTGACGAGCGCGGGCGACTCGACGTTGCGCGCGGTGCGGAGCACTCCCGGACAAGTCGGCGCGGTCCGTGCGACGGCGCAAGGGCCGATCACGACCGCTTCTGCGCCGCGCGATGTCGAGGCGCACCCCAGGTTGGACGTGGTCTACACCGCGAACTCCGGCGCAGCGAGCCTGGGCGTCTACGCCGTCGATCCGGGCGACCTCGCGCTGAGTCTGGTCGAAGAGGAGGCGCTCACGCCGCTCGCGCGCCCGATTTCGCTCGCGCTCACGCCAGCGGGACGCCACCTGTTCGCACTGGACGAGAACGGACGCGTGTCGAGCTTCGAAGTCGACGGCGCGAGCGGCGAGTTGAGCGCTGGCGGCGGCGTCACGGTCCAAGGCTCGATGCTCGACGGCCAGCTGCGCGCCGATCGACTCGGGCGCTTCCTGTTCGTCGTGCAGCCCAGCGCCGGCCGCGTGACCTCGCTGACGGTCAACCTGCCGAGCGGCTTCCTGCTGATCAGCAACTTCGAGACGGGCCTGCCGCGTCCGATCGATCTGTGGACCAGCCCCGACGGACGCTTCGCCTACGTGCTCGACGCGCAGCTCGCGAGCGTGTTCACGTACTCGATCGACCGCGTGAGCGGTTCGCTCGTGCCGCTGGGCGGCGCCTTCAACCTGGGCGGAACGCCGACGCGCCTTGCGAGCGCGTCCCCGGCGAACACGCCCATCTCCAGCTTGCCGACGCAGGAACTGCTCGCGCTGGACGGACAGCTCCAGCGCTGGCTGGGCGTGCGGCGCGACCCTGTGAACGGCGTGCTGCTGAACTCGCCCGCACCGATCGTGTACGGGCACCCCGCCGACGTGCGCGAGTTCGCGCGCATGACGTCGGACGCTTCACCGTCGTTCACGAACTACAACCTGCTCGCCATCGAGGGCCCCGGCGGAGCGCGCCTGGTCAGCGGACTCAGCGAGTCGAGCCCGGTGGCGCTGTGGAACGAGATCTCGAGCCTGCCGCTCGGCCCCGGTCCGCACGCGCTGGCGACGCGCGTGCGGATGCGTTGACGGGCGCGCGGGAAGCGCGGCTCAGAAGCTCCAGACCAGGTCGAGCGTGATGCGGTCGTTCAGGATGTCCTCGCGCGAGCTGAGCGGGACCTCGTAGGCCGCGCCGAGCGCGAGGTTGTCGGCGATGCGGTAGCGCGCGCCGATGGCCCCGCTGAGCAGCGAGCCGTCGGCGTCGGAGGCGCCGAGGTTGATCAGATCGCCGCCCTCGAAGTTCACGCCGATGGCGTTGCCGCTGTCGGTCCAGGTGACGCCGTTGAGCTCGATCAGCGGCGCGAAGTCCGCCGTCAGCTCGTACGAGACGTGCAGGTGGTAGTCGAAGGAGGTGCTCTCCTCCTGGTCGTCGAGCGGGTGGTTGTAGCCCACCGCGCCGAGCACGTTGAGTTCGCCGCCGTCGTAGCCGGCCGTGATGAACGGGCGGATCACGCCGTCGCCGTTGCCCTGCAGCACTTCCTCGTCGCCGGTGGTGGTCTCGTAGACCGCGCCGCCGGTGACGATCAGGCCCGCATCGGGATCTTCGTAGAAGGCGTACTTGAGTCCGCCCGCGATGTCCGCGAAGCCGTCCTCGTCGCCGCCGCCCGAAGGCTCGAGCTGGATGTAGCCGTCCTTGGTCGCGATCAGCGCGAGCTTGCTGCTCAACGCGAAGCGCGCCTGCAGCGCGTAGATGCGCACGTCCGCGTCCGGCAGCGCCGCGTTGTCGTCCGGGATCGTGTGCAGCATCACGATCGGCCGCAGCTGGCTGTCGATCACCGGGCTCTCGAAGATCGTCGGCTGCGTGAGCGGTTCGATCAGCCGCGAGCGCCAGCTCTTGGCGTCGCTGGGAGCGGAGGTGCTGGCGCAGGAAAACGCGCCGAGGGCGAAGGGCAGGGCCAGGAGCAAACTGCGAGAGTTGGATGCGTTCATCGGTCGAGGGGGCTGTGTGTCGGCGCCGCAGCTCGCGGCGAAGTTCGAAAGGAACACCGCACGAACGATCCGCAGCGCGCCCGGACGCTTCCATGGCGCCAGTTGCGCAGAGTCGTGGGCGCAGATGCCAGTCCAGTGCTACGCCCGGGCGCCGAACCGGCCCGGCCGACCTTCAGTCCAGACGCGCCAGCATCTCGCGCGTCGCGGCGGCGTGCTCGCTGCTCGCGTGGCGCGCGAGCCAACCCTCCAGCAAAGCACGCACTTCGTCGCGCGAGCCGAGCTGGTACAGCGCGCGCGCCAGGTTGAGATGCACCGGAGTGACGAGCTCGCGCCCCTCGCGTTCGGCCTCGTCGAGCAGCCCGCGCCAGTGCGTCGCCGCGGCCTGGAACTCGCCCAGGCGGAACAGCGCCGACGCGAGTTGGTTGCGCGCCTCGAACAGGCCCGGCTCGATGCGCAGCGCCTCTTCGAACGAGCTGCGCGCCGCCGTCCAATCCGCGCGCTCGAGCGCGGCGACTCCTGCCTCCAGGCGCTTGCGCAACTCCTCCTCGAGCACGTTGACTCCGAAGCCCAGTTCGGTGTCGTCGGCGCCGAGCTCGCGCGCGCGCAGGTAGCGCTCGAGCGCAAGCTTGCGGTCCTTCTCGAGCAACGCCGCGGTCGCTCCACGCGCATACATCAGCGCGGCGCCCGCGCGCAGATCGCGGCCCGCCGCGAGCAGCCGCTCGTAGGTCGCGAGCGCGGACGTGAAGTCCCCCAGCGCCGCCGAGGCATCGGCGAGCAACTCGAGCGCCTCGGCGTCGTCGGGCAGCAGCGCCAAGGCCTCGCGCGCAAAGCCGGCGGCTTCGAGCGGCTGGCGCGCGGCCAGTGCTCCCGATGCGAGCAGCCGGTAGGCCTCGGCCAGCATGTGGGTGCTGAACTCGAGTTGCGGCGCCGCTGCGCGCGCGGCGAGCAGATGCCCCAGACCGGTGCGGGCCCCGCCCTCGCGGCTCAGCGCCAGCACGCCGCGCGCGCGCAACAGTTCGGGCGTCTCGCCAGCGGCGGCGAGCCCCTCGCGGATCTCGTCCTCGGCCGAGCTGGTGCGGCCGGCGAGAGCGTGGAGCTCCGCCGCGGCCGCATACACCGCGCCTTGATCCGCGTGCTCTGCGCGCGCCGCTTCGATCGCGCGCACCGAGCCGATCGCATCGCCTTCCAGCGCAGCCAGCCGCGCCTCGAGCAGTCGCACGTGCAGCCCGGGCGCGAGTGCGAGCAGTCCGCGCCGTGCCGCGGGTGCGTCGCCGCTCTCGATCGCGCGCGAGACGGCCAGGTAGCCGGCGTCGGTGGGCTGCGCGATCTGCGGAGGTGTCGCCGGCGCCGAACTCGGTTCGGGCGGGCGCGGCTGATCGCGCAGCGCGTCGAGCCCGGCGAGCGGGTCGTTCGGCGAGGGCGCCGCGCCGCGCGTGTCGCCGCCGTCGCAGGCCGCGATCAAGGTGAGACAACCCAGGGCCAGCACGGACGCGGTGCGCAGGGGAGCAGTCGACTCGGTTCTCATCGCAGTGGCTAGGACTTGGACGCGCGCGCGCGGGCAGGCTAGGGAGCGTTCGATCGTAGTGGCGCGAGCGCTCCGCTCGCGAGCGATCCCGATGCTCTCGTCCACAACCTTCGTCCGCGCGATCGGCGCGCGCAGCGTTCGAGCACTCGACACGCCGCAGCGAGCAGAGCGTCCGACAGGCGACCCGTCGGCCCGCCGCTGCCGTCGCGCGCGAACGCGACGCCGAGTACCTTCAGCGCCGGGGCCGCGTGCGCCCCGCGAGCCGCGATGAGCGCACTTCCCAACGACCAACCCCTCGACGCCCAGGGCGAAACGCCCGGGGCGGAGTTGGCCGCGCTGGTCGAGGGTCTGGGGGCGCATTTGCGGCGAAGAGCCCGCCTGGGCCAGCGTCGCGCTCCGGCCGCGCCGCAGCCCGGCGCGGAAGCTGCGCCCCAACGCAGCGGCCCGCCAGCTGTAGCGACGCCGCCGGCTGGCCGCCCGTCTTGGCCCCGCGCCGACGCACCGGCGCCGGCGACCGCAGGGGCCAGCGCGCGGGTCCCCGAACCGCCGAACGCGGCGCCGGGCGCCTCGGCGCCTCAGCCGACGCCCGTCCGACCCGCAGTCCGGCCCAGCGCTCCCCCCACCATCCGGGGCGCAGCCGCGCGAGCGCCCGCGCTCCCTCCGCCGGGCGCCGACGATCTGGCCCAGAAAATCGCGGCGAATCGCGCTGCGGCGGCGGCCTGCGCCGATCTGGGGGCGCTGCGGGAGGCGGTCGCGCGCTGCACGGCCTGCGAGCTGTGCCAGACGCGCCGTCAGACGGTGTTCGCCGACGGCGACGGCTCCGCGGGAGTGCTGTTCGTCGGCGAGGCGCCGGGCGCGAACGAGGACGAGCAGGGCGTGCCGTTCGTCGGAGCGGCGGGGCAGTTGCTGAGCGACATCATCCACAAGGGCATGAAGCTCGATCGGCGGCACACGGCCATCGCCAACGTGCTCAAGTGCCGCCCCCCGGGCAACCGCGAGCCGACCGACCACGAAAAGGCGCTGTGCACCCCCTGGCTCGATCGGCAGATCGAGCTGCTAGCGCCGCGCGTGGTGGTTGCGCTGGGCCGCCACTCCGCCAATCACCTGCTGGGCTACGCGGGCGCGGCGCGGCGCACGCTGGGAAGCCTGCGAGGCGCGCTGCACGAGCGACGCGGCCGCAAGGTGGTGGTCACGTTCCACCCCGCGAACCTGCTGCGCGAGCCGGAGAACAAGAAGGAATGCTGGAAGGACATCCAGCTCGCGATGCGCGCGCTCGGCCTGCCGTCGACGCAACGCAGCGGCGACGCGCAGTGAGCGCGCGCCGTGCGGCTCGCTGCGCAATGGGCCCGTTACTTCGCGGGTCGAACGGGATACCCCGCCGCCTCGGCGCGCGCGACTGTGTTCCGTTGACCGTGTCCTGACACACCGGTATGCTCCCGCCCCGCTCCGCATCGACTCAGGCTTCCGCGCCGCGGAAATCCGAGCCCGATTCCGCTCTTTTCCAGCGTCCGTTCAGCAGCCAACTTCAGCCCGGTCCTACGCCGCGCTGAAGCCAGTACCCGACCAGGGCCTCAACCGGCCACTGGCCTCGAGTTCCACCGGCTTGTTCGCTCTTCCTTGTTTGCTCGTCCGTGTTCGCTCGTCCGTGTTCGCTCTTCATCGGCTCCCCCGCGCTCCGCGCCCTGACCGGCGACCGCACCGGGGTCCGGCCCGCCCTCGATCCCGCCGCGCGCGTCGCCGCGGAGTCGAACAGCAGCCGACCGATGACGCGCCGCCTTCGCCCCGTGCGAGGGTTCAACGCGAAAGGGCAAGCGCGACGTCCCAGCGATGCAGGCGAGCCGAAGAACTTGCATTTCGTGCCCACCCGGCGCCCGCGCGGCCCGGACAGTGAGCTCGAACTCGCTGCGGCCCCCCCCTGGGGCGGCGCAGCGTGCGGCGAGAGTGAGGGTCTGGCGTTCACCGTCTCGCGCTGACCGAGTTGCCTCGGGAAGCCAGAGTTGGAGCGGTGCGGCTGCCGGCGAGCGCTGGTGACAGTCCCACTGCCTGAACCTGCTTCGACCTGCCCCTCCGTCTGCCCGCGTCCGATCGAGGCCCCCCCGGCCCCGGTCAGCGACAGGCTGCCAGCCGACTCCGCCCCCTCCGGTCCGTTTCGCGGACCTGGCCCCCCGGGCGCGCGTCGGCTCGACGGCGCGCCTGTGACTCGAACTGTCTGTGACCCGTGCTGTATCGAGTGTCCGCGCTGACCCGCGGCGCTGGCGCAGCCCCCCGCTTTCCCGTCCCCACTGATCCTGGACCGGTCCGTTTCGGAACGGACCTTTTCCGTCTCGGAACGGATCCACCAAAGGCCCCCGATATCCATGCGCCTGCGCTCCCACTCCATCCCCGCCCTTGCGGCCTTGGCGTCTGCCGCGTTGGTCCTGCCCTCCTGCCAGTCGCCGCAAACGCGGTACTCGGCCGCGAGCGCGCTTCCCGTCGAGGTTGCGCCGCTCGAGGTCGCGCCGGCGGATGCGGCGGGGGCGGATGCGGCGACCGAGACGGCGACGAACAACCTGACGCCCGGCGAAGCGGCGGTGGTCGCTGTGGAAGCCGCGGCCCAGGACCTCGACGCCGAAGCGGCGCGCTTGAAGCTGCAGGAAGACCGCGCCGCCACGCTGGCGGCCGAGTACCTGCGCATCGGCGACAGCAAGCGCGACGCCGGCGATCTCGCGGCGGCCGTCGCTGAGTACTCCCGCGCCCTGGAAGTCCACCCCGCCAGCCGCGAAGCGCGCGAGCGCCTGGGCCGCATGCAGGCCCTGCTGGGCGATCGCTACGCGACGCTGGCCGAGCAGTTCCGCGACTCGGTCGACCGCGAGATCGTCCGCCGCGCGCAGGCGCAGATGGCCGCCGAAGAGGCCGCCAAGCTGGGCGACTCGGCGATGAGCCAGCAGCGCTATGAAGATGCGGTGGCGCGCTACCGCGAAGCGCAGACGATCCTCGTCTACCACCCGCTGGTCGCGACCAGCAGCCTGGACGAGCGCATCGTCACCGGCAAGCTCAACGACGCGCTCGAGCAGCTCGAAGCGTCCCGCGTCGCCGAAGCCGCCCGCGTGGCGGCCGAAGCCGAGGCCGACCGCGTGCGCCGCGAAGAAGACGCCCGCAACTACCGCGCGAACAAGCTGCGCACGATCTTCGAAGAGGCCAACCAGGCCTTCCTGGCGGACGACTACCAGCGCTCGGAAGCGCTCGCGACCCTGATCCTCGCCGAGGATCCGGGCAACACGGCAGCCACCGCGCTGCGCGACGCGGCGCAGCTCGCGCGCCACCGCAAGACCGACGAAGTGACCAGCAAGCGCTACCGCGAAGAGTGGCGCAAGACCTTCGACGAGCTGGACACCCAGGACGTGCCGCAGGTCGAGGCGCTGGTGTTCGACGACCTGCGCCGCTGGCGCGAGGTCACGAGCCGCAAGCCGCTGGAGTTCACCGCCAAGGTCGACGCCGTCAGCGACGACACCGCGGCCGTGATCGAGCGCCTGGTCAACACGCGCTTCACCCCCAACTTCCGCGGCGCGGACAACGAGGGCGTGGACCTGACGGAGATCTCGAGCTTCCTGCAGGGCGTGACCGGCGTGAACTTCCTGATCTCGTCGAAGGTCCGCGAGGAGCTCGACGACGAAGCCAAGCGCGTGCGCCTGGTGCTGCCCGAGCGCTCGGTGAAGACGGTCCTCGACCTGATCGCCGACACCTCCGAGAGCCTGCGCTGGATGATCCGCGACGGTGTGGTGATGTTCGTCACGAAGGAAGAGACCTTCGGCGGGCAGATCCTCAAGATGTACGAGGTCCGCGACATCATCCACCCGGTCAAGAACTTCCCCGGCCGCGAGATCAACATCAGCCCCTCGGGCGGTCTCGAGGAGCCGGAGGAGGACCTCGAAGAGCGCGAGGGCCTGGTCGTCACCAAGGACATCCTCGAGAACATGATCCGCGACAACGTCGCGGCCTCGAGCTGGAACGACGACACGCGCAACACGGTGCGCATCACCGACGCCGGCACGATGGTCGTCAACCAGACGCCCGAAGTGCAGGAGATGATCCAGGGCCTGCTCGACGACCTGCGCGAGGCCACCGGCATCATGGTGGACATCCAGGCGCGCTTCCTGAAGGTCGAGGACAACTTCCTCGAGGAGATCGGGGTCGACTTCCGCGGTCTGGGCCAGCCGGGCGCGGGCACGAACCTGTTCCTCAACGACTACGGCGACGCCAGCACCCAGGCCGAACTCGGCCAGGAAATCGGCAACGGCACGGACCTCGGCGCGTTCTACGACGAAGGCCAGGACGGCGACATCCGCGGCCGCGTCGAGAACCTCTACGACCTGTCGCTGGGCAACTCGGACGTCCTCACCGGCTCGGGCGGTCTGGCCTTCCAGTGGACCTACCTCAACGACCTGCAGATGCAGATGATCCTGCGCGCGGTCGCCAAGTCGGAGCGCCGCGAACTGGTCACCATGCCCAAGGTGCTGGTGTTCAACGCGGCCCGCGCCAACATCGCGGTCCTCAACCAGGTCGCCTACGTCCAGGACTTCGACGTGGAGATCGCGCAGGCGTCGTCGATCGCCGACCCGATCATCGACGTGATCCAGGACGGCGTGGTGCTCGACGTCAAGCCGGTCGTCTCGGCTGACCGCCGCTTCATCGTGATGGAGCTGCGCCCCACGGTGGCCACGCTGCGCCGCCCGATCCGCGAAGTGGCGACCACCCTCTCGAGCCAGAACCCGGTCACGATCCAGCTCCCCGAACTCGACATCCAGCGCGTCCGCACGACGGTGCCGATGCCGGACGGCGGCACGGTCATGCTGGGCGGACTCAAGGTCAGCGAGAAGCAGGACCTGCGCTCGTCGATCCCGTTGCTCGGCAAGGTGCCGGTGGTGCGCTTCCTGTTCGAGCGCAAGGGCAACTACGCCTCGAACCAGAAGCTGCTGATCCTCGTCACGGCGAAGATCGTCATCCCGCAGGAACTCGAGCCGACTCCGTCGCAGCTCGGGAAGTTCTGATCCAGTCGAGCGCGCGCTCGCCGGGCGAGCCAAGCCGACTGGGGCCCTATCACGGGGCCAGTCGGCTCGCCGAGCGAGCGCGCGTTCGTAGGCGCGGCAGCGCAGTCGCGGCTGCTGTCGCATGTGGCGCGTCCGCTCTTCGGTCGCACGCCGCCCCGAACACTGTTTCCCCCAACGAATCCCTCGCTACGCTCGGGATCGCTCTGGCCTCCTGGAACTGCCTGTAGCTCGGTAGACCGCGGCCCGCCGCGCGGTAGTGATCGAACTCGGGTCCCCCATGAGGCGCCGCGCGCATCGTCCGCGTGACGAGCGTGCGCCCCCCACGCCCGAGTCCGCGCCGCGACGCGCGGCGCCCAAGCCCCAACGAACATGCTGACGCTGGCCCGACACGCACTCCGTCCCACGTTGCTTGCCTTGGGCGCCGCCTACCTGCTGGGCGGAGCCGCGCTGGCTCACCCCAGGGCTCCGATCGCGGCTCTGATCGCGCCGCAGGCCAGCGAAGCGGAACTGCGCGCCGACATCACCTTCGCGCGCGGCCTCGCCAACTGGAGCTTCGTCGACCTCTCGCAGGAGGTCATCACGCGGCTCGAGCGCGCCAACCCGCCCACCGCGCTGGCCGAAGAGGTCGCGCTGCTCAAGTGCGAGGTGTACTTCGCCGCGGCGCGAACGGACGCGAAGAACCGCGAACGCCTGCTCAAGCAAGCGATCGACGCCTACGGCAGTTTCCTCGCGCGCTCGAGCTTCAACGAGGACAGCAAGGCGCTGGCGGAGGCCGGACTGGTCGAGGCCTCGAGCGCCTACGCCCGCACGCTCGCCGCCCGGCTCGACGACGCGCTCGGCGACGAGAAAGCCACCCTGCGCGCCGAGATCCAAGAGGTGCTCGCCGCGGCCTCGCGCCGCGCCGGAACGGTGGTCGACGGCTACCTCGCGATCCCGCCCGAGGAGCGCAGCGCCGAGCAGAAGCGCAAGCTGTTCGAGCTCCTGCTCGCTCAGGGCGAAATGCTGCTCGAATTGGGCAAGGCTGAGGAACTGGGCGACGCCAACTTCAACTTCGCGATCCAGAAGTTCGAGCGTCTGTCCGACGAGGCCGGTGAGGGCACGCCCTGGAGCATGCGCGCGATGATCGGCATCGCCGACGTCTACTCCGCGCAGGGCAAGTGGGACGAGGCCGCGGCCTACTACGAGTTCCCGGTCAACTTCTCGATCCCGATCGACCTCGCCGCTTGGCAGGAGGCCGTCAAGACGAACGAGATGACCACCGAGGAGAAGCAGGCCCGCTTCCTCTTCGTGCAACTCGGCACGCCGGGGCTGGCCAAGGCGCTCGCGGCGCAGGGCGACAGCCAGGCCGCGATCCAGTGGTGCTTGCACCTCTACAACACCTGGCGCCGCGAAGGTCTCGACCTCGTGCAGCCGCAGGGCTACCTCGCGCTGCTCGACGTGGCGCGCATGCTGGTCGACTTCGGCGGCGTGATCGGCGGCAACACAGCCGCGGGTGAAGCGCGCTGGTTCGCGACCGCCGAGGACGCAGCCGCCAACAACATCCCCAAGCGCTCGCAGCGCTCGGCGCTGGACTTCGCGCTCTCGCTGGCGCAGATCGTCGCCAACGAGAACAAGGGCACCACCCTGCTGGTGCGCGCGCAGCAGGTGATCGGTTCGATCATTTCGCGCCCGGGCATCCAGGTCGACCCGACGGTGCTGTTCGACGCGGCGCAGGGCGATTTCAACGCCAGCGAGTTCGAGCCGGCCATCGCGGCCTTCAAGCGCGTGATCGTCGCCCTCGACGGCGCGGACCAAGCCGCGCGCACGGAACTGATGCCCAAGGTGCTGTGGCACATCGGCCGCAGCTACGCGCGCCTCGAGCGCCAGCTCGAAGCGGCGATGACCTACGAGCTCGCGCTCGACTCGTGGGCCGGCGGCGACGCCGTGTGGGACGAACAGAACGCCACCGGCTTCAACAGCGCCGCGACCGCGCTCAAGCGTCAGGCCAAGGGCGACGCACAGGTCGAGGCCCTGGTGCGCAAGTCCGAGGAGATCCTCGCGCGCACCTCCGGCGGCGCGGCCAACGACATCCTCTTCCGCGCCGGCGAAGCCGCGCTCGAAGCCAAGAAGTACGACGAAGCCCGCACCAAGTACCGCGCGGTCACGGGCGGCAACTTCCGCGAGAAGGCCATCGTCGCGCTCGGCATCTGCGACTACCGCCAGGGCAAGTTCGACGCGGCGATCCAGGCCTTCGACGACTACCTCACCAAGTACGTCACCGACGCCAAGAACGCCGAGACGGATCCGACGCGCCTCGCCAAGCGCAAGGAAGCGCGCGCGAGCGCGACGTTCTACTGGGGACTGTCGCTGTACAAACTGGCCGAGAAGGGTTCAGGCGATTGGCGCGCGGTGGTCAACAAGCTCGGGAAGTACCACGAGGAGTTCCCTGAGCAGACGCGCTTCGCGCCGGCGGCGCTGTATCAGACGCTGATGGCCTGGGTGAAGATCGGCGACCAGGCGCAGGTGCGCGCGGTGCTGGAGACGATGCTCACCAAGTACCCCGACGACACCTACACCGGCAACGCGGCCAAGGAGTCGTATGTGGCGCTGGAGACGCAGCGCAACGCCGAGCAGGACGAGGCCAAGCGCCGGCGCCTGCTGGTGGAGATGGCTGAAAACCTCCAAACGCTCAACCGCACCTCGCCCAAGCCCTCGTTCGCCAACATGCGGCGCGAGTCGACGCACTGGGTCGAGTTGGGCGAGTGGGCCAAGGCCGAGGAACTGCTCAAGCGCATCCGCTTGCAGTTCGCCGCGGACGGCAGCGCCGAAGAGATCATGCTCAAGGGCGTGCTGCCCGACCTGGGGCTGGCGCTGATCCGCCAGTACAAGGTGCAAGAGGCGGCCGAAGTCCTGGCGCCGCTCAACGCCAAGGACGCCAAGTACAAGGCCACCAAGCCCACCGCGACGAACTACGCGCGCGCACTGACGGGCTGGGTCGAAATGACGGTCGGCGCCGACGGCAAACTGGGCGCACTCAAGGAAGTGCCCGGCATCGGCGGCGCGGAGAACTTCGAAACCGCTGCGATCATCATCAACCAGCTCGCCGGCAGCGCGGAGAAGTGGACCACCGACTGGTTCCGCTACAAGCTCGACCAGATCTACACCTTCCACCAGTGGAGCAAGCTGGACAGCAAGAAGGCCGAGGTCGCCAAGACCGACATCGGCTTCCTCGCCAACCCGACCAACCTCGGCCCGCAGTTCCGCCACGATCAGATGCCCGAGGATCTGCGCCAACTGTTCGTGTGGCTCTTGGCCCAGGTGGGGCGCTGAGCGCGCCGCCGGCCCGCGTCCGCGCAGTTGTGAGCCCCACGTCCCTCGCTAGAATCGCCGCCCCACGCATGCAGCCCAACCGCTTGGTCGTCTTCGCTCTCGTCGCCGCGTTCGGCGTCGTTGCACCCCGCGCGTCGGCGCTGCCCTCGCGCGCCGCGTGGCCAGCGATCCAGGAGAAGGCCGCGGTTCTCGACCAGGTCTTCGTGCGCTCCAAGCGCGATCGCTCGGTGGCGCCGGTCGCGGCGCGCGTCGAGCGCAACGACCTCGAGAAGGTGGTCGTCAGCGCGGGCGGCAAGGAAGTCAACTACGACGGCGCACAAGTGGTGCGCATCAACTTCGGCGACGCGCCGCAGTCCTTCCGCGACGGGATCTCGTACCTCGAGCGCGGCCTCTACTCGGATGCGGTCGCGCAACTGCGCAGCGCCGCCGGCGATGGTTCCGCCCGCGCGGTCGTCAAGGCCGTCGCCCAGCTTGAGACCGCCGAAGCACTGCTGCGCTGGGGCGCGAGCGAGCCGGCCCGCTTCGTTGAAGCGGCCACCGAGGCGCAGGCGTTCCTGAACGCCAACGCCGGGCACCGCGAAACTCCCCGCGCTCGCGCGCTGCTCGGCCGCGCTCAATGGTTGTCGGGCAAGCCTGCTGAGGCGGGCGCGACCCTCAAGGCGTTGTGGGCCGAACTCAAGGGTGCCGAGGCGACCGCGGGCTACGACGTGGCCGACTGCCTGCGCGCCGGGATCCACGCTGCGCGCGCGCTCGCGGACGCCAAGGACACGCTCGGCGCGCGAGAGATCTACACCTCGCTCGAGTCCCAGGCGGGGCCGCTCGCTGCGGGCGCCGCCGCTGACGACCCGCTCAAGTCGGTCTACCAGAACATCGCCGACGAGGCGTCGCTCGGGGCCGGGTTCGTCGACCTCGCGGGAGGCCAGGCCAAGCAAGCGCTGACGTTCTTCCAGAACAAGGTCAACGCGCTCAACGCCGAGTCGTCCCACGCGCTGCGCTTCGGCGCGCGCCTGGGGCTGGGCGAGGCGCTGTTCGCTGAAGGTCGGTTGCGCGACGCCTGGCTGCACCTGGCTCGGGCGGCGGCGCACGATCCCCAGGACGCCGATCGCGCTGCGCGCGCGCTGGTCAAGCTGGCGGAGTGCTACAGCAAGCTCGAAGACGGCGACGCGCGGCTCCAGGCCTGTAGTCGCGTCAAGGCCGTGCTGAGCACCGCGGGCGGCACTCCGGCCGCCGTGCGCGCACGACAGCTGCAGAAGGAACTCGGCTGCTGAGCCCTCGCGGCGGTCGCCACCCCCACTGTGCCGACGCCGTTCCGGCCACCGGGCCCGTCGCCATGCCCGAGTTCGCCCCACAGACGCCGTCTACCCTGACCAAGCCAAGCCCACTGATAGTCCCCGGCCGCAGCGAGCCGGAGCGCTCCGCGCACTGACCCGCTGCACCGCCCCGCTGCACCGCCCCGCCCCATCCAAGGGTCCCACCCCCCTCTCTCTCATCTCTCACCCCACCAGGAGTCCCCGGGATATGTTCGCCAAGGTCTGTTCGCGAGCGCTGCAGCTCGCCCGTCGCGCCGCTCCGGCGCTGGCCGCCGCCATCGTGTTCGCCGCCTTCAGCGCCGCCCCGGCGCTGGCCCAGGATCCCGCGGCCGCGCCGGCCGCCGAGGAGAGCTCGCTCTCGATCGGCGAGCTGATCGTCCTGTCGGGCTTCATCGGCTGGATGATCATCGCGCTGTCGGTTGTGACCCTCGCGCTGGTCATCGAGGCCTACGTCACGCTCTCACGCGACAAGCTGGCCCCGCCGGCCCTGATCGACGAGATCACCAGCCTGTTCGACGAAGGCCAATACCAGGAGGCCATGGAGCTGTGCGAGAACGAGCCCACGTTCTTCACGCGCGTGGTCGCCGCCGGCATCTCGAAGATCGGCCACCCCTTCGAAGTGATCCAGACCGCGATCGCCGAGATGGGCGACGAGGAAGCTATCCGCCTGCACCAGAAGATCGGTTGGATCTCGGTGCTCGCAGCGGTGTCGCCGATGCTCGGCCTGTTCGGCACGGTGCAGGGAATGATCGCCTCCTTCCACGTGATCGCGAACACCGCCAACCCCACGCCGGCGCAGCTCGCGTCGGGTATCTACGTGGCGCTCTTGACGACCTTCGAAGGTCTGATGATCGCGATTCCCGCCACCGCGGCCTTCGCGTACCTGCGCAACCGCTTGGTGCGCAACATCATCGAAGTCGGCGCGATCGTCGAAGACCTGTTCGAGCGCTTCCGCACTCAGAGCTGAGTCGCTAGCGGCCCTTGTCCTGCCGCCGCGCGGCGCCGAGTCGGCGCGCGGCAGCACTGCTCGCCTCCCGATACGAGCGAGAAACTGCCGCGGGGCGCACGGATAGTGCGGAGCGCCCCGCAAGTCGCCCGCGATCGGCGGCGAGGCCTGGTGATTCCACCGGCCCGCCGCGCGCAGCGAGACTTCCTGCTTACCGACTGGAGAACGCCGCCGTGAAGTTGACCAAGACCGACCCGGGTGGGGACATCCTGATGGACATGACGCCGATGATCGACGTCACGTTCCAGCTCATCATCTTCTTCATGTTGCTGATGGACATGAGCACCAAGGACCTCGAGGACCTGGTGCTGCCCAAGGCGGAGACCGCCACGCCCGACAAGCCCAATCCCAAGGATCAGCGGGCGGTGATCAACATCACGTCGGACGGCCGCATCCTGGTCAAGCGCGACCCGCTCTACGACCCCAACAACGACGACGGCTACGAGAAGGTCAAGAAGTTCCTCTCGGAGAAGGCGCGCCTGATGCCCAAGGCGCGCACGGACCCGGCGAACCCCAACTCGCCGATCGCTCCCGACAAGCCCGTGCTGATCCGCGCCGACCAGGCGACGCCGTTCAAGCACATTCAGAAGGTCATGGAGCTGTGCGGCCTCCAGGGCATCCAGATCTGGAAGATCGAGCTCGCCGCCGCGGAAGTGAAGAAGGAAGAAGCCGGAGGCTGATGCACCATGGGCCGCAAATCACAAGCGCCGAGCGTTCCCGAAGAGATGAAGGGCGACATGACGCCGATGATCGACGTCGTGTTCCAGCTGCTGATCTTCTTCATGCTCACGATCAAGTTCAAAACGCTCGAGGGCAAGCTGGCCGCTTACCTGCCCAAGGATGTGGGCGTGAACACCTCCCCGGCCGAGCCGAAGGAGAAGGTCGAGATCAAGCTCAAGGTCGAGAAGGAAGGGGCCAAGCTCCACCCGCGCGACGACGAGCCCTGGTCGGGCACCGGGCCGTTCCGCTACGGCCCCGACCGCATCGTGAAGTACTCGATCGGCCCCAAGTCGACCACCCGGCTCGAGGAAGCGGCGCAGCGTCTCAAGGAGCTGTACAAGGCCGACCCGACCCAGCCCGCGACCATCGACCCGTACCCGGGCACGGTCTACGCGGACGTCGTGCTGATCCTCGACGAGGCCATCAAGGTCGGCTACACGGACATCTCGTTCGTGGGCGACCGTTCCGGCCAGACAAAGAAGTAGCGCTCGTGCGATCGAGCCCGCGCCACGCATCCGCGCGCTCGCGCGCGAGCGGAATCGCGCTGCGGGCCTTCACTGCGCCCACTCCGACGCCGGCGCTCCGACGCGCGCGAATCAGCGCGTCGCGCAGCTCGCACGGATCGACGCTCGAGCTTTCCAAAATCTGACGCCAAAGCTATCTTCCGCACCCCCCACAGCCCGGACTTCATCCGCACTCCGTCGCGCGCGCCGCGCGCGCTCGCAGCGCTGACCGCAGGCCCGAGCTGAGTCTCCTCTCTCTCCTGTCGTTCCTCCCCCGCCGGTTTCCGGGTCAACGCCCGGCTCACTGCGCGCGGCGCCCGCCCACCAGCGGCGGCCCGAGCGCAAACCGCAGTACGGGTCCCCATTCCCTCTCTCTCGAGTCGAAACGTCCCGCGATGAACAAGGTCGGTCCCGCCCTTCCGTTCACGGTGCTTCTGTCGGCGGCCTGCGCGACGACACCTCACTACGACCTGGCATCCGCCGAGACCGCGGCCGACCCGAGCGCTGCGCAGCCCGCAGCGGCCGCCGGCCAGCCCGGCGCCGATCCTGCTGCTAGCGCGGAGCCGCAGCAGGGCGGCGACTTGGCTCAGGAGCGCCAACTCCTGGAGCTCAAGAAGCAGAAGGAGGCGCTGATCCTCGAGCGCCGCCTCGCCAATGCGCGCTCGATGATGGCCGCAGTGCGCTACCCCGAGGCCGAGCAAGAACTGCTGGGCGCGCTCGAGATCGACCCGACCAACCTCGAGGCCAAGAAGCTGCTCAACGAGGTCACGGTGCTGATGGGCAAGTCGGCCGTCGGCGCGACGGTGCAGGACATGCAGGAGCGCCAGATGGTGCGCGTCCAGCAGATGCAGGCCGCGGCGCGCGACAGCTTCGAGTCCGGGCGCAAGCACTTGGCGCGCGGTGACTACGGCCGCGCCATCGCCGACCTGTCGGTTGCGCGCAACCACGTGCGCTGGGCGCCGTACTCGATCGACTGGCAAGGTCTCGACAAGCAGATCGAAGACCTGTTCGAGAAGGCCACCAAGGACCGCGTCGCCGCCGAGCAGGCCGCGCGCGACCAGGAACGCGCCCAGACGGTCGAAGCACTGCGCACGCAGGAGCAGGCCGAGGCCGCACGCCGCGACGCGATCTTGAACAACATGATCGGACTCGCCATCGAAGCCTTCGACAAGGGCGAGTACGAAGACGCGATCGACTACTGCGACCAGGCCCTGCAGGTCGACCCGCGCAACGAGCGCGCAACCGAAGTTCGCGACACGGCCTTCCGCATCGGCCGCGAACGGCTGCGCTCGGACTACATCCTCGCCAAGCGCGAGCAGTTCAAGCGCTGGGGCGAGCAGCTCGAGGCCGCGCGCATCCCCGAGACCGAGATCTACACGCTGCCCGATCCGGACTTCTGGGCCGACATCACCGAGCGCCGCGCCAACCGTCGCGGGCTGACCACCACCAGCAGCCAGTCGGACGCCGACCGCGAGTTGCGCCAGCAACTGACCTCGACGCGCATCCCCGGCCTGACGGTCGCCGACGAAGAGAGCCTCTCGGCGGTGATCGACATCCTGCGCACCTTCACCGGGCTGCCGCTGGTGGTCGACCCGGCCGCCGAGACCGCGGCCTCGGACGCCGGCAAGGTGTTCCAGTTCAACATGACCACCTCGCTGGCGGTCGACCAGGCGCTCAACATCATCTGCCGCGCCGCAGGCGATGACGTGACCTGGACCGTGCGCCACGACGCGGTGCTCGTGACCACCAAGGTCAAGGCGCGCGCCAAGCCGACGATCCACAACCACGACGTCAACGACCTGGTGTTCGGCCTGACGGACTTCCTCGGGCCGCGCATCGACCGCCTGCGCCTGCTCTCCGAGATGGAAGACGACGACGGCGGCGGCCCCTTCGGCGGCATCGGCGAGAAGTCCAAGCCCATCGACACCGCTTCGCTCTCCACGCTGATCCAGGAGAACGTCGAGGTCGGCTCGTGGGAGGAAGAGGGCGTCTCGATCTCCGAGGGCGAGGGCTTCATCGTCATCGTCCACACCCCCGAGGTGCAGGAGAAGGTCAAGAAGTTCCTCAACGACCTGCGCCGCTTCCAGAGCTCGCTGGTCACGATCGAATCGAAGTTCATGACCGTGGCGTCGAACTGGATCCAGGAGATCGGTGTCGACTTCCGCGGCCTGGACAACCCGATCGCTCCGTTCAAGGACCTCGACGATGTCACCAACGGCCTCGACGACAACGCTTCGCGCGGCCTGGACAACGGCGGCCTGGGCGCGGCCTCGGGCGTGCCCTCCTCGGGTCTGTTCTACAACGACGGCGGCGACGGCCAGATCGGCGGCCGCACGGAGAACTTCTTCAACCGTCCGCTGGGCAGCGCGCTGTCCACCGTGGGCGGCATCACGACGCAGCTGACCTTCCTGAACGACCTGGAAGTGTCGATGATCCTGCGCGCGGTCGAGAAGAACGTCGACTACCAGCTGGTCAACAGCCAGGTGCTCTCGGTGCACAACACCCAGCGCGCCTACGTGGCGGTCATCAACCAGCGCGCCTACATCCAGGACTTCGACGTCGAAGTGGCGCAGTTCGAGAAGATCGCCGACCCGCAGGTCAACGTGCTCCACGAAGGTGTGGTGCTCGACGTGCGCCCGACGATCCACCACAACCGCAAGTACCTGACGCTGGAGATCCAGCCGACGGTGGCCAAGGTCGTGGCGCTGCGTCCGTTCGCCACCACGCTGGGCGGCAACACGCTGCCGGTCGAGTTCGAACTGCCCGAACTGGAAGTCCAGAGCGTGTTCACCAGCGCGATCATCCCCGACGGCGGATCGATCCTGCTGGGCGGTCTCTCGAACATCCGCAACATCGAGCGCCGCGCCGAAGTGCCCTGGCTCGCTAAGCTGCCGCTGGTCGGCTTCCTCTTGAAGCAAGAGGGCTACAACGACGAGAACAAGACGCTGATGATCCTGATCCGCGCGCACATCACCGACGTGCGCGAGGAGATCACCAAGCTCGAGTCGCGCCTGCGCTGAGCGTTCGCGCTCCCGACGGCCTCGCCTTCCGCGGGCCCTGCGCTCCACCGAGCGCGGGGCCCGCGCCCTTTTCGCCGGGCCCCGTTTCCCGCGTGAGGGCCTTGCTCGTGCGTGCGACCGCTCGTGGCCCGTTCGCTGCCCGCGCGGCCGCCGCGCGGGCCCGTCGTTTTGGCTGCGCAGACACCGCGCGCTAGCCTGACGCGCAGCGATGCGCGCCCTGGACGTAGTGCTGTTCGACATCGACGACACGTTGTGCCCCACCACGGCCTTCGCCGCGCGGGCGCGCCGCAACGCCGTGCGCGCGATGATCCAGGCCGGGCTGCGCGCCGAAGAGGACGCGGTCTACCGCGAGCTCGAAGAGGTCATCGCCGAGTTCTCGTCGAACTACGAACACCACTTCGACAAGCTGCTCCTGCGCCTGGATCCGCACGCGGCCGAGGGCCTCAACCCTGCGCTGGTCGTGGCGGCTGGCGTGGCGGCCTACCACGACACCAAGTTCCGCGAGCTCGCGCCTTATCCCGGCGTGCGCGAGCTGTTCGCCGAGTTGCGCGCGCAAGGCGTGCGCACGGGCATCGTGACCCACGGCCTGACGGCCAAGCAGGCCGAGAAGCTGGTGCGCCTGGGGCTGGTGGAGTTCATCGATCCGGCGGCGATCTTCATCTCCGATCAGATCGGCGTGGCCAAGCCCAACCCCAAGCTCTACGCCGCCGCGCTCAAGGCGCTCGGCGCTCCGGCCGCGCGCACGATGTACGTAGGCGACAACCCGCGCAACGACATCGCGCCGCCCAAGTCACTGGGCATGCGCACGTGCTGGGCGCGACTCTCGGGCAAGCACTCCGGCCCCTGCGCGCCGGCCGAGGTCGCCGACCACGAATTCGTGAACTTCGCCCAGCTGCGCGAGCTGCTGCGCGAGCACTACTCGGTCGGCTGAGCGCGCTGCGGCCAGCGCAGCCGCGCTTGCCACAGCTCGCGCGCCTGTTCGCTTCGCGGCGCGTCGAACACGCTCGCCGCAGGGCCCAGCTCGACGATCCGTCCGCCGTGCAGCACCGCCACGCGGTCGGCCCAGCGGCGCGCCACGGCGAGGTCGTGCGTGACGAACACCACGCCCAGCCCGCGCGCGCGCACCAGCCGCTCGAGCAGCTCTAGGATCTGCACCTGCACGGGAGCGTCGAGCGCGGAGAGGATCTCGTCGCACACCAGCACCTGCGGGTCCGCAGCGAGCGCGCGAGCAATGGCGGCGCGCTGGCGCTGGCCGCCCGAGAGCTGGTGCGGCGCGGCTTCGCGGTGCGACGCAGCGAGCCCGACGTCGGAGAGCAACGTGTCCACCGACTCGCGCTGCGCGCGCCGCGCGTCGAGCAGCTCTTGCAGCACCGCTCCCAGCCGGCGGCGCGGGTTGAGCGACGCGCCCGCGTCCTGGAACACGAGCTGGATCGGCCGCGGCGCGCGAGGCGCGGCCGCGAAGCGCACCTCGCCGCTGTACGGCGTGAAGCCCGCGAGCGCGCGCGCCAGGCTCGACTTGCCGCTGCCGGAGGCGCCGACGACCGCGAGCTTCTCGCCGCGCGCGAGCTCGAAAGTCACGCCCTGCAACGCGTCCAGCGGCTCGGCGCCGCGCCGTGAGTAGCGCACCGAGAGTCCTTGCACCGCGAGCAACGGCGCGGGTTGTCCGGACGCACTAGTCGGCATGAGCCACTCCGTTCGAAGCCCTGGTTCGCGGCGATCGGACGACGCGAGGCGCTGTGTCGCATGAACGCGCAGGCGCGCCAACGAAGCGCTGAAGTTCCGAAACGACGGCGCCCAGCTGCACGGCGCGCGCGTGCGCTCGAGCACTCGAGCCAGGCAAGCGAAACGGGCTCGCGCTCACGGCTCGAAGGCCTCCCCCGCCGGCGGACAGGCCAGTTCGCGGCCATCGCTCTGGCGCACGAGCACCGGTCGCACGCTCCTGCACTCCGCGCGCGCTAGAGCACAACGCGGCGCGAAGGCGCAACCCTCGGTGCGCTCGCGCGGCAGCGGCGCTCGCCCGGGGAGCCCTTCGAGCGCGACCTCGAAAGGCTCGCGCGCCGGCGCAGCGCGCACCAGCGCGGCGGTGTAGGGATGGCGCGGTGCGAGCAGCAGCTCGCGCACGGGCCCGCGCTCGACCACGCGCCCGGCGTACATCACGCTCGCGCTCCCGCCGAACTCCGCCGCCGCCGCAAGGTCGTGCGTGACGACCAGGACGCCGAGTCGGTCGCGCTCCGCCAGCGACGCGAGCAACTCGACCACGCGGCGCGCGAGCAGCGCATCGAGGCTGGCCGTGGGCTCGTCGGCGACGAGGTAGCGCGGAGCGGTCGACAACGCCCAGGCGAACTGCACGCGCTGGCGCATGCCGCCGGAGAGTTCGTGCGGGAAGCGCTGGAGCACGTCCTGCGGCGCCTCGAAGCCCACGCGCGAAAGCAAGGCGGCCGCGCGCGCGCGACGCTCCGCTGCGGGAACGGCGGCGACGGCTAGCCCCGCGGTCAAGAGCTGCTCGACGCGCAGCCGCGGATCGAGCGCCTGAGCCGACTCCTGCAGCACCAGGCCCACGCCGCGTCCGCGCAGTTGCGCGAGCGCGCGCGCATCGTCGAAGCGCAGCTCGCTGCCCTCCAGGCTCAACGCGCTGGCGCTCAGCCGCCCGCCTGCGCGCACCAGCCCCAGCAGCGCCAGCGCGAGCGAGCTCTTCCCGCAGCCCGACTCGCCCAGCACGGTGTGCACGCGGCCGCGCTCGAGCCGCAGGTCGACGCCGTCGACGGCATCGGCCCACTCGCCGCGCTCGCGGTAGCTCACGCGCAGTCCGCGGACTTCGAGCGCGTCGCTCACGGCGCCACGACCTCCTCCTCGCGCAGGTCCAGCCGCCGGCGCAGCGCGTCGCCCAGCGCGTTGGCCGAGGCGACCGTCGCGAACACCGCCAGCCCGGGAAACAACAGGATCCACAGGTGCTCGACGGCGCTCGACTCGCGCAGCACGGCGCCCCAGGACGGAACGGGAGGCTGCACGCCGAAGCCCAGGAAGCTGGTGGCCGACTCCGCCAGCACCGCGCCGCCCAGCGCGAACGCGCCGGACACGATGGCCGGTGCGACCGCGTTCGGCGCGATGTGGGCCCACAGCACGCGCATCGAGCTCAGGCCGCTCGCGCGCGCCGCGAGCACCCACTCGCGCTCGCGCAGGGCGCGCACTTCGCCGCGCACCAGGCGCGCGACCGAGGTCCAGCCGACGAGCGCGATCACGAGCGCCGTCGCGAGTTGCGGATGCACGCCGCGCGCGGGCAACAGCGCCGCCGCGACGAGGATCAGGAACAGGCTGGGGAACGACTGCAGTGTCTGCACGACCACCAGGAACAGCGCGTCGAACGCGCCGCGCGACACGCCCGCCGCCAGGCCCGCGGCGACGCCCAGCGCGAGCAGCAGCGCGACCGAGCAGAAGGCGACCGCGAGGCTCACGCGGCCGCCCCACAGCACGCGCGTCAGCACGTCGCGGCCGAGCGTGTCCGTGCCCATGAGGTGTCGATTCCACGCATCGGGTTCCGGCTCGCCCGGGCGGACTTCGACGGGAAGCGACGCGCGCGCCGTCGCGTCCGACACGCCGGACTTCGCCTGGCTGGGTTGGAGCTGCTCCTCACGATCGGTGAGCCAGGTGGGCGGCCGCAGCGCCTCGCTCAAGCGCGTCTCCGCGTAGCCGTAAGGCACGGGCGCGAACACAGCGCGCCCGGGAGGTAACTCGTTGCGCGCGAGCGCCTGCTTGAGGTCGCGCGTGTGGAGCGCGTGCGGCGGATCGAAGGCGGCGGCGAGCGCGACGCTGGCGGCGCTCGCCAGCAACACGGCCGCAACGACGCGTCGCCCCGCAACCAACTTGCCCAGCGCAACCGCCGCGGCCACGGGCGCGAGGAGCGCCAGCCACCAATCGAACCAACTCACGCGCTCGAACAGCGGCCAGCGCGTCGCGGCTCGCCAGCGCAGGTGCTCGGGCGCGCTCACGGGCGCATTCGCCGTGGGGAGCGCCGCGTTCAGCCGCGGAGCAAGCGCCTCGAGATTCGCCGTCGTCGTGCGAACGCGCTCCCACACTTGGTGGGAGAACTGCTGCGAACTCTCGTGCGCCGCCTGCAGCGCCGCGCGCGCGTCCTGCACTTCGCGCAGCAACTCGTCGCCCGCTCCGAGATGACGCTCGAAGGCCGCGAGGCGCCGGTCGAGTGCATCGAAGGCCTCGCGGCCGCCCGGCTCGTAGCCGCTGTCGCCGATCCGCTCGCGCCACTCGAGCTCCAGCGGGGCGAGCGTGCTGGCCGCTGAACGCAGCGCGCGAAAGTCGACCCCACGCCAGTAGTAGGGCTCGTCGTTGGCGATGAAGGGCGCGTAGATCGCGCTCGCCACGAGCAGCAGCAAGCTCCACAGCGCGCAGCGCGAGCCGCGCGAGGCGAGCCAACTCGCCGACGTGCCGCGCGCCTCAGCCAAGCCGCACCCGGGGGTCGAGCCAGGCCTGCGCGAGGTCGCTGAGCAGGTGACCGAGCGCCGTGAGCAGCGCCGACAGCAGCACGCACGCGGCGACCACGTCGTACTCGCGCCGCATCAGGCCGTCGTAGGCGTACTTGCCCATGCCAGGGATCTCGAACACGGTCTCGATCACGACCCAGCCGCCCACCAGCCAAGGCAGTGTCTGTCCGGCGAGCGTGACCAGCGGCGTGAGCGCGTTGGGAAGCACGTGTCGCAGCAACAACTCGCGTTCGCTCAGCCCGCGCGCGCGCGCCGCGAGGACGAAATCGCTGTCCAGCACGCCGAGCACGCTCGAGCGCATCTGACGCGCGACGTAGGCGAGCGAAGGCGCGATCACCGCCGCCAGCGGCAGAACAACGTGCGCGGCGGTGTCGAGCGCGTACTCGAGCGTTCGCTCGGGATCGGCGTCGCGCCCGTGCAGCCCCACCACGCCGAACCAGCCGAGCCCGCCGGCGCCGAAGGACGCTTGCAGCACGAGCGCGAGCCAAAACCCCGGCACGGCGTAGAGCGCGAACAGCGCAGCGTCGAGGGCGCGTGCGAGCCAGCTCGAGCGCGCGAGCGCGAGGAACGCTCCCATCGGCAGCGCCAGGCCGTAGATGAACAGCGCAGCCACCAGCGAGAGCGGCAGCGTGATCTTGAGGCGCTCGACGAGTTCGTCGCCGATCGACACCGAAGGTCGCAGCAGCTCGCGGCCGAGATCGCCGGCCAGCACGCCGCCGAAGGTGCTCTCTCCGCTGCCTCCCAGCCAGGTCGGGCCGCGCTCGGAGAGGTCGAAGGGCCCCAGGAAGTGCAGGTAGCGCTTCCACAGCGGCTGGTCGAGCAGGTGCTCGGCGCGAAAGCGCGCCAGCGCCGACTCGTCGACCGCGGCGGGACTCCCGCCTTCACCTTCGAAGCGCAGGCTGGCCGGATCGCCGGGCAGCACCTGCAGCAAGGCGAAGCACACTAGCGTGATGCCCAGCAGCGTCGGCGGGATCAACGCCAGGCGTCGGAAGAACGCGCGCGCCACTGCGCTCACTCCGCCAGGCGCCACTCGCGCACGGAGTATCCCGGATCGAGCACCGACGTGCGGAAGTTGCGGATGCGCTTGGAGATCGCGAAGCGCTTGGCGACCGACACGCCGTACAGGTAGGGCTGCTGCTCGTACACGCGCGCCTGGATGGCGTGCATCAGGCGCGTGCGCTCGGCGCGCTCGACCGTGCTCTGGACCTGATCGATCCACTCGTCGACCTGCGCGTCCGCAAACGAGGCGTAGTTGCCCGTTCCGGTCCCCACTTCGCGCGAATGCCAGCGCTGAGCGGGATCGCTGTCGACGGGCATGATCCAGGCCAGCGCGGCCGCGTCGAACTCGCGCTGCTCGACCTTGCGGCTCAGGCTCGGCCAGTCGAGCGACTCGATCGACAGCGACACGCCCAGCGTGCGCAAGCTCTCCTGCAGACGCTGCGAGAGCGCTTCGCCCGACTTGTTGCCCGCCTGTACGAGCAGCGCGAACTCGAAGGCCTTGCCGTCCTTGTCGAGGCGTCCATCGCCGTCGCGGTCGATCCAACCCGACTGCGCCAGCAGCTTCGCCGCAAGCGCGGGGTCGTACGGCAGCGGCGCGAGCTTCTCGTCGTAGTCGGGGCCGGTGTCGACCCACTCGGCCGTCACGCGCCGCGCGAGCCCGCCGTAGAAGCTCGCGATCAGCTCGTCCCAGTCGAAGGCGTGCGCCAGCGCGCGCCGCACGCGCACGTCGTCGAAGGGCGCGCGGCGCAGGTTCCAGCCGACGTAGCTCGCGATCGGCGTGTAGAAGTAGCCCGTGTAAAAGCGCTCGCGGAATTCGTCGCTGTTCGTGGCGGGGCCGAAGTAGTCCTCCGACAGCAGCCGCGGCGTGAAGTCGATCTCGCCCGCGATCAGCGCCTGCAGCGCGGCGCGGTCGTCGGCGATCGGCCGGAAGCGGATGCGCTCGAGCCAGCCCGCGCGCGCCGGGTCGAAGTAGCGCTCGAAGCGCTGGAGCTCGAGGAATTCGTTCGTGAACTGGCTCACGCGGTACGGGCCCAGGCCGATCCACTCGCGGTTGCAGCGGTGCGAGTTGACGTGGCGCGCGAGGGCCTCGTCGCTGGCTTTGGGGTCGTGCTCGGGATGGCGCGGGTCGCGCAGGTCGTAGAGGTGGCGCGGCAGCGGCGTGAGCGCCTCGAACACCGCCAGCGAGGCGTAGTAGGTCGAGTCGAACTCGAAGCGCAGCGTGTGCGGCCCGAGCTTGCGCGCGGAGCTGATGCGCTCGTACTGGAAGCGCTTGGCGTCGCAGGCCACGGCCGGGTTGCGCGTGAGCTCCCAGGTGAAGAGCAGATCGTCGACGCTGAACGGCTGGCCGTCGTGCCAGAGCACGTCGTCGCGCACGAAGAAGGTGTAGGCAGCGCCGCGGATCACGCGCTCGACCGAGTCGCGGCGCACCGTGCGCGGGCTGTCGCTCTCGCCACTGGCTTGACGCGACCGCACGCGCCACGACTCGCCGTCCTCCTCCAACTCGCCGTAGACCCGCTGACCGTCGCGGAGCACGAGCGCATCCTCGCGCACCCACTTCACGCACAGCGAGGGACGCAGTTCGAGCGTCCACGGATCGCGCTCCACCAGCGCGGCGTGGACCTCGCGCTGCAGCCGCCGGCACATGGCCGAGTTGTCGATCAGGAAGTTGAGCGACTGCGGCAGCGCGTCGGCGTGGAGCACGATCGAACCGCCGCGGCGCTCGGGCGGCTTGGCGCGCGCTGCCGCGTCGAGGTCGGGGTGGAAGCGATCGGGAGTCGAGTCGCCGCGCGCCGCGGCCGGCGCGAGCGAGCCCTGCGCCGCTGCGGGTCCGGTCAGGGCGTGCGAGAGGACGCACACCCAGAGCGCGAGCAGGGTCGAGAGTCGTTGCATGCGGCGGGGAGTGAGCGCGGCGCGCGCGCACTCCCGACGATTACACCATCGCGGGCGAGCGAGCTACAGCCGCCGGCGGCGCTCGGGGCGGCGCGACCGGACTGCGGGCGCCGCGGGCCGGACACTACGATGCGCGGCGATGCCTTCCAGCGCCCCCGCGCTCCGCCTGCGCCGCGTCGTCGCCGCACTTGTGGTGGTGTTGCTCGCCGCGACGACCCTGGCCCTGGCCCGGCGCGCGGGCCGCACGCGGGCGGACTTCGTGTTCACCGCCGGCGGCGAGGTCAAGTCGCTCGACCCGCACGCCGCCACCGGGGTTCCCGAGGGCCGCGTGATCCGCGCGCTGTTCGAGGGGCTCGTGGTGCGCGATCCGCTGACGCTCGCGCCGGCCCCGGGCTGCGCCGAGAGCTGGAGCATCAGCCCCGACGTCAAGCGCTACACCTTCACGCTGCGCGAAACGGCGCGCTGGTCGAACGGCGACCCGCTGCGGGCGGAGGACTTCGTGTGGAGCTGGACGCGACTGCTCGCGCCGCAGACGGGCGCGGAGTACGCGGCGCAGCTGTGGTGCATCGAGGGCGCGCGCGACTTCGCCGAGGGACGCGCGGGCGCCGAGGGGCTAGGACTTCGGGCGCTCGACGAACGCACGCTCGAAGTGCGCCTCTCGGAGCCGCAGCCGCACTTGCTCGACGTGCTGTGCTTCTACGCCTTCGTGCCGCTGCACCGCGCGAGCTACGAGTCCGTCCAGCAGCGCTACCCCTCGACCTGGGCCACGCAGTGGACGCGGCCCGAGCACCTGGTCTCGAACGGCCCGTTCGCCCTGCGCGAGCGGCGCATCAACGAGCGACTGCGCCTGGAGCGCTCGCCGCACTACTGGGACGCGGACGGCGTGGCCCTGCGCACGGTCGACATGCTCTCGATCGAGAGCTGGTCGAGCGCTCTCAACCTGTACCTCACCGGTGAAGTCGACTGGGTCGACGGCGCGATCCCGCCCAACCTCGTGCCGCGCTTGCTGGCGCGCGAGGACTTCCGCGCCACGCCGTACCTGGGCATCTACTTCTATCGCATCAACACCACGCGCCCGCCGCTCAACGATCCGCGCGTGCGGCGAGCGCTCAGCCGCGCCGTGCAGCGCGCGGAGATCACCGCCAAGGTGCTCAAGGCGGGCCAGGGGCCGGCGTTTTCGTTCACGCCCTGGGGCTCGATCGGCGACTACAAGGCGCCGAGCTTGAGCCAGGCCACGCCCGCTGGCGCGGACTTCGAGTTCCAAGCCGCGAAGTACTCGACGCCGCGGCGCCGAGCGCGCGAGTTCCCGAGCATCGAGATCCACTTCAACACCTCCGAGACGCACCGCGCGATCGCCGAGGTCGTGGCGCACCACTGGAAGCAGACCCTGGGCGTGAAGGCGCGCCTGCGCAACCAGGAGTGGAAGGCCTTCCTCGACGCGCAAGCGAGGCTCGAGTACGACGTCTCGCGCTCGTCGTGGATCGCCGACTATCCCGACCCGGGCAACTTCCTCGAGATCTGGACCTCCGACAGCCCCAACAACCGCACGGGCTGGAAGAACGCGCGCTACGACGAGCTCATCGCTCGCGCCCGCGCCGAACGCGCGCCGGCCAGCCGCTGGCCGCTGTACGCACAGGCCGAACAGATCCTGCTCGACGAGTCGCCCTGCATCCCGATCTACTCGTACGTGAGTCAGAACCTCGTCGATCCCGGCCTGGGCGGATTCGACGACAACGCGCTCAACGAGCCCTCGCTCGCCAAGCTCTACTGGCGCGATTCGCTCGAGCTCGACGCCGCGCGCAAACAAGGCGCGAAGGGCAAGAAGCGCGTGCCCTCGCACGGCCCGCCCTCGGGGTTGCGCTCGCCGCGAGCGGCAGCGCAACTTCTCGACGCTTCGGGCGGAGCGCACGGCGCCAACGTCGGAGGGCAACGCTGATGTCGCGCTTCCTGCTGCGCCGCGCGCTGTGGTTCGTGGTCACGACCTGGGCCGTGATCACGATCGCCTTCTTCGTGCTGCGTGCGGCGCCCGGCGGCCCGTTCTCGGGCGAGCGCAAGCTGCACCCCAGCGTCGAAGCGGCGCTGCGCGCGCAGTACCACCTCGATTGGCCGCTGTGGAAGCAGTACCTGCACACGCTGGGGCCGCTCAACCTCGACGAGCGCGGGCTGTTCGGCGACGCGAGCGACGTCTTCGGCGGCCTGCTCGCGCTCGACTTCGGGCCCTCGATGCAGCACCGCGACGTGTCGGTCAACGACGCACTTGCGCAGTCGCTGCCGATCTCGATCACGCTCGGCTCGCTGGCGCTGGGCATCGCGCTCGTGCTGGGCCTGGGCGCAGCGCTGCTCTCGGCGCAGTTCCCTGGATCGCGCTTCGACCGCCTGGTGCGACTGGCCGCCGCTGCGGGACTGGTGCTGCCCAACTTCGTGATCGCGAGCTTGCTCGTGCTCGTGTTCGCTTTCTGGATCCCGATCGCGCCGGTGGCGGGCTGGGGCGCGCCGCGGCACGTGCTGCTCCCCGCGCTCGCGCTCGCGCTGCCGTTCGCGGCCTACATCGCCCGCCTGGCGCGCGCCGGGCTGCTCGAGACGCTCTCGAAGGACTACATCCGCACGGCGCGCGCCAAGGGCGCATCGGAGTCGGCGATCCTGTGGCGCCACGCGCTGCGCGGAGCGCTGACGCCGGTGGTCTCGTACTTGGGGCCCGCAGCGGCCGGCGTGCTCACCGGCAGCCTGGTGATCGAGCGCATCTTCGCGATTCCAGGCGCGGGCACGCACTTCGTCGCGAGCGCACTCAACCGCGACTACACCATGGCCATGGGCGTCACCGTGGTCTACGCGGTGATGGTGTTCGGCTTCAACACGGCGGTCGACGTGGCCTACACGCTGCTCGATCCGCGCCTGGACTTGGAGCGCGAAGCGTGAGCGCCGTGCCCGAGCAGCGTCGCAGTTGGTTCGCCGACGCGGACTTCGAGCTGGCCCTCGTGCAGCTCGAGCGCGAGCGCCCGCAGAGCCTGTGGCGCGCCGCGCGCGAACGCCTGCGCCGGCGCGCCTCGGTGCGCTGGAGCCTGCGCTTCCTGATCGGGCTGTGCCTGTTGAGCTTCCTGGCGCCGCTGCTGCCGCTGCCCTCGCCCGCGGCGATCAACCTGGCCAACGCCACGCTGCCGCCGCAGCTGCCCTGGCCCGCGCCAGGCGCGCTCGATTTCGAGCCGCAGTACTGGGAGCTGGGCCCGCTCGACGCCCAGATGGTCTCGCTGCGCACGAGCCTGTTCGGCAAGTGGCGCACGGGGCATTGGCTCGGCACGGACGCGCTCGGCCGCGACGTGCTCGCGCGCGTCGTGTGGGGCAGCCGCACGTCGCTGCTCGTCGCGCTGTGCGCCGCGCTGACGAGCCTGGTGATCGGTGCGAGCTGGGGCGCGCTCGCGGGCCTCTCGGGCGGCCGCGTCGACAACGTCTTGATGCGCATCGTCGACGTGCTGTTCGCCGTGCCGACGATTTTCCTGGTGATCTTCCTGTTGAGCGTGCTCGACGCACCCGGGGCCGGCGAAGCGCGGCTCTCGCGCGAGCAGATCTTCTTCCTGGTGGTCGGCGCGGTCTCGTGGCTCTCGATGGCGCGCGTGGTGCGCGGTCAGGTGCTCGAGCTCGAGCGCTCGGCCTTCGTCGAGGCCGCGCGCGCCGCCGGCGCTTCGACGCCCTGGATCCTCACGCGCCACATCCTGCCCAACGTGCTCGGACTGGTGGTGGTGAACCTCACGCTCACGCTGCCCTCCGTGATCCTGTACGAAGCGTTCCTGTCGTTCCTCGGTCTGGGCGTCGAGCCGCCGCGCGTGAGCTGGGGCCTGCTCGCCGCCGAAGGCGCCGAAGCGCTCAACCCGCTCGAGAGCTACGCCTGGCTCGTGCTCGCGCCGGGCTGCGCCATGGCGGCGACGCTGCTCGCACTCTCGACGCTCGGAGACGGCCTGCGCGATGCGCTCAGCGTGACGGAGCGCCACGAGCGATGAGCCTGATCGACGTCCGCCACCTGCGCGTGCGCTTCGACACCGAGCGCGGCCCGCTGCAAGCGCTCGAGCACGTCTCCTTCCGCATCGAGCGCGGTGAGATGCTCGCGCTGGTCGGCGAGTCGGGCTCGGGCAAGTCGGTTTGCGCGCAGGCGTTGCTCTCACTCCTGCCGCGCGGCCGCGCGGTCGTGGAGACCGGCGAGGTGTGGTTCGAAGGCCGCAATCTGCTCACGTTGAGCGAGCGCGAGCTGCGCGCAGTGCGCGGCGCACGCATCGCACTCGTGCCGCAGGACCCCGGCGCGGCGCTGCACCCGTTGTTCACGATCGGCGAGCAGATCGTCGAGGCGCTGCGCTTGCATCAGGAGCTCTCGCGCGAAGAGGCACGTGAGCTCGCGGCGGCAGCGCTGGTCGAAGTGGGCGTGCCCGCGGCGCGCGAGCGGCTCGACGCGTACCCGCACGAACTCTCGGGCGGCCTGCGCCAGCGCGCGCTGATCGCAATGGCGATCGCGCCGCGTCCGCAGCTGCTCCTCGCCGACGAGCCGACCACCGCGCTCGACGTGACGGTGCAGGCGCAGATCATGGAGCTGCTCGCGGAGCTGCGGCGCACGCGCGAGCTGGGCGTGCTGTTCATCACGCACGATCTGGGCCTGGTCGCGAACTACGCCGACCGCGTGGCGGTGATGTACGCCGGCGCGCTCGTCGAGAGCGGTCCGACGCGCGAGGTGTTCCGCGCGCCGGCCCATCCATACACGCTGGGATTGCTCGCTAGCGCCGCGAGCCTCGGGCAGCGCGCCGACGCGCGCCTCGAGTCGATCGCTGGAATGCCGCCCGATCCGCTGAACTTGCCGCCGGGCTGCGCCTTCGCCGCGCGCTGCGCGTTCGCGCAGGAGGCCTGTGCTCGCGCGCGGCCGCCCTTCCTGCCGCCCATGGGGCTGCGTCAAGCGCTCGAGCGCGGCGTCGAGCTCAACCTCGCCGCCGAGCGCCGCGTGGCCTGCTTCGAGAGCGAGCGCGTCGTGTCTCGCGCAGGAGCCGACTCGTGAACGCGCCGCTGTGCGAGGTGCGCGAGCTCGAGGTGCGCTTCGCCGCACGCAGGCGCGCGCTGTTCGAGCCGCGTCGCTGGCTCCAAGCCGTGCGCGGCGTGAACCTGCGCATCGAACGCGGCGCGGTGCTGGGCCTGGTCGGCGAGTCGGGCTGCGGCAAGAGCACGCTCGCGCGCGCCGTGGTCGGCCTGCAGCGCCCCTCGAGCGGCTCGATCCTGATCGACGGCGTCGAACGCGCCAGCGCGCGCGGCAAACAACTGCGCGAGCTGCGTCGGCGCGTCGGAATCGTGTTCCAGGATCCCTACGCCTCGCTCGATCCGCGCCAGCCGATCCGCGAAGCCGTACTGGAGCCGCTCTCGATCAACGGCTTCGCCAAACCGCGCACTCGGCGCCTGCGCGTGCTCGCCGCCTTTGAAGCGGTCGGACTCGCCGCCAACCTCTACCACCGCTATCCGCACGAACTCTCCGGCGGCCAGCGCCAGCGCGTGGCGATCGCGCGCGCGCTCGTCCTCGAGCCCGAACTGCTCGTGTGCGACGAGCCCACCAGCGCGCTCGACCTCTCAGTGCGCGCGCAGATCGTCAACCTGCTCGCCGACCTGCGCCAGCGCTTCGGCATGGCGCTGCTCTTCATCTCTCACGACCTCGCGGTGGTGCGCAAGCTCGTCGACGAAGTCGCGGTGATGTACGCCGGCCGCGTGGTCGAGCAGGCGCCGCGCGATGCGCTGTTCGATGCTCCACAGCACCCCTACACGCGCGCACTGCTCTCAGCCATCGTCACGCCGCACGAGGGCGAGCGCCGCGAACGCATCGTGCTCGCGGGCGAGCCGCCCTCGCCGCTCGACCCGCCGAGCGGCTGCGCCTTCCATCCGCGCTGCCCCGCGCGCGCCGACGTGCCCGGCGAGCGCTGCGCGAGCGAACTGCCGATGCTCAGCGCGCTCGACGCGCGACGCCTGCGCGCCTGCCATCTCGATCCGACGCTCTGAGCGCTGCGCGCCGTGTCGGGCGGAGACGGCTCTGGCCGCCGGACAACTGCGGGAAGCTCCGAATTCCTGTCCGGCGCGGCCGCCCCGACTCGAGCAGTCCCAGCGAGTCCGCCGCGACGCGCACGCGGTGTGCGCCGGGCTCGACGAGTTGGCTGTGCGCGCGCGGCCCGCTGCGGCGCTCGAGTCCGATGAACTCGGGCGGACAGATCGGTCCGTGCAACGGCGTGTACCTGCTCGACATCGCAGGCACGCTGTCGGCCGACGGTGTCCCCAGCGGGACGACCGTGCACCTGCAGGGCTGGTACCGCGATCCGCCCGCGCCGAAGCAGACCAGCTTGACGAACGCGCAGGTGATCACTGCGCCGTAGCAAGGGAAGCCGCCCGCACGTCTACGGCGCCAGCGTCAGCTCCAACGCGTTGCTGAGGCTCGTCGACTTGGGCGCGGGCGGATCGCGGAACCAGGCCTGCGCGTAGGCCTTGGCGCCGGCGCTCCACGGATTGCCGAGCGCGAGCGGGTTCGCGGCCTGGAACGCGTTCCAGTCGAACGCGAACGAGCCGTCGCAGGCGCCGGCCGTGCCGCCCGAGCTCTGGCTGAGCATGCGTTGCGTCGGCGGCTTCACGCACAAGAGGCTCGTGCTGTTCGTCGTCCAGGGCAGCGGCGTGAAGCCCGAGTTGTCGACGCCGTAGAACAAGAGCCCCGTCCGCAATCCGTCGACGTTCGAGACCGCGATCAGACACGGCGAAGCGAGCGCGGCGCTGGGGTTGGCGGTGGCCGAGATGCTCGCGCTGCAGCCGTTGGTCGACGTGCCCGCGGTGCAGTACGCGACCGGCGTCGGCGCGTAGTCGCCGCCCGACGCGAACTGCAGGACCACGCCTGGGGTTAGTGACTGGATCGACGCGTCCACCCGCAGATCGAGCGAGTACGACGCGTTGACCACCGGCGGCGCGAGGTTGAGCAGGCTGTCGATGTCGATGGAGCCGGACAGCTCTCCACGGATGCTGTACTGCGCCCCCACGTAGGCCGTGACCGTCGTCGCGACCGTCCCCGGGCTGTCATGCTGCGCGATGAATCCGCCGCGCCCGTTCGAGAGCGAGGCGACGTAGTTGACGAGGTAGGGCGCCGGCTGCGCGGTGCAGTGACCGCTGAGCGTGAGGGAGTAGCTCAACTGCACGGGCGTGCCGTGCGGCAGAGTGCTCGACGTCACCGTCAACGTGTCGAAGAACTGCGCCCACGGCGCGCCAGCGCCCGTGTCCAGGTTCAGGAACACGCCGTTGGTGTTGCAGTTGTTCGCTGTGCCGGCGCCGACGCAACGCAGGAACCCGTAGTCCGACGTAGAAGTCGCGTGCGCCTGCGAGGCGCAGCCGGAGGTCGTGCTCGACGAGCTGTTTCCCGGCGTCACGAGCGGCGCGCTGGTCTGCCAACCGCTGTCGACGAGCAGTTCACTCGCGGTCCCGGTCGTGGTGACGATGCGAAACGAGTTGCGCAGGCCGTTGGAGGTCTGCGCGTTCCCCGGCGCCGCCAGCAGCGCCAGGCAGCCCGTGGCGAGGAGCGCGCTCCCCAGCGCCGTCCCACACGCGCGGCGCCCGAGCGAGCGCCAGCGCTCGACGCGCGGGAGTTCAGGGCCGCCGGCGAGCGCCGGGTTCGAGAGCGGAGCAACGTGGAGCGGGGCGGAGCTTCGGGAGGACTTCATGGTTGGGCGGCGGTTGGGTTGGGACCTCGCGTCGGCCAAACTCCACGCACGCGCGCCGCTGCGGAGATCACGAATTCGGCGCAAACGCAGTGGTTCGGAGCTGAGCGCTGCGCGCGTCCCGGGACTCGCCGCTTCTCCCGCCTGCGCTCGCGAGCGAGTTAGCCGCAAGCGCGACGCGACTCCGAGCGGATCGATCGGGCGCGGGCGCCGCGGTTAGCTTGGGATGCGCCGATGGACGAACAGCCCGCGACCGAGCCGCGCCAGGAGGGCGAGAGGTTCCTCACGACTCGCTGGAGTCAGGTGCTGGCCGTCCGCAGCGCAGATCGCGAGCTCGCGTCCGCGGCGCTGCGTCATCTATGCGAGACGTATTGGCCCGCGCTGTATGCCTACGCGCGCCGGAAGGGCGCGGCGCACGCCGACGCCGAGGACCTCGTGCAGGGCTTCTTCGCACGACTGATCGAGAAGCGCGATCTGCACGCCGAGCGCGGCGCAGAGCGCTTCCGCTCCTATCTGCTGGGCGCCTTCCGGAACTTCGCCGCCAACCAGGACGCCAGCCAGCGCTCGGTGCGCCGCGGCGGCCGCGAGCGCGTCGTGTCGATCGACGAGCTGACGGCCTCGCGCGTCGTCGAAGGCCTCGCCGCGCACGACAGCCCGGAGCAAGCCTACGAGCGCCAGTTCGCGCTGGGCGTGCTCGACTCGGCGCTGCGGCGGCTGCGCGACGAGCAGTGCGCCGGCGGCCGCCAGATTCAGTTCGACACCCTTCGCCCGCTCCTGGGCCTGGACGAGCACGCCACGAGCTACGCCGAAGCGGCCGAGCGCCTGGCCACGACGCAAGCCGCGCTGCGCGTGGCGGTTCACCGGCTCAAGCGCCGACTCGCGCATCACATCCGCGCCGAACTGGCCGGCGCCCTGGCGCGCCCCGAGGACCTCGAGGCCGAACTGCTGCAGTTGCTGGCGGCGCTGCGGCGCTGAGCTGCTGCATCGTGGATCCATCGCGCGGCGCGCAGGATCCGCCGACCGACATCTCAGCGCGGACGAAGGTAGCACTGAGATTTTCGGGACCGGGGGCGTAACACTCGAGCGAAAGCTCGTCGCCTGGGCCTGGAGCCCGCCCCGCCATGCCCACCCCCGCCGCCGAACGCGTCACCTGCCCGCGCTGCCACGCGCCCCTCCAAGCGCCGAACGCGGAGTGCGCTGCGTGCCTGCTGGCCCTCGCGGTCGACGCTGTGGACGACGCGCCGCCGCTGGACGACGCGCGTGACGAGCGCTCGCGCTCCGCGCCCGCCGCACCGACGCCCGAGGAGCTCGCCTCCGACTTCCCGCAGCTCGAGCTGCTCGAACGCGTGGGCGTGGGCGGGATGGGTGCGGTGTATCGCGCGCGCCACCTCGCCCTCGAGCGCGAAGTGGCCGTCAAGATCCTGTCGAGCGCGCTGGCGGCGGACGTGCGCTTCGCGGAGCGCTTTCAGCGCGAGGCGCGGGCGCTGGCGAAGCTCGACCATCCGGGAATCGTGCGCGTGCACGACTTCGGACGCGCAGGCCAGCACTGGTACCTGATCATGGAGTTCGTGCGCGGCGCGAGCCTGCGGCGAAAGCTCGCCAGCGGCCCGTTGCCGCCGGCCGAGGCGCTCGCGATCGTGATGCAGCTCGCTGACGCGCTCGAGTTCGCGCACGCGCGCGGCGTCGTCCACCGCGACCTCAAGCCCGAGAACGTGCTGCTCGACGAGCAAGGCCGAGCGCGGCTGGCGGACTTCGGACTCGCCAAGCTGCTCGGCGATCCGCTCGATCCGGGGCGCACCGAGACCGGAGTGACGCTCGGCACGCCGCCCTACATGGCGCCCGAGCAACTGACGCAACCGCAAGACGTCGACCACCGCGCCGATCTGTACGCGCTGGGAGTTCTGTTCTACGAACTGCTGACGGGCAAGTGGCCGCTCGGACGTTTCGACCTCCCCTCGCAGCGCGCGGGCGTTCCGACGCAGTACGACGCGGCGATCTTGAAGCTGCTCGAGCGCGAGCCGCAGCAGCGCTTCCAGAGCGCGCGCGAAGCCGCCGACGCGCTCACGGGATTGACCGGCGCCGAAGCACAGGTCGAGCCCGCCGCACGGGATGACGACGAAGTCGATGATCGCGAGAAGGGCCCGCAAGCGAGCGCACGCACGACGCCGCAAGCACGTGTGCTCATCGCTGCAGGCGTGACCGTGCTCGCGAGCTTCTGCCCGTGGTTCACGGTGAATCTCCCTCGCCGCGGCTCGACCTGGGGAGACAGGTGGGCGCTCCACATCTCCGTGCCCGAGCCATCGATCCACGACGTGCGCTTCACGGTCTTCTCGTGGAACGCATGGACCAACTTGCTCGACGTGCAGTGGCCGCTCTGGTTGCCCGCTGTGATCGCCTTGTTCGCGGCGCTGGACTCGATGTTGGCAGCGCGCGGCAACTGGCGTCCCCACCCGCGTTGGTGTCTCGCGTTGTGCTCCCTGGCGCTCGCGCTCGTCGTGCAAACGCTGCGCGAAGCCGACTCGCCCCACACCACCTACGGGATCGGCTCGCTGGCCAGCGCAGGCGCGCTGCTCGTGCTGGTGTGGCACTACCTCGCGCTCCAACTCGCCAGCTGGTTGCCCGCGTTCGTCAAAGTCGACGGGCCGCGCGTTGTTCGCAAGCCGTCCAGGCGGCGAACGTCAACGCGCTCGTCGAGAACGCGCTGAGCGAGCGCATCTACGCCGACGCAGAACTCGCGAGCACGCGGCAAGCGCGCGTCTTGACGACCACGAACACCTTGCCGCCGACGGCGAGCTCGAGCTCGTCGATGGCCGCCTCGGTGAGCTCCACCCACAGGGGCTGCGCGCCGAGCGAAACGCGCAAACGCGCCGCGGGGCCGCGAACGAGCTCGTCGATGCGCGCGGGGAGCACGTTGCGCGCCGACAGGCCGCTCGGCGCAGCGCGCGCGATCAGCACGTCGTCCGCGCGCACGGCGATCACGGCGCGTTCACCAACGTTCAGCGCCGTGCGCGGGACCTCGAGGACGACGCCGCCGAGGTCCACACTCGCGCTCGAGGCGCCCACGGCGCTCACGCGGCCGCGCAGCACGTTCTCGAAGCCGTCGTCGAGTTCGCCGGCGGGCGTGAGGACGCTCGATGGCGCGCCGCGCGCAACGATCCGGCCCTCGCGCAACACGAGCACCTCGTCGCACACCGCGGCGATCTCGGTCGCGTCGTGACTGACCAGCACGAGCGGCGAGTCGAACTCGCGTTGCGCGCGCACCAGGTAGGGCAAGATGCGGCGGCGCAGCGGCCGATCGAGGGCGCCGAAGGGCTCGTCGAGGAGCAACAGGCGCGGGCGTGCGCACAGCGCGCGTCCGAGCGCGACGCGTTGGCGCTCGCCGCCCGAGAGCGTGGCCACGTCGCGCGCGCGCAACGGCTCGATCTCGAGCACGCGCAATACGCGCTCGACCAGGCCCTCGTCGCGGGTGCATCCAAAGCGCAGGTTCGACTCGACGTTCAGGTGCGGGAACAGCAGTTGGTCCTGCGGCACGTAGCCCACGCCGCGGCGCGCGGCTTCGAGCTCGATCCCGCGCTCGCTGTCGAGCCAGGTCGCGCCGTCGAACTGGATGCGTCCGCGCGCGCCGCGCCGCCAGCCGGCCAGCGCCTCGACCAGCGACGACTTGCCCGAGCCGCTGGGTCCGAACACGCCCAGCGCGCGCGAACGCGTCGAGTGCTCGAGCGCGAGCGTGAAGCCCGAGAGCGGCAGCGTGAACTGGAGCTCGAGCACGCCGCTCATGCTCGGGCGCTCCGCGAGCGACGCAGGAACCACTCCGAAGTCCACACCGCGGCGAAACCGAGCAGCGCGCTCCAGCCCGCCAGTTGCACCGCGCGCGCGTCGTCGCCGACCTGCAGCGCGTCGAAGATCCCGGTGGCGAGCGTCTGAGTGCGACCGGGGATGTTGCCGGCGACGATCACTGTCGCGCCGAACTCGCCCAGCGCGCGGCTGAAGCCGATCAGCAGCGCTGCGATCAGTCCGTTGCGCGCCAGCGGCAGCGTGACGCGCCACAGCACCTGCGCGCGCGAGGCGCCGAGCGAAGCGGCCATCTGCTCGAGCCGCGCGGGGACGTTCTCGAACGCGACGCGCGCAGTGCGCATCACGAGCGGGAAGCTCATCACTGCGGAGGCGAGCACGGCGCCGCGCCACGTGAGCAGCAGATCGAGGTCGAAGCCGAGCGCCTGCGGCCCCAGCGGACCGTCGCGGCGGAACGCGCGCAGCAGCAGGAATCCGAACGCGGTCGGCGGGCAGTACAGCGGCAGCGCGGCGAGCGCTTCGACGAGCGAACGACCGGGGAAGTCGCGGCGCGCGAGAAAGCGGCCGAGCGCGACGGCTGGCAGGGCGACCAGGGCCGTCGAGAGCGCCGCCACTTGGAGCGACAGGCGCAGCGCGTCGACGAGCGCGGAGTCGAGCATGGCGGGTCAGTCGCGCTCGCGCACGAGGAAGCCGCGGCGGGCGAAGCAGGCCTCCGCCGCGGGTGAGAGGAAGTGTTCGAGCACCTCGCGCGCGAGCTCAACAGGCGCCTCGCCCGACGTGGCCGCGATGGCGTACTCGATGCGCGGGCCCGCTTCGAGCGGCACGCGGTAGACCACGCGCACGCGCTCGGAGATGGCGGCGTCCGTGGCGTAGACCACGCCGACTTCGCAGGCCGCGCTCTCGACCGCTGCGAGCGCCGCGCGCACGTCGATGGCAGGCACGACGCGCGGCTCGAGCGCGCTCCACGAGCCCTGCGCCTCGAGCCAGGCCTTGGCGTACTTGCCGGCAGGCACGGAGGCGGGATTGGCGAGCGACAGGCGCGGAAAGCGCTCGTGCACGAGTTCGCTCGCTGCACTCCACTCGCCTTCGTTCGAGCTTGCGGGAACGACGACCACGAGTTGGTTCGAGAGCCAGCGCGCCGGCCCTTCGAGCGCGATCGCGCCGCTCTTGCGCACGAGTTCCATCTGCGCCGTGTCGGCCGACAGGAACAGGTCCGCCGCGCGCGTCGCTTCGATTTGCTGGGCCAGGAACTCCGACGAGCCGAAGTTGAACACCAGCTCGACCTCGGGCCGGCGCTCGCGCCACAGCTGCGCCACGTCGCCGCACGCGTCGCGCAGGCTCGCCGCGGCGAACACTTGGACCTGGGAGCGCGAGTCGGGAGCGCACGCGAGCGCGCAGAGCAGGCACAGCAGCGCCGCGAGCCGCGCGAACGTGCGTTGCGCGCCCCACCAGTGCGTGCTCGCCGCGCTGGCGCGGTGGCCCGCCGCTCGAAGGCGCCCGCAGAGCCGCTTCACACGCAGAGCAGCATCGACAGGCGGCGCTGGTAGTCGAGCACGAGCGGATCGGCCCAACCGAGCAGGTTGAAGACCTCGATCATCGCTTTGCGCGGCGCGCCGCCTTCGAAGGCGAGGTCGAGCTTGGCCGCTTCGAGCATCTGCTCGAGGCCTTCGGCGTGCTTGGAGGCGGCGACGAGCGCCTTGCCGTACTCCAGACGCGCGGCCACGTCGGAGGGGTTGGCCTTGACGGCCTGTTCGAGCGCTCCGAGCGCGCCGGCGCTCGCTTCAGCGGCCGAGAGCTGGGCGGCGAGCGCCTTCGCTTCCTCGCCCTCGCGCACGTCGCCCGTGACCTGCGCGAAGTGCTCGCGCGCTTCCTGCAAGCGACCTTCGGCCGCGCACAGGCGCGCCGCCATCAGCCGCGCTTTGGAATCGCTCGGCGCCGTGCGCAGGTGCGAGCTGAGCAACGCCAACGCCTCCGCGCGCTTGCCCTCCGCCTCGAGCTTGGCCGCTGCGGCGAGCGGATCGGCCTTCTTCAGGCCCAGGTGCTGCTCGAGGAAGCGGCGGATCTGCACCTCGGGCAGCGCGCCTGCGAAGCCGTCCACCAAGCGTCCTTCCTTGAGCAGCAGCACGGTCGGCACGCTCTGGATCTGGAACACCTCGGCCAGTTCCTGGCTGCGGTCGATGTCGACCTTCGCGAGCGTGAACTGTCCGGCGAATTCGCGCGCGAGCTTCTCGAGCGTCGGCCCGAGCGTCTTGCACGGCCCGCACCAGGTGGCCCAGAAGTCGATCAGCACCGGGCTCGTGCGCGAGCGCTCGACGACGTCCTTCTGGAACGTCTCGACGGTCACATCCAGGATCGAAGCGGTTTGCATGGGGCGGATTTCCTGGGACAAGCGAGGTGGTTTTGGAACCGGGCCGCGGGCGCCCGACGAGCGACGCAACTTGCCGAGCAGCCCTACTTGCCGATCAAGAAGTGGCAGATGTCGTTCTCGCGCATCACGTACTCGCGGCCCTCCGAGCGCAGCTTGCCCGCGGCCTTGATGGCGGCCTCGGTCTTGTACTGCAAGAGGTCCTCGAGCGAGTAGATCTCGGCGCGGATGAAGCCCTTCTCGAAGTCGGTGTGGATCACGCCGGCGGCCTTGGGCGCGGTATCGCCCTTGTGGATCGTCCAGGCGCGGATTTCCTTGGGGCCGCAGGTGTAGTAGGTCTGCAATCCCAGCAGCGTGTACGCCTGGCGGATCAAGCGGTTGAGGCCCGGCTCGGCGAGGCCCATGTCGGCCAGGAACGCGGCGCGGTCAGCGGCCTCGAGCGCCATGATCTCGCCTTCGATCGCGCCCGACAGCGCCACCACTTCGGCGCCGGTCTTGGCCGCGTGCTTGCGCACCACGTCCACCAGCGGCGAGCGGCCTTCGAGGTCGGTGTCGGCGACGTTGGCGACGAACAGCACGGGCTTGGCGGTGATCAGGAACAGCGGGTAGAGCACCGCGGCTTCCTGCGGCGTCCACTCGGCCGCGCGCAACTGGCCGCCGCCCTCCAGCACGCTCTTCGCACGCTCGAGCACGCCCTGCTCGAAGATCGCTTCCTTGTCCTGCGCGCGCGCCTTCTTCGCGACGCGGTCGAGCGCGCGCGTCACCGTGTCGAGGTCAGCTAGCGAGAGCTCGAGCTCGATCACCTCGATGTCGCGCTGCGGGTCGATCGAGCCCGAGACGTGGATGATGTCCCCAGCGTCGAAGCAGCGCACCACGTGCAGGATCGCGTCGCACTCCTTGATGTTGCCCAGGAACTTGTTGCCCAGGCCTTCGCCCTGGCTCGCGCCCTTCACCAGGCCGGCGATGTCGACCACCTTCAGCGAGGCGGGGATGATGCGCTCGGTCGGCTGGAAGCGGTTGATCGCGGCCAGGTTCTCGTCGGGGACATCGACCACGCCCACGTTGGGCTCGATCGTGCAGAAGGGATAGTTCGCGCTCTCCGCGCCGGCGGCGGTGATGGCGTTGAAGATGGTGGACTTGCCGACGTTGGGAAGTCCGACGATGCCGCAGGCAAGGCCCATGGAGTGCGCGGGGGAACTGGGGTGGAGGGCCGCGCGAGCCCCGAAAAAAGGGCCGCGATCAGCGCGAAATCAGGGCGAAGAGTCTACTCGGGCACGGCGCGCACTTCGAGGTCGCGCAGGACGTACTCTCCGGCCGCCAGCCCGGGATGCAGCCGCAGCCGTCCGCTGAGCTGCGGCACGCGCAGCTTGACGAACACCACGTTGCGGCCGGCCCGGATCGGGCGCTGCACTCCGCGGGCGATGCGCGCGTACTCGCGGTGGCGTTCGGTCTTGAACTCGACCAGCGCGTGGCCATCGGCCGGTGCATCGAACTCCAGGCGCAGCACGGGCCAGGCCCCCGCCGGCGCTTCGAAGTGCGGCGCGAGCACGCCTCCCCCGCCGTAGCGCACCGTGACGCTGCCGTCGCCGCCGCGCACCAGCTCCACGGGCCGTCCCGCCTGGCTGCGGTCGGCCTCCAGTTCCGCGAGCCCGCGCGCGAGCACGCTCGTCGACGCCTCGAACTCCGCCTGGCAACGCTCCGGCGTGTCGAGCGGTGAAGTCGAGAGCGAGAAGGCCGACAGCGCGCGCTCGACGAACAGCTGGATCACGATGTCGGGCTTCTCGCGCTCGATCAGGTCGGTGTCGAAGTCGGACACCCAGCGAAAGCTGGCGCGCGAGAAGTGCTCGGCCAGGAGCGGCCGCAGCTTCTCGCCCATCGAATCGTGGAACACGACCGCGCGCGGCAAGTCGTCGCGCGCGTGCGCGGTGTCGATCGACACCAGCCGCTTCTCGCGCGCCTCGCGCCAGAACGAGTCAGGCACGCCGCGTTCGAACGCGAGCTGCACCTCGACGTTGGGCTGCGTGAGCACGTCCTCGAGGTACAGCCGGCCGGCCCAACTGTCGTCCTGGAAGTCGGTGGGCGCGAACGAGAAGTCGCCCAGCGGCCGCGGCGCGAACTGCGGGGACTCGCGCGCCGCGTGCTCGAGCAGCGCGCGGTAGGCGTACAGCGCTCCACGGTCGTTCCAGTGCGTGCCCAGGCGAAAGTACACCTCGCCCTCGCGCGCAAAGTCGGCGCGCGCCTGCTCGAGCGCCGGCGTGAGGTCGACGAGCGGCACGTCGGCGCGCTCGCGCACGTGCTCGACCAGCTGCTCGCGCCGCGTCGGCCCGACGATGTCGAGGCGCGCAGGCCAGCGATCGGGATAGATGGTCTCCTTGTTGGGCGCGATGGCGAACACGTAGCGCACGCCGCGCTCCTCGCACCAGCGGCGTCGATCGGCGAGCACGTCGGCCCACAACTCGAGTTCGCGCGCGCTGAACGGATCGGCGCCGCGGCGCACCTGCACGGCGCGGTCGCGCGTGGTGAACATCCACTGCTCGGGGCCGACCACGATCTCCGACGTGGGCGAGTCCTCGAGCGCGAACAGCGTGAGCGCGTTGTTCCAGCGGATCAGCGTCGAGCGCAGCCCGAAGTGGTCGGCGTACCAGGCGTCGAACATGCGCGGCCACACGGCCAGCGTCTGCGCCGACACCGGGCGCGCGGGAAAGGGCGCGGGGCGGCGGAACTCGCGCTCGATCTCGCTCGCTGCGGGCCGACTCGCGAGCGTGAGCAGCGCCGGCGCGGCCAGCGCCGCGCAAAAACAGGCCGCCAGCGCGAACGCCGACGCGGCGCGGGTCGAGTGCGGCGCGGGCGCGGCCATGCTCAGAAGCGGAAGTAGATGAATGGGTTGTACGTGCCGGCCGAGAGCGCCATCGCCGAGAGCACCAGCACGGCCAGCACGCCCGCGACCGAGCTCCACTCGAGCCCCAACTCGAGCGCGTCGCTGCCGCGCTCAGCGCGCCGGCGCGCGCGCCACTGGCCCAGCGCGCGCAACCAGGGCGTGGACCCCACGACCGCCGCCGCGAGCGCGAGCTTGGTCGCGTTGTCGAGGTACAGCGCCGCGTGCACCGCGCGACCATCGCCCGCGCCCGCGCCCGCCATCGCGCGCAGGAACTCGAGCGCGTGGCCGAGCGAGGGCGCGTTGAAGAACACCCAACCGACGACCGCCACGAGGAACGCGTAGGGCAGGCCCAGCCACGAGCGGCTGGCTCGCCGCTCACCGCGCACGACGCGCTCGAGCACCAGGAACAGCCCGTGGTAGAGCCCCCACACGACGAAGTTCCACGCTGCGCCGTGCCACAGCCCGCACAGGAAGAACACCGCGAGCAGGTTGAAGTACGTGCGCGCGGGACCGGCGCGGTTGCCGCCCAGCGGGATGTAGAGGTAGTCGCGGAACCAGCTCGACAGCGAGATGTGCCAGCGGCGCCAGAACTCGGTCACGCTGCGCGCGATGTAGGGGTAGTCGAAGTTCTCGAGGAAGCGGAAGCCGAACATCAGGCCCAGCCCGATGGCCATGTCGCTGTAGCCCGAGAAGTCGAAGTAGATCTGGCCCGTGTAGCACAGCGCGCCCAGCCAGGCCGTCGAGGCGTCGAGCGCGCGCGTGTCGAGCGCGAAGATCGGGTCCGAGACCTCGGCCAGCACATTCGCGATCAACATCTTCTTGCCCAGCCCGAGCACGAAGCGCCGCACGCCTTGCGCAAACAGCTCGAGCGAGTGCGTGCGGCTGCCGATCTGCTCGGCGACGTCGCGGTAGCGCACGATCGGGCCGGCGATGAGCTGCGGGAAGAGCGCGATGTACAGCCCGAAGTCGAGCGGATTGCGCTGTGCGCGGCCCTCGCCGCGGCTGACGTCGATCACGTAGCTCAGCGCCTGGAAGGTGAAGAACGAGATGCCGATCGGCAGCACGACCGGATCCGCGGGGAAGCGCTCGAGCCCCAGGCCGAGCGCCTCGAGGTTGTCCCACAGGAAGTTCCAGTACTTGAAGAAGCCCAGCAGCCCGAGGTTGGCGACGACGGCCAGCGCGACGATCCGGCCGGAGTGCTCGCGCGCGCGCTCGACCCACAGACCCAGGCCCCAGTTCAGCGCGATCGAGCCGAGCATGACCAGCGCGAACTCGGGCCGGTCGAAGGCGTAGAACACAAGGCTCGCGACGAGCAGCCAGCCGTTCTTGAGCGCGCGCGGCGCCAGCGCATAGAGCGCCAGCACCGCCGGCAGGAACAAGAACAGGAAGGTCGGATGGCTGAAGACCATGGGACGGCCTGCGCGACACGCCGAGTGCGCAGCGCCTGCGCTCTCGCGCTCGCGAGAACGCTCTAGGCGAGCGCGATGCAGTCGATCTCGACCAGCGCGTTGCGCGGCAGTTGCGCCACCGCGACCGTCGCGCGCGCCGGCGCGGAGCCGGCCGGGAAGTAGCGTCCGTAGACCTCGTTCATCGGGCCGAAGTGCTCCATCGTGGTCAGGTACACGTTGCACTTGAGCGCGCGCGAGAAGTCGCTGCCCGCCGCCGCCAGCACGGCCGCGAGATTGGTCATCACACGCTCGGTCTGCGCGGCGACATCGCCGCCGAGGAACTCGCCCGTGCGCGGGTCGAGCGCGATCTGGCCGGAGCAGTGCACCAGTCCCTGGGCGACGACGGCTTGGCTGTAGGGACCGATGGCCTTGGGGGCGTCGGGCGAGGAAACGATGCGGCGGTCGGACATGTCGGGGGCTCGCGGAGTGCGGGGAGGAACCACGGTTCAGCGTAGCGGGCGGCGCTCCAGCGCGCGCGCCGGCGGATGAGTGAGGGCGCGCCGAGCTCAGGCGCGCTGCGAGCAGACTTCGCGCAGCGCGGCCGCGACCGCGGGCGGGACGAACAACTCGAGCGGGCCGCCCAGCTCCGCGACCTGGCGCACCAGCGTGCTCGAGATGTGCACGTGGTCGGCATCGGAGGCGATGAAGACCGAGTCGACGTCCGGCGCCATGGCCTGGTTGGAGCGCGCCATCTGGGCTTCGTACTCGAAGTCGGTCGCGTTGCGGATGCCGCGCACGATGATGCGCGCGCCGAGCTGGCGACAACCCTCGACCACCAGACCGCCCACGACCGCCACGGAGACGTTGGGCAGGTGCGCCGTGACGCTGCGCAGGAGGTCGACGCGGCGCTCGAGCGGCAGGAGCTCGCGCTTGGTGGGGTGTTGCGCGATGCCGACCGTCAGGCGCTCGAACAGGCGCGCCGAGCGTTCGATCACGTCGAGATGGCCGAGCGTGACCGGGTCGAAGGTGCCGGGGAACAGCGCGTGGCGCGGACCGCTCACGGCCGCAGCGCGCGCGGCATTCGGCTCTAGCGTCATGGGCGCGGGATTGTAGTGCGGCCAGCGCGCTCCCGAGCGCTTCGCTCCAGGCGCGCGCGGCGCTCGGAATTTTCCCACTTGGCGGCAACCACGGGCGCGCAGCTCCAGTCTCTGCCGGCGTGGACGGTGCCGGCGTGGACTGTGCTGGAGTGGGCTGTGCTGGAGTGGGCTGTGCTGGCGTCGAGGCCGGCGGAGGCGGGCGCGAGCGTCGGGGAGTTGCAGGCGCTCGCGGCTGGAGGGAGGTGAACGACCCACCGGACAGCGGAAGCGAAAACGACGGGCCGAGCGAGCAGTACGCCAGGGACGCGAGCGAAGCCGCCCGCGCCGGCAGCACGCGAGAGGCGCCGAGCTCGCCGAATGCAGGCGACGATGCGCCGCCGCACGACGACGACGGGCCGGAAGACGCTGGGGACGTCACCTGCGCGCGCCCGCTGGTGTGGTTCGCATTGGCCCTGGGAGTCGGGCTCGCGACGGGTCGCGCTTGGTCACAGGCGCAGGCCTGGGCGCCGTACGTCATCGCCGCGCTCGCCGGGGCGTGGCTCGCGTTCGCCCGATCTGCGGCCCCGCGCTGCATGCACGCGAGCACCAGACCTGGCGGATTGGCGCTGGCGCTGGTCGTCAGCTTGGGAGTCCTCCGCGCGCCCCACCCTCCGCGAGCGGACAAGTCCGCGAGCCTCGCGACGGCAACCGACGCGACTTGGCCGCGCGCGTCGAGCTCCCGCGTCGCGGCTCGCGACGCAACAGCGCGCGACGTGAGAGCGAGTGATGTGGCGGCGAGCGGCGGGAAGGCGCCTGACGTGATCGCGCCGGGCCGAGCAGCGCGGGCCGCTGCAGCGAGCAGCGGCGCAAGCGATGACGACCGGCCTGCGGGACACGCGGCGGACAGCGATTCGGACAGGGGCCCCACGACCACTCGCAGCGCAGCGCGCCGCGCGCCGACGAGCGCCAACTCGAGCGCCAACCCGGACGCCGATGCGAGCGACGAGATGCGCGACGCCTCGAGCGACGCCTCGAGCCACGATGCGAGCGGAGACTCGAACGACGACTCGGCCGCCGATGCGGGCGACGAGATGCGCGACACCTCGAGCGCCCACGCGAGCGGCAATGCGACCGACGATGCGAGCGACGGCTTGCTGCCGCGCGCGGACTCGCCCGGCCTCGCAGCCTTCGGCAGGCGCGCCACGACGAACGGGGCCTTCCCGGCCAGCGTCGAGTCTCCGCTCTCGCTCTCGAGAACGGACTCGAGCGCGAATCCGACTCCGCCGTCGCACGCGCCGTCTCACGCGGCGTCGCACACGTTCGCGCGCTCCACTGCGCCGTTGCGGGGCGAGTGGCAACCCAGCAACGCCAGCGAGCGCGGTGCGTTCGGAAGGCTGGTCGGCGCCGACGGCGTCGGCCGCCGCGTGCTGCTGCCGAACGGCGCCGCACGCGCGGGCGAGCACTTGGAGCTGCTGCCATCGACGCGCCCGATCCTCCCGGCCCGCGGCCTGGCGCCAGCCCCGAGCTCGGTCGGCTCGCTGGACTCCGAGGAGCTGTGGCGCGTACACCCCGACGAGGTGCGACGACTGGCGCCGTCCGGTCCGTTGCACGCGCTGCTCGCGCCGCTCGACGAATGGCGCGACCGCTCGCTCGAGCGCTGCGAGCGTTTCGGCGCCCAGGCCGGTCCACTGGCGCGCGCGCTGCTGTTCGGGGACGAGTCGCGCCTGCCGTTCGAGACGGGCGAGCTGTTCACGCGCACCGGAGTGCGGCACGTGCTGTCGGTGAGCGGCATGCACGTCGCCCTCCTGGCCGGCGCGTTGGGCGCGTGCTCGAGTTGGGCGAGCGGCCGACGCGCGCGCCGCACCCTGGCGCTGCTCACGCTCGCAGCGGTGGCCCTGTACAGCTTGCTGAGCGGCGCGCAGGCGCCGGTCCGACGCGCCGCGCTGACGCTGTGCCTGGGCCTGATCGCCAGCGCCTGGTCGCAGCCGCGCAACGCCGCCAGTTGGCGCCGGCCAGACTCGCTCAACCTGCTGGCGGCGGCGTTCACGGTCGAACTGCTCGCCGACCCGCGCACGCTGTTCACGCTCTCGCTGCAACTGAGCTACAGCGCGACGCTGGGGCTGGTGCTGGCGGCCGGGCCGCTGTCGCGCTGGGTAGGTGCGCGCCGCCGCGCGCTGGGCGCCGAGATCGCGGCGCAGGCCTGGGAGATCGCCGCATTCCGGCCGCTCGTGCGCATGCTCGGAAGCCTGGGCGGCGAGAGCGCGCGCCTGAGCGGCCTGCGCGGGCCCGGTGCGCTGCTGGGGCGCGCCGCGCGCTCGCTCGACACGGCCATCGGCGCGTCGCTCGCCGCCACCCTGGCGACAGCGCCGCTGACCTGGATCGGCATCGGCGAACTGAGCCCCGTCGGCCCGCTCGCCACGGTCGTCGTCGGGCCCTTGGTGGCATGGCTGCTCACCTACGGACTGGCGGCGGTGTACCTCCCGCTGCCGGCCGCTGGCTTCAGCGCACCCGCGCACTGGCTGTTCGAGGCGCTCGCGTGGTTCGACGAGTTCCCCTGCACGCCGTGGCCGTGCCCGCCGCGACCGCTGTGGGTGGGCGCGCTGGCGTCGCTGGGACTGGCGCTGTGGGCAGCGCGGTTGACTCCCAGCGTTCGCGAACTCGGCCGGCGGCTGAGCCTCGCCAGCGCCGGCGCGGCGCTCTTGCCGTGGGCGAGCGCGCCCCGCGGGCTGGAGGTCGTCGCACTCGACGTCGGACATGGAAGCGCGATCGCGGTGCGCACGGCGCGCAACCAGGTCTGGCTGATCGACGCGGGCAGCTCCGACCGCCACGGTCTGGAGCGCCGCGCGCTCGGGCCGCAGCTCGCGGCGTGGGAGCCCGCTCGGCTCAACCTCGTGATCACGCACCGCGACAGCGATCACGCCGGCGCCGCGCCCTGGCTGGCCAGCCGCTGGCCCCTGGCGACCTGGGTCGCACCGCCCGCGGGCGCCGCGTTGGAGCGCACGCTCGTGCGCGAGGCCCAGTGGAGCTCGACGGGACGCGGCGTCGCGCTCAGGGCCGGCGGCCTCACGCTTCGCGTCGCAGCGGGCGCCGAAGCGCTCGACGACGCCAACGAGAGCTCCTCGGCGGTGGGACTCGAGTTCGCCGGACGCAGCGTGGTCGTGACGGGCGACGCGGTCGCCGCGGGGATCGACGCCTGGCTCGCGAGCGGGCAACTCCCCCGCCGGCCCGACCTGCTGGTCTGGCCGCACCACGGCGACCCGACCGAGCGCGCCAGCGAGCTGCTCGCCGAGCTCGCGCCCCGCTCGGTGTGGATCAGCGCCGCGCGTGAGGGGGGCATCGAGCCCGAGCTGGAGCGGCGCGCGATCGCCTGGGAAGCGACCTACCGCTCCGGCCCGCTGCGCGCGCTCCTCGAGCCGGCTCCGCCGTGACCGAGGCTGAGCCTGCGGGGGTCCGAGCGCGCGGCACGGATCTCGCTAAACGGGCGCTGGCGAGCGTTGGCCTGACGACGGACGCGGGACCCTTCGACACCGTCGCCCAGGCGCGCGCAGCCGTCCATCTCCCGCTTCGGCGGACGGTGAACGGAGCAGCGCACAGCGACGCTCGCCAGGCAGGGTGTGCGCCTCGAGCACGAGAGAGTTGCCGCGCGGCCAGCTGGCTCGCCCACGCGAGCCAGGGCCCGAGGCGAGCGCCGCGTCGGCAGTACGCGAGCGCTCGCGCGGCAGGGCGGAACAGGCCGTTGGCAGACGCGCCTCCCGCACTGCGGCGGCGTCGGACCGACCTCGTGATCCCGCTCGCGCGGGATCACGAGCCGGTTTCGCGCGCCGCGGCCTTTTGCGGCGCAGCGCGGCCCGAATCGACTCAGCCAGAGTCGCCGCGAGTCGCCCAGAGCTGGCCCCAGTCGCCCAGACACGCCCAGATCGACAACATTCGGGCGACTCGCCCCGCGGAAAGCTCCCCACACCATGGTTCGGGCGCCCTTCGATCGCGCGCGGGCCGCCGACGCGCCAACGCTCCTTAGAATCACGAACCCGACCGGTCTGAGCCGCGCCGCTCGGGCACTCTCCCACTGGCCCGGGGAAGCGCCGAGCTGCTCGAAGTAGCTCAGTTCGACGTGCGACTCCGAACACGCGCGGCGCTGCGGCAGCGCCGCGCAGCGTTCGAGCAAAAGTTCCGCGAGGTGCGGCAGCGCACGAGTTGTCCAAGCCCTCTGGCGGGGTACCACGCCCGCCGGAGCGCGCGGACGCCCTCCCGTTCGCCTCGACTCGCCCCACTGGAGAAGACCATGAACGCGATGCTGATCGTGCTGGCGCTGTCCCTCAACGCGCTCCCCGGCGAGGCGTCGGAGGCTGGAACGACCGGCGCCGGTTGCGCCGTCGTTCCCGGGCCGGCGACCCAGGCCGCGGGCGAGCCCCTCGAGGAGGCCGCGCGCATCCTGCACCTGCGCGACGGCGGCATCGTGCGCGGCCGCGCGCGCTTCGACGGCTCGCACTGGGAGCTGCGCGCCGACCAGGGCTGGCGCTCGATCCCGGCCGAGGCCGTGGTCAAGCACTCGCGCGAGCGGGACGTACTCGAACGCTCGCGAGCGCTGCTGGCCACGGCGCGTCGCGGCGAGCCGGCCCAGCGCCTGATGGCGGCCGACTGGATGTTGCGCGAGGGCCTGGCCGACGAGGCGCTGCGCGAACTCGAGGCGCTGCTGGAGCTCGACCCCGACCACGCCGGAGTGCTGCGAATGCTCCAGGCGCCGCCCGTGCCGCTCGCCGCCCCCGGATCGTCGAGTCAGGCGCCGCTGGACGCACTGCGCAGCCTCGCGCGCAGGCCGCGCGTGGTGCAGGAGCTGGGCATCGTGGCGCTCGGCCGGCGCGGGGACCGCGAGGCGCTCGACGAAGCGTTGAACCGCGCGCTGCACTCGCCGGCGAGCAGCGTGCGCGCTGTCGCGGGCCTGGCGCTGCGGCGCCTTCGCACCGGAGAGCGCTCGCGCGAGCTGCTGGCGCGCGCCGTGCTCGACAGCTCGGAGGACGTTCGCACTCAGGCGGCGCTCGCACTGCGCGACGCGCGCGAGGAAGCCCTCCTGCTCCCGCTCGTGCGAGCGCTGGGCAGCGAGCACGCCAGCGTGCGCAGCAACGCCGCCGAGGCCATGGGCGTGATGGGTTACGCGGCCGCCGTCGAGCCGCTCATCAGCCGGCTGTCCACGCTCTCCGCGCCGCAGTCGGGCGGGGGCGGCTGGCGCGCTCCCGCGGCCAACATCTTCGTCGGGCGGCAGGTGGCGTACGTCCAGGACTACGACGTCGAGGTGGCGCAGTTCGCTTCGATCGCCGATCCGCAGATCAACGTGGCGCTCGAGGGCAGCGTGCTCGACGTGCGCGTGATCGGCGTGAGCGAGTACACCGTCGCAGTCGAGAGCCGGCGGATTCGAACCGCGCTGGGCAAGCTCACCGGGGCGCAGCCCGGCTCGTCGAACCGCTCGTGGCTCGAGTGGTGGGAGCAGAACAAGGCGCGCTGGGGAGTGCCGACGCCCCCGCGCAACGGGCCCGTCAGTCCGGGCGGAGCCGCCGGCGCCTCCAGCAGCTCCCCCAGCGACGCCGCGGGCCGCGGCTGAGCGTTGCACAACGCTGCGCGAGCTTCGACGCGCCCGGCGTGCCGCACCAAGTGGTCACAACGCGGCTCGGCCCCGCGCTGCTGCGCTCGGCATCGAGCGAGCCGTGAGCGAGCCGTGGGCGAGACTGGGCGAGTCCGCGAACTCGCACGCGCGTGGAACACGATCGCCGGCCAGAGACCCGTCGAGTCTCTGCCAGCTTCCGCGCGCCGCAAGCGCGCCGCGCACATCGCGTTCGCGCGGCCGCAGCGGGCCGCATGACGCGCGGGTGACGCAGGCGGACGAGGGCCGGTGCTCGCGCTGCGCAGCGTCGCGCGCGGAATCAGCGCTGGGCCCGCGGGCGGCTCGCTGACGACTTCACCGAACGCCTCGCGCGCCGCGCCGTCCTCACTTCGCCGTCGCGGCGCGCGCGCAGAACGACTCGGGCGCGATCACGCCCTTGAAGCCCTGCAGCGCGGTGCGCTGGAGGTAGAAGGCCAGCCCGCGCAGCGCGCCGAGTTCCTCGCCTCCGCCCGCGCGTCCCGGCCCGCCGTGGACCATCGCGGGCAGCACCATGCCGGGCGCGAGCGACTGCTCGGCCATCTTGTCGCTGCCGAGCCACACGCGGCCGCTCCAGGGCGCGATGCCGAGCGCGGCCTCCTCGAGGAAGCCCGCGTCGTTGGAGTACACGCTCGTCACCAGGCTGCCGCCGCCGCGCGCGACCAGTCGCGCCGCCTGGGCCGCGCTGCCGTCGTAAGGCAGGAGCGTTGCCACCGGGCCGAAGACCTCCTCGGCGTGGAACACATCGGCCGCGCCGTCAGCGGCGACCAGCAGCGTCGGAGCGACGAAGTAGCCGCGCTCGCGGATCGGCGCCGCGCCGCCGCAGGCCGTGCGAGCGGCGCTCGACAGGCGCTGGATGCCGGCGCGCACGTCGGTGAGCTGCGCTGCGCTGGCCAGCGGTCCCATGCGCGTCGCGGCGTCCGCCGGATCGCCGACCTTGATCGCGGCGAGCGAGCTGCGCAGCTCGGCCTCGATTTCCTCGAGCCGCTCGCGCGGGACGAACACACGCCGCACCGCGGTGCACTTCTGCCCGCTCTTCTGCGTCATGTCGAGCGCGACGTTGGCGAGGAACAGGTTGTAGGTGTCGCTGCCCGCTTCCACGTCGGGCGCGAGCACCGCGGCGTTGAGCGAGTCCGCCTCGAGGTTGACGCGCACGTTGTGGCGCACGAGCACCGCGTGGCCGCGCAACTTGGCTGCGGTCGCGGACGAGCCGGTGAAGGCCAGGCCGTCCTGCGGGCCGAGGTGGTCGAGCAAGTCGCCGACCGAGCCGCACACGAACTGGAACGCGCCCTCGGGCAGCACGCCGCTCGTCGCGACCAGCTCGGCGATGCGCCAGGCGGTGAGCGCGGTCGGAGTGCCGGGCTTCTCGATCACCGGCGCACCGGCGAGCAGCGCGCAGGCGGCCTTCTCCATCATGTTCCAGGCCGGGAAGTTGAAGGCGTTGATGTGCACCGCCACGCCTTCGCGCGGCGCGAGCACGTGCTCGCCCCAGAAGCGCGCCGTGCGGCCCAGCTGCACGCCCGCGCCGTCGTACAGGAACTTGCGCTCGCCGAGCTCGGCCCCGTAGCGCGCGTACGCCGCCAGCGTCCCGATCGCGCCGTCGATGTCGAACTTGGCGTCGCCGCGTGTCGTGCCGGCGTTCTGGATCGAGAGCTCGATCAGCTCCTCGCGCGCGCCGTGGATCAGCTTGGAGAGCTGCTCGATCAGGCCTGCGCGCTGGCCGAAGGTCAGCGCACGCAGCGCCGGGCCGCCGCGGCTGCGCGCGTGCTCGACGACCGCCTTGAAGTCGATGCCGTCGCTCGAGACCGTCGCCAGCGGCTCTTCGCTGGTGGGGTTGAAGAGCGTCGCCTGGGAAGCGCCGCCGGCGTGCCGCCGGCCGCACACAAAGCTGTCGAGCTGTCGCATGGGATCGTGGAGAGGGCGTCGAAGACCGCAGACTGTACTCGTTGAACGCGCCGGCCGTGCGAGCGGGCAAGTAACTCGAAGGGCGCGCGCGCTTCACAGCCCGCGCTCCCCGTTCCGAGGTTCGCCATGACGCTCCTGATCCTGCTCGCCTTCGCGTTCCTGCTGCTCCTGGGCGCGCTCGCTGTCGCAGCGGTACGTTTCGCCAGCCCGCGCGACGCCGAGGGGCGCCGCTCGGCGCCGGGCTGCCTCGCTGGCTGCGCGGTGGCGCTCGTGCTCTCGCTGCTCGGCCTGGCCGGCCTGGCGGTGTTCACCGGGGCGGCCGCGCTGGTCGCCGCGCCGACCGAGGAGTTCCGCGACGACCTGCGCGAGGCCGCGCACGACGTCGGCGATGGTCTGCGCGAGCTGGGCCAGGAGCTGCGCGAGAACTCGGAAGATCTGCGCCGCGAGTTGCGCGAGGAGTTGGACAACGCGCGCCGGGCGCGGCGCGAGCGCGAGCGTGAACGCGAGCGGGACAACGAATCGGAAACGACGCCCGACGAGCCGGGCTCGAGCGCCGACTCGAGCGCCGGCTCGAGTTCGCCGTCGAGCGCGCCGTGGCGCGCGCGCGTGGTCGTGAGCTGGCCGGGCGAGAGCGATCCGAGCCCCGAACTGCTCGCGGCGCTCACCAGCGCGGCCCTCGCGCCGCCGGTCGAACTCAGCGTGCAAACCGTGGTCGACGAGACCGACGGCGAGCGCACGATCGCCACGCTGAGCGCCCAGGCGCGGGCGGCGAGCGTGAAGGCGCTCGATGCCTTGCTGCGCGCCGACCTGGCGCGCGAGAGCGAGCGCAGCGGCGTGGAGTACGCCCTGGAGTCGGTCGTCGACGACGAGTTGCGCTGAGGCTGGCAACCGCGCGCAGGGGCCTTCGCCGGCCTTGAACGGCGCGCGCAGCGCTCGCACGCTACGCGCGTGAAGCCCCAGCGCCCCACCGCGTCCGATCACCTGCCCGCAGGCTGCTTCGCGGGAGTGCGAGCGCTGGTGACCGGCGGCGGCACGGGCCTGGGCCTGGAGATCAGCCGCGGCCTGTGCAGCGCCGGCGCGCGCGTGATCTGCGCCTCGCGCAGCGTCGAGCACCACGGCGAGTTGCTCACCGAGGCGGCCGAACGATCTTGGCAGGTCGAGTCGCGCGCGCTCGACGTGCGCGAGCCCACCGCGGTCGAGCGCCTGGCGCGCGAGCTCGAGGAGTCGGGCGGGATCGAGATCCTGGTCAACAACGCCGCGGGCAACTTCGTCTGCCCCGCCGAGCGGCTGAGCTCGCGCGCTTGGCGCGCCGTGCTCGGCATCGTGCTCGACGGCACGTTCTACTGCTCGCGCTACTTCGGCCTGGGGATGCTCGCGCGCGGCCGCGGCCAGATCCTGAACGTCGTCGCGACCTACGCGTGGACGGGCATGCCTGGCGTCGTGCATTCGGCCAGCGCGAAGGCCGGAGTGCTCGCCATGACGCGCACCCTGGCAGTCGAGTGGGCGCGCCGCGGCGTGCGCGTCAACGCGATCGCGCCCGGGCCGTTCCACTCCGACGGCGCGGCGAACAACCTGTGGCCCGACGACCCCACGCGCGAGCGCATCGAGGAGCAGATCCCGCTGGGCCGCTTCGGAACGGCCTTCGAGATGGCGCAGCACGCGCTCTACCTGCTCTCGCCCGCCGCCAGCTACATCAACGGCGAGTGCCTGACGATCGACGGCGGCCTGTCGCTGGGGCGCAACATGTGGCGCGAGGGCCAGCGCCGCGGCGAAGGCGGCGGAGCGTGAGGCCGCCGAGCGAATCGCGCGCGCAGCTCTCGACCGAGCAGCGCCACCCCGCCAGCGCGGGCTTCGACGCGCTCGCGATCGAAGACGCCGTGTCGCTGATGCAGCGCGTGGACCGCGAGATCCATGCAGCGCTCGAAGCGGCGCGCGCCTCGATCGCAGCTGCCATCGAACTCGTCGTCGCGCGCTTGGAGCGCGGCGGACGCCTGGTGTACGTCGGCGCCGGAACGAGCGGGCGCCTGGGCGTGCTCGACGCCGTCGAGTGCCCGCCGACGTTCCTCAGCGACCCCGCGCAAGTGGTCGGCGTGATCGCGGGCGGCCCGCGCGCGCTGACGGCGGCGGTCGAGGGCGCCGAGGACGATCGCGATGCCGCTCGCGCGGACCTCGCGCAACTGAACCTGAGCGAGCGCGACGTCGTGTTCGGCATCACCGCCGGCGGCACGGCGCCCTACGTGCACGCAGCGATCGAGTTCGCGCGCGAGCGCGGCGCCGGAACCGTGTTCTTCGCCTGCGTCCCGCGCGAGCAGGCCGCCGACCGCGCCGAGGTGTCGATCCGCGTCGTCACCGGGCCCGAGGTGCTCACCGGCAGCACGCGGCTCAAGGCCGGCACTGCGACCAAGCTCGTGCTCAACACGGTCAGCACGGTCGCGATGGCGCGCCTGGGCAAGGTCTACGACAACCTGATGGTCGACGTCGACACGCGCACCAACGCCAAGCTGGTCGACCGCGGCGCGCGCATCGTCTCGGCGGCGAGCGGCGCCTCGCGCGAGCGCGCGCTCGAGCTGCTCGCGGCCTGCGGCGGTCGTGCGAAGACCGCGATCGTGATGCAGCGCCTCAACTGCGACGCGGCGCAGGCTGAGCGTGCGCTCGCCGCAGCTGGCGGGAACTTGCGCCGCGCGCTCGCCCAGGGCTGAGCGCGCGACTTCGATCGCACTCGATCGAGCTCAGTCGAGCGCGGCCAAGAGTTCGCGCGCCAACGCTGGCGCGCCGCCGCCGAGCGTGTTGCTCATCAGCGCCACCACGCGCCGGCGCTGTGGATCGATCAGCAGCGCGCAGTGGCAGCCCTGCTGCGAGCCGTTGTGCGAGACCAGCCCGCTCTCGGGGTCGAGCGACCAGCCCAGGCCGTAGTTGCTCTTCGATCCGTCGTTCAGGCGCGTCGGCGCCCACATCGCGTCGCGCTGCGCGCGCTCGACGAGCTGGTCGTCGAGCATGAGCTGTCCGAAGCGCGCGAGGTCGAGCGCAGTCGCCTCCATGCCGCCGCCGGCGTACTTCCACGAGTTGTCCTCGGGGATCAGCTGCAGCAGCGGTTCAGCGCCCTCGACCTTGTTGTAGAGCTTGGAGCGCGCGGGCTTTTGCTGCGCGAGGCGCTCGCAATCGAGGCTCGGCGCGCCGCGCGCGGCCACGCGCTCGCGCACCAGGCGCTCGAAGGGCTGGCGCGTCACGCACTCGAGCACGTGCGCCGCCAGCGTGTAGGCGTGCGTGCTGTAGGAGTACTTCTCGCCCGGCGTGAAAAGCAGCGGGTCGTCGACGAACAGCTCGAGCGCCTCGCGCGTCGTGCGCAGCTTGGTGGAGTTGTCGATGCGCCCCGGCGCGTAGTGGCGCACGCCGCTGGTGTGCGAGAGCACTTGGCGCAGCGTGATCGGCGCGAGCTTGCCGCTCAGTTCGGGGCTGTAGCGCCGCAGGTCCGCGTCGAGCTCGAGCCGCCCGGCCGCGACCTCCTGCATCACGAGCGCCGCGGTGACCGGCTTGGAGATCGAGCCGAGCCGGAAGAGCGTGTCAGGGGCGGTGAGCAACCCGCGTTCGCGGTCCGCGAAGCCCGCGCCGCCGTGGAACACGAGCTGGCCGTCGTCGATGACCGCCGCGCGCAGACCGACGATGCCGAGCTCGACCCTGCGCCTCGCGCACAGGCCATTGAGTTCCTCGCTGAGCGGCGAAGCGGCGGGCGCGCGCGCGCCGACCAGCGGACGGGCCCCGAGCGGGGCGCGGGTGCTGCAGGCCGGCGCGAGCGCGGCGAGCAAGACGAAAACGACGCGGACAAACGCGGGGGTGGAGCGCATGAGAAGGTGCGGATCGCAGTCGATCAGGGCGCGGGCGCGGACTTGCGGCGCGCGCGCACGTCGGCGAGCAGGCGCTCCCAGTCGAAGGCCGGGCCGGGATCCTGCTTGTTGACGGTGATGTGGTGGTGGCCGACGAGGCCGGAAAAGGCCGCGAATTCCTCGGGGGAAAGCGCGTCGGTGCGCACCTTGCCCTGCGCGTCGCGCGGCGCGTCGGGGCGGATGCGCGGCAGTTCCTCGCACAACTTCGCAACGAGCTTGCCGAGCGTCTCGTACTGCTGCGGCGTGAGGTCGTGCATCGCATAGTCGACGCCGTGGATCGGGCCGACGATGCGCTCGGGCCGCGCCGGGCGACCGACGAAGCCCGGAGTGCGCACGCCGCCGTCCTTCATCCACGCCGGCAGCGCGATGCGCGGGCCGAACTCATCGCGCGGATACCACTCGTCGAGCGTGGTGGCCGCGTCCGGCTTGTAGGCGCCGATGTTCGCGATCTCGATGCCGATCGAACGTCCGTTGGCCTGACTGGCGTGCCAGGCGGTGTCGGACACATCCATCGTCTGGTAGAGCACGCCGTCGATGTCGAGCATGAAGTGCACCGACAGCTTGCGCCGGTCGTGCAGCACCTTGAAGCACTGCGCGCTCGTGCCGCACACGTCGTAGTGCACGACGAACTGATCGACCAGCGCGCGCACCTCGTCGCGGCAGCGCGGATCGCCGGCCAAGGCCGCCAGTCGACCCGGCTTGTCCGCGCTCTCCGCCGGCGCGCGCCGGCCGGGTTGGTAGCGCAGTCCGACGATCGGCTCCTTGGGCGGCGTCTGGGGGAAACGCAGCTCGGTCGAGTACGCGTCGTAGCCGTCTTTGTCGGTCCACAGCACCACCGGCGCCTCGATGTCGTGGCGCTCGCCGCAGATCACGATGCTGCGGCCGATCGGCGCGGGCTGCGGCCGGACGAGCGGCGCGGCCACGGGCTTGGGAGCGGGCGTCGCGCGGCAGCCGCCCACGACGAGCGCTGCGAGCAGGGTTCCGAAGCGGAGTGCAGACGCGTTCATGCGCCCTGGTCTACACCACCGCCGCCGCGATCCCAAACGCTCGCGCGCGCCGCCCGCTCAGGAATCGCGCTGCGCGTTGCGCAGCCGGGCCGGGGCCACGGAACGCCAGGCCTGCTCGAGCAGCGGCCGCACCAGCGCGACACTCGCGCGCTCGAGCGCGACCTTGGTGTAGCCGCGCGCGCCCCAGGCGCCCGCGCAAGGTTCGAACAGGCCCGGATGCGCTCGCAGCGCGGCCTGCTGCTCCTGCGGCGAGAGCTTGAGCACGCCGAAGCTGCCGGTCGCGTCGAGCGTGGCGAAGATCTTCGCGCCGACGCGGAAGTCGGGGTGCTGCATGTGCTCGCTCTCGACCGCCTCCGGCAGCGCGAGGGCGAGCCGGCGGAAATCTCTGGCGCGCATGGCGCGCGTCAGTCTGCCAGCTGCGCCAGCGCGGGGAAGCCGGCAGCGAACGCGCGCGCTTCTTCGCCGCCCAGGCGCAGGGCCTCGGCGCGCAGCGCACGCGCTTCCTCGCGCGCGCCGGCCGACAGCCGCAGCGCCGCGAGCCCGATCAGCGCCGCCCAGTTCTGCGGGTAGAGCCGGCGCACGAGCGTCAGGCTGCGCGCCGCGTCCTCGGGACGTCCGCCGCGCAAGTACGCGAGCCCGAGCTGCACGCCGATCAGCTCGTGGTTGGGCTGCAACGCCGCCGCCTGCTCGAGCAGCGCGATGGCCTCGGCCACCTGCTCGCGCTCGAGCCGGATCATGGCCGCGTTAAAGCGCGACTCGAAGTGCGCGGGCGAGGCCTCCGCGGCGCGCTCGTAGCAGGCGAGCGCCTCGTCGACGCGGCCGGCGTCGCGGTGCAGCGCGCCGAGGTTGTTGAGCGCCAGCGCGGCGAGCGGATGGCGCGCGTCGAGCGCCAGCGCCCGTTCGTAGCGCGCGATGGCGTCGTCGGCGCGGCCCAGCTGCGTCGCGGTCACGCCCAGGTTGTAGTGCGCCTGGAACGAGTCGGGGTCGAGCTGGAGCACGCGCTCGAAGGCCGCGCTCGCCTCCGCGCTGCGGCCCGCGCGCTGCAGCACGTCCCCCAGCGCGAGGAACAGCCCCGGCTGCGAGTCGTCGAGCGACAACGCAGCCTCGAGCAGCCGCAGCGCCTCGTCGAACTGCCCCTGGTCGCGCCGCACCTCGGCGATCTGCGCCAGCGCGCCGGGCGAGTTGGGGTCGAGCTGCAGCGCGCGCTGGGCGAAGTGCAGCGCCGCGTCGGAGCGCCCCAGGCTCTGGTGGACCAGCCCGATGTTGAGCAGCGTCTCGGCGCTGCGCTCGTCGAGCGCCAGCGCGCGCTCGAACTCCGCCAGCGCTTCGTCGAAGCGTCCCGCGGCGAGGTGCACGCGGCCGAGGTTGTTGTGCATTTCCGGAGAGGACGCACCCGCAGGCGCCGCGGTGCTCGTCGACGCGCTCGAGTTCGAGTTCTGCGCGCCCGCGCCCGACTCGTCGCCGATGTAGCCCAGCGTGCGCAGCGCCGCTGCGAGCTGTTCGCCGTCGGCTGCGCGCGCAACGTCTTCGGCCACGCGGCGACGCGCGCCGGTCTCGTGCGTCGCTACGTAGCGGATCGGCCGGCGCGCGAGCTCGTCGGGCTCGAACACGTCCGTGAGCACCTTGCCGTCCATGTCCTTGCCCACCGGCAAGCCCAGGTAGTGCAGCACCGTCGGCGTCAGATCGAGCACGCTGGCGCCGCTGACGCTCGCGCCGCGTTGGATGCCGGGCCCCGCGGCGATGAACACGCCCAGCGGATCGTGGTCGAGGTGCGCCTTGCGAACGTCGACGACCTGTTCGCTGCGGATGCGCCGCTCGCCGCTCTTGAAGCCGTGGTCGGAGAGCAGGAACACGGCCGTGCGCTCGAGGTCGATGCGCGCGAGCAAGCGGCCGAGCAGCTCGTCCTGATAGCGGTACCACTCGCGCACCACGCGGCTGTAGCGCGCGAACCCGCGCTCGTCGATCCACTCGAGCTTGGGCGGGTCGTACTTCATGAACAGGTGCGAGAAGCTGTCGACCTGCTCGAAGTAGACCAGCGCGAGGCGAAACGACTCGTCGGACAGGAGCTGCTCGGCGATCGCGGCGTAGCCCTGCGCGGTGAGCGCGTACTGCTGGAACAGGTGCAGCGGATTGAAGGGCTGACGCTGGCCGCCGCTCGCCGGGTCGAAGCTCTCGCGGCGCCAGTCGGACTCGTCGAGGTCGAGGAAGCGCTGCGCGAACGAGTACGTGATCTGCTGCTCGACGGGCATCAGCGCATCGAGCCGCGCGAAGTGCTGCGGCGGCGAGACCTTGCCGCGCGCCTCGCCGTCGCGCGCGGTGGCGCCGAAGCCGTGGTAGCCCAGCGCATCGGAGGCGATCAACCCGTGGTCGAGCTGTTCGGCTGGATAGGTCGCCCACCAGCCCAGCACCGCCGTGCCGACTCCTGCGCGATCGGCGATGTTCCACAGCGCCTCGCAGCTGCGGTTGGTGCTGCGCACCGGCGCGCGCGTGCCGTCGGGCTGGTCCACCAGGAACCAGGTCACGCCGTGCTTTGCAGCCGACTTGCCGGTGGCGACGCTGGTCCAGATCACCGGCGAGAGCGGGATGTCGCTGAGCGTGCGGATCTCGCCGCGCACGCCGCGTTGGATGAGCGCCGCGAAGTTCGGCGCTTCCCCGGCGGCGATCAGTGCATCCAGCACCTTCCAATCGGCGCCGTCCACGCCGATCACCACCGCGCGCGGTTCGCGCTCGCGGCCCCCATCGCAAGCGGCGGCCCCAGCGCAGAGCAACACCGCGAGGGTGAAGCTCCACGGCGAGCCGCCGCTGTGCATTCGGTCTGTCGACTGGCGACGCATGGCGTCGCCCATCCTCACGGCGTGACGACGAAGATCAAGCCGTTCGAGAGCATCGTGGCCTTGGGGCTGGGCGGATCGCGGAACCAGGCCTGCGCGTAGACCACGTCACCGCTCGCGAACGGAGCGCCGAGCGCGCCGGGGTTGGCATTGCGGAAGGCGTTCCAGTCGAGCGCGTAGGCGCCGGTGCAGGTCGCGTTGACGCCGCCCGAGTTCTGGATGGGCGTGCGCTGCGTCGGCGGCTTCACGCACAGGAAGCTCGAGCTCAAGCCCCACGGCAGCGGAGCGAAGCTCGAGTTGTCGACGCCGTAGAACACCAGGCCCAGGCGCTGCCCCTCGACGTTGGCGACGCCGATGGTGAAGCCGCTCGGCGCGGTGGCGCTGGGCGTTCCGGTCCCGCTCATGTTCGCGAGGCAGCCGTTGGTGGTCGTGCCCGCGGTGCAGAACACGCTGGTCGACTGGAGTTCGAAGGCGCCGATGTCGCTCGCGCCCGCCGGACGCGGAACACCGCGCTGGTCCAGCGCTTCGAACACCGCCGGGTCGCCCGCGTCGACCGCCGGGCTGGTCGGGAGCAGCGCGTGCGTCTGCGTCGGGCCGCCGTTGTTCGCCAGCGGCTGGAGCTGCGGGTTGATCGTCCCGAGCGACGATCCGACCTGGTCGCCCGCCTGCCCGTTCACGAAGCCGCTGCCGCCGGTGATGTCGCCGATGAGGTTGTGACCCAGTGAGCTGAACGTCCCGTCGAGGTCGGGAGTGGCGTACGTGCCGCTGGTGTTGCCCGCGATGATCGTGTTGCGCACCTGCGCAGGCGTCGACAGATCGTGCGAGAAGCCGCCGGCGCGGAAGTTCGAGCTGTTGTTGACGATCGTGCAGTTGAGCACGCTCGTCGGGTACGGCTGGCCGCCGTACGTGAGCAGACCCGTTCCGGTGTTGCCGCTGATCGTGCTGTTGCGGATCACCGTAGGGTTGGACTTGTAGGCGAAGATGCCGCCGCCCAAGTACGACGTGGAGTTGCCCGAGATCGTCGACGAGTTCACGAACAGCGGCGTCTTGTAGGTGAACATCCCAGCGCCGTAGTTGCCGCCCGGCGAGGGATTGGCGATCGAGTTGCCGCTCACGGTGCAGTTGGTGAGCGTGAGCGAGGTCGCATAGATCGCGCACACGCCGGCGCCCGACGCTCCGAACCCGTAGCTCGTGTTGTTCCCCAGGATGCGGCTGTCCGTGAGCGTCACCGCTCCGCCCGTCGCGAAGATGCCGCCTCCGCCGCGGTAGCTCTGCGCCGAGTTGTTGCTCACCGTGGTGTTGACCAGCGTGAGCGAGCCGGTGCTGGCGATGCCGCCGCCCGCGCCGTAGTAGCCTCCCGTGCAGACGTTGCCGCTCACGGTCGAGTTGCGCAGCGTCAGCGCCCCGCGGCTGTTGATGCCGCCGCCCTGCGTCGCGCTGCCGTTGCGCAACGTCAAGCCCTCGATCACGGCCGTCGTGCTCGGCGGAACGATGGCCACGCTGCCGTTCGCGCCGCCGTCCACGATCGTGACGGCCGCTCCCGCCGTGCCGATGATCGACACGTCGATGTTGGCCCAGAAGAGGTTCTCGTTGTACGTGCCGGGCGCGACGCGAATCGTGTCGCCGCTGGCGGCGATGGCGAGCGCCTGGTTGATCGTGCAGAACGGCGCGGCTTGGGTGCCGTTCGCTGCGGCGCAGTTGGGGTTGGACTTGTCGACGAAGATGTCGGTGAGGAGCAGCAGGCCGGGCAGACTCGCGGCTGCGAGTGAGAGTGCTGTAGCGCTCATGGTGGAAGCTTGGGGGGTGGTGCGCAGAACGTCGGTGCGCGGAATGCGCCGACCGGCACAACGCTAACCGCAGCTCGCACGCTTGCGCGACACCTCGCAGCGAACTTGCACGAGAGAAAAATCGCCCATGTCGACCCGAACGAAACGGGCGATCGCGCGCGAGCGCACAGCTTTCGACGAGTTGCGCGCGCATGACGCTCGCCCCGTCGCAACTCAACGCGACGGGGCCGCTCGCGCGCGTACGACGGCAGGCAAGAGGACTGCGCCTCTCCTCCAGCTCACGGATCGACGACGAACTGCAGGGCGTTGGAGAGCCCAGTGCCCTTCGACGTCGGCGGATCGCGGTACCACCCCTGCGCGTAGACGATGTCGCCCGCGGCGAACGGCGCCCCGAGCGCAGCCGGGTTCGCGGCGCGGAAAGCGTTCCAGTCGAGGCTGAAGGCGCCGTCGCACAGATTGCTAGTGCCGCCCGACGACTGCAGCGCTGTGCGCTGAACCGGCGGCTTGATGCACAGGAAGCTCGAACCGTTCCCCCACGGCGCGGGCGTGAATCCGGTGTTGTCGACGCCGTACAGGATCAGGCCTTGGCGCAGACCGGGAACGCCGGCCACCGCGAGCGTGAAGCCGCTCGCCGCGCTCGCACTGGCTGTGCCTGTGCTCGAGATGAGCGGCACGCAGAAGTTCGAGGACAGACCCGCGGTGCAGTAGCTCACGGGGAGCGCGCCTTCGAAGGCGCCGATGTCCGCCACACCCGCGACGCGCGGCACGCCGCGTTGGTCGAACGGCTCGAACACCGCCGGGTCGCCCGCGTTGACCGCCGGGCTGCCGGAGAGCAAGGCGTGCGTCTGAGTGAGCCCGCCGTTGTTCGCCAGCGGCGCGATACCAGGGTTCACAACACCGACCTGGTCGCCGAGCACTCCGTTGGTGAAGCCCGTTGCGCTGCCGCTCCCGCCGATCAGATTGTGCCCCAGCGAGTGGAACGTACCGCCGAGGTCTTCGGGCGCGTTGGCGAGGTTGAGGTTGCCCGCGATCAGCGTGTTGCGCACTTGCGCCGCACCGTTCGCGAAGTTCACGAACCCGGCGGCGCCGAAGATGCTCGTGTTGTTGACGATCGTGCAGTTGAGCACGGTCGCAGGCGACGGTGGACCGATTAGCGCCTGCACCATCAGCCCGGCGCCGGTGTTGCCGCTGAACGTGCTGTTGCGAAGCGTCACAGGGTTGCAATCCGATGCGAAGAGCCCACCGCCGAAGATGTTGCTGTTGTAATTGCCCGAGAAGGTCGACCCATTGACCACGAGCGGCGTGGCCCAGACCCACGCTCCGGCCCCGTCGCCCCCTTGCAGGCAGCAACTGAATCGATTCCCGCTGACTGTGCAGTTGGTGATGGTCAGCGAGGACGCTTGACGCACCGACAAGCCTGCTCCGCGGGGCTGAGGACCGAAGATCCTGTTGTTCTCAATGCGCGAGCCAGTCAGCGTGACATCGCCGCCGGTGGCGAACAGCCCGCAGCCGTAACCGTAGCCGGCGAACATGGTGTTTCCACTGATCGTGGAATTGATCAGCGTGAGATCGCCTTGAGAGCGGACTCCAGCGCCGGCAGCGTAGTACGCAGCTTGGCTCAGGTTGCCGCTGACCGTCGAGTTGCGCAGCGTCAAAGTGCCTTGGCTGAAGACGCCGGCGCCGACCGTCGCCGTTCCGTTGCTCAGCGTCACGCCGTCGATCGTCGCTGTCGCACCCACGGGGATCACGACCACGCTGCCGGCGCCGTTGCCATCGACGATCGTCACGGCCGCGCCCGCGGTCCCGACGAGCTCCACGTTGCGAACCGGCCAGGTCAAGTTCTCCACGTACGTGCCGGGCGCGACACGGATCGTGTCTCCGTTCGCGGCGACGCCCAGCGCCTGCTGGATCGTGCAGAACGGCGCCGCCTGGCTGCCGGTGGCGGCGACACAGTTGGGATTGGCCTTGTCGACGTAGATGTCCGTCAGAACCGCAATGCCGGGCAGGACCAGCACGGCGGAGAGCATCGAACTCATCACGAAAGGTACTCCTGGCGAAAGACGAGCACCGCCCGAGTCGGAGGCTAACCCTCAACGCCGAAGTGCGCCATGCAGGCCTCGGCGCGAATCGTGCGCAGGCTCAGGGCGCCCAGGCCGCGACGAGCGCGTTGGAGTAGTTGGTGGTGTCGCTCGTGCAGTAGTTCGCGGGGTTGCGGTACCACACCTGATAGACGACGGTCGCGCCCGCCGGCGGGATCGCACCCGCGATCGAAAGCGGCGCGTCGCCGACGCCAGGGAACAGCGCTCCGCCCGCCGCGCTCGTGCTCTTGGTCCCAAGTCGGCGCACCGGCGATGCCGCGCAGCGCACGCCGTCGCCGAACGGCGCGCCCGCGGCGCCGTTGATCGAACCGGCGCCCTGGAAGAACAGGCAGCTCACTCCGGCGGGCATGCCTGAGCAGAAGAGCTGCAGCGTGTCGGCGCCCGTCGCCGCGACTCCGCCGAACGAGAGGTGCGCGCCGCTCGGCGAGCTCGAGTTCGGACAACCGCCGACCGTCGAAGCTCCGTTGCCGCACGGACACACGACGCTCGCGCCGTCGCAGAACGATGCCACGGCCCCGCCCGCGCCTGCGTCGTAGCGCGCGCCGAGGATGTCGAACGAGAAGTACGCCGCGCCGTCGGGCTCGCGCGCGAGCGAGATGGCGAACGTGCGCGAGTCAGCAGCCGGTTGGCTCGACTCCTGCGCCGCGATGCGCGCATCGCGCTCGATGCCGTAATCAGCAGCGATCGGCTGGTGCGCCACGACGGCGGCCAGCGAGGCGCCGTTGAAGAGCACTTCGCTCGCGTACACGTCGTAGTCGACCGCGCTCGAGCCGTAGAGCTCGGAGTAGACGCACACGAAGCGACTGCCGTCGGTGTCGACGCACGGCCAGCGCTGGTCCTGGTACCAGAACGGACCGTCGTACGAGCTGAGGTTGACGCTGGAGACCACGCTCGCGCCGTCGAGGCCGCTGACGATGATGTCGCGATCGCTGCCGAAGTCCTCTTCGTAGGCCACGATCCAGCGCTCGCTCGCACCCTGGCTCGGCGACACGGCAGGCGAGGTGTGATCGACGCCGGTGACGGCGATCGGGAAGCTCGCACTGCTCACCGCGCCGTTCCACTGGACGCGCGCGCCGAAGATGTCGTTGCCGCCAGCGGGACTCGCACGCTGCCAGGCGAGGTTCCAGCGCGAGCCGCTGTTGGAGCGCGAGACCGACACGAGCGAATCGAACGTGCCGATCGACAAGTCGATGTTGACAGTTCCCGTAAGCACCGCGCCGCCGTCGGTGACGAGCTTGCCGTGCAGGTCGTGGTCGGCGCCGAACGAGTAGATGCGCTCGTAGGCGACCAGGAAGTAGCTCGGCCCGCTCGGGTACGGATCGCCGCCGACGTCGGGGTTGAGCAGGTCGAAGCTCGCTCCGCCGGCGATCTTGAACTGCGGCGAGAGCAGCGCCGTGTTGACGTCGCGCGTGCGGCCCCACACCTCGATGCGGCCGGTGCTCGCGTTCAGGACGTGCGCAACGACGAGGAAGCGATTGGTCGCGCCGTTGTTCGCACAGCGCGGGCGCGCCCAGAAGTTCGCGGTCATGTCGATCCAGCCGCCGCGGTACAGCGGCGCACCGCCCGGCGCGTACATGTCCGCCCAGACGTCGTGGTCGTTGGCGCTGAACTCGCTCTGCCAGACGTGCAGCACGGCCTGGCCGCTCGCGTCGAAGCACAGATCGGGCGAGAACGACTCCGCGGGCGTGGCCTCGACGCCGAAGGCCGCGATCAACGGATCGACGAGCAGCGGATAGCTCGCTTCGCGCGCGAACTGCGCGGGAACGAGCAGCGAAAGTTCGCCGCACTCCCATTCGCTCTCCAGTTCGAGTTCGCAGCCGCGCGCGTCGATCGCCTTGGCCGCGCCGTAGCCGGCCGAGCCGAACTCGTTCGAGAAGCGCCAGCCCGCGCCGTCGCGCTCGGCGACCAGCTCGGTCTCGACGCGCAGCGTCAGCCGCAGCTCGCCGTCGCCCAGCGGCCGGGGCACGACGAACGACTGCTCCATGCCGCGCGGCGCGAGTTCGTAGCGCTCGACCAGCGCGCCGCGCTCGTAGCGCACTTGGGTCCCATCGCGCTGCGGCCGTGCGTCGAAGTCGAATTCCACGCTGCGTTCGCCGCACTCGAGCCCAGCGAGCCGCAGCTCGAGCGGATAGTTGCGCGGCGCCTTCGACGCGAGGAACGGCGTGAACTGCACGCGCTCGTCGAAGCGCGCCTTGTAGTTCGCGCCGCGCGCCCACAGCGCCTCGCCGACGACGTCGAAGTCGACGCGCTCGCGCGAGACGGAGGCCTCGAGGTCAGGTCGAGCGCCGCGCGTGCGCGCAGGAGCGCTCGCGGGCGGCGCCAGCAGGTCGAGGGGCGCATGGGCGCGCTCTTGAGCCGAGCGCGCCGACAGATCGAGCGACGCAGCGACGAGCGCGAAGACGAGGAGGCGAACGTTCATCGGGGCGCTTTCGCTCGGTGCGGATGGGTCCAGCGAAACCTACCCCGACCCGCGGCCGTGGGCGGCGCGCGAGCACAACCGCAGGCGAGCGCACACCACGCGTGAGTCGCGAACCGCGAAGTCCTTTCGCAGCCGGGCGCCGCGCTCCGCCGATCCGGTTGAACTCTGCGCGCCGTGCTACCATCGCACTGGCGCGGAAGAGGTGTCGGGCCCGGGCGAGTCGGCCGACGACCTTTCGATCGACTCGCCCTCAGGACCAAGGAGTCCCCGTCATGTTGCAGAGCGCCCGCTGGCTCTCCGTTCTTCCGCTGCTGTCTGTGGTCGCCGCCACTTCGTCGCGCGCCCAGTCCACGCAGCTCGATTTCCACCCCGTTCCCGGCGCAATTGCGCGCGTCGGCGTCTTCGACTACGACAACCAGCGCTGGCTCAGCCCGCGCGCGGAGCTGGCGGCGCGCGCGTCGTCGATTCCGGTGTACGACAACAGCTGCATCTCGTTCGGCTTCTACACGGCTGTCAGCGCCTGCACGGATGCGATCGCCGACGGCCGGATCCCCGGCGGTCTGGGCGGCAACAACCCGCAGGGCGCAACGGTCGACAACCAGATCAACTACTTCGAGTTCGCGTACTGCACTGCGACCCTCACCGGAGCGGTCGACATCAAGGTGGGCTTCTACGATTCGCTCGGCGGACCCTGCGCCGGCTCGCTCCCACCCACGCCGCCTTCGCTCGCTTCACAGGCCGCGCGCTACTTCGACTTCGGCGCGAACTCGGGCTTTCCGCTTCCGGGTGCGACGAGCGTCGGCGCACTCGCCTGCTACTTCATCGGCATCACTTCGAACAGCGGCTTCTGCCTCCAGTCCGACGGCGACGGCGTCTTCAACAACGACGCGCTGCTCGACAACTTCAACTGGTCGTTCCAGCTCGAAAGTCCGCCCAGCCCGGGCGGTCCGGTCGGCGGCGTCGTGCTGGCGGGCGAGCCGTCGCTCTCGCCGCCGGGCGGCTGCACCTACAACATCCCCTGCGGCGGCGGCCCGAGCGGCCCCGCGTGCGGGACCGGGCTGGGTGCGCTCGACGGCTTCTGGGTCAACGTCGACCCGGCCGCGCCGAACTGCACCACCGCGCCCGGCGGCGGCACAGGCTGCTACTGGTTCGGCGGCTACCCCGGCAACCCGTTCGCCTCGTTCTACTTGAAGCTCGGCTCCGCGGGCTCGTGCGGCGCGTGCGACGGCGCTCCGACCTCGTACTGCACCGCGGGCACTAGCACGAGCGGCTGCGCTGCGAGCATGTCGCTCAGCGGCGTGCCCTCGGTCGCCAATCCGCAGCCGGTGATCCTCAGCGCGAACAACGTCGAGGGGCAGCGCGCGGGCCTGGTGTTCGTCGGGCTCTCGCAGCAGAGCGTTCCGTGGGGCGCGGGCAGCTCGAGCTTCTTGTGCGTGAAGCCGCCGATCGCGCGCCTGCCGGTGCAGAACTCGGGCGGGACCGCGGGCCAGTGCAACGGCGCGATCTCAGGCGACCTCAACGCCTACCTCGTCGCCAACGGCAACGTGCTGCTGGGCGTGGCGCCGTACTCGGGGCTGCTGGTGCACGCACAGACCTGGTGCCGGCACCCGGCCACACCCAAGTCGACCAGCCTCAGCGACGCGCTGACCGTGACGTTCTGTCCTTGATGCGCGCGCGGCGCGGCGAGCTTCAAGTCGTCGCGCCGCCGCACGAAGAACCCGCGCCGGCCGTGCACCCAAAGCAGTGCCGGCCGGTGCGGATGCGGCGCGAGGCGAGCGCTCGGAGATCGAAGTCGCGCAGGTGGCGCGGCGTCGCTTGCTCGAACTCGCCTTCGCGCGCGCCCAGCTCGAGTTCGAGCATCTGGTTGAAGTCGCAGTCGTACAGCCGCCCGTCCCAGCCGACCGAGAGCGTCGTGCGGCACATCACGCCGCGCGCCGCCGCGGGGTTGAACGAGTCGACCAAGAGCTGCAGGTAGCGCTCGAGGTGCCCGGAGTTCTCCAGCCACTCGAGGTAGCGGCTGATCGGCATGTTCGCGATGGCGTACAGCTCGTTGAACACGATCCCGTGGAGCCGCGCGAGCTCGCGCTGCCATTCGAGCTTGGCTGAAGCTTGCGCTGCGGGCAGGAACGCGCCGACGGGGTTGGTGACGAGCACCAGGCGCAGCCCCGAGCTCTCGACGCCGTAACCCAGTGCGTTGAGCGCCTTGAGCGCCGCGATCGAGCCCTCGTACACGCCCTCGCCGCGCTGGCGATCGGTGTTGAGCGCGCGGTAGTGCGGCAGCGAGCACACCAGCTCCACTCGCTGCTCGGCGAAGAACGCCGGCAGGTGCGCAAAGGGCCGCGAGGCGATCACCGTCAGGTTGCAGCGGTGCATCACGTGGCGTCCCAGGCGCCGCGCCTCGCGCACGATCCACTCGAAGTTCTCGTTCAGCTCCGGCGCGCCGCCGGTGATGTCCAGCGTCGGGATGTCGCTCTGCGCGAGCACGTGCAGCGCCAGCTCGGCTGTCTCGCGCGTCATCGACTCGGTGCGTTCGGGCCCGGCGTCGACGTGGCAGTGCGCGCAGGTCTGGTTGCAGACCTTGCCCAGGTTGAGCTGCAGCACTTCGATGCCGCTGGCGCGCAGCGGCGCGAGGCCGGCGCGTTCGAGGTGCGCGTCGAACGAGCCGCCGAGCGCGTCATCGAGCTCGAGCGCGTCCAGGCGCGCGATCTGCGCCGCTCCGCTGGCGAGCGGCGAGCCGCGGCGCGCGAGCGTGGGCGCGAGCGTCAGTCCGCGCGAGGCGCTGGAGAGCTTGTCGTCCACGTCACAGGCCGAGTCTGGCGGCCGCGTTCTTCATCTGCGCTGCGTGGGCGAGCGCCGCTCCGCCGCGGATGGCCGCGGCCACGTGCGCGACCTCGGTGAGCTGCTCGAGATCGGCGCCGTGCTTGAGCGTCTCCTGCGTGTAGGCGTCGATGCAGTAGGGACACTGCACGGCGTACGCGGCGCCCAAGGCGATCAGCGCCTTGTCGCGCGCCGACAGCGCGCCGTCCGCGAAGACCGCGCCGTAGTAGTCGAAGAACTTCTTGGCGAGCGCGGGCGCGTGCTCGCCCAGTTGCGCGAAGCGCGCCAGGTCGGCGGGGTCGTAGTAGGTGTCCATGGGGCAGGAGAATCGACGCGCGGACGCGCGCGTTCAAGGAGCGGCTCCGCTTCGATGCCGCGGCGACGCTTGGAATTCGCGGCGAACTGCAACCTCAGCGCGCCTGGATCAGTCCACGTGGGCGTGAAGACCGTGAGGGTGCTCGGCGCCTGCCTCGCCGGCTCGCAGGCCGAACTCGTGACCGTCGAAGCGCGCTTCGACGCCGCGCCGAAGGAGCGCACGGAAGTCGTCCTGACCGGCCTGCCCGACCCCGTGATCCGCGAGAGCAAGGGGCGATTGGTGTGCGCGCTGGAAGCCAATGGCCTGCACTTGCCGCACGGTCGGCTGTACTTGAACCTCGTGCCCGCCGCGCGCCGCAAGTCGGGCGAGAGCCTCGATCTGCCGCTCTTGCTCGGCGCCGCGGCCGCCTGCGGGCATTTCGAGGCGCGCGCGCTGCGCGGGCGACTGTTCCTGGGCGAACTGGGCATCGACGGGGCGCTCCACGCGTCGCCCGGCGGGCTCGCTGCGGCTCTGGCGGCGTCGCGGGCCGGCATACAGGAGGTCATCGCGCCCTCGATCACGGCGCACGAAGCCGCCTGGGCGCCGGGCGTGAGCGCGCACGCCGCCGCGCACGTCGACGAGGTGCTCGCGCACCTGACCTCGCCCACGCGCCGCCTCGCAGCGCTCACGCCCACCGATGCGCAGCGCGAACCGCACGACCCGCACTCGCTCGACGACGTGCGCGGCCAGGCGGCCGCCAAGTTCGCGCTCGCGGTGGCCGCCGCGGGCGGGCACGGCGTGCTGTTCATCGGCGCCCCGGGCGCGGGCAAGAGCATGCTGGCGCGGCGCTTCGCCACGCTGCTCGCGCCCCCCGAGCTCGACGAGCGCCTCGAGATCACGCGCGTGCTCTCGGCGGCGGGGCGCTGGCCCGGAGGCCTCGCACGCGCGCGGCCCTTTCGCGCGCCGCACCACACCGTGAGCTACGCCGGCATGGTCGGCGGCGGCTCGCCGCCGATGCCGGGCGAGATCACGCTCGCTCACTGCGGCGTGCTGTTCCTCGACGAGCTGCCCGAATTCCGCCGCGAGGTGCTCGAGGCGCTGCGCCAACCTCTCGAGTCCGGCTCGATCCTGATCAGCCGCGCCGGGCGCCAACTCGAGCTCGAAGCGCGCTTCCAGCTGGTGGCAGCGATGAATCCCTGTCCCTGCGGCTACCTCGGCCATCCACGCACGCCGTGCACGTGCCCGCCGACGGCGGTGCAGCGCTACCGCCAGCGCATCTCAGGACCGCTGCTCGACCGCATCGACCTGCGGCTGGAGCTCAGCGCGCCGACGCTCGACGAGCTGACCGGCCCCTCGAGCCGGCCGACGCATGGCGTGAGCGCCGCGGAGTTGAGCTCCGCCGTCGCACGCGCACGCGAGCTGTCGAAAGCGCGTCAAGCTGCGCGCCGCAACGTCGACCTCGGCGCGGACGAACTCGATCGGCACGCCCCGCTCGACGCGGCTCTGCGCTCGCTGCTCGCGCGGGCCCAGCGCCAGCGCGGGCTCTCGGCGCGCGCGGTGCAGTCGCTGCGGCGCGTCGCGCGCACGTTGGCGGACCTCGACGGCGCCGAACGCGTCGCCGCGGCGCACTTGGCGCAGGCGCTCGCATTGCGCTCACCGCTCTTGTGATCGATCGACCGATGTTCGCACACCACGCCTGTCGGTCGTTCGAACTCGCGCGAGCGCGGTCTCGTGCGCCCGCAGGCGTCGTCGAAGCGAGCCGGGTGGACGCATCAGCGCGTGAGCGTGGCGCGGATCACCGACTCCTCATCCGGACGCACGTCGACCACCAGCGCGCCACCACCCGAAGTTGGACGGAACGACGGAAGGGTCAGCGTCGCCGTGTAGCGACCCGGCTCGAGACCTTCGACGATGTACGGCGGTCGAATACCCCGACCGGCCGCGAGCTTGGCGCCGGGCTTCCATTCACCCTGCGTCCCCCGTTCGCCGCGGGTCAGCATCAACTGCACGTGCCCGGCGTACGGCGCGCCTGCACGATCGCTGAGTTCGAAGCGGATCCAACCCGTGCCCGTGAGCGGCACATCGAACCGGCTGCCGCTAGCGAACACATCGAGCGTCACAAGCGCCTCAGCCCGTGGCGGGTGAGCGAAAAGTCCAGACGCGAAGCGGGCCCCGTAGCGTCCGCAGGGTACATCCTCGACGAGCGCCTTGCCGTCCGCGTCTGGCTCAACGGGGAACTGCCAGACCGCGCCGCTGTCCGAACTCAGCTCGAGGCGACCGCCGTGGGTTGCGCGCGCGCGCAGCGACTCATCCGACCCGGCTCTCGTGATGAACACAACCTCGAGCGTTCCGCGTTCGGCGAATCGGTCATCGAGCGCGACGACATGGATCGGTATATCGCTGGAGACGATTCCAGCGGGGAATCGCTCGACTCCCGCCGCATAGCCTGCGAGCTCATGATCGAGTCTCACCGGGCCAATGCTGACCGCTTCCGAGTCGGACTCGAAGAACCACAGCAGCATGCCGGGAGGAACGAAGCTCCACTTCGGATCCAGGCCGGACAGGTAGACATCAACGGCTGCAACGCCGCCTCGAAAGCTGGAACCCTGTTCCTCGCACCAGCCCTCGAGTGTGCGATGGGCCAGACTCCTGATCTCGCGCTGCCCAGCCCGGTCAACGAACTGAACAGCGGCTCCGAACAAGCGAGTAACCTCGATCGAGACGTTCTCCTCGCCGGCTCGAACCGTTCCGACTCCGCCACGTCTCACGTACCCCGCGCCGCCGCAGGCCAGCGCGTAGAGCTCCCCCGCGTTCACTCCATCGATGCAGAAGGCCCCATCGGCATCCGTGACGGTGAGCAGCAGCGAGGGGTCGCTGTCCGTGAGCCGCTCCACGCGGCCGACGAGTTCTTCGAGAGTCGTCTGTCGTGAGAACACCATCACGCGGACCGGCGCACTCGGGGGAGCGCCGCCACTCGTCCGCACGACGCCGCAGATCCGGTCCGCAGGCCTGAAGACGAGCGTGAGACGCTCTGGATGCGGCGGCGCGCAGTTGGCTCGAACTGGAGTGAAGCCGCTCGCGCGACCCACGAGTTCGATCGCACCTGTCCCAGTCAGTTCGAGATCCAGCGCGCCGGTGCGATCCGTGCGGCCGCGTTCGATCCAGGCGCCGCCGCTGCGTGTGAAGATCCTCGCGCCATCGACAATCGCTCCGCGTTCGTCTACGGCGAGAATCACGGTGGAAGTCGGCGCTGCGACGGACGCCATCACTTGTCGCCGGTCAGCTTCGGCGCCGCTCGGCGCAACCAGCGGCGCCGCTTCATCGCGCGGCTTCGAATCTCGCAGCGGCTCGGCGCCCCGTGAGGGCGAATCGCCGAAGCGCAGCCACAAGACCGCGATGACTAGAAGACCCAGGACGAGGCCGGCTGCACACGCCACTTGGGCTCGCGATCGCCTTCGGTCTGACCGCACGGTTCGCGCCGGTTGGAACACGTTGTGAGCGCAGCCTATTCGTGTTCAGTCCGTCGGCGGGGGCCAACTCAGATCGAACAGGCCGCGGTGACTTCTTCGTACTGCCCTTCGATGCCCAACGGCAAGGGGTAGCATGTCGTCCCGCCAGCACAACCTTGAATCGCAGAGCAACTTCCAACTGCTTCCACGTAGAAACTGCCGTTTCCGTCAGGCATGTAGATGAGATGGCAACAACGCGGCTCCACTTGTCCGCCGCACTTGCAGGTCTGCCACCCACCGCCCTCGCCCGACGCTCCATGCGAGCACCCAGCGGAACAGCCGTGGTTCAAACACGGCGGCGGCTGCTGATGACCGCCGTTCTGGGCATCCCACACCATGACGGTCTCGCAACTCACCGATGCGCAGATCGTCGGCCCCGCCGTTGGCGACGCAGCACGGAACAGGACCGCGACCGCAAAGAACGCGAGCGCTGCGAGCATCGGCGCGAGCGCGAACCCAGACACACCACCGGGCCGAACAACTGTGGATGTCACGAATGCGTCCTCCGAGGAAGCTCTAGCGACCTGAAGATGGGTCGGCGACTTGGACAGCGCCAAGTTGCGCAACTGGGGATAAAGCTACCCCCCCCCCCCCCCGAACACTGCAAGCTCAACGAGCGCTTCTCGCGCAGTAGTTCAAGCGCGTGCGGATGAGGACTGCCCGTGCGATGGACAGACCATCCCTCGCCGCAACGCGCTCACTCGTGGCGCAGCGCTTCCACCGGATCCATGGTCGCCGCGCGCCAGGCCGGGTAGAGGCCGAAGACCACGCCGATGCCCGCGGAGATCGCGAAGGCCACGATCGGCGCGGTGGGCGTGATGATCGTGCGCATGTCGGCGAAGTACTCGACCGCCCAGGGCGCGAGCAGTCCGAGCGCGACGCCGAACAGGCCGCCGCCGACGGACAGCACGACCGTCTCGACCAGGAACTGCGTCACGATGTGACGCCGCTTGGCGCCCAGCGCGCGGCGGATGCCGATCTCGCGCGTGCGCTCGGTCACGGTGGCGAGCATCACGTTCATGATGCCGATGCCGCCCACGAGCAAGCTGATCGAGGCGATCGAGCCGAGCACGATGTTGAAGATGCGCTTGGTCTCTTCGGCGCGCAGCAGGAGTTCGAGCGGGACCACGTCCTCGTAGTCGGGCTGCTTGTGGTTGCGGCGCAGCATCTCGCGGCAGGCCTCGGCGACGAAGGGCACGTTCTTGGGGTCGGCGACCTCGACCACGATCTCGTGCAGCTCGACCTCTTCCATCTCGCGGCTGCCGGCGCGCATCTTCACTTGCATCGTGCCGTACCACTTGCGGCCGGTCTCCAGCGGGATGAAGACCTCAGCGGTGGACTTGCCCGCGGGCGCCGAGTCCGACTGCTGGCGCACGCGCGACATGAGCACGCCGACCACGGTGTAGTAGTCCGCGCCGATCTTGATCTCCTGGCCGATGGGCGACTCGACCGGGAACAGGTACGCGGCCACCGTGTCGGCGATCACGCACACGTTGGCGACGCGCTCGAGGTCCTGATCGGTGAGGAAGCGCCCCTCGTACACCACGCGGTTGGTGACCTCGCGGTAGACCGGCAAGGTGGCCATCACGCGCGGGTTCATGGCGCGATCGCCGAAGCGCACTTCCTCGTAGATCTCGCGCACGGGCACGACGCGCGCGACGCCCGGGAAGGTCTTCTCGATGCGCTCGAGGTCGTCCTCGGTCAGGCCGTACGACACCACGCGCGTGGTCTGCGCGGAGCCCGTCGCGAAGTCCTCGCGCGGCTTGATCGAGCGCAGGATGATGTTGTTGCTGCCCAGGAGTCGGATCTGCTCCTGCGCCTCGGCGCTGGCGCCCTCGCCGATCGCGAGCATGGCGATCACAGAGCTCACGCCGAACAGCACGCCCATGGTCGTGAGCGCGCTGCGCAGCTTGTGCAGCAGCAGACTCGAGACCCCCAGGCGCACGGTGCGCCACAGCGTTCCGCCCTTCACTGCGAAACTCCGCGCGAGCGCTGCGCAACTCGTCGCACTGCCGGCGAACTCATGACGCCACGCCCCCGCTGGCCTGCGCGCGCAACGCTGTCGGCGCGCCGCGCTGGCCGCGCACGATGTTCTCGATGCGTCCGTCCTTGAGGCGCATGACGTGTTGCGCGCGCTCGCCCACGTCGGGCTCGTGCGTGACCATGATGATCGTCGCGCCTTCGGCGTGCAGCTCGTCGAACAGGGCCAGGATCTCGAGCGCCGTCGCGCTGTCGAGGTTGCCCGTCGCCTCGTCGGCCAGGATCAACGCCGGCTGGTTCACGAGCGCGCGCGCGATCGCCACGCGCTGCTGCTGACCGCCCGAGAGCTGCATCGGCCGGTGATCGAGGCGCTTGGCGAGCCCCACGCGCTCGGCCAGCCTGCGCGCGCGCTGCTCGCCGTCGGCGGGCGGATCGTCCTGGTAGAACAGCGGCGTCATGATGTTCTCGAGGACGTCGAGCTGCGGGATCAGGTTGTAGGCCTGGAAGATGAAGCCCAGCTTGCGGCTGCGCAGTTCGCTGAGCGCGTCGTCGTCCAGGGTGCCGGTGTCGATGCCGTCGACCTTGTAGATCCCGCTGCTGGGTCGGTCGATGCAGGCGAGCACGTTCAGCAGCGTCGACTTGCCGGAGCCCGAGCTGCCCATGATGGCCCAGTACTCGCCGCGACCGAAGGAGTGCGAGAAGCCGTCGAGCGCGCGCACCTCGTTGCCGCCCATGCGGTAGGTGCGCGTCACGTCGATCAACTCGGCGACGGGCTTGTTCAGATCGAGCGCGCTCATCCGTCGGACTTCTGTCCCCCGCCACCGCCACCGCCGCCGCCGCCATCGCGGCCAGCGCCGCCGCCGCGCTGGCGGAACTGTTCCATCAGCTTGGCGCGCTCTTCTTCGCTCATGTTGGCCATGCGCTCGCGGAACTGCGCGCGCATGCGCTCGCGTTCGTCGTCGCCGCCGCCAGCAGCACCGCCCGGAGCACCGCCGGCCGAAGCAGGCGCAGCGCCCGCATCGGGCCCGCCGCTCGACGACGGCCCGCCCTCGCGCGAACCGCGAGACGACCGCTCGCCGCCTCGCTCGCCACTGCGTTCACCGCCCGCGGCCCCGACGTCGGCCGGCGCTCCGCCAGCGCGCTGCGCCCCCTCGACACCGCTCGCCGGAGTCGGATTCGAGGACTGCGGCGCGGGCGCGGGCGTGAAGCCCGCCGGCGTGCTCAGCGCCACCGACTCACCCACGCTGAGCCCCTCTTTCACTTCGACCCAGCTGGCGTTGTAGCGCCCGACCACGACCTTGCGCTCCTCGAACTTGCCGCCGGGCTTGACCACGAAGGCGATGTTGTCGCCGCCGGAGCGGAACACCGACTGCACGGGCACGTAGGTGGCGTCGGGGATGTCCTCGACCAGGATCTCGATCGAGCAGCTCATCCCCGGCCGCATGTCGGGATGCCCGTCGAGGATCTGCACCTCCGTGCGGTACAGGCGCGTGTTGGGGTTGGCCCACCACGAGTTCTGATCGGGGAGCACGGCCACGAAGCTGACGCGCCCGCTGAACTCGCGCGTGCCGAGCGCGTCGACCTTGACGACGCAGTTCTGGCCCACGCCGACCTGCTTGAGCACCGATTCGTGCAGGCTGACCTGCGCCACCATGCCGGTCGCGCTGGGGATGGTGACGATGTCCTGACGCTCGCGGACGCTGGTGCCTTCCTGGATCGGCTGGCTGCCGCCCATGCGACCCGACTCCTGCTGCGCGTAGACCACCATGCCCGCGCGCGGCGCGCGCATCTTGGCCTTGGCGATCTGCTGCTCGAGCTTGGCGTGCTTCTCGCGCTCGAGGTTGAACTGCGCTTCGCGCGTGCGCATGTCGGCGTCGAAGTCCACCAGCTTGGCCGCCGCCTGGAGCTTCACGCGGTCGAGTTCGCGCCGCGCCTCTTCGAGTTTGGCGACCAGCTCCGACTCGTCGCGCGGCAACTGGAAGCGCACCAAGAGGTCGCGATCGCGCTTGGCCTGCTCGAGCTGGATCTGCGCGCGCGAGCGCGACAGGCGGTCGGCCTCGAGTTCGGTCGTGGTGAGGAAGCCCTTGTCGTACAGCCGCTGCGACCAGTCGAACTTGTCGCGCGCGCGGGTGTCCTCCTCCTCGGCGAGCTTGATCTTCTCGTTCGCCTGCGCCTCCTTGGCGGCGCGGTCGCCCTCGCGGAACTTGTTGAGGTCGAGCTCCGCGAAGGCCAGCTGCTGCTCGGCGCGCTTGATGTCGCTGTCGTTCTGGCTCTTCTGGATCTCGTAGTTCTGCTTGGCTTTGACGAAGGCGGCGTCCGCGTTGCGCAGCGTGATCTCTTGCGCGACGCGGCGATCGATCTGCTGCGTAGCGTCGAGCTCGCACACCAGGTCGCCTTCCTTGACCACCGTGCCCTCGGGGATCAAGTACAGGATCGTCGTGTTGCCCTCGATCTCGCTCTTGAGCACGACGGCGTCGGCGGCCTTGAGGTTGCCGCGCTCGATCACGCTGATGCGCAGCGTCCCGCGCTGCACCGGCGCGCCGGCCACCTCATTCGATTCCTCGGGCCGCAGCCACCCGCTGCGCGCGATCGCGAACCAGGTGAGCCCGCCGACCACGGCGAGGGTGAGGACGAGCGTGAGGAGCTTGAATCCGGCTCGTTGCTTGTTCATCGCTGGGGCTCCACGGGCGTGGGGATCGGCTGGGAATCGTCGGCGCCGTCGTCGGTCGGAGCGGCGGGCGCGAGCAGGGTCTCGTCGGGCTTCACACCCGACTCGTCGACGCGCAAAAGCTCCATGTCGCGCCACAAATTGAGCCGCGCGAGATGGTAGTCGATGCGCGCGGTGATCAGGGCGTTGCGCGCCTGGCGCAGCGCTTCCTGCGCTTCGAGGTAGTCACGCGTCTCGGCGCGGCCGGCCTGCTGGTTGAGCTGCGTGCTCTCGATGCGCCGCTCGGCGAGCTCGACCGCGTTCTCCTGGATGCGCAGCGTCTCCAGTTGCGTGCGCGCCTGGCGCAGCTCGTCGCGCAGCGCCACGCGGATCGAGTCGGCGAGTTCGATCTCGGCGCGTTTGGCGCGCTCGAGCGTGATCAGCGTCTCGCGGTAGGCGTTGCGCTGCGCGATGAAGTCGATCGGCAGGTCGATGTCGAGCCCGATGTCCCATTTGAGTAGGTCCTTGTCGAACTCCAGCGGCTTGCGCGGATCGCTCGAAGCGCGGATCGACGAGTTGAGGTCGACGGCCGCCATGAGGCGGTTGGCGGCGATCGGGATCTTGCGCTCGGCGTCGGCCACGGCGTCGAGCGCCGTCAAGTAGTCCAGGCGCTGCTCGAGCGCGAAGCTCACCGCGCGCTGCTCGTCGACCTCCAGTCCGCCGCCGGAATCGAGCGCGTCGACCTCGGCGGTGTTGAGCGCGATCGTGCTCTGGATCGGCAGGCCCAGGAACAGCTTGAAGTTGTCGAGCGCAAGTTGGAGGCGCTGCTGCTGGTCGATCACGCGGATGCGCGAACGCAACTCGTCCTGTTGAGCCTGCGCGACCTGCACTTCCGAGAGGCGCCCGGCCTGCGAGAGCGCTTCGTTGCGCGCGCGCACGGTCTCGAGGTTGGCGACGTTCTCCTCTTCGTTGCGCAGCTGCAGCTCCTGCTGGAGGATCCGCAGGTAGCGCGAGGTGACATCGACCGCGAAGGTGCGGCGGAAGCGCTCGAAGCTGCGCGCCTGATAGACCACGTCGCGCTCCGCCTGGGTCAGCGGCTCCATCACGATGCGCCGACCGAAGCCGCGCAACAGCGGCTGCGTCACCGAGAGCCCCAGGTCGGTCTGGAGCCCGAACGAGTCGCGGCTCGACAGGCTGCGCGCGAGCGACAGGCCGATGTCGCCGATCCACAGCGCGCCCGAGCCGAGCAGGCGCCGCAGTCCAGCGCCCGCGCCTACGGCAGCGTCGGTGGCCTCTGCACCCGTGCCGTTCACCAGCGCGTCGAGTTGCCCGTTGCGCTGCGACTGGAACGCGAAGCGCTCCAGAGTCAGGTCCAGCGCGGCGAGGTACAGGTCTTCCTTGCGGCGCTGGAAATCGCGGCTGTTCTCGGCCGCCACGGCCAGGGTCTGCACCAGCCCGAGCGCGCCGGGCGTCTCCCCCGCGAGCATGCGCTGGCGCAGGCTGTCGGCGGGCGGCTCGATGGTGAACTCACCGCTCTCCCCCAGTTCCGCGCGGCGCTTGAGCAGGATCTCGTACGCGGCCTTGTCGGCGTTGCGCAACTGCTCCGAGGGCGTGTAGCAGGCCCCTGCCACGCACAGGGCGGCGCCGAGCGCGGCGGCGCGCAGCACTGGGCGCGCGATCGAACCGGCGCGGGCCGGGGGCGGAACCGGACGTGACGAAGGGGGCATCGAGGGGACGGCGGGGCGCGCGCTCGAACGGCGCACGGCGCTGGGGTTGCGGGCCGCGCATGATCGACTATCGCAGCGCGAGCGCCAAGCGTCAGCAGTCCGTACGCAGCGCAGCACGCGCAAGATGCGCGTTCAGTTCGGCCGATTCGCGGCCGGAATCTTGCGGCTGCATTAAGGCGTTCAGCGCGGCCGAATGCCGCTATGGATGGGCGTGTCGGCCAAAGCGCCGACACGCCCCGCGGCATTCGGCCGCGCTGAAGTGTTGGTTGGGTCGCTGCTCCTACTGGCGCCTTCGCGAAGACGCGAAGACGCCAGAAGTAGCAGCTCCGGCGCGGCCGAAGGCCGCTATGGATGGGCGTGTCGGCCAGAGCGCCGACACGCCCCGCGGCATTCGGCTGCACTGAGATCTCGGTGCGGTCGGCGCGAGATCCTGAGACGTTTGCGAAGCGCGGAGGCGCCAGGACGTCGCAGCTCAGCGGTTCTCGCGCGCCGCCGCCGCGTCGCGCTCGAGTCGTTCGTACTCGTCGCGCTCGATCGCTCGGGCGCGCAGCTCGCCGGCCTGCCAGCGGAACTCGCTCAGCGCTTCGCCCTCGAGCTGGTATTCGCCGGCGCAGGCCCCGGAGGCATCGTTCAAGCGCAGCAGTTGAAGCGTGGGAGTCAGGGAGTTGGCGCGCACCTCGAGCCGCTCGACGCGGCGGCCGAGTGGATCGAAGCACTCGAGCGAGCGGGGCAGATCGCCGACGCGCGCCGCTTCGACGAGATGCAGCGCAAACCACACGGGCGCCGGCGCCGACAGCCGCTCGCGCACGACGTCGCGGCGGCCCCACTCCACCAGTTCGAGCACGCCGTCTTCCGCGCGCGCTCGCAGTGTGCGCCCTTGTCCGGCGCGCCACTCGCGCCACACCAGCTCCGCGGCGCACGCGTCGACGGTCTCGACCTGCTGCACGCGCAGGTCTCGCTCGAACAGCCGCGCTTCGAATTCGACCTGCGAACGCTCGCCGCCGCGCGCGCGCCAGCGGGCGAGCCCGACGGGCACGGGCACGCTCGCTCGCTGCGCGCTCGAGGCCGGTGAGTCGAGCAACAGCACGAAATGCTCTTCGCGCTGCACCCCGGCCGGCAGCGGCTCGCACCGCGGGGCTCGTGGACGCACAGCGCCCCACGCCAGACCGGCGACCAACAAGCCGTGCACCAGGAGTTCGAGACGACGCCGCACGTCTGTGGAGTCGACGCCGCGTCCGCGCCGCTTGAGCGCCCGCGGCCGCGCCGACCCGGCTACGGGAGCGCCCAGGCCGGCACGCCGTCTCCGACGCCGAGCACCCAGCGCCCCCACAGCGTGAACACCGCCGTGATGAGCAGCACGCCCACGATGTCCACCACCAGTCCGACGCGCGCCATGGTGCGGATCGGAACCAGGCCGCTGGAGAACACGACTGCGTTGGGAGGCGTCCCGACCGGCAACATGAAGCCGCAGGAGGCCGCGACCGTCGCCGGGAGCATCACCAGCCGCGGGTCGTAGCCGCCCTCGACCGCCGCGGCGGCCAGCACCGGCAGCGCGATCGCCGTGAGCGCCGTGTTCGAGGCGATCTCCGAGAGGAAGGTCATGAAGGCCGCGACCAGCGCGACCACGAGCCACGCCGGTCGATCGGCGAGCAGCGGGGCGAGCGCCTGGCCGAGCACGCGGTCGAGCCCCGAGCTCTGGAACCCGCGGGCGATGGCGAAGCCGCCGCCGAAGAGCAGCAGCACGTCCCAGGGCAGCTTGCCCGCGCTCTCCCAGTCGAGCAGCCGCACGCCGCGCGCGCGGTCGACCGGCAGTGCGAAGCACAAGAGACTCATGCTGATCGCCACCGTCGCGTCGGTGACGAAGGGCTTGAAGCGCTCGGCGCTGGCGAGGCCCAGCGTGCGCGCCTGGAATTCCGCCAGCGCCGGTCCCCAGCCGGGCACGGAGAAGCTGCCCAGGTCCAGCCCGCCGCGCGTGACCCACAGAAAGGCCGTGAGCGCGAACACCGCGGCCATCCAGCGCTCGCCGCGCGACATGGGCCCGAGCTTGGCGCGCTCGGCGGCGATCACATCGCGCGAGAGCACGCCGCGATCGTCGACGCGCAAGGTCACGCGCGTGAGCAGCAACCACAGCAGCACCAGGTACACGGCCGCGAACGGCAGCCAGACGCCGACCCAGCTCGCGAACGAGATCGTCGGCGCGTCGGGGAAGCTCGTGCGCAGCGCGCCGAGCAGCAGTTGGTTGGGCGCAGTCCCGACCGGCGTCGCCACGCCGCCGATCGAGGCCGCGTAGCCGATCCCCAGCAACATCGCCAACGCGAAGGGCGACGAGCGCTCGCCGCCGACGGTGGTGATCACCGCCAGCGCGATGGGATACATCATCAGCACCGCCGCGGTGTTGTTGATCCACAGCGAGACGAAGCCCGTCGCCACCACGAAGCCCAGCACCAGCCGGCGCGGCTGCACGCCGAAAGCCGCCACGAGCGCGAGCGCCATGCGCCGGTGCACGCCCCAGCGCTCCAGTCCGCGCGCGACCATGATGGCGCCGAGGAACAGCAGCACCAGGTCGTCCATGTAGGCGCTCGAAACCTCGCGCGCCGGCAGCACGCCGAGCAGCGGGAACAGCGCGGCCGGGATCAGCGAAGCAGCGCCGAGCGGAATCGCCTGCGTGAGCCACAGCGTCGCGACCAGCGCCGTCACCGCGGCCGCGCGGCGCTGGAGCGGATCCAGTCCGGGAACGGGCAACAGCATGAGCCCTGAGAAGAACAGCCCGCCGAGCCACAACCCGATGCGCTGGAGACGCGGATCGGCGCCGTCTGCGCGCGCCGCGCTGTGCGCCAGCTCGAGTTCGTGGCTCAAGGCGCGTCCCCGAGTTCAGCTCGTCTGCTCGCGCAGCCACTCCAGGTAGCGCGGCGCCACCTGCTCGGGCGAGAGCACGACCCACTCGGGCGTGTCGTACGGATGCAGCTGCGCGAACGCGCGCGCCAGCTCGTCGAGGCGCGCCGAGGTGGTCTTGATCACCAGCAGCACCTCGCGCGCCTCCTCCACGGCGCCCTTCCAGCGGTAGACACTGAGCGCCCCCTCGACGATGTTCACGCAGGCCACGAGCCGGCGCTCCACCAGTTCGCGCGCCAGCGCGCGCGCCGCCTGGAGATCGGAGTGCGTCGAGAGCACCACGGCCGCCTGCGCGGCTTGATCGCTTCGGTCGGCGTTCACGGGGCGGCGATCCTAGCGCGCGCTCGCTGGCGACTGTGCTCCGCGGAGCGCGGAAGGAAATGGCGCACGGCGACCCCTACAATCTCCGGCCCCCATGGCGCTTTTCGACGACTTGGTCCTGCGCACCCTGCCCTATGTCCCGCGCCCGATCATGTGGCGCGTCGCCAAGCGCTACGTCGCCGGAGAGCGGCTCGAGGACGCCATCGCGGCGCTCGTGTCGCTGCGCGAACGCCAGCACCCCGGCATCATCGACGTGCTCGGCGAGGACGTGAGCGGCGAAGCCCAGTCGCGCGCCGTGGTCGAGGAGTACAAGCAGGCCGCCGAAGCCGTGGTCGCCGCGCGCGTCGACGCGTACGTCTCGGTCAAGCCCACGCACCTGGGGCTGCGCACATCGGAGAGCCTGTGCCTCGCGCTCTACCGCGAGCTCGCCGCCTTCTGCGCGGCGCGCAAGCTCTTCCTGCGCGTCGAGATGGAAGACCACACCACCACCGACGCCACGCTGCGCGTGTTCGAGGCCCTGCGCCCGGACTTCGCCAACGTCGGGATCGTGCTGCAGTCGCGGCTCAAGCGCACGCCCGAGGACATCCAACGCCTCGCGCCCGGCCCGCTCGACGTGCGCATGGTCAAGGGCATCTACCTCGAGCCGGCGCAGATCGCCCACACCGAGCCCGAGCCGATCCGCGCCGCCTACGTCGAGTGCGTGCGCGCCCTGTGGCAGCGCGGGGCCTCGGTCTCACTGGCGACGCACGACGAGCGCATGGCCGCGCAGTGCTTCGCGCTCCTGCCCGAATTCGGCGCGCGCAAGCCGCGCTACGAGTTGCAGGTGCTGATGGGCGTGATGGAGCACCTCTGGGCGCGCTGGAAGAACGCCGGGCACACGGTGCGCGTGTACGTGCCCTTCGGTCCGCAGTGGCAGCCCTACAGCCTGCGCCGCCTGCGCAAGAACCCACAGATGCTGCGCCACGTGATGCGCGCGGCGCTGGGGCTTTCGCGCCTGGGCTGAGCCCGCGCGGCGCGCGAGGCCCTATGCGCGCGCGCTACTTGCCCATCGCGAGGCGCCGCGCGAGCACTTCGCTCAGCGCGCCCGTGCGCACGATCTTCTCGGCCGTGATCTGGAAGTCGTAGGGCACGCGCCGCCAGGTCACGCGCTCGTCCTCGAGGATCGCGTAGCAGGCGCGATTGTCGCTGTCGCGCGGCTGGCCGACCGAACCCACGTTGACGAAGAAGCGCTTGCCCGGCGGAAGCTCGAGGGTGAGGTCCTCCGCGCCGTTGAGCCCGTGGAAGCGCAGGTTCTGATCGTGCAGACCGGGGTGGTGCGTGTGGCCGCCGAGCGCGACGCCCTCGAAGCTCTCGAAGATCGCGCGCAGCTTGTCGGGGTTGAGGTAGCCGTCGGTCGAGAGCACGTACTCGCGCACCGGATCGCGCGGGCTGCCGTGCACGAACAGGAAACGGCCCTGCGCGTGCGACAGCGGCAAGCCGCGCAAGTACTTCCAGCGCGCCTTCTTGTCTGCAGAGGAGTACCAGGCCGGCTGCATGCGGCTGCGCGTGAACTCGATCGCGCCGCGCGCGTGCGGATTGAAGTCGGAGGCGTCGCGGAACAGCGCGTCGTCGTGGTTGCCCATCAGGCACAACTGACAGCGCTTGCGCACCACGTCGACGCAGTACTCGGGCTCGGGCCCGTAGCCCACCACGTCGCCCAGGCAGTAGACCGCTTCGACGGACTGGCCGTCGATGTCCTTGAAGACCGCGTCCAGCGCTTCACGGTTGGAGTGCAGGTCGCTGATCAGCGCGATCCTCATCGCGGCGCGGCCTCCACCTGCTCGAGTTGCGCCAGCGCTGCGGCGACGATGCGCGCGCGCACGTCCTCCAGCGCTCCCGTCAGCGTGGCGCCCGAGGCCTTGGCGTGTCCACCGCCGCCGAAGCCCTTGGCGAGCCGGTGCACGTCGAACTCCGTCTTGCTGCGCGCGGAGAGCTTGACCTGGCCGCCCTCGAGCTCGCGCAGGAACAGCACGACCTCGACGCGCCCGACGGCGCGCAGGATGTCGAGCACGTCGTCGCCGTCGGGCAACTCCGCCTCGCCCGGCTTGGGCAGGGGCAGCGCCACCACGGCGATGCGTCCGTCGCCGGAGTACTCGAGCGCCGCCAGAGCGCGCGCGACGCCCAGCGGCTGGGCGCGCGAGTTGCGCTGGTAGATGGCCGAGTAGATCGGCGCGGGCGCCACGCCGCTGGCCACGATCTCGCTGGCGATCGCAAAGGTCTCGGCGTCGGTGTTGGAGTACTTGAACCAGCCCGTGTCGGTGACCAGCGCCGTGAAGACCCCGCGCGCGATGCGAGCGTCGAGCGCGACGCCCAGCTCGCGTGCGATGCGGCGCACGAGCACGCCGGTCGCGCTGGCGCGCATGTCGACGTAGCACGCGTCCCACCAGGGCTCGCCGTGGAACAGATGATGGTCGACGACCAGCTTGCGCGAGCGCGCGGCGCGCAACGCGGCCTCCATCGCACCGGTGCGCGAGAGCTCGCAGAAGTCGAGCGTCACAGCCAGGTCATGGGCCGGGAGGTCGCCGCCCTTGAACACGCCGAAGCGCACGTCGCGCTCGAGGTAGTCGAGCTGCGGCTGGACCGGATCGGGATTGACGATCCAGACCGACTTGCCGAGGCGCTCGAGCACGGCCGCCAGCGCCGCCTGGGAGCCCAGGCAGTCGCCGTCGGGGCGCATGTGCCCGCACAGGAGCACGCGCGAGCAACTCCGGAGCAACTCGAGCGCCCGAGCACGCTCCGCGGCATCTTGACTGGATTGGGGCATGGACGGTGGTGGTGGCGTTGCTCCGAGCGCCGTGCCGCTGAGCGCTCGCGCGGGAGGCAACTTAGCCGACAGGGTAGCGCTCGCACAGCGCGCACGGTCGCACGCGCTGACGACGCGCCTCGACGCGCGAAGCCCCGTCAGCGGCGACGGGGGCGCGCGCGGAACTCAGCGCGCTCGCGGATGGGCCCGCCGGCCGCCGACCCAAACGGATTCGATACCGACCGCACGGTCGAGCAAGGCCTCGAGCGCCTCGCCGCGCGAGCGCACTCGGCAGCCGTAGGCCGCGAAGTCCGCCAGCGCGCCGGGCGAGAGCTCGCCCAGTTGGCCGCGCTGTCCGAGCGCCTGCGCGCCGCCGACGGTCGCGGCGTCGATCAGCTGCTCGAGCTCCAACCCGGGCGCGGCCGCGCGCGCGAGCCGCAGTTCGCGGCGCAGGTCGAGCGACTCGTTGCTCGCGAGCGAGTCGGTGCCGAGCGCCAGCGTGCAGCCCGCGCGCAAGTAGCGACGCCAATCGAACGGCGCCCGGCCGAACCATTGGTGGGAACCCGGGCAGTGAACGACCACGGCGCCGGCGCGCGCGATGCGCTCGGGCTCTCCACGCAGCGGATGGTTGCCGTGCACGAGCGCGAGCGGCGCGCGGAGAAGTCCCGCGTCGGCCAGCCAGTCGAGCCCCGAGCGACGTGGAGAGGGACCGAGCAGCGCCGCGAGCGGTCCGCCGCCCGAGCGCAGCCACTCGACCTCTTCCTGGGTCTCGGACCAGTGCACGGCTACCGGCGCCGCACGCCGCTGCGCCAGTTCTGCGACCCGGCGCGCCAACGCGGGACTCACGGTGAAGGGCGCGTGGGGACTGAAGCCCTCGCGCAAGTGCACGCCGCTGCGCAGACGCCGTCGCACCCGCGCCAGCGCCGCCTCCGTCCGCGTCGAATCGTGGGCGTCGAGCAACTCGCGCATGGCCCACAGACGCAGGGGAACGCGCGCGCCGATCCGCGCCGCTGCGCCGGTCGAGTCGATGTCGGCCAGCGCGGTGACGCCCGACAGCAGGCTCGCGCGCGCTCCGTCGAGCACGGCAGCTTCGAACTGTGCGGTCGTGCAGCGGGCCTTCGCGGCCAGCACGGATCGCACCCAGGCGCCGAAGTGCTCTCCGCGCGCAGTGCGTCCTGCGAGCGCGCCCAGCTCCAAGTGGGCGTGGGCATTGACCCAGCCCGGTGCGAGCAGCACGTCCCCCAGGTCCACGCGGCGCGAGGCGCGCCCTGCGGCTCGGGCCACCGCGCCGCGCCCGCGGGCCACAGCCACCACTCGCCCGGCGCTGATGCTCAGTCCACCCTCGCCGCACCAGCGGTCGGAGCGCAGCAAGAGCGCGCGCGCCGTCAGCAGGAGTTCGCTCATGAAATGGGAAGCGGGCGCCCGCGAGCGCCCGCTTGGAGTCCTTCAGCTGCCGTGTGCGCCGGGCGTTAGTCCGGGCTGGCTTCGACGCGCAGGTTGGTCACGCCGCGGATGAGCGCCGCGTCCGGGTGGCTGGCGTCGAACACGATCTGCCAGCGGATGATGTTCACCGAGACGAAGGCGTTGAGCTCATCGGGGTGGAACACCCAGGGCGTCAGAGCGGTCGCGTTGCCCGCCGGCGAGAAGTCGGGGTTGCACGGATCGGTGAGGACGCTCGTCGCGCGCGCACCTTGGAAGCGCACGATCAACGGGGCAGCCGTCTGCGGCGGGATGAGCGCGCCGTCGTCGATCAGGTTGCCCCAGTGCTCCTGCGGCGTGAGTCCGGCGAACACCGGCGAGCTGCGGTAGCCCACCAGTTGCACGTTGCCGGGGGTCTGCTCGAGGTACAGGTCCATGTCCCAGCCCAGGTCGGACCCCGCGTCGCTCTCGAACGTGAGCGAGAAGAAGTTCCCCGGGGTCACGAGCCAGCAGGACTGAGCCGCGCTGTAGCCCTCGATGGGAGCTGTCTGTGTGGGCCACGAGTCGACCGACAGCCAGTTGGAGCTGGTCGGGTCGAGCGGGTCGGTCGGCGAGACCACGGCGGCAGCCGAGGTGGCCGTCGTGCTGCCGGACGCGTCTTCGATGCGGACCAGGCCCGGACCGCCGTCGCCGCCCGTCGAGTTGCCCGGAGCGCCCGCGATCGTCGGGCCGACGCCACCGGCGCCGCCGGCGACCAGCAGACGGTTGGGAAGCGTCGAGAGCGTCACGATCGGGCTCTGGATCAGGATCGCGCCGCCCGAGCCGCCGCCGCCAGGCTGCGCGAAGGCGCCGTAGGCCTGCGACGCCTGCGGGGGCGAGTCGGTCTTGACGCTGCCGCCGTTGCCGCCCGTGGCGTCCACACGGCCACCGAACTCGGCGAAGCGCCCCGCCACCAGTTGGATGGCGCCGCCGCCGCCGCCGCCGCCGCCGCCCGAGTGCGAGCGGTAGATATTGATGGCCTGCGGCGCGAAGCACGACCCGTTGGTGCCCGCAGTGCCCGTGTCGTACAGGTGGGCGCCAGCACCGCCGCCGCCCGCACCGCCGCGCAGGTAGCCCAGCGAAGGCTTGAGCGAGCGCTTGTCACCGGGCAGGCCCGCCGGCTCGAGGCCGATCGGAGCGGCGTCGCCGCCGTTGGTGTCCGGAGGCGTGAAGGCCACCGGACCGACCGGCGCATCGGGGACCGAGATGGCCACGCCGACGTCACCGTCGAGCGCGTACGCGCCGCCCGAGCCCGGCGCGCCGAGCTGGCGGCTGTCGCAGTTGCTGGCGAGCACCGAAAGGCTGGCGAAGGCGTTGGTCTCGACCGGGAACGACGGCGGCCACTGCACGCCACCCAGGCCGCTTCCAAGGTCGGTCGCAGCCGCGAGGCCGTAACCCAGCGACCCGCCCACGCCCTCGCCGTCGCGACCCGCGGGATCCCCGCCGACGTTGTTCACGCCGTTGTTGTCGATCGCGTTGGCCGCCGGCCCGGTGTTGGGCAGGAGCGGGATCGTCGCGCTGGTGGAGTTGTCGGGGCGATCGCCGCCGCGGCCGCCGCGGCCGCCGCCCGGACCGCCGAGTCCGCCGCGCTGGCCTTGCGGGCCCTCGGAGCCGTGGGCGGGCTGGTCCGCGCCGGCGACGAGGAACTGCGCGGTGTCAGCCACGCGCATGCGACCGCGCGCGAACAGACGCGGAACGTTGCGGCCGATGAAGCGGATGGTCGCGTTGAGGCCGATGTCGATCGAGGAGAACTCGAACACACCGTTGGTGATGTTGATGTAGTCCTGAACGGTGCTGACGTTGGTCAGGAACAGCTTGGGCTCGACCGGGATGATGTTGGGGTCGAGGCTGGGGTTGGCGAGGCCGAAGGAAGCGTGGTCGACGCCGCCGCTGGTCGCGGTCGAGGTGTACTGCGTCGACTGGCCGCCGCCCGGCGGCGGGTTCAGGTCGAGGGGGTTGGGCGAACTGAGCGGGAAGTTCGCGCCACCGACCGCCAAGACCACGTCCTCGGGATAACCCGTGAGGCGGATGCCGTTGCCGGAGACCCCGGCGGTCAGCGGCCGAACCACAAGGGTGTCACCGCTCTCCACGTCGAACGAGAACTGCGCCAGCTCGGGGAAGGCGACGTGGTTGGCCGGGTCGCGGACGAAGTTGTAGATGTTCGAAATCGTGTCCGCGATCGAGTCGCCGGCGATGACTTCCGTCACCTCGTTGCGGCGCACGCGAATGTGCGAGCCGTTGTCGAAGCTGAGCGTGGTCTTCTTGGCGTCGGTCGGGTTGATCTGGAAGCGCAGGCGACCCACCGCGGCTTGAGGCTCGGTGTAGAACGTCAGCGTCGAGTTCGCGGGCACCGACAGATCGCCCAGCCGTCCCGAACCGCCGCCCTTGCCAGCCTTGAGCCGGCCGAGTTGCGACTCACCCCAGTCGGCGCTGGAGCGGACCAGGTCGAGGTTGATGGTGTTGGTGAACTGCTCGCCGCCGGCGGGAATCGTCACCTCGCCGAACTGGATGATCTGCGGCGCGAAGGCGCGCGTTCCGAGGTTGGCGACCTGATTGCCCGCGAGGTCGCGCACACCGGCAGGCACGTCGATCACGATCAGGCGCTTGTTCGCGCCGCTGCCGGCGCTCGGCAGGCCGCCCGACGGCGTGAAGGTCACGATCGTCTTGAGGTTGGTCTGGTCGGTGAAGAACTCGAACGTGCCGCCCACCGGCGCGCGGTCGTTGGTCGTGTTCAGGTCGCCGTCGGCGTCGGTCCGGATCGTGATGAACGGCGATTGCCCGGTCGAGGGCAGCACCACCGTGCCGATGTTCATCAGGTCGTTGAAGATCAGGCGGATCTGCGTCGCCGTCGCCGCGTCGATGAGACGGCCGTTCTCGGTCGGAATCACTGTGCCCGCAGGTTGGGGGAAGGGGCAGTTGGCGGTCGCCTGTCCGTTGCTGGTCGAGCACGCCACCGGGTCGTCGACGTTGACCGGGTTGGGGACGCCGACCACGTCCACGAGGATGTCGACGCTGGGCGCGCCGGGGACCGGGTCGATCAGGCCCTGGTCCGTGGTGATCGTGCACAGCAGGCGGCTCTGGTTCTGCTGGCCCTCGGTGCTCGTGACGTACGGCCCGGCATCGCCCTGGGTCGTCCCCGGAATACGGATCTGGTAGCTCGAGTTGGACTCGAACCCGAAGGACGGGTTGCCTTGCGCGTCGAAGGCCAGGCGCGGGCGGAAGATGGCGCGCGTCGGGTTGTTGGGGTCGACCAGGCGGGTTCCCGGAGGGAGCGCGCCGCTCACGGTGTCCACCACCTGGAAGCTGTTGTTCACCGCCAGCGAGGAGGACGCGACCGGCTGCGAGAAGCTGATCGAGATGTCCTGGTTCTGGAAGGTGTTGATGATGCCGCAACTCACCTGCGCCCCGTTCTCTCCGTTCGAGCACCCCAGCGTGCAGGATTGGATGAACATCACGCTGCCGCCGCTGCCGCCGCCGCTGCAGGAGGTGAAAACGAGGGCGGGGCCGAGGAGCCCGGCCGCCAGGAGGAGCCTGCTGGCTTGCTTCATGAGAGAGATGTCGTGCGCGACGGGCGCGCCCGAGAGGATGCTGGCGAAGATCAGAGGAGGGAGGGACAGGAGCTCGCGGCCACGGCGCGCGGCGGCGCTCGTCCGGCGCAGGAGCAGCACCAGGACAGCGGCGACGGCAGGCCGTGGGGACGAGTGGCGCGGCAGTCGGCGACGCCGCGCGGGCGGTCGCCCTGCCGAGCGCGAGGGCTCCGCAGCGCACTCACGTTGGGGAAACGTTCGCGCGCGGCGGGGCAGCACTATAGAGCGCTGGGCAGTGAGTTCGCCAGCGTTCCACGGGCATGTACCCGCGGCTGGCGGGCGAGCAACCGCAGCTCTCGCCCCGAGCGAGCGTCGCCGCGAGCCCTCGCCCCTGGCGCGGCGACCGTTGTGGCCGCCCGCAGGACTGCTTGTTGCTCGACGACGGTGCGCGTCCGGGCGCCGCCGCAGGCTCAAATGGCGTACCCTCTCGCCGCGGCGACCAGCGCTCCGCGAATCCGCGCGCAGCGGGCGACTGAGCCGCTCCCGCGCACCTCTCCACCACTGACAACGATGCCGGAAGTAACGAAGCCGCTCGCTCACCGTGCGCTTGCGCACGTCGCCCCGCTCCTGCTCGCCGCAGCGGCCTGGATGGCGCCCAGTTCATGCTCCGACTCCGGCGGCTCTCGCGCGGGCGCGCTGAGCCCGGCGCAAGCCCAGTCACGCATCGTCGAGTTCCAGCAGGCGCTGAAGCCGGTCGACCCCACCACCACCAGCGACATTCAGGACCGCGCCTTCCGACGCGCGACCGAACTCCGCGAGCAGTTGACGACGGCCGGACGCGAGGCGGGCCTGGCCGCACTCAAGGCGTTCCAGTCGCAGCCCGAGGCGACGCTCAACGAGCAGTGGCCCCTGCTCGAGGTCGCGGCGATGAATTGCCCCGCCGAAGTCGAGCCGCTGCTGACCAAGCTGATCACCACCTACGACGGCGAGCGCGGGATGGGACTGGCGACGCAGGCCGTTCGCATCCTGGGAGAGAGCTCCCCCAAGGCCGCCATCGCGCTGTTCGAGCCGATGCTGCGCGCGCCCTGGGAGCACAAGACCAAGCCCGCGCAGGAGGCGCTGGTCGACGGCTGGGTGCGGGCCGCCAAACGCTCCGGCCTCAAGGAAGCGCGAGTGTTGTGCGACGTGCTCGTCGACATCCGCCAGCCGGCGGACGCGCGCTACGCCGCGGTGAACCACTTGAGCGCCTTCGGCGGCGAGCGCGCGATCGCCGCGTTGCGCGAGGTGTTGCTCGAGGCCTCCTCCGACGGATTGCTGCGCCGCAAGGCCGCACAGGCGCTGGTCGAGGTCGCACCGCGCAAGCAAGCCTGCGAGCTGCTGGTCCACATCTCCCAGCACGAGTCCGACGAGAACTTCCTGACCTTCCTGGGAAGCATGCTCGACAAGCACTGCGCCGGGCTGTGAGCGCGCGCGCGTGATCACCGACTCGCACGCCCACATCTACTTCGACTCGTTCGACACCGACCGCGACGCGGTGCTGGCGCGCGCCCGCGAGGCCGGCGTGACGCGCATGCTGCTGGTGGGGACGAACGTGCGCACGTCGGAGCAGTGCTTCGAGCTCGCGCGCGGCGCGCCGGGCGTGTTCCCCACCGCCGGCATCCATCCGCACGACGCAGCGGAAGCCGATGACGCCGCGCGCGCGCGCATCGCCGAGCTGTGCCGCCGCGACGAGTGCGTCGCCGTGGGCGAGACCGGGCTCGACTGGTTCAAGAACTTCTCGCCGCGCGCCGAGCAGCTCGCCAACTTCCGCTGGCACCTCGAGCTGGCGCTGGAGCTCGACAAGCCGGTGATCGTGCACTGCCGCGAGGCGCACGAGGACGTGCTCGAGCTCCTGCGAGAGCACCGCGGCGTGCGCGGCGTGATGCACTGCTACACCTACGGGCCCGAGGAGCTCGTCCCCTACCTCGAGCTGGGCCTGTACATCTCGTACTCGGGCGTCGTGACCTTCCCCAAGAACGAGGCCAACCGCGCGGCGGCGCTGGCCACTCCGCTCGAGCGCCTGCTGGTCGAGACCGACTGCCCGTTCCTCGCGCCGCAGTCGCGCCGCGGCGCGCGCAACGAGCCCGCCTACTGCCGCGAAGTGCTCGCACAACTCGCGCGCGTGCGCGGGATCGAGCTCGAAGAACTCGCGCGCATCACCAGCGACAACGCCACGCGCCTGTTCGCGCTGCCGACGTAGTGCAACGAAAACAGCGAGGCGCCCCGCGCGCGTGCGGAGCGCCTCGCTTGGTATCAGGCCAGGACCAGGATTACTGGACCGGGACCCAGGTGTTGCCGTCCGTCGCAACGCCGCCGTTGACGCCCAGCGGCGAGCTCATGTCGTTGGCGACCGTGAAGATCGCGTCCGCGGGCGGGCCGCCGGCCGACGCTTCGTACGGCGTCGCGATGCGGTTGTTCATCTGGTAGATGTCGCCTTCCTGGTTGGTGAAGAACACGCGGTTGCCCGTCTGGTTGTTCGCGACCGGCCAGGCGTAGCAGCACCACAGCACTTCGCCGTTGTCGGGATCCGGGAAGGGACCCGCGATGGCGCCACCGGTGGCGTCTTCCGGAAGCGGCAGACCCGCGGCGTCGGGCAGGTACATCTGGAAGATGTAGCCCGAGCGCGTGACCTGGCTGGCCGCGACGTTGCCGAAGGCGGCCGAGAGCACGGCCGGGTTCAACTCGTCCGTACCCGCGGCGCCGGCGGCCGGAACACCGGCGGCCGAAACGCGGACGGGGTCCGCGCCCGCCAGTTCGCCGAAGAAGCCGTACTCACCCGAGCCGTCGCCGTCGGTGTCGATCGCGCCCGACGACTGGAGCTGGGCTTGCGCGCTCGTGAGCGAGCGCAGGGTGGAGATCGCCGCCGACTCGTTGGCCGAGAGGCGGGCGGCCATGAGCCGCGGGATGGCGACCGAGGCGATGATCGCGATGATGGCCACCACGATCATGAGCTCGATCAGCGTGAAGCCGGAATTGCGCTTGTGAGTTCTCATCTTGCTTGGTTTCGGAAGTCTTGGGTGTTGTCGGCCGCGGCCACGAGCGCCGAGAACCGTTGGTTGCCGAGGCGTTGTTTCGACGTCCCGGAGGTTGCGTCTTGAGACACTGCGCCGATTCGCAAGGCGCTGGTGCCTCGCGGCGGTCTCTCGGACCGTCGCCCCACTCGCCTGCGGCCGAACACCCCAGGGCGAATGAGCGAATCCTTCGCGAGCCGCTCTTCGACGCTGCGCTCGGCGAGTCTTGAATCCCGGCGCAGCACAGAAACAGCGCGGCCCGCTCGTGGAGCGGGCCGCGCGAAGTTTCTTCTGCTTCGAAGCCGCGTGGATCAGCTGCTGCTCGAGAGCTTGCCGACCACGTCGAGGATCGGGAGGAACACGCTGAGCACCACGCCGCCCACGATCACGCCCATGAAGGTGATGAGCAGCGGCTCGATCAGGCTCGTGAGGCTCTTGATCGCGGCCTTGACCTGCGCGTCGTAGAACTCGGCGATCTTTTCGAGCAGTTGCTCGAGCGCGCCGGTGCGCTCACCGATCGCGATCATGCGCGTGACCATCGGCGGGAAGACCTTGCTCGCGCTCAAGGGATCGCTGAGCAGCTGACCGTTGCGCACGCTGTCCTTCGCGGCGTTCACGGCGTTGGTCACGACCAGGTTGCCGCTGGTCTCGCCGACGATGTCGAGCGTGGCCATGATCGGCACGCCCGAGCGGATCAGCGTCGCGAAGGTGCGGGCGAAGCGCGCGAGCGCGATCTTGCGCACGATCTGTCCGAACACCGGCGCGCGCAGCGTGAAGTGGTCCCAGGCGAGCGCGCCCTTGGGCGTCTTCTTGAGGGCCTTGAAGGCCGCGAACGAGCCGAAGCCCGCGCCCAGCACGACCATCCAGTTCTCCTTGAGCCACTGCGACGATCCCAGCGTGAACTGCGTGAGCGCCGGGAGCTCCGAGCCCAGGCCTTCGAACACCTGCTTGAAGGTCGGCACGACGCCGAGCATCAGGAAGGCCGTGATGCCGATCACCAGCACCAGCGAGATCACGGGGTAGGTCATCGCGGCCTTGATCTCGCGCTTGAGCGACTGGCTCGCTTCCAAGTAGTCCGCGAGGCGCTCGAGGATCACGTCCATCTGACCCGAGGCTTCGCCGGCGCGGACCATGCTCACGTACAGCGGGGCAAAGGCCTTGGGGCAGGTCTCCATCGCCGTGGAGAGATCGGAGCCAGCGCGCAGCTCTGCGCCGATCTTCTCGCAGGCCTGCTTGAGGCCGGGCCGCTCGGCCTGCGAGCCGAGCACGTCGATCGACTCGAGCAGCGCCAGGCCCGCGCCGACCATGGTCGAGAGCTGGCGCGTGAACAGCACCAGGTCGTCGGAGCTGATGCTCGGCCCCTTCTTCCCGCCGAACGAGAAGTTGAGGTTCAGCTTGGTGGCGCCGCCGCCGCCGCCGCTCGCCGCCTCGAGCTTGAGCACGGTCATGTTCTGGCGGCGCAGTTCGGCGACCGCCGCGCCTTTGTCGTCGGCCTGGATCGTGCCTTCGACAGTCTGGCCGGTCGGCTTCTTGGCCGCGTACTTGAAGCTCGTCACGAGGATCTCCGCGAATGGATCGCTACTTGTCGTCGAGCGTGGTGCGCAGCACTTCCTCTAGGGACGTCTTGCCGCGCGCCGCGTTCAACAGACCGACGCGCCGCAGCGTCAACATGCCGCGACGGACCGCCTCGGTCTTGATCTCGTTGGCTGATCGACGCTCGATGACCATGCGCTTGAGGTCCTGGTCGAGGTAGAGCGTCTCGAGGATCGCGAAACGGCCCTTGTAGCCTTCCTTGCACTTGGCGCAGCCCTTGGGGTTGGGCTGCCACAGATCGAGCGTGTCGAGCTCGTTCTCGAAGTAGCCCATGGAAAGCAATTCCTGCTTGGGCAGCTCGAGCTTGGTGCGGCAGGCGGGACACAGCTTGCGCGCCAGGCGCTGCGCGCCGATGCACAACAGGCAGCTCGACACCATGAACGGGTCGATGCCCATGTCGATCATGCGCGAGATGGTGGTCGCCGCGTCGTTGGTGTGCAGCGTCGAGAGCACCAGGTGTCCGGTGAGCGCGGCCTTGACCGCGATGTCGGCCGTCTCGGTGTCGCGGATTTCCCCCACCAGCACGATGTCGGGGTCCTGACGCAGGATCGAGCGCAGCGCGCCGGCGAAGGTCAGCCCGCGCTTGGGATTGACGGGCACCTGGTTGATGCCGTCCATGCGGTACTCGACCGGGTCCTCGACCGTGACGACGTTCACGTCCGGCGTCGCGACTTCGCGGATGCACGAGTACAGCGTCGTCGACTTGCCCGAACCCGTCGGACCCGTGACGAGCAACATGCCGTACGCGGCGTTGGCCGCCTTGCGGATGTCCTCCAGCGCCTTGGGCTCGTAGCCCAGCGAGTCGATCTTCAGCGCCGCCGCACCCGCGTCGAGGATGCGCATGACGGCCTTCTCGCCGCCGACCACCGGCAGGATCGAGAGGCGGAAGTCGATCTTGCGGTTCTCGTAGCGGATCTGGAACTTGCCGTCCTGCGGCGCGAAGCGTTCGGCGATGTCGAGCTGCGCGAGGATCTTCAGGCGCGAGATGAGCGCCGCGAGGATCGAGGTCGGCGGCCGCATGATCTCGCTCATCGCGCCGTCGATGCGCAGGCGAATGCGCATCGCGCCTTCGCCGGGCTCGATGTGGATGTCGCTGGCCTTCTCGCGCAGCGCGCGCAGGATCACCATGTTGACCAGCTTCACGGCGGGCGCGTCCTCGCCCTGCGCCGCAGCGGTCTCGATGTCCTCGGTCTTCTCGACCTCGACCGACACCTGCTGGTCGAGCCCGGAGACCTCCGAGAGCAACTGGTCGACCGCCTGCTTGCGGTCCTGGAAGGTGTTCTCGCTGGCGTTCTTGATCGCGCCGGGGTGCGCGAGCACCGGGCGGATCTGACACTTGGCGATGCGCCGCAGATCGTCGAGCAGGAGCACGTCGAACGGATCGCTCACCGCGATGGTGAGGATGTCGCCGTTGCGCGCCAGCGGCAGGATGCCGTGCTCCTGACAGATCTCCTTGGGCAGCGACTGGACCGCGGCCGGGTCGGGCTTGATGCGCGAGAGGTCGACCGGCGGGACGTCCGAGGCGCGCCCGAGCGCGTCGAGCAGCGCGTCTTCGTTGACGATGCCCTGGCTGATGAGCGTGGCCACGGGCTGGCCGCCGCGCTCTTTGGCGGCTGCCCAGTCCTCTTCCGACACGAGCCCGGCGTCGACCAGGATGCGTCGGATGCGGCCAGAGACGCGCATCGCTGTTCCCCTCGGCCCTACGCCGCGCCGCGCACCATCGTGCGCAACTCCGAAGCGTCGCTCAGGGTCCGCTCGGCGTCATCCATTCGCACGCGCCCGGCCTTGACCAGGTGTGCGAGCGAGTGCGCCATGGTCTGCATGCCCAGCCGGCCGCCGGTCTGGATCTGCGAGTAGATCTGGTGCGTTTTCGACTCGCGGATCAGCGCCCGCACTGCAGGGGTGCAGATCATCACCTCGGCGGCCATCGCGCGGCCGCGCCCGGTGGAGACCGGCAGCAGTTGCTGACTGAAGACCGCTTCGAGCGAGAACGAGAGCTGCGTGCGCACCTGCTGCTGCTGGTGCGACGGGAACACGTCGACGATGCGGTTGATGGTCTGCACGCAGTCGGAGGTGTGCAGCGTGCCGAAGGTCAGGTGACCGGTCTCGGCGAGCGTCATCGCCGCTTCGATGGTCTCCAGGTCGCGCATTTCGCCGACCAGCACGAAGTCGGGGTCCTGGCGCAGCACGCTGCGCAGCGCGCGCCCGAAGCCGTGCGTGTCGCCGCCCACTTCGCGTTGGGTCACGAGGCACTGTCGGTGCGTGTGCACGAACTCGACGGGGTCCTCGATGGTGACGATGTGGCCCTGCCGGTTGCGATTGATGTGGTCGATCATCGACGCCAGCGAGGTCGACTTGCCCGAGCCCGTGGCGCCGGTGACGAGCACCAGACCCGCGCGCAGCGAGCAGATGCGCTCGCACACCGCCTTGGGCAGGCCCAGCTGCTCGAAGGTCGCGATCTTGGTGGGCACCAGGCGCATCACCGCGGCGACCGAGCCCTGCTGGAAGAACACGTTGGCGCGGAAACGGCCCTGGTCGGCCAGACCGAACGAGCAGTCCAGCTCGAACTCGCGGTCGAGCTTGGCGATCTGATCGCTGGTCAGGACGCTGGTCGCCAGCCGGCGCGTGTCCTCGGGGCTCAGCGGCGGACAGTCGACCGGCAGCAGCATGCCGTCCACGCGGATGCGCGGCGGACTGTTGACGGAGATGTGCAGGTCCGACCCACCCTGACGCACGAGGAGCGTCAGGAGCTCTTCCATGGTGATCATGCGCGTGCCTGGCCGACGACGCCTGGGATCCACCGGGGGGACGACCCTGGCAGACGGCGCCGATCACGGCGGGCGTTCATCGGTCGCGCGCGGGCGCCGACTGGAGCGCCACGTCGAAGTTCCTTCCCAGCGCGGAAAAGCCGCAGGCCGCCGCAAGGTGCGACGGCCTGCGAAGTGCGCCAACGCCTGCGCGGAGCGCTCAGTCCTCGAACTCGTGCTTGCGGCCGATCTGCGCCAGCAGGCGCGCCTGCTCCTGGGCCGGCACGGGCGAGTAGTCGGCCAGCTTGAGCGTGTACGCGCCCTCGCCGGCGGTCTGCGATTTCAGGTCGCGCTGGTAGGTCTGGATGGCCGAGAGCGGCGCGTGCGCCTTGATCACCGTGGTGCGGCCGTCCGCTTCGGTCCACTGGTCGAGCACGTGCGCGCGGCGGTGGCTGGTCAAGTCCGAGAAGATCGCCCCGGCGCACTCGGTCGGGATCGAGATCGACATCTCCATCACCGGCTCGAGCAGCACCGGGTGCGCCTTGTGAAACGCGTCCATGAAGGCGCGCGCGCCGGCCATCTTGAAGCTGGCCTCGTCGGAGTCGACGTCGTGGTACTTGCCGTCGTAGACCTCGAAGTCGAGGTCCACCACCTGGCTGTGCGTGAGCACGCCCTTGCTCACGATGTCGCGCATGCCCTTCTCGACCGCGGGGATCAGGTTGCGCGGAATCGAACCGCCGACGACCGCGTCGGTGAAGGTCACGCCGCTCCCCTTGGGGCTGGGGCGCACGCGCACGTAGCACTCGCCGAACTGCCCGCGGCCGCCCGACTGCTTCTTGTGACGGTGGTGTCCATCCGCCGGGCGCGTGACGGTCTCGCGGTAAGCGATGCGCGGCAGGTGCGAACTGACCTCGACGCCGAAGCGCCGCTTGAGGCGCGCCTCCACCACCTGCAGGTGCAGGTCGCTCATGCCGTACAGCACCAGCTCGTGCGTGTCGGGGTCGTGCTTCACACGCAGCGTCGGATCCTCGGCCTCCATCTTCTTGAGCGCCTCGCCGATCTTCTGCTCGTCGGCGCGGCTCTTGGGCTGCACCGCGAGCGCCACCATCGGCTCGGGCAGCTCGATCGGCGCGAGCGAACGCGGCTCCTTGCCGGCCGAGGTGACCGTGTCGCCGAAGGCCACGTGCTCGACCTTGGTGAAGGCCACGATCTCGCCCGCCTTGGCGCCCTCGATCGGATCGCGGCGGCGCTTGCCGACCTGGCGGAACAGACCGCCGAGTTTCTCTGGCTTGCCGGCCGAGTGCGGACCCACCACCGCGTCGTGGGCGCCGATCTGCCCCGCCATCACGCGCGCGGTGCAGAGCTTGCCCACGTGCGGATCTGCGCGAACGTTGAACACGCGCGCGACGAGCGCACCCTCGGGATCGAGAGCGATGCGCTCGCCGGCGGCGTCGAGCATCTGGAAGAAGCTGGGGTCGGGCGCGTACTCGGCGAGGAAGGCCAGCACTTGATCGACGCCGACGCCGCTCACCGGGTTGCAGCACAGGACCGGCACGAGCGAACCCTTGGCGATCGACAGCGGCAGCTCGAGGTGCAACTCCTCGTCGGTCAGCGCGCCCGTGTCGAGGTAGTGGTTCATCATTTCGTCGTCCTCACAGGCGTCCATGACGCGGTCCATGAGGTTCTTCTTCCAGCCGTTGCGATCGGCCGCGACGATCGACTCGACGCGCGAGAAGGCGTGCCCGAGCGCGTCGGGCACGAGGTACGGCACGCACACCTCGCCGATCACCTCGTCGAGCTCGGTCACCAGCGCGTCGTAGTCGTGGTTCTCCGCGTCGAGGTGCGTGACCACGATCACGCGTCCCTTGCCCAGGCGCGCAGCGTGCTCGAGCTTGTGGCGCAGGTTCTGCGAGACCTTGCCCGCGGCGCTGACCACGCCGACGACGACATCGGACGCGACCATCGCGCCGTGGCAGTCGCCGACGAAGTCCTGGTAGCCCGGCGTGTCCATCAAGGTCCAGGCGTGAGTCTTGGTCTGCGCCTGGACCACGGAGAGCTGCAGCGTGTGCCCCTTCTCCTGCTCCTCGGGCTCGGTGTCGCAGATCGACGTCTTGTCGGTGACCGAGCCCTTGCGCGGCGAAACGCCGAGCGCGAACGCGAGCGCGTCGACCAGGGTGGTCTTGCCTGAGGAGGGATGGCCGACAAAGGCCAGATTGCGCACACCTTGGACAGCAGAGGTCATGGTGCAGGTACGGGCTTTCGAAGCGGCCCGCGCCTCTGGCGCTCCCCGCACCGCGCGCGGGCGTCCGCGGCGCAAGGCGAAAGTGACTCTGGTCGCATCCTACGCTCGCCGAGCGCGCGTGGGGCGCGCCGTTCGCACGCGGAACAACGGGAGTTCGAGCGCGATCCGGCGCCCGCGCCGACGCACTCGCCCGGATTCACCCGCGCTCTGCGACCAAGGCTGACTTGACAGCGCGCTGAACGCGTCGGTCACAGTGAGCGGAGCACGCGCGGCCACGAAACGAGCACGCCCCTCGCACCGCGAGCGCGCGGCGTGAGGGGCTGCTTCAGCTGCGCCCCGAACGAGGAGCGGAGCCACAGGAGGCCGCGGCGCGCGGCCCCGGCGCTACTGCTGGATCGGCGTTCCGGCGGCCTGCTCGACCACGATCTCGACGCGCCGGTTCTTGGCCTTGTTCGAGCGCGAGTCGTTGGCGGCCACGGGGCGGTGCGGGCCCCAGCCGCTCACCACGCAGGCGTTGTCGGGGATGTCCGCTTCATCCACGAGGCAGCGCAGCACGGCCATCGCGCGCGCCAGCGAGAGCTCGCGGTTCGAGCCGAACTTGGACTTTTGGATCGGGTCGGAGTCGGTGTGCCCCTCGATCCAGTACTCGAAGCGCCCGACCGGATAGTCCTTCTTGAGCGTCTTGGCGACGCTCTTGAGCGCGCGCTTGCCGTCGGCGGACAACTCCGCGCGACCGGACGGGAAGCTGATCTCGGTGGGGATCGAGATCACCATGCGGCCGTCGCGCATGCCGTAGCCGACGCCCAGCTGATCGAGCTCGGCGTAGTTCTGGCCCGCGGCGGGTTCGGGCTGTTGCAGCAGGCGGGCATTGGCATCGGCGAGCTGCGTCTCCAGCGAGGCCTTCTCGGCGTTCAGGTCGCGATTCTCGCCCTTGATGCGCGCGCGCTCTTCGCGCAGCGCACGGTTCTCCTGCTCGCGCTCGTCGGCGACGGCCTTGTACTGCTGCGCGGCGCAGCTGGCGAACATGGGCGCGAGCAACAGGCCCGCGAGGACGAAGGGACGGCTGAGCAACGCATTCATGGAAACCCCCTGGCGTAGTGAAGTGGAGAGCGGCGGACGAAGTGCGTCCGATCGCAAGCGAAGAAGTGTGAGCGACGGATGAGAGAGCGCGGTTGCGCGCGGCTGCAGGCGCCAGTGCGCGAACGCAGCACCGTGGAAGTGCGACGTTCGGAACTCGCTGGGCCGCTCGAGCAACCGGGCCCGAGTGTCGGCGTGTGGCGGAGCGCAGTTCGGCGCTCGCCGTCGCTTGCGCGGCGCTCGAACGCGGTTCTGCGCGCAGCTCAGAACCACGCGCGCATGTGATTCCAATACACAAGCGCGAGCGCGGTTCCAAGGGCCAAGTACGGACCGAAGGGCAGCATCTGTCCCGCGCAACGCGCCGCCGCGAGCGAGTCGGACCAGCTGCGCGCGCTGCGGCGCGCACTCACGCGCCGGCGCAGGAAGCACACCAGGCGCGCGATGTTGAGCACGCCCACCACCGCTCCCACGAACGAGGCCGCCACCAGCGCCGCCAACGCTCCGAGCGGGCCGACGAAGCCGCCGGCGGCGCCGAGCAGCTTCACATCGCCCAGCCCCATGGCCTCGCGTCCGTACATCCGCTCAGCGAGCGTCGCGATGGTCCACAGCACTCCGTAGCCGACGGCGACCCCGATCAGCGAGGCGAGCAACGCGCCGGTGCGATCGACCTCGGCGCCGCTGGAGAGCTCGAGCGCCAGCCGCGAGTCCGCGTGCAGGGCCGGCGTGAGGAACGAAACCAGCGGCGCGACCAGCATGCCGCCGATCGAGACCTCGTCGGGGATCTCGAACAGCTCGAAATCGACGAACGTGGCGACGATCAGGCCGCTGATCACCAGCACGCGCGCCAGGATCAGGTCCCAGTGCTCGACACCGCTCTCCCAGGCGATCCACAGCCACAGCACGCTGGTGAGCGCCTCCACCAGCGGGTAGCGCCAGGAGATCGCCGTCGCACAGCCGCGGCAGCGCCCGCGCTGGATCAGCCAGGAGACCAGCGGGACGTTCTCGTACCAGGCGAGCTGCTTCTTGCAGTTCGGACAGATCGAGCGCACGGGACGGGCGACGCTCAGCTCCTCGCGCGGCAAACGGTAGATCGCGGCGTTCAGGAACGAGCCCACGAACAGCCCCATCACGGCCCACCACACCAGCTGCAAGGGCGGCGCGATCTCCATCAGCGCCGTCCCTCGCGCGCGGGCTCGTATTCGATCAGCACGTCGTCGACCCAGGGCGCATCGAGCGGGGCGTCCGTCGCGCCGTCCCCCGGGAACAGCTCCAGTTCGATCAAGAGGCGCAGCGTCGAAGAGCCCACGAGCAGGGCGGGATCGTCGACCAACAGCTCGGGCGACCTGGAGGAACTGCCCACCGGTCGATCTCCCAAGTACCGCACGCGGGCCCGCCCCCAGCCGTGGTGCAGCGTCACGCGCGGGCCGAACTCGAAGCGCGCGGCGCCGCCCGGGGGCAGCGAAGTCGAGATCACCGCCAGGCGCAGCGGCGTGCGCAGCACGTTGCGCTCGGCGCGCGCCAGTCGCCAGCTCAGGCGCTGTCCGGCCCCGATGCGGTGCCCCATGACCTGGTGCGCGAGGTTTTCGGTGGTCTCGTCGAGGAACCACACGCGCGGCGCTTCGATCACGGCCTGACGCGAGACCCGGATCCTCCCCCCGGCGATCAGCACCACGGGCGCCGAGCTCTCCAGTCGACCTTCCACGATCAAGTCGGCGCCGGCGATGATCACCAGCGCACGGGTGGCCTCGCGCTCGAGCTGCTCCAGCGCCTCGCCGGCTTCCAGCGGACTCGCCGCGAGCGCGCTCAGCCACTCGATGTCGCACGCCGACGCCCTCGATGTCGGCTCGCTGCGCACGAGCCGGCCGTCGATCCGCACGCTGGCCTGCGCGGACAGTCGCGTGAGCGGCTGATCGCCCTCCAGTTCGGCGCTGCGCTCGCGAGCCACGCGGATCGAGGTCGCCTGGAGCGTCGCCACGCGCAGGGCGCCTGCGAGCGCGGCCTCGCCGTCGCGCCCGTCGCCGCAGATGCGCGGCAAGCGCACTTCGACCCGGCCCGTGTCGGACCACGAGGCCGTGCCGTCTGCGTCCTCCCAGACCTGCGCGGAGCGCGCCGCGCGGCTCGCAAAGCTCTCCAAGTGCGCGGCGAGCCCAGCGCGCGACGCACGTCGCCCCGACTCGACGCGCAAATCGAGCCAGCGCGTCGAGGTGGGGCTCACGAGCATCATCGCGTGCCCGCCCAGGTCGTCGACGCGGCCGCCGCGCGCGAGGCGCAGCACGTAGCTGCCCGGCTCGAGCGGCGTCGCCGAGGGCCGCAGCTCGATCAAGGTGGCGCCGGTCGGCGACACGGCCCGCTTATCGGCGTTCTGCACGAGCCGCGCCGTCAGAGGCACCGGCTGGGCGCGCGCGAGAGAACCGTTGACGGAGCGCTTGACCAGCTCGAAGTCCGCCCCCTCCAGGCTCGACGGGTCGACCGGCTCCTCGCCCAGGAGCAGGATCGGGTCGCCCTCCGCGAGCACGCCCGAAGCCAGCACCAGCGGCAAGCCGCGCGTCGGGCTGGCGTCCTCGAACAGCGGGCGGGTCGCGCGCGCTTCGAGACCGACCACGCGGAACTCCAGGCGTTGGCTGGCGGCGAGGATCGCGCCGCTGCGGCCGCGGAGGCCATCGGGTGCAGGGAAGCCCAGGAGCAGCACCGAGTACGTGGACCCAGGGCGGTACCCGCCATCGCTGAGGTCCGCGGACAGAACCGGCGCCGGCGTGAACTCGAGGCGGTCGGAGAACGCGCGCCACGCGCCGATGGCCGCGCGACCTTCGCTATCGAGGATGCGCACGCTGCCCGAGTGGACCGACGCGGGATCCAGCTCCTCGGAGAAGTGCAGCACCACGCGCTCGTTGAGGAATACCTCCGTCCGCTCCGACGGGCGCGCCTGGGTGAGTGTCAGCCAGGCCGCCGCCGTGCTGGGCGGCTGCTCGCAGGCGAGGAGCGCAAGGGCGCAGACGCAAGCGATTCGCAGCGCGCCTTGGACCAGCTCTCGACTCACCGGCCCATTTGAGCAATCGGCCGCTGCGCTCCCAAGCCGCTGTCGGGCGCGAGGCCGCCCGCATCACGCTGCGAGCGCTCGCGCGGACACTTCCCAACGGCGCGCGGATCGGGTCGTTGCGTGCGCTCTCGGCGTGCGTCGCCGGGCGCGCGCGCACGCGCCGCAAGCTGGGCCTACAAACACGGCGCGCGCGCCGACCCTTTGGCCGACGCGCGCGCGTGAAGTCCTCGAGTGCCGCGGCGACACCCTCGGGCGCCGCCGGCAGGCCGCTCGCTCAGCGGGAGAAGGCGAAGCCCAGTCCGGAGATCTCGGGGGTCGCGCCGCTCTCGACGTTGGAGATCATCGTGATCCGCGTCTGGAAGAAGAACGAGCCGTTGATCTGGTTCATGCTGGCCTTCCACGTGGTGTCGGCGTTCAGGAACGTGACGACGTAAGCAGGCGTGGCGTTGAGCGGGCTGCGGTCGCCGTAGGGGTCCAGGTTCCGCGCATTGCGCCAGGGATCCCCGGCGCCGGTGACGCCCGTCGCACCACGGAAGTGGAGCAGCACCTGCGTACCTGCGGGCAACGAAGCGACCGAAGGCTCGATCACGGGCTCGGCGAAGTTGAACGCTGCGCCCGGGGTCTGCGCGCACTGGAACCAGCGCGAGTGGGCCCGATTGACGCGGACCACGAAGTCGCCCTGACCGTAGAGCGCGATCTGGTTGTGCGGCAGGCTGTTCAGGCCGCCCGGAGGGTTGGTGCCGCGCGCGATGATCTCGAGGTCGGGCTGAACCGGCTGGAGCACACCGCCCAGCGTGACCGTTCCACCGGAGTAGACCGTGAACCACGGCGCGGTCTCCAGCAGGAAGGCCTGCGGGTACATGTCGAAGGCGACCGGAACTGCGCAGCGTCCGTTGGGCCGGTTGGATTGCGACGAACTGGTGTTCGGGTAGCAACGAATGTCCATCAGCAGCGGCAGGCCGATGGTCGGAACCGCCCCAACGGCGTAGAAGCCAACCGCAACCGGCGGCTCCAAGCCGAGGATCACGGGCTCATTGCCGAGCATGATGCCCTGACCGGGGGCTGCGCCGACGTTCGGCTGACCCACAGCCTGCAGGGACGTGTCGCGCCAGGTGTAGTACTGGTACTGCGACTGCGGCACACCACGGTTCAGCGGCCAGGGGGCCAGCACCGTGCCGTTGCTGGTCTGGGTTTGGTCGACCGGGTTGATGGTGAAGCCCGCGGCGCGCGGATGGACCACCTTCTGCGGGTCGTTGACCGGATCGAGCACGTTGTCGGCGAACGTGTCCACCAGGCCCGACGTGGTGTGCACCGGTGCGCCCATCGCAAGGACTTCATCCGGCAGGAACTTGGAGTGCGACAGTCGCATCTCGAACTCGGGGAAGTTGTCGACCAGCACACCTGCGCTGCTGGGCGACCACCACAGTCCCTCGACGTCCAGGTTGAACGTGTCGTCGTCAAAGGCCTGGGTCGGACCGCCCCAGCCCGTGGCGACGTTCAACCCCATGTCGAGGTAGCGCCAGACGGTCATCGTGCGCGCCCCCAGACGGGTGAGGGGGTTCATCGAGATGCCGATCACGCTGCCGTTGGTTTGCAGGAGCGGCGGGCGCTCGATCACGTCCGGACCGGGCATGCGCTGGGCCGAGGGGGTCTGGGCCTCGAACACTCCGCTGATGCGTGCGACCGAGCGCGGACGGATGCGCGAATTCAGCAGGTCGTAGATCAACTGGCCGCGGAACTCGGGATCACCGGGCGGGTCGGTCGGCAGCGCATCCTCGTCGGTCGAGGAGAACTGCAGCGAGATGCTGCGGCTCTCGATCGGCGTCTGGGTCGCGGCGATCTGGAACGCGGGGAGCGCCCCCAGGCCGTCGCGCAACGTCGAGGCCAGCGTATTGCCTGACATGTCGAGGATGCCGGCCACACCGATCCCCACCGAGAGCCGGTAGGTCTCGGTCTGGCCGGTGGCGTGGCGGAGAGGCAACGTCGGCTGGAAGGTGTAGCGCGTGAGATCCGCCGAGGCAGTGACCGTGCCGACGACGCGGCTCTGGATCACACCGTCGGTGGGGAAGCCGTACTGCAGCTGGAAGCTGTCGAAGCCGCTGACCGTGGCGGGATTGATCGGCTCGCTGAACTGCAGCGTGAAGGTCGAGTTCGTCGCCAGTCCGGTCGCGGGCGGAGTGGCGGGGGCCGGCAGGATCGTGACCCAGCAACCCGGTCGTCCCGACTGATCGCTCGAGCCGGTCCAGCGCTGGCGGTACTGGGCAGCAGCGCCCTCCGACACCGACACGCCGGGGAACACCTGATCGATGAGTTCACCGATCAGACCGCTGGCGACGTTGCCAACCGGCGCAGGTCCGTCGAGCAACAGCCGCAGATAGATGCCGTTCGAGAGGGCGATGATGTCACCCTGCCGCGGCTGCAGCGCACACGCCGCGGTCTGGAACACCGCATCGAAGAGGTAGTCGTCACCGACGGCTGCGACGTTCTGCAGGTTGATCGGCTGCGAACTGACGATGGACGGCGCTTCGGGGTCGGGCAGGAAGCCGTTGTTGGGGTCGAGCGTGACGCTGGTGCGACCGCCGGAGCGGAAGGCGCGCACGACGTCCAGGGTCGAGGCCGTCGGGTCCGTGGCCCCGTTGCCCGTGAAACCGACGGTCGAGCCGCTGAGGTTCGAGAGCGCAGCGGCCAACACTCCGGGCACCGGACGCGTCGGGACGCGCAGCACCGCGTTGGACTGGTTCGGCGTCACAGCTTCGGGCAGTCCGATCGTGTTGACCGGCAGCCCGAGCGACGCGGCCTCGTCCTGCGAGACCGTCAAATCCACGAGGACGCGTGTCGAGCGGAACTGCCCGCCGACCAGGTCGCCATAGTTGGTGTCAGCGACGATGCGCGCGCCCTGCGTGTTGACCGGGGGATAGCCCACCTGCAGCTGAATCGTCTGGCCGTTGATGGTCGCCGGGTCGAGCAAGTCGTCGAACACCAGCCGGATCGCAGAGTTCCGCGGCGCCGCGGTGAAGGGCGGGAGCTCGTTGATAGCCAAGCCCTTCACGATGAACGACTGCAGCGCATCGTCGAGCGCCTGGAAGGCGCTGTCGAATGCAGTGGAGCCGTACGGATGCCGGATCACCAGCAGCTCGCGCCCCGTGCCCGGAAGACGCTCCAACACGTAGTTGATGCCGTCCGTCGAGATGTCGGGCCCGACCAGGAAGTCGGCGAAGATTCGCGTGCGCTCTTGGGTCAGCGGGTTGAAGTCGTAGACATCCACCAGCCGCCCCCACTCGGCCCGCAGCAGTCGAAGTCCTGGCGCCTGCCCGTTGGAGCTGGCGTCGACGACGAACTTGAGGGAGCCGCCGGGCAGGTCCTGGATCGAACCCACCGGCAACTGCGAGCCAAGTGACTGGCTCTGACGGTCACAGGCGCTGACACCGAGGGCCACGCAAGCGACGAGGGCGTACGCAGCAGAACGGGTGCGCGCAGAGGAGAAGAACTGCATTGGGCTGATGGGGTCTCGATGGTCACCGCAGCACGGGCCGCGCGTGCGACGCCTAACGGTACAGGAACGGCAGGCGGAAGAACTTCAGCGCCGGGATCGGATTGTTGGCCTGGCCGGAGGTCAGGGGTCCGATGTCGAACAGGACCTCGAAGCGCACAAAGCGCAGGTCACCGTTGCCGAGGGTGTTCAACGAAGCGGCGTTGGCCGTCATCGCCGTGGCAGCCGCGGGGTTGGGGAGTCCCGTCAACGGATCGGCCTCCGTCGCCTGAACGCGGATCTGAACCGCAGCAGGCGCGGGGAGCGAGTCCGCCGTGCCGCTGCTGAAGATCCGGAAGAACGCCGGGTGCACCGACACGTCGGTCTGGGTCGACAGACCCGGGAAGGTGAGCATCGAGGGGCCGTCGCCGTCGATCACCAGGGTCAAACGCTGGTTCTGCGAGTCGTACGACGCGCTAACCACGTCGAAGCGGCGCGAGTTCACGCCGTCCGCTAGCTGGATCTGATAGCCCTCCAGCAGCGCGGGATTGGACAGCAGAGCCTCGTTGTCCGTTCCAACCAGCGCCGCCGCGCTGATCACAAGCGTGCGACCGCCAGGGACCGAGATGAACGGCGGTGTGCTGCCGCCCAGGTTGATCGTGGTCGTCGAGAGCAGCGCCGGCTGGATGTCGATGATGCCTGCGGTCGTGAGCACCGCTCCCGTGGTCGTGTTGATCCCGCCGAACGAGAACTCCACGTCGCGGTAGCTGCCCGTCCCTGCGTCGAAGCCGCCGTCCCCCAACGCGATCCAGTTCGACAGAGCACGCGAGGTGCGGCCGAAGGTCGGGATCATGTGGCAGGCTTGACCGACCGGACCGTTGGCGCCGCGCGGGCACAACGGCGGCGGGGCGCAGATTCGGTCGAGCGTTACACCGCTCGCGACGAGCACGTCGTTGGTCGACAGGTTGCCCACCTCACCATTCGACGTGTGGAGCTGAATGATGCCGGGGCCTCCGTCGCCGCCCGCGCCTTGGATCAAGCCGCGGCACGCGTTGGCGCCAGTGCTCGGGTAACCAGTGGGGCACGCGTCGTTGGTCGGCGCGGTTTCGCGCTGGCCGGTCGGACTCTGGATGCCGCCACCCAAGTCGCCCGCACCGGCGCCACCCTGGCCGCCCAGTGCGTTGATGGCCCAGTTGTTCGCCGCCGAGGCAGGTTGAGTGGTGGACAGGTCGTTCAGGTCGACGGCAGGCTTCGCGCGGAAGTCGACCTTGCCGGCGCACTGCAGAACAACGTGACCGCCCGAGCCGCCGCCCGAGCCACCGCCCACGCGGTTGAGGAACGAGTTGTTCTCGCCACCGCCGCCGATTCCGCCGCGCACGACGAGCCGCCCGTTCTGGCCGAACAGGATGCTGCCCAGCGCCAGCACGTGCACCGAGCCACCGCCGCCGGCGCCGCCCGAGCCCTTTTCGTCGCCCGCCGGGTTCCACGGCGCGGGGAACGATCCGCCGGGGACAAATGCCGCGTCACCGCCAGCACCACCGCCCGAACCGGCCCAGGGCCGCGTCAGCTCGCCCACGGTGATCGCACCCGTGTCGTCGTTGAACTGGACGCCGAAGAAGTTGTTGCCCGAGTCGGGGTCGACGAAGGGCGCCGGAGCGATCGAGCCGCCGAACGGACCGGGGTCGCCGGTGATCGCGCCGTTGTCGGCCACTTGATTGGCCGCGGCGCCGCGGTCGAAGCCGGGCTCGGCGTCATACCCGACGCGGCGCTGCTCGAAGGGGCCACCGGGCGCCGGAGGGGTCGCCGGGGTCGGTCCGAGCCAGTTGACGTCGGGACCGAGTCGGCCGCCGCCGCCGCCGGCGCCGCGACGACGTTCGACCGTGCCGTTGCTCGACCAGCCCGTCTCACCGCCCTGTCCACCGCCGTCGGCGACGTTGAACGCGCCGAATCCGTTGCCGCCGCGCGGAGTTGAGGCGGTGGTCAGCGGACTGCCCGTGCCGCCACGTCCGCCACCAGCGTGACCCGGCGCGCCGGGCTCGGGGATGTTGGTCGTGTTGAGCGTGTTGACCCCCAGGTTGCTGTTGCCGGAGGCGATCACCTGACCGCGGATCCAGACGTCGCCGGAGGCCAGCAGCACGAACGGGTTGGGGCCTTCGATCTTCAGCGTGCCGCCTTCCTCGATGTAGAAGTTGCGGACGTCGACCACGCCCCCCACGACGGTCAGGCTGCCGGTGGGCAGGAAGCTCGCGACCGGAGGGTTGGCGGGATTGTTCGGGAAGTTGGCGTCGGACGCGATCGAGAGCACACCGCCCGTGATGGTGGTGTTGGTCGTGTTGAAGATCACGTCCTGTCCGGCCGAGATGTACCAGTCGAACGCGCCGTTCGGTCCGCCGGTTCCCGTGAACGAGAAGCGCGCGCGGAGCTCGCCATTGGGCCCCCACTCAGCGCGCGGCTCGGAGAACGACGAGGTGCTGTCCTCGTTGGTCGTCGTGTCGAAGCGCTCGAACACGTGGTCGGCGAGCAGCGGCGGTTGGACCGGGAAGGCCTCGGTCGTGGCGAGCGCGAAGTCGCTGCGCTCGTTGGGGTTGTTCTCGCCGATGAGGTCGATGAACTCCGGGGTCACCACCGCGCGCAGATCGGTTGAGGGCGGCAGCGCGGCCAGCGGGCGGATGCGAACGCGTGCGCCGATCTGGCTGCAGTTGCGCTCGAGCGTCACGTCGGTCGCGATGGGCAACCAGGCGGTGCTGGCGCCCGAGTTGTCGGCGAACTCCCAACGCAGACGGCTCGACGAGATGTTGCTCGCGGCGGGGTTGACCGGCTGGTCGAAGTTCAGCACCAGCTCGACGCGCGTGCCCGCGTCGGAGAGCTTGTTGAGCGGCAAAGTGATCGGCGGCACCAGCTCGACGGAGCCATTGCCCAGACGGCGGAAGAAGTGCCGCGTGCCGGTCGGCCCCCCCACCTCCAAGTAGCAGTAGGTCTGCTCTTGGGTGATGGTCGGATCGTTGGCCAGGATGCCTTGGACACGCTGCGGAAGCGTCTCGCCCAGGATCAGCGGAGTCGGCGGCCCGATCTGCGCGTCGAGGTAGAGATTCAGCGGGTTCAGCGAGGTCGGAGTTTGGAAGGTGCGCGACTGGCTCAGCGCCAGGACTTCGCCGCTGGCCGAGCGGAGCGGCAGGGCGGAGTTCTCATCCGCGCCGACGATGCTGAGTTCGTAGGCGTACGGAAGGTCGTTGTTCGCCGGGTTGGTTCCAGCCCGCAGACCTGCGTCAGACAGGTCGTCGCGGGTCGGGCACAGGGGCTGGAACACGATCGTCCGGCGATCGTCCTCGAAGTAGAACTCGCCAGCCGCGGGCCCACCGCCTACCTGCCGCACGTTGAACGTGTTGAGGTTCACGCTCAGCGGGTCGACCGCCCTGCTGAAGGTCACCTTGATCGGCTTGTTGATCTGCCAAGGCTGACCGTTCTGCATGTTGATGGACGTCACCTGGAAGTCCCCACTGCCGCCGCCGCCGCTGCAGGAGACGAAGGCCGAAGCCAACAGGGCTGCCAGACCACTGGTTGTGGAGAGCCGACGGAGACCGCTTTGCATGGTTGCCATGAGAGGAAAGATGTCGGGTGATTTCTAGCGCCGGCCAGCTCAGCGCCGTCGCGCGGCGCGGTCCCACTGGAGCGGCTGAAAGGTTGCTGGTTGGAGTCGAGATCGCGGCGGGCCGAGCGGCGCGCGGCGGTGTGCAGAGTTCAGGAACTCGACGGTCGAAGTGAGTTCGATCGCGCTCGGGCTCAGCGACGGAAGGCGAATCCGATCGAGGAGAGCTCCGGCGCCAGTCCGGTCAGCGGATTGCACAGGAAGGTGATGCGCGCCTGGAAGTAGCGCGCTCCGTTGATGCCCGTCGCCGCGCTTCTCCAGGCCTCGGATCCGACCGGGCTGAAGATCGGCGCGACCGCGGTCACTCCGGTGATCCCCAGCGACGTCAGCTGCGCGGAGGTGTACAGGTTGCCGTAGGCATCCATGTTGTTGGCGCTCGCGAAGGGGAACTGGCCCAGCGGCGGAGCGGGATTGAAACCCGTGGCGCCGCGGAAGGCGACGATGACCTGGGTTCCCGTGGGAGTCGAGTCGAGGCCGGGCTCCACGACCGGATCGGAGAAGATGGTCGCGGGCGCCTGCGTGTCGAACCAAATGGTCTGCACGCGGCTGATCCGCACGACGAAGTCGGCCTGTCCGTAGTAGAAGGTGTTGTCACCCCAGAACGTGGGCGCACCGGTGTTCGGGTTGATGCCGCCCGCCGCCGAAGCGCTCGAGTCGGGCTGCACGGTGGTGACCTTGCCGGTCGTGGGGTTGACGCCACCGGTCGAGAACACGCGGAAGTAGGGCCGCGCCGAGGAGTTGATCGCGATCGCGATGCGGAAGCCGTTCTGGCCCGTCGACAGCGCGTCGGGATAGGTACGGAACTCCGTCAAGAGCGGGAGGCCGATCGTCGGCACCTTATTCACCGGGTAGAAGCCCTTGTTAGCGGCAGGCCCGATGATGCCAGCCAGACGCGCGGTGTCCGCGCCGGCCCCGGCGGGACCGGCGACGTTCAGCTTGGATGTGTCGCGCCAGGTCCAGTACGTGAACTGGCTCTGCGGAATCCCGCGGTTGACCGGGAAGGGCGCGATCGCATTGCCCGAGGTCGAGGTCGACACGTCGGTCGGGTTCACCTGGTAGCCCAGGGCGCGCGGCGCGATGATCGTCATCGGGTCGCTCGCCTTGTCGAGCAGGTTGTTGTCGAAGGTGCGCTCGAGTCCCGAGTTGATGAACTGGGGCAGCAGACCGGTGTCGAGGTTCTCGTCCGGCAGGTACTTGGAGTGCGAGACCCCGATCGAGAACTCCGGGAAGTTGTCGACTTGGAGCGTGCCGCCGAAGGGCTGCCACCACAGACCTTCCAGATCGAGGTTATGGGTCGCCTCGTCGAGCAGACCGAAGCCCGCCACATCGTGGTAGCGCCAGACGCGCATCAGGCGGCTGCCGTTGTTCGAGAGCGGTGTCTGGAGGTTGAACTGCGGCAGGTCCACCATCGCACCGACCGAAGGCACGGTGCGGTCGACTACCGCGGAGAAGCGCTGAACCGCGCGGGGACGGATCGACTCCCGCTGGATGTCGTACAAGAACTGGCCGCGGATCTCGGGGGCGCCGCTGGAGTCCTCGTCGAGCGACGAGAACTTCAAGCTCACGCCGGCGCTGTCGACGTTGGGACCACCCGTCGCCACGGTGAACGGCGCGGTTGGCAGCAACGAGACCAGCGCGTTGCCCGCCAAGTCGCGGATCGGAGCGTTGGTCGCGGCGAGCTTGAGGTCGTAGCGGTCAGGCGATCCGCCGGGCTGGACTTTGCGCAGCGGCAGTGACGGCTGGAAGGTGTAGGTGCGCCGGTCGGGCGAGGGCACTACGTTGCCGACCACCGACTTGTACATCGGGTTGTTGGTGATGGCGTTGTTGCCGTACTCGATCACCATCGTGTCGAACGGCCGCATCGTGTTGGGGTCGATGGGCTCGCTGAACGAGATCGAGACCGTCGCGTTCGTGGCGATCCCCGTCGCCGGAGGCACCGCCGGCGCTGGCAGGAACTTGAGGAAGCACGTCGGGTAGAGCGGATCGGGAGTGGGGCCCGGCTGCGGCCGGTACGGCGCGCGAATCGTCCCCGCCGGAGGGTTGGTGGTGTTGACGATCACCACCGGCGGATCGCAGGTGTCGCACAGCGGCCGCACGGTCATGGGACCGACGATTCCGTTGTTGGGCGAGCCCGCCGCGGGTTGCACGACGCGCATGCGAACCCCGTTGACATCGATCACGTCGCCGATCTGCGGAATGTACGCGCAGCTCACGGTCTGGAAGCGAATCGAGGCGGGCTGATTCAGGCCCGTCGTGAAGTTGACCGTGTTCAGCAGGAAAATCGATTGCTGACCGATCACGACCGGCGGCGCGTTGTCGACCAGGAAGCCGTTGTTGGCGTCGCCGGTGATGTCCGCGCTGCCCCCCGAGCGGAAGGCGCGCAGGATGTCGAGTGTGGGCGAGAGCGGGTCGCTGGGGCCGTTGTTCGTGAACGCGACCGCGCGTCCGCCCAGGGCGCGCAGCACGCGGAACTGCTGATTGGGCGCGCTCTCCTGCGTGGGAATGCGAACCAGCACGTTCGGCTGAGTGACACTGAGCGCGTTCGGAAGTCCCAGCGCATTCAGCGTCAGGCTCGTGCCGGAGGCTTCCAGCTCCGACACGGTGAGGTCCACGATCACGCGCGTCGAATAGAAGTTGCCGCCGGACAGGTTGCCGTGGCTCGGATCGGCGAAGATGCGCGCCTCGTACGGCACCGAGGGCGCGTAGCCCGTCAGGATGCGCAGGGTCTCCGGCGTGATGGTGGCCGGGTCGAGCAAGTCGTTGAACTTGAAGACCAGCGCCGCGTTGCGGGCGACCGCGGTGAAGGGCGGCAACTCGGTCGGCGCGTCGCTCTTCTTGAGCAGCACCTGCAGGTTCGCCTCGAGGCCCAGGACCGCGTTGTAGAACTGCGGGGTGTCCTGCGGGAACAGAATGCGCAAGCGCTCGACGTCGGTCAGCGGGTCGCGCTCGAGCTGGTAGTTGAGTCCGTCCCCTGTGATCTGGTCGTCGACCACGAAGTTGGAGAAGACCGGCGTAGTCCCGTTGAGGTCGTAAACCTCCACCAGGCGCCCCCAGTACGTGTCGAGCAGCTGCAAGCTCGAGGCTGCGCCGTCGCTGGGGTCCTCGCCGATGAAGTAGGTCGGCGCTTGCGGATTGCTGTCCGGGTGCAGCGCGATCGATCCTGTCGGAATCGCGTCCGGCGCCGGCGCCCCTCCACCGCCTGAGCAACCACCCAACGCGAACGCCAGCGACCCCAGCAACGCGGCCGTGATCGAGGCTCTGCGCCGGGTTGCCCCCAGAGACGCTTGGAGGGCAGCTCGGACCGCTTGCGGTTGGAGTGAACGTGTCATGGTTGAGTTCAGCGGGGACGAAAAGGAGCGTCGACAGCGAGCGCCGCGGACGCACCGCGGCGGATGATATAGACAGTGGCCCCGCGCGGCTTGCGCGCGGCCGACAATTCTTGCACGGCCCCGCGCCTAGCGGGGTGCGCGCCCGAGAGCTGCGCGCCTGAAGAGCGCGCGCCTGGGTCGCATGCTCGCCCGGCCAGTCAGGGCGCGCGCGGCGCGTGCGCCTTCGAGGCGAGCCTGACTCACGAGTGGCCGGCCTTTCGGGACGGCTGAGGTTCAGGGCGCGACGAACGGCTCGGCGCGACGCCCGCCCGAGCACCCGACCCGTCCGGGCGGCGCGCATGTCAAGGCGCGCGGAACGTGCGGAGAGCCCGGACGCACGGCGAGCCCGAGGAGCGCGCCCGGCGAGTAGGAGGAGCACCGAGGCGAAGCAGGGCGGCGAGGAACGAAAGAGCGACGGTCACTGGACGAAAGTCAAACCTCGTGCCGCCGGGCGACAGGGCCGTCGCCGGATCGTGCGCTGGCCGTAAGCCCGGCGCGAGGACGCAGTTACGTCGTCAGCATCGCTCGGCCTGCGAGGCTCACACGTTCCACCGGCGCGCGCGCAGCGCACGTACGCCGCGCCGATAGGTGCGCTTCCGCACACGCAAGCCGCTGCGCGCGAACCCCGTCGTCCGCGCGAACGGGCGCGGTTCAGCCGCCGGTGGCGCCGACCCGCGCCGCGGGCTCGTACTGGGCCGCCAGCGCCTCGGCCTCGCTCGCGAAGAACACCATGTGGTCGGGTCGGATCCGCCGCGCGGAGGCCGAGTCGTGGGGATGGAAGTGCCGCGTCGTCGTGCAGCCGACGAGCGGCGCGACGATCTCGTGCGAGCAGTAGCCGCAGTGCGCGCGAATCGGAAAGCGCGCGGCGAGCCGGTAGAGCGCCCGCACGTGGCGCGTTTCGGTGCGCGAGATGCAGGTCGGGTTGCGACACGGGTTGACCCCCACCGGCGCGGGGAAAAGTCGCGCGTCGAACTCGTGCGGCGGCGCATCCAACGCGATGCGCCCCAGCAGGAAGGCGAGGATCGCCATGCGGATCGGCACACCGCGCGCGGCCTGCTTGAAGTAGATGCTGCGCGGGTCCTCGTCCATGTCCGGCTGGATCTCCTCGCGCCGCGGCAAGGGATGCATGACCACCGCGTCGCGCAGCGCGTCCGCCGCCATCTCGCGCCGCGAGAGTTGCTGGTACTTCTGGATCGGGACGTCCTGATCGGTGAAGCGCTCGGTCTGCGGCCGAGTCATGTAGAGCGCATCGACACGCCCGACGGCCAGGCCCTTCCCACCGTCGGTGAACAGGCTCAGCTGGTGCGGCTTCTGTGGCGTGAGGTAGACAGCGTCGCTCGACTGGGCCAGATCGCCCAGGCGTGTCGCATCCGCGCGCACCGGTTCGACCGCGAACTCCTCGCGCAGACGCTGCACGACGTAGGCCGGCAGCTCGAAGCCCGGCTGCGGCACGCACACGATGTTGGCGCCAAAGCGAGCGAGCGCGTAGACGAACGAGTGGATCGTCCGGCTGTAGCGGAGGTCGCCCGCGAGCACGACGTTGATGCCCTCGATGCGACCGCGCTCGATCCACAGGTTGTAGAGGTCGCACAGCGTCTGAGTCGGGTGCTCGTGGCTGCCGTCTCCGGCGTTCACCACGGGCACCGCGGAGTACTGCGAGGCCAGCCGCGCGGCGCCTTCGCTGGCGTGGCGCAGCACGATCACGTCGGCGTAGGAACCGCTGACGACGCGCACCGTGTCCGCGAGCGACTCGCCCTTGCTGGCGGACGTCGCGCGCATATCCGCCGCGGTGAGCACTCCGCCGCCCAGGCGCAGCATCGCGGACTCGAACGACAAGCGCGTGCGCGTCGACGGCTCGTAGAACAGGCTCGCCGAAATCAGTCCGGGGCAAAGCGCTGCAAAGCCTCGCAGGTCGGTGGCGAACGTGCGCGCGTGCTCGAACAGCGACTTGATCTCGGCCAGCGAGAGGTCGTCGATGGAGACCAGGTGGCGGTGAACCGAGTTCATCTCGTTCGAAGCGCCGGCGCGGGGACTGGAAGCGCGCGGACCTCGATCGAAGGCGGGAGCCTAGCGGACGCGCCGGCGCGCATCAATTGCCGAGCAATTCACGAAGCGGCTGCCGCCACTGCGGATCTGCCCCGCCAACGCCATCCCGGGCAAGGCGCACGGCCTCGCGCGAGCGCGCGTCGAAGGGCGCGGCGCGGCCTGCGCTCCACGGCGCGAGCGGCAGGGCGAATGCGGCGCGATACAGCCGCGCGATCTGGTCCAGCGCGTGTTCGGGATCGGCCGCAGCCGACACGCGCGCGTCGCAGCGCGGCAGAGGAGTGGGTGCAAGGTCGGCGCGGCTCTCGATCCAAGCTTCGCGTCGCGCCGACGCGGACGTTCGCTCGGGCGGCGCACCGCGGTCCGCGGGCCACAACCGCAAGACCCAATCTGCTGCCGCCGTCGCACGACGCGCGAGCGCTTGGCCCGCCTGCTCGAGTTGCGCGCGCGCGCTGCCATCCTGCAGTTCGCGCTCGCCCGCCGTGTCGAGCAGCACGATCGGCCACTCGCCGAGTCGAGCGGGCGCACTCAAGACGTCGCGCGTCGCACCCGGCGACGAGCTCACGATCGCGCGCTGCTCGCCGACCAGCAGATTGAAGAGCGTCGACTTGCCAGCGTTGACCGGACCGACGAGCGCCACCTGGGGCGGCCGCAGACACAGCGCGGCGTGCGCACCGGCGGCGTGGAGTTGCGCGAGTCGCTCCGACGCCGCACGGTCCGCAAGCCGCACGATCGCCTCCAACTCGCGCCGCAGCGCTCCTTGCGCCTGGTCGAGCAGGATGCGAGCGGCGGGCTCGTTGTCGGCGGCGGTCAAGAGCTCTTCCGCGTCGCCCTCGAGCGAGCGCGCGTGAGTGGCCGAGGGATCGGCCACGTGCACGTACTCGAAAAGGCGCTGCACGAGCGCGCGACTGCCGTGCAGGTGCAGTTCGACGAGTTCGCAGCTCGCCACCCGCACCAGCGCGTCGTCGAGCCACTCGCCGTCGAGTTCGAGCCTCACACGACGCAAGGCGCCGACGGGCGCGCTCGACACCTGCGGGCAAAGTCGCGCGAGTTCGGTCAGCGCGCTCGCCCCGCGGAACTCGAGCACCGCCACAGCGCCGGCGCTGGGCGCGGTGAGCAGCCTCACGCTCACGCTCCGCCCCGCGGCGCCGCACGTTGCGTCCGCGCATCCAACGCGGCGTGCGCCAGCCCCAGATGCACGAGATCGGGCTCGTGCAGCGGCGCGCGGCCCTGGAACAGCTCGGGCTCGAGCAGCCAGCGCGCCGCGCCGCCGGTGACGACCAATTCGAGCGCCGCTCCCGGCGCCTGGCTCGCCAGACGCTGAACCAATTCAGCGGCCGCGCCGCGCAGGCCGTGGAACACGCCGGACTCGATCGCCGCTGCCGTACTGCGACCCAGGGCCGCCGCGCCTGGGCGAACTTCGACCAGCGGCAGGCGCGCCGTGTGCTCGTGGAGGGCGCGCGCCAGCAGCGCGGGCCCGGGTGCGATCGCCCCGCCGGCGAAGCGCGGCCGCGCACGGCCGTTTTCACGGTCGACCAGCATCAGATCGACGGTGAGCGCGCTGCCGACGTCGACCACGATCGCGGACGCGCCCAGGCGCTCGAACGCGCCGCGCGCGGCGTACAGGCGGTCGCGCCCCACCGACTCAGGCGGCGAGGCATCGTTCGCGAGCCCGGCGTCGGGGTTGACCAACGTCTCGACTCCGCTGTGACAGGCGAGCCGCGCGGCGAGTTCCTCTTGAAGGGCGAGCGAGGCCACGCACGAGAGCGCGAGCAGCACCGACGCTCCGCCGGAGGTGCGCGCTCCGAGCGCGCGGTCCAGCGCTGCGCTCAACCCAGCCAGCGGCGCGGCGGGCTCGAACTGGCCGCGCAGTTCGCCGGTGAGTTCGGCGCGGCGGAGCACACGCCGACCGTCGGACGCCTGGCTCGCGCCCCAGCAGCGCAGCTTCGCACTGCTGTTGCCTACATCGAGCGTCCAGAGCTCCAAGGCCATTGCTCGCCGTGCGCTCACAATCCGCGGCGACGTGCGCATCGCGCGCCGCGCGGGCCCTGCGGCCAACTCACTTCTTCGGCGGGTAGTACGTGATCGTGCGGGTCTGGCCGCGGTTCCACACCTCGACCTCCCACACGTCGTAGTTGTCTTTGTTCTGCTTGACGAACTGGATCGCCTCGGCCTCGCTCGTGACGGCGTGGCCGTTGATCGACTTGATCACGTCGCCCTGCTGCACGCCGTGGCGCGAAGCGATCGAACCCGACTTGACGGTCGTGACTTCGATGCCGGCCGGCTGGCGCGTGACCGGGTCCCGGTAGCGCCGCGTGCTGACTTCTTCGGTGATGATCTCGGTGTAGCGATCGTTGATTTCGCGCGCGTCCTCGACGCCGATGCGATAGCGGTTGGGACTGATCTGCATCGTCTGCGCGAGCGGCGAGTTGTCCGTGCGGCGCGGGATGCTGTTCACCGTGCTCGCAGGCGTCGGCTCCGCTTCGCCGTCGGCGAGCACGCGGAACACGCCTCCGAGCGGGTACTCCGCGGGCCGGACGAACTCGTGGGGCCGCTGCGGATCGTTGATGAAGCTGAACTTCACGCCATCGGGCAGGATCGCCACGACCTTGACCTGGCTGAGGATGTCGCCGTCGAGGCGTTCACCCACGCGCTTGATCACGGTTCCATCGATGACCGCCGGAGGCAGCGTCACGCGCGCGTCGGGCTTGTACTTGATGAAGGCGTCGCTGAGCGTTTCGTCGTACGCGTCGACCTTGACGGCGCGCACGGTCACGTACTTGTCGAGCGGATCGCGCACCTTGGTGGCGGTCGGCGATTCGATTTCGACCGGGGGCGCCGGGGGCGGCGGCGGCTTGCCGCTCCAGTCCAGTTCGCGGCCGACGCCGCGTTTGACGAGGTCGTAGCCCACGACGTTTTGGACCCGCTGCGGGATCTCGCGGACATCGTTCAGCCGCTGCTCCATCGTCTCGCGCGACACTTGCGCCTGGAACTCGACCCGGTGCGCAAGGAACCAAGCGACGTGGGCAACGAGTCCGGCCCCCAGCACCGCGGCAGCGGTCCAAACCAGTGTCTTGGCGGCGGCGGTGTTCATTCGAGGTGGCCTTGGATGCTAGCTGCTATCGCACGCTGGATCCAACCGTCCAGCACGCTCCCCACAGGCCCAGACGCCCGCCTCGGCGTGTTCTTCCCGCAATCCCTCGGCGGTTGCGGGCGAGCTCAGCCCGCGGAGGCCCCGCCGCCCTCGCCGCCGCGGCGGCCGGAGCTGGAGGTGATCCCGCGCAAGGACAGGACCAGTTCCTCGGGCCGGTCACTGGCCGCGAGCGCGTCCTTGAGCTCGACGAGCTTGGAGGTGACCAGGCGCTTGAGCGACTGATTGAACGAGATCAGGCCGGGCGTGATTCCTTGCTCGATGGTGCGCATCAGCTCGCCGGTCTCGCCCTTCTCGATCAGCTCGCTCACGCGCGGATTCTGGGTCAGCAACTCGAACGCCGGCACCATGCCCTTGCCCGAGGCGCGCGGAATCAGGCGCTGCGAGAGCACGCCTGCGAGGTTGTCCGACAGGCGCGTGCGCACTTGCGTGTGCTGCTCGGCCGGGAAGAAGCCGAGGATGCGGTCGAGCGTCTGGGCTGCGTTGACCGTGTGGAGCGTGCTCATCACCAGGTGCCCGGTCTCGGCCGCGTCGAGCGCGGCGCTCACGGTCTCGCGGTCGCGCATTTCGCCGATCAGGATCACGTCAGGGCTCTGGCGCAGCGCGTGCCGCAGACCTTCGTGGAAGCTGCCGCAATCGATGCCGACTTCGCGTTGGCTGATCACGCAGCGCTGCTCGCTGAACAGCACTTCGACGGGATCTTCGAGCGTCACGACGTGCCGCTCGGCGTTTTCGTTCATGTGCTGAATCATGGCCGCCAGCGTGGTCGACTTGCCCGAGCCGGCGATGCCGGTGACGAGAATCAAGCCGCGCTTGCGCATGGCGATCTTGGTCAGGTCGGCTATCGGCAGCTCGAGCTCCGTGAGCACCGGCGCCTTCTCCGAAATGCGGCGCATGACCACCGCGGGCTCGCCCATCTGCTTGTAGGCGTTGATGCGGAAACGGCCGAGCCCGTCGAGCTGGAGCGCGGCGTCGGCCGAGCCCGTGGCGCGCCAGATGTCCATGCGGTCGCGCCCGATCACGCCTTCGAGCACTTCCAGCAGCGCACCGGCCGCCGGCACGCGTCCAGGGAGGAAGCCGATGCGACCGTCGACACGCGTCGAGGGACGTCCGCCGGCGCGCAAGATCAGGTCGCTCGCGCCGGTCTTGATCATCACCGCGAGCCAAGCCTCGACCTTGTGCCGCGGCGACATGGTCGCGATGCGGTTCGCCTCCGCGGGATCGACCAGTTCCGCCGTCGCGGCTCGCGCGGGCTGCGCGGGCGCGAGCGCGCTGTCGAGCTCGGCCTGGGAGACCACCGGCGTCGCAGGAGCAGCGGCTGACGGCGCGGCTTGTTCGGCGGGTGCGGGCGCCTGCGCGGGCGGAGACTTGGGCGCGGGCTTGGGCCCCGCAGGGGGCGGCGCGGTCTCACGCGGCGAGGGCGCGAGAGACAGCGAGCGACCCGTGTTCGCAGGCGCCTGCGCGGGCGCGGGCGTCGGTGCAGGGGTCGCAGGAGCGGGCTCGTCGACAGGCTTGAGCGGGATGCGCGTCGGACCGGTGGACTCGCGCCGCACGGTCTCCCACGGCGCCGGCTCGCGCGCCGGGCGGGACACGCGCGGCTGCGAAGCGGGGTCCCTGCCCAGCGGGGGTTGCGAACCGGAATTGGTCACGATGGATGCGCCCGTGCGCGACAGCGACTCGCGCTGCGCGCCTCTCCTCGGGCGTCATCGGTCGCCGTCGGGCCCCGGCTTGAGTTCCAGCGGTCGGCGAGCGAGTTCATGGGCGCGCGCGAGCAGCGCGCCCAGTCCCTCGCCGCGGGCGGCGGAAATGCGCGAAACCACGCTCGCAGCGTGGCCCGGTTCGCGGTGATCGCCCGCGCCTGGGAGCGAGCCGTGGTCCGCACTCTGGCCCGCGCGGCTCGCCAGAACCGCTGCCAGACGCTGCTCGAGTTCGAGCGCGCGCTCGCGGGCCTCCTCGCTCTCGCACTTGCTGGCGACGACGACGCGCGGCTTGCGGTGCAACTCGGGGTCGGAGCGTTCGAGTTCGGCGTCGACGATGCGCCAGGCCTCGAAGGGCTCGACCGGCGCGTCGGGAGACACGTCGACCAGTTGCAGGAGCACGCGACAGCGCTCGACGTGCTTGAGGAAGCGCTTGCCCAGGCCCAGCCCCTCGGCGGCGCCCTCGATCAGACCCGGCAAGTCCGCCAGGAGCAGCTGATCGTAGGCCCCGACGCGCGCGATGCCGACGTTGGGCGAGAGCGTCGTGAAGGGGTAGTCGGCGATCTTGGGCGTGGCGGCCGTGAGCTTGGAGAGCAGGGTGGATTTGCCCGCGTTGGGCAGACCGACGAGCCCGACCTCGGCGAACAGCTTGAGTTCCAGGCGCACCACGCGCGCCTCCCCGGGGCGTCCTGGGGTCGCGACTCGCGGCGTCTGGCGCACGGAGTTGGCGAAGCGCGCGTTGCCCAAGCCTCCGTCGCCTCCTGCGGCGATCACCAAGCGCTCGCCGGCGCGCGTCAGGTCGCGCAGCAGGTTGCCGTGCTCGTGGTCGAAGACCTGCGTGCCGACGGGAACGGTGAGAACCAGGTCCTCGGAATCGCGGCCGGCCTTGTTGCGCGAGCCGCCCGGCTGCCCGTCGGCAGCCGCGTACTTGCGCCGCCGCCCGAGTTCGAGCAGCGAGTTCACGTGCTCGTCGGTGACCAGCACCACGCTTCCACCGCGCCCCCCATCACCGCCGTCGGGGCCGCCCTTCTGGACGAACTTCTCGCGGTAGAACGAAACGACGCCGTCCCCCCCCTTGCCGGCCCGGACCTCGATGACGCACTCGTCGCGAAACATGGCTTCGACAGTCAGAGGTGGGGCGGAGCAGACTCGAGCCGGATCGCGAGGGCGCAGGCGCCCCCGAGTAGGTTGCGCGCGCCGCGAGGCGGCGATTCGCGCGCCGCGAGTGCGCCCTCGGCGAGCTCACGCGGCTGAACGTCGGATCGCACGCCAGCGCGCCTGGCGAACCTGGGCGCGGCGGGTCAGCTCGCGGACACCGGCTCGATCGTCACGCGACGGCGGGACTGGAAACGCACGACGCCGTCGGTGAGCGCGAACAGCGTGAAGTCGCTGCCCACGCCGACGTTGCGGCCCGCGTGGAAGCGCGTCCCGCACTGGCGCACGATGATCGAGCCGGCTCGCACCGTCTCACCGCCGTAGGCCTTCACGCCGCGGAACTGGGGGTTGGAGTCGCGACCGTTGCGGGTCGAACCTTGACCTTTCTTGTGTGCCATGTCGTTGCTGCTTGCTGGGAGCGCCAGCGTTGGTGTCGCGGGCTCTGGGGACGGGCGGTAAGCGGTGGGAGCAGGCGCCTGGGCAGGAGCTCGGGCAGGCGCCGGGGCAGTTGGCGGGGTGCGGTGTCGGTCTCGCTCGCTCTGGCGGCCGACTCCGGAGTCAGCCCTGGATCTGCGCGATCTTGACGCGCACGTAGTCTTGGCGGTGTCCGCGCTTGCGGCGCACGTTCTTGCGGCGCTTGAAGCGGAAGGCGATCACTTTGTCGCCGCGCTCGTGTCCGATGACCTCGCCGGTGACGCTGGCGCCGGCGATGAACGGAGCGCCGATCTTCACGGCGCCTTCGTTCGAGATCATCTGGACATCGGAGAAGGTGACCTTGGTTCCGACCGCGGCCTGCGCGGCTCCATCGAGGCCCAGGTCGCACAGGATCTCATCGCCCGGACGGACGCTGAACTGTCGGGAGCGGTCGTTGATGACGGCGTACACGGATCGGCCTTTGGTGATGGGTCGCGCGCGGGACCCGCTGCAGAGCGGGTCGGGAAGGCGGAGGAGCTGACGTTTCGGGAGCCCTGTGGCTCTCGAAAAGGGGCGAGGAGCATAGCGGCCCGCTCGCAGGCTGGGAAGAGCCTAGCCGGGCGCGAGGGTGTGAGCCCCGGCCCGGCTCAGCCGGCTCCGACCGCCGCCAGCCACGGGCGCCGCGCGGTCCACTGTCGGGCTCAGCGCTTGCGCCGACCGCCGGGACGTACCTCGCGCCCGTCGGCGCGCAGGTAGCGCAGCACCGAATCCTCGAGCTGGTCAGCCGCCGCGAACAATTCGATCTGGCGCTCGTGGCGGGTCTCCAGATCGCGCAGTTCGGTGCTGCAGTAGCGGCGCAGGTGCTCGACGACTTCCGGCGCCGCCCGCAGCTCGACCTTCTGGAAGCCCTTGAGCGTGAGCGCCGCCCCGAGCCGGCGCAGGATCGCGCCGACGCGCGACTCGACCGTGCGGATGCGCCCCGAGCCGCGGCAACGCGGGCAGTTGGCGAACAACATCTTCGACAGACCGGGGCCCAGGCGCTGGCGCGTCAGTTCGAGCAAGCCGAACTGCGAGATGCGGCCCAACTTGGAGCGCGCGCGATCCGAGTCCATGGCGTCGCGCAGTGCACGCTCGACCTGGCGGCGGCTCGAGCTGCGCTGCATGTCGATGAAGTCGCACACGATGATGCCGCCCAGATCGCGCAGCCGAATCTGGCGCGCGATCTCCTTGACCGCGTCGAGGTTGGTGCGCAGCGCGATGTTCTCGAAGTCGAAGCCCTCCGAGCGCGTCTTGCCCGAGTTGACGTCGATTGCCACCAGCGCTTCGGTCTGGTCGAGCACGATCGAGCCGCCGCTGGCGAGGTCGATCCGGCGCGCGAAGATGCGCTCGAAGTCCTGCTCGACGTTGTGGGTGTGGAACAGCGGCTTGGGGCCGGTGTGGAGTTGCACGCGATCCACCTTCTCGGGGATCAGCTTCTCCATGAACTCGCGCACGCGCTGGTAGACCTTTTCGTCGTCGACGTACACCGCCTCGGTGTGGTCGTTGAACAGGTCGCGGATCGTGCGGATCGCAACGTCGGACTCTTCGTACAGCGGCGCCGGCCCGCGGCCCAGGTTGAGCCGCTTGCCGAACGTGTCCCACAGCAGCATCAGGTAGTCCAGGTCGCGCCGCAGATCGTCGCGCGTGCAACCGGTGCCGGCGGTGCGGACGATCACGCCCATGCCCTCCGGCACGTCCAGACTCTCGAGGATGCGCTTGAGCCGCCGCCGTTCCTTCTCGTCCTCGATCTTGCGGCTCACGCCGGTGCGCGACATCGAGGGCATCAGCACCAGGTAGCGGCCGGGGATCGAGATGTAGGTCGTGAGGGTCGGCCCCTTGTCACCGATGGCGTCCTTGGTCACCTGCACCACGACGGACTGCCCCTTCTCGAGCAGATCGGTGATCGGCAAGCGGGGACGCGCGCGCGGTCGACCGTGGCGACGGGCTTCGGAATCGCGCGAACCCTTCGCACCGCGTCCGCCCCGGCCCGACCGGCCGCCCTCGCCCCTGGCCCCTTCACCCCGGGCGCCCTCGGCGCCGCGCGGACCTGCGCCCCGCTGACCGCGTCCGCCATCGGTGGTCGGGCGTTCCCAGGCGCGCTCGTCCGCGTGCGGAGCTTCCGGCGCGGCCTCGTCGGAGTCGCCGGCGTGCGGCGCTTGCGCGACGGGCTCGGGCTCGGACCAGGCGAGTTCGTCAGAGCTGCTGCGCTCGAGCGGCGAGCGGGCGCGCAGGCTGCCGAGGTGCTCGACCTCGCCCGCTTGGGCCTTGGCAGGCTCGCGTGCGTCGGCCCCCGGCTCACCGGGAGTCGACTCGGGATCCTCGAGCACCTCGAGCAGCTCCAGGCCGTCGGTTGCGTCGTGGATCTCCGGCGCGTGCGAGTGGTCGTCGAACGGCGCATCGTGATCGTGGTGATCGTGCTCGTCGTGATCGTGCACGCCGCGCTCGTCGTGGTGCGCGAGGAGACGCTCGTGCAGGTCGTCGTGATCGAGCCCGTCGTGAGCTTCGTCGGCCGAGGGCTCGGCGCTCGAGGCGCGCGGCTCATCACCGTCTTCACCTTCGTCGTCGGAGTCTGCGCCGAGGTCCTCCTCCACGCGCGGCGCGACGCGCGCGCCGCCCTGGGTCTCGTCACGTCGCGCGCCGCGCGCCGACGTGAGCTCCGCCGCGACGTGCGGCTGGCTCGACTTCTCGTCCCACTCCTCGGGGTCGATCTTGTGCGTGAGCAACTTGTCGAGTCGCCAGTCCGGGTCGCCGTACACCGCCAGCACATCGGAGGTGTGGAGGAAGCCGTTGCGGCCCTCGCCGAAGTCGATGAACGCGGCGCCGATGGCCGGCTCGAGGTTCACGACCTTGCCGCGGTAGATGTCGTTGACCAGCGTCTCGTGACGCTTGACGTGCATCTGGAAGTCGACGATCTGCCCGCCCTCGACGACGGCGACGCGGATCTCCTCGCGGTCGGCGGCGTTCACCAGGATGATGTTGGGCCGGCCGGGCTTGGGTCGCGCGCCGGCGTCGACGTCGACGACTTCCTGCGACTCCGCACGGTCCTTGCGCTTGCCGCGCCGGCGGCCGCCGCCTTCCTGCTTGGGTTCGACTCGCGCCTGGGGCGCGGGAGAGCCGTTGTCGGGCTCGCGTTCGGACTCGACGGGCACCAGAGCGAGTTCGTTCTCCTCGCCGGGGATCCACTCCACCCCCACCGGGCCTTGCGCACTCGCGCCGGCCGCGCCGCGCCGACGGCGACCGCGCCGCGAGCGCTTGGGACCGCCGGACGATTCCGCGCCGGCGCCGTCGCGATGGGCGGCCGCGGGCCGCTCCACCGTCCTGGGCCCGGCGTCGGGCGAGGCGCTGGGATTGGAGCCAGAATTGGGTCCAGAGCTGGGGCCACCGCTCGCGCCGCCGTTCGAGCCGCCACCGCCGCGACGCCCTCGGCGTCGTCCGCGGCGCCGCCCCGAACGTGATTCGTCGCCGCCGCGCGCATCGGGCGCGTCCGACGCGTCGAGCGGCCCGGCCGCCGCAGCCGCCGGAATGTCGAAGTCGTCGTCGAAGCCGCCCGCCTCGAGATCGATCGCCGGCGCTGCTTCGAGCGACGGTTCGAAAGCAACGGGCTGCGAGGCCGCGCGCTCGAGAGCTGTCGCGTCTGCGACCTGCTCGGCGTCCGCCGCCGCACCTTCAGCGACAGGACCGCCATCGCCGGCGCTGCGCCGACTGCGCCGACGGCCTCCGCGTCGCCGACGCGAGCGCCGTGCGCCGCCATCGCCGACACCTTCGCCACCCGCTGCGCCCTGCGCGCCGGCCTCGTCCCGGGGAGCATCCTCCTCGGGCGCTTCACCGACGTCATCGACGCGCGCGACGTCGGGTCGCGGCTCGGCCGCGGCTTCGAAGACGCCGTCGCTGGCCGCCGATTGAACGTCCGCGCTGGACGGGTCGCTGCTCGCTTCATCGCCAGCGACATCGACCTGCGAGGCCGATGCGCTTGTCGCAGAGCGCCGGCGACCGCGTCCGCCGCGGCGGCGGCGTCGAGGCCTTTCCGGCTCAGGGCCGCCGGCGAGTTCGCCCTCGACGTGGTCAGCGCCGCCCGGGTCTGCAGCGTGCGACGCAGACTCGGGCGTCAGGGCGTCGTTGGCCTGGGAGTCGTTGGAGGGGACAGGCGCCGCAACCTGCTCGGGAGCGGGGCCGGAGTTCGAGCGTTCCGAATCGGAACGCGGCGAGTCCGAGCGCTCGAACGCGCTCGGAGGCAATTGATCGGTCATGAGAAAAAGCTCTCTCGTCCGGGACGGCGAGTCGCGCGCGCGGCAGTCCCGGACGCACCTGAAGCGCGCTGGGCTGCGGCGTGGCGACCGGCGGCGCGCGAGCGGGCTACCCGCGCAAGGCGCGGGCGGGCGTCGCGGCCGAGCGTCGCTCGACTCCGGACCAAGGTGTGCTGAGAAAGAAGGCGCCCAACCACATGCGTGGCGCAGCGCAAGGCTGCCCGGACGGCGCGACCGGAGCGACCGCGGGTCGCGAGCGCGACCCTGGAGCGGTGGACCAGCCGCAGGCTCGTCCATGCTGCGCTATCGGCGCCCCTGGTTGGAAGCCAAAGAGTTTTTTTCTGCGCCGCCCCGCCGTCGGCCCCCCCGGCGCAGGCCCCCGGAAGCGAAGCAACCCGCCCCTCGCACTGCGGGGGGAACGGGTCGTTCAGGCGTGTTGCGCCAGCGGCCGTCACGCCGCATGGAATGGGCCCATCGGCCAGAGCGCCGCTGCGCCCCGCGGCATTCGGCCGGGCTGAAACACTGGTCGGGGCGCAACGACTAGGCCCTGGAGCCTTTCGCGCAGTGCGAAGGCTCCAGGGCGTAGAAGCTCAGCCCTCGAGCCGTCAGTCGTCCTTCTTTTTCTTCTTCTCGGCCTCGCGCGCCTCGAGCGCGGCGCGCGTCTCCGGCGCGATCAACTGGTCGACCTCGTCCGCCAGGCGCGAGCGGCGGCGCAGGAACTCGTTCTGCAGGATGCGCTCGGTGTCCGAGGCGGAGTGCACGATCGTCGGCGTGATGAACACGAGCAGGTTGCGGCGCTGGCGCTCGGTCTTCTCGTACTTGAAGGCCTCGCCCAGGATCGGGATCTCCGACAGCCACGGCACGCGCGAGTCGGTCTGCGTGTCGGTGTCGGTGGTCAGGCCGCCGATCACCGCGGTCTGACCGCTCTCGAGCAACATGCTGGTGAGGATCGTCGACGAGCGCGTGCGCGGCAGCGCGATCGAGCCCTCCAGACCCGAGGCGCCGACGGTGAACACGTCGAAGCCCTGCGGCGCGAGCGCCGACTGCCCGGTGCCGGAGAGGCTGGTCTCCTTGGGAATCACCTGCAGCGTGAGCTGGTTGGTGCCCGCGATCACGTGCGGCACCACGAGCAACTGGAAGCCGACGTCGACCGGTGAGTTCTGCGCCTCGGAGAGCGAGAGCTGCAGACCGCCGGCCTGGCCCTGTTCCGAGCGCGCTTCGGCGTAGCGGATGGTCTCGCCCACGAAGATCGTCGCCTCGGCGCCGTCCAGCGCGATCAGCTTCGGCGCCTGGATCACTTCGCTGGTCGTGTCGCGCTGCAACATCTTCAGCGTGGCCGCCACGCCCGTGAAGTTGAGCGAGCCGAAGATCGTCGAGGGTGCGACCACCGAGCCGATTGCGAGGCTGGGATCGGAGAGCGGCGCGGAGTGGCCCTGCTGGCTCACGGCGATGATGTCTTCCCAGTCGCCGCCGCCCAGGCCGAACGGCAGCGTGGTCGGGACCTGACCGCCGCTGATGCCCACGCGCGGGCCGGCGTCGCCGTAGTCGACGCCGATGTCGCGCAGGTCAGCGTTGAGCGTCGAGACGAACTTCACGTCGCAGAAGACCTGCGCCGGTTCGATGTCGAGCCGGTCGATCACAGCGCGGATCTGCTCGTGCACCTGGTCGGTGTCGCGCACGATGATCACGTTCTGCGACTCGATGAAGTCGAGTTCGCCGCCGGGCGAGAGCGCCTTCTTGAGCGCTTCGAGCACGTTGAAGCGCTTGGTGATGTCCTGACCGCCGCCCGCTCCGCCGCCCTGCTGCTGGAGCTGGGCCTGGAGCAGGAACTCGCTCTTGATGTTCGGCCGGAAGCGGCTCGACGGGCGGATGTAGCGCAGCTGGTAGCTCTTGGTGACCATCTGCGCCTGCAGCGTCACCGGATCCACCACGCGCAGGATCCCGCGGCGATCTTCGATCACCGTGAAGCCCAGCGTCTTGACGGTCACGTCGAGCGCATCGCGCCACGGCACGTTGTTGAGCCGCAGCGAGAGCGTGCCCTTGACCTCCGGCGCCGTGACGATGTTGGCGCCCGAGAGCGTGGCGATGGTGTTGATCACCTCGGTGATGTCCGCGCCGGCGAACTCGAACTGCACCCGCACGGGGCGTTCGATGGCGAGGATGCCGCCGGTGCGCTCCTCCACCACGCCGCCGGCCGCTTCCGCAGCGACCTGCAGCGCATCGCGCCAGGGCACGTCGGCCAGTTCCAGCGACACCGGCGAGTAGTCGCCGGGCAGCACCACCAGGTTGGCCCCGGTCTGCTGACGGATGTAGTCGACGATCTCGGTCAGCGCCCGGTTCTCGACGCGCAGGTTGACCCGCGCATCCTTGCCGACCGACTGCCCGAGGGCCGACGGCGCACCCGCGAGAAGGGCAGCCGCCATGACGAGAACGCTTCGATGGATCACGCTAGAACTCCGTAGGCCCGGCACTTGATTTCGGGCGCAAGACGATTGGGGACCTTCAGCTAGAAGCGGCGGACCAGGACCACGCCGCGGAACAGGAACTCGATTTCGCCGGAGCGAATGGCGCGCACGACCATGTCGCCTTCGAGCACGTCGCCCTCACGCAACGTGCGGCCGTTGATCAGCGCCACCGGAGGACGCCCCTCCTGGATCGCCACGCCTCGGATCTGCATCGCGATGGCCTGGAAGTCGCGCAGGATCTTGGCGTCCTCGAAGGTCTCCACGATCTGCCGCGCGAGCGCGCGTCGTTCGGGATCGGCGCTCACCGATGCCAGCGAACTCTCGATCGACTTGAAGGCCTCGATGGCCAGGCCCGGCTCGCCGCCCTGCACGTGACGCGCCATGGACGAGGCCAGCTGTTGGAGCAGCTCGAGGCTGGGGCCGACGGGGCCGCGCTCCTTGTCGACTTCGTCGCGCGAGGCCACGAGCTGGTCGATGACCTCGACCTGCATGCGGCGCTCGGCCATCGGGAAGCGCACCAGTCCTTCACTCTGGATGCGGCGCGCGTCCTCTTCGAGCGCGACCGTGAGTTGATCGAGCTCGGCGCGCAGCATCATCTTGCGCACGATCACGTCGGTCTTGCGCCACTCGTCGAGCGTGCGCTTGATCACGCCCATGCGCTCGACGAGTTCGTCGACGATGCGCTGCTGCTCCTGGATCGGCAGCATCGAGGGATCCTGGTCGCTGACCGGAACGCGCGGATCGACCCACGGGTCGCGGCGCCCGCGCGGGCCGCGGTACTGGTAGGTCTCGACCGCGAGCGCCTGGCGGCGCTTGGCGATCTCGCCCAGCAGCAGTTCGCGTTTGCGCGCGTAGCCTTCGATCTTGACCGGATCGACGCCGGCCTGCGGCTTGTAGACGAAGGTCTCGATGTCGAGCTTGACCTTGTGGCGCGGCGCGCCGAGTTCTTCGATCGTGCGCCGCGAGCTGGCGGTCAGCGCGATCGTGGGCACGCGCAGGAAGCGCGTGTGTGACTCGACGCGGTCGAGGAACGCCAGCGCCTGGAAGGCGTCCGATTCGAGCGAGATCTCGTACGCGACCTTCTCGAAGGTCTCGACCGCGCCCTTGCGCGGCCCGCCGAGCTCCTTGCGCTTGACCTGCGTGAACGCGACCTCGGTGTCCTGCGCGAAACGCTGCAGGTCGCGCACGAAGTTGTTGAGGTCCTTGTCGTCGGGGAGGATTTCCTTGATCGCCTGCTCGGTCTCGCGCAGCACGATCACGTCCTTCTCCAGCGTCGCCAGGCCCGACAACTGCTTGCGCGCCGTGTCGATCTGGCCGCGGATCTCGGTCACGCGCGCACGAGCTTCGTCGAGCGCGCCGTACTCCGCCCACACCAGGTAGCCCAGCCCCGCGAGCGCCACGACGGCGCCAGCGGCGATGCCCTTGAGGAGCCGTTTCTCGTTCACTTCTGGCCCCCTTCCTCAGGCGCAGCGGGCTTGGCCGCGGCCTTCTTGGGCTCGGGCTTGGGCGGCGTGGTGCTCTTCAGCTCGAGCTTGAGCGGGAAGTTCCACACCACGGCGGGCTCGAGTTCCTTGTCGACCTGCGCCTGCGTTCCCTCGGGCGGCGCCGGCGGCAAGAAGTCCTTCATGAAGGACTCGTCCTCGAGGTCGTCGAGGAAGTTCGCCACTTGCGCGAAGTGCTCCGAACCGGAGTGCCCCTGGGCCTTGAGCTGCCCGGCGCTCTTGGCGCGCGGGTCGGACGACTGCTGGATGGTCAGGTCGTCCAGCCACACGAAGTGCCGCTGCCCCTCGCCGCCGTTGTTCACGATGGTTACGAGCTGGTCGATCTTCGCGGTCCAGTTGATGCGCGTCTTGGTGATGCCCGCGAGCGTCTCCTCGCGACCCGCGAAGCGCCGCTTCTCGGCGTCGAGCGCGCGGAAGTAGCTCACCTGCGGAGCGAGTCCGTCGAGCTCGGTCTGGAGCACGGCGGCTTCGCTCTCGACTTCCGCGCCTACGCCGAACGCCAGCCACCCGTACCAGGCGGCGAGCAGCGCGTTGACGCACACGCCGGCGCACACTGCGCCGAGCACGCGCACAGGCGTCTTGGCCTTGCGCCGGTACTCCTCGGGGAGAAGGTTGATCCGAATCATGCTGCACGCACCCTTGAAGCAAGGCCGACGGCCACCACCAGCGACGGCGCCCAGGCCTCGAGTTCCTCGACGTCGACGCGGTCGTCGGCCACGCGCAGACCCTCGAGCGGGTTCCAGGTCCGCGCAGTGCGGCCCGTGGCCTGCTCGACGTAGGTGACTGCGCCCGGCGCGAGCACACCGCCGCCCGACAGCAACACTTCCTCGACGCGCACGCCCTCGTGGTTCTCCACGTAGTCGAGCGAGAGCGAGATCTCGTTCACCAGGTCTTCGAGCACGGGCTGGATGGCGCGCGCGACCTCGGCTTCCTTGTCTTCGCCGGCGCGCTTGATCGCTTCGGCCTCGAAGACCTCCAGGCCGAGCTTGCGCGCCACGGCCTGCGTCATGTCGTGCCCGCCGATGCCGATCTCGCGGCTGAAGCAGGTCTCGCCGTTGCACAGCACGTTGATCGAAGTGCGCGAGGCGCCGATGTCCACCAGCGCGATCGCGCGCTCTTCGGTCGGCGCCGCTGCGGCCGCCGGCGCGCTAGCAGCGGCTGGCGCCTCTTCGACGGCGTCGTCCGGCAGCCCGCACAGCTCCCACGCATTGGCCAGCGCGAACACGTCGACGTCGACGGCCAAGGGCTGCAGGTTCTGGCCCGCGAGCAGCTTGAGTTGCTCTTCGATCAGCGGCTGGCGGCAGGCCACCAGGAGCACGGTCATGTTGTCGCCCGAGTCCTTGCTCGGCGCTTCGGAATCGGCGCTGCGGTGACTGGTGCGCTTGAGCGGCTGACAGTCGAGCACCACATCGTCGAGTTCGAAGGGAACGTAGCGATCGGCTTCGATGCGGATCGCCTGCTTGAGCTCGGCCTCGTTCATCTTCGGCATCTGCACGTAGCGCACGACGACCGACTGACCGGCGACCGAGGTCACGACCTGCTTGGAGCGGAAGCGGCCGCGCTTGAACAGCTCGGCCAGCGCGGCGCCCTTGTCGCCGCCGGGAGGGATCTCGACGCGCGCGAAACCGGTGATCACAGGCTCGGGGCCCTCCAGGGTGATCTCCACGGCCTTGACGACCTGACTGCCGAGGTCGAGGCCTACGACGCTCTTGCCTCTTCGGAACACGTGTTGGAAACCCTGCGGAACGGCGGTGATGGAATGCGGTAGCGCCACAAGGCGCCGGAAGCGCTCGCCGGTTTCGTCGCCGCACGGCTCCAAGGTTGAGCCCGCGCACACTTTGCGCCCCAAAAGTTGGGCGACAGGCGCCGCCGCCGCGACGCGCAGAACTTTCCACCCCCAGCGCGCGCCCCCGCGCGACTCAGTCGAACTGCGCGAAGTGCAGCTCGACCAGCGCGCACAGCTCGCTCACCAGCGCGCGCGCGTCCGGCCCCTGCGCACGGAACTCGAGCTCGGCACCGCAGGCCGCGCCCAGCGTCATCAGCGACAGGATGCTGCGGCCGTCGACCTCGCGCTGGTCGCATCGCACGCGCAAACTGCTCGCGCTCGCCAGCGCTGCGCTCGCAATCGCGTGGCACGGCCGCGCGTGGAGTCCGCGCTCGTTCGAGAGCCGCGCCCTGGCGACCACCACCTCGTCCGCGCCCGTCCCGGCGCCGCCGGCAGCACTGTCCATCAGACGCCGGCCATCTCCTGGAGCAGCTCGACCAACTGCGACTTGCGCGTGGCCTGCAGCGCGAAACTGCGGAAATCAGCGTTGCGCGCCAGCCGCGCGATCCACTGCATCAACTCCAGGTGCTGCGCGGGGTCGTGCTGGTCGCCGGGGCGGTCGGGCCGCACGACGGTGAACACGACCTGCACCGGCGCGCCGTCCACCGCGCCCCACTCCAGGCCCTGGCGGTGCACGCTCAGCGACGCGACCGCGCGCTCGAGGCCGGCGAGCTTGACGTGTGGAATCGCCACGCCCATGCCGACACCGGTGGTGGCGAGCGCCTCGCGCTCGCTGAGCGCGCTCAGCACGCGCGCGCCGCGCGGGCGGTCGAAGGCGTTCGCGCCGACGAAGTTCGCGACGATCTCGTCGAGCGCCGACGGCTTGTCGCCGGCCTGCAACTCGATCGAGCAGGCCTTGGCATTGAACTGCTTCCAGTGACTCATGGACGCCGCGTCTTCCGGCCGCGGCGAGCCTCGAGGGGCCTCAGCTGCGGCGCTCGGAAGCCTAGCACACGCTCTGCGGCCGCGCGGACGAGCGCGAACGTCAGCGCCGCTCGCGCTCGGAGCGACGACGGCGACCGACGCGCTTGCCCTTGTGGCGCTCGAGGATCGTGCGCATGCGGCCCAGCGCTTCGTCGATCGCGCCCTCGAGCACGCTCGCGCGCGCGTCGACCACCAGCGTCGCGTGGTGGCCGACGTTGGCCACCAGCTCCACGCGATGCTCGTCGCTCTGGCGCTCGAGCACGGCGCGCAGCGAGACGATGCGCTCGTAGTAGTGCAGCAGCTGATGCAGGCGGCCTTCCACGTGCTCGCGAACGGCGGCGGAGTACTCGTGATGGGGAGTCTGAACGACGGTCTTCATCGCTTTGCTTCCTGGGCCGGGGGCGCGCGCAGTTGCCGCGCTCGCCAGCCGCGCGCCATCCGCGCGGCTTCGACGAGCAGCGGTCCGCGCCCAGCGCGGCGAGCGCCTCGCGTGCGGCTCAACATGGAAGCGCTGTGCGCGCCCGTCAAGCTCGCCCTGGACCCCCGCACCCGCACCCCCACACTGGCCGACATCGGCCGCGACGCCGCGCGGAATGAACTCGAAATCGGGCTGCGAGTGCGGTCGAGCCAGCCGGTCGAGAAGGAGCTGCGCGGCGGGCTGACGCGCACAGCGCGCGGGCCTACTGGAACAGCCCCGGAACGCCGCGCGGGCCGCGATCGGGCGCGCGGAACGGACGCTCGTCGTACAGCACCGAGAGCAGGTACAGGCCGCCGGGCGGCGCCGTCGGACCGGCGCTGCGGCGATCGAGGCTCTCGAGCACGCGCGTGACGTCTTCGGGCCGCCGACGGCCGCGACCGACCTCGATCAACGTGCCGGCCATGGTGCGCACCATGTTGTAGAGGAACCCGTCGCCTTCGACGACGACCGCGAAGCCGCTGCGGCGCGCGCGCAGCTTGACGGATCGCACCGTGCGCACGGTCGAGCTGCGCGGCGACCCGCTGCTCGCCAGCGCGGCGAAATCGCGCTTGCCGACGAAGCGTGCGCAAGCTTCCCGCATCGCGGCGAGATCCAGCGGATCGCGCACCCAGTGCGTGTGCTCGTGCGCAAAGGGCAGCCGAAAGCGCGAGGTGCAGACCACGTATGCGTAGCGCTTGCCGCGGGCGCTGAACTGCGCGTGGAACTCCGGCGCGCAGCTCTCGAGCCGTCGCACGACCACGCCTGCGGGCAAGTGCGCGTTGAGCGCGTGCCGCAGTCGATCGTCGTCGAGCGGGCAATCGACCATGAAGCTCGCCACCTGGCCCAGCGCGTGAACACCGGTGTCGGTGCGCCCGGCGCCGTGCACGACGACGTGCGCGCCCAGGAGAGCCTCGAGCGACTCCTCGAGCGCCTGCTGCACGCTCTCGAAGCCCTCCTGGCGCTGCCAGCCGAAGAACTTCGAGCCGTCGTAGGCAATCAGCGCTCGCACGTTGCGCATGGGGCGCAACTTCTAGCCTCCGCGGAGCCCGCGCGCACGCGCGCGCTCAGCGCGGCCTTCATGCCGCTTGGATTGGGCGCATCGGCCTGAGCGCCGATGCGCCCCGCGGCATTCGGCCGCGCTGAGATCTTGGTTAGGTCGCTACTACCCCCTGGAACCTCCGCGAAGCGCGAAAGCTGCAGCAGGTCGCAGCTCAGTGCCGGCGGCGGCGGTAGGACGAAGGCAGGCCGAGTTCCTTGCGGTAGCTCGCCACTGTGCGCCGCGCGAGTTGCACGCCCTGCTCGGCCAGCAGGCGCACGACGTCGTCATCGGAGAGCGGCGCAGAGCCGTCTTCGGCCGCGAAAAGCGCCTTGACGCGCTCGCGCAGTTCGTCGCGCGCCAGGTCCTCGCCCCCGCCGACTGCCGCCTGGAAGAAGCGCCGCAGGGCGAAGATCCCCCAGGGCGTCTGCGCGTGCTTGCCGGCCACGGCGCGGCTGACGGTGCTGGTGTGCAGCCCCAGTTCGTCGGCGAGTTCGCCCATGCGCAGCGGCGCGAGCTTCGTCGGTCCGTTCTCGAGGAATTCGCGCTGACGGGCGAACAGAGCGCGCGCGATGGCGAGCAGGGTGCGACCGCGCTGCTCGCAGGCGGCGACGATCCAGCGCGCGCGCTCGACCTTGTCGCGCAGGTAGGCCTTGACCTCCGGCGACTGCGAGCGCTCGCGGGCGAGCGCCACGACGCTGTCGTCGAGCGCGACCGCAGGCAGGCGCGCGGCGTCCACGCGCACCTCGAAGCCGTTCTCGCTGCGCTCGACCACGACCTCGGGGACGATGGCGGGCGCCGCTTCGCCGGCCAGCTCGCGCCCCGGCCGCGGATCGAGAACGGCGAGCTTGTGGAGCAGTTCCTTGAGCTCGCCCATGCTCAGCCCCATCTCCTGCGCGACCCAGGGCAGGCGATTGCGGGCGAGCTCGCCCACGAACTCTGCCAGCAGGCGCCGCAGGTCGGTGAAGTCGGGATCGGCGGGATCGAGCTGGAGCGCCAGGGCCTCGATGGCGTTGCGCGCGCCGACGCCGCGCGGCTCGAAGGCGTGCAGCACGGCTTTGGCGCGCTCGAGGAGCGTCTCGTCGAGCGGCAGACCCGCCGCGAGCGCGCGCTCGAGCAAGTCGCCGTCTTCGAAGGGCAAATAGCCGTTCTCGTCGAGGTGCGCGATCAGCCAGCGCGTCGCGGCGGCGAGGCGCGCGTCGAGTTCGACCAGCGCCAGCTGCTCCTCGAGCGCCTGGGCCAGCGAGCGCGGACGGTCCGGTTGGCTGGCCAGCCACTCGTCGTGAGCCGCGCTGGCCTCTTTGGCGCCTGCGCGCTGAGGCGGCGGGCTGAACTCGCGCTCCTCGACACGCAGCGCCTCGTTCTCTTCCGCCGCGTTGCGCAGGAACTCCTCCAGCTCGAGCCCGGACAACTGCAAGAGCTGCAGCGCCTGGACCATCTTGGGCAGGAGCACCAGCTCCTGGCCCTGCGACTGCGACATGCGGTGGGACTGCGCCACGCGGCGCGTATCGGCGCAGGGCCTGCGCAGGTTGAGCGCGCCCGACCGCGCGTCGGCTCAGGCCCCCGGAGCGGGACGGCGCGTGAGACGCAGCTCGATGCGCCCCTCGAGCGCATCCTCGAACACGCCGCGGTGCAGGTACTCGATCGCGCTGCCCGCCGGGAGCCCGCGCGCCATGCGGGTCACGCGCACGGGCTGTTCCAGCACCGCGAGCGCCTCGAGCACCAGGCGCGCGGTCGCTTCGCCCTCGGCGTCGGGATCGGTGGCGAGGATCACTTCGGCCACGCCGCCGCGCGCGACGCGTTCGACCAGCGGCGCGACGAACAACTGCTCGCCCTCGCTGCCCTCGGCGGGGTTGAGCGCCCCCATCAGCACGTGGTAGCGCCCGCGGAAGACGCGCGCGCGCTCGATCGCTTCGACGTCCTTGGGCTGCTCGACGACGCAGATCAGCGTCGAGTCGCGCTTGGGATCTGCGCACAGCTCGCAGGGGCTCGAACGCGCGACGTTGCAGCACTCGCGGCACAGCCGGGTCTCGCGCAGCGCGCGCTCGATCGCGCCGGCCAGCTCGCGCGCGCTGGGCTCGCGCAGCACGTGGAACGCCAGGCGCTCGGCCGTGCGCCGCCCGACGCCGGGAAAGCGCTCGAAACTCGCGATCAGCTGCTCGAGCGGTTCGGGGTACGCCACGGCGAGCGCGTCGACGCTAGAACAGGCCGGGCAGGTTGATTCCGCCGGTGACCTTGCCCATCTGCTCGCTCGACATGCGCGCCGCCTTGCCGATCCCGTCGCGCAGCGCCGCCAGCAGCAGGTCCTCGATCAGGCCCTTGTCGGGCTTGACGAACAACTCGGGCGAGAGCTCGATCTTCGTCACCTGCCGGTCGCCGGTGACCAGCACGCGCACGACGCCGCCGCTCGCCAGGCCCTCGACGGTGGTGTTCTTCAGCTCCTCGCGCACCTTGTCGAGGTCGCGCTGCATCTGCTGCGCCGCCTTCAACAGGCTGCCCAGCTCTCCAAACGACTGGCTCATCGCTCGCCTTCCTCGATCTGGCCCGAAAACAGTTCCGCCACCTTGCGCGTGAAGTCGTCGCTCTGACCGCTGGGCCGCTGCGCCGGGTCATCGAGCACGACGTCCATCGTACGACCGACCGCGCGCGACAAAGCGCTCGACAGCGCGGCCAGACTGGCCGGCGCAGCCAGCAGCGTGCGCTCGGGCTCGCTGGGACGCGTCACGCGCACCACGGCGCGGGCCGCGCCCAGATCGGTCAGCGCGCCGCGCCGCGAGAGCACGCCGGCGAGGTCGTCGTGCGTGCGGCCGAGTTCTTCGAGCGTCGTCTGCCAGGCCGTGAGCTGAGCGGGCGCGACGCTCGCGCCTGCGGGTCCGCCCGCAACACCTGACGCCGCGCCCGCAACCGCACCCGACGAGGAGCGCGCGCCGGGGCGCCACGCGCCGCCTGCCGTCGCCGCAGCGCCAGACGCGCGCCCGAACGGGGCGGGCCGCGCGGGCGCGCTCGCCGGCGCTGGGAGAGGCGCGTCAGCCGGGCCGCGGGGCGCGGCCGAGTGCGGCTCGCGCGAAGTCGTCGCCGGCCGCGCGGTGGAGTTCGCGCCCGCGCTGACGGGCGGGCCGCTCGCCGGCGCTCGAGGCGTCTGCGCGCCGGGCGGCGAACTCGACGCGGGCGCGGCGGCGACGACAGCGCCTGAAGCAACAGCGCCCGCGGACTCCACACCGATCGGACTCGCGGGCGTTGCTGCGTGGCTCGGCGCAGCCGGCGCGGGCGAGGCCGCGACGCCGCGCGCCAGCCGCGCCTCGAGCGCGAGGAGCCGTTGCTCGAGCTGGGCCAGCGGGATCGTGGCTGCCGGGCGCGCCAGATCGAGCAACGTGACTTCCAGCACGATGCGCGCGTGGCGCGGCAGCGTCGCCATGCGCTCGCGCGCGTGGAGCAACTCCTCGAGCCACAACTGGGTGCGATCCCCGCCGAGGCGCTTGGCGCGCTCCGCGAGTTGCGCCCGGCGCTCGGCGTCGGGCTCGAACAGCGCCGCGTCCGCCGGACACAGCGCGCACAAGAGCGCCAGACGGAGCGTTTCGAGCAGGGCCGAACACAGCTCGACCTCGCCGCCATCCGCGCGCGGCAGGAGCGACAGCGCGGCCGCGCCCTGGCCGCTCTCGAGCGCGTCGAGCAGCTCGAGCGCGCGCTCGGCGCTGGAGTGCGGGGCCACGCGCTGGACGTCCTCGGCCTGCGGCTCGGCGCCGACCAGCGCGATCAACTGGTCGGTGAGCGTCAGCGCATCGCGCATCGAGCCGCGCGCCAGCTTGGCGAGTTCCGCGGTGACGCCGGCGCCGGGCCGCAGCCCTTCCTTGGCGAGCACTTCCTCGAGGTGCGCAGCGATCACGTCTTCGGCGATCAGCGACAGGCGCACGATCTGACAGCGCGAGCGCACCGTCTCGATCACCTTGTCGACCTCGGTGGTCGCGAAGAGGAACTTCACGTGCGCCGGCGGCTCCTCCAGCGTCTTCAAGAAGGCGTTGAAGCCTTCCTTGGTGATCTGGTGGACCTCGTCGACGATGTAAATGCGGTAGCGCGCGCGCATCGGCGCGTAGCCCACGCCGTCGCGCAACTCGCGCACCGCGTCGATGCCGCGGTTGGACGCGGCGTCGATCTCGGTCACGTCGACGTGGCGGCCGGCCTCGACGTCCTTGCAGTGGTCGCACACGCCGCAGGGCTCGGGCGTCGGCCCGCGCTCGCACAAGAGCGCTTTGGCGAGGATGCGCGCCGTGGTGGTCTTGCCGGTCCCGCGCGAGCCGCAGAACAAGTACGCGTGCCCGACCCGGCCGTCGCGAATGGCGTTCTCCAGCGTGCGCATCGCGGTCTGCTGACCCGCGACCTCGGTGAACGTGCGCGGCCGGTACTTGCGCGCGAGGACCAGATAGCTCATCGCCGGCGATTGTACGGCGAGCGGCGCGGACACCGGCTCCGCGAGCATCGATTCGCGTCTGGTTCCGCGGACAGATCGTCGCGAGGTTTCACTGTGGCGGCCGCGGCGCCATCTCGCGCCCCATCAGCAGCGCTCCGCTGACGGGGTCGTAGAGGCGGAACTCGATCCACAAGCGCTGGAAGTCGCTCCACGAGAGCGCGCACAGCACCAGCACCAGCGCTGCGGCCACGGCGCGGCCGCGCGCGCTGCGTTCCGCGCCGCAGATGTCCCAGATCCAGCCGAGTGCGAGCACGCGCAGCGGGAATTCGAGCACCGCTACGTAGCGCAGGTTCTTGGTGAACTGACCGAGCACGGCGACCTGCGCGATGTAGACCAGCGCGAGCGCTACGGCGAGCGGGTCGAGCTCGCCGCGCCGCCAGCGCCACAGCGCGAGCGCGACGCCCCCCAGACCCAGCAAGGTCGTCCACGGCGACATCAGGAGTTCGTCGATGGGATAACGGAACCAGGCGCCCGAGCCGAACTGCAACGCGTACTCGTTGGTGGCCGGCGAGAGCAGCACGATCTTCATCACGCGCCAGAGGTTGGTGAGATCGCCGGCGGCGAGCCACCAGCCGAGCAGGCATGCGACACCCGGCAGCACCAGCACGGCCAGCGTGCGGCCGATCGGAACGTCGCGGCGTTCGCCCCAGCGCGCGAGCGCGGCGCAGCCGGCGAACGGAACCGCCAGCAGCACCGAAATCTCCTTGGTGAGCAGCGCGAAGCCGAACACCAGCGCGAACGCAACCGCACGCCAGACGCGCTGCGGCGCGCGCAGGTACTCGATGAACAGGCCGATCGAGGTCACCTGCACGAGCGAGATGAACACATCGGTCAGGGCCAGCCGCGCCAGGCCCAGGTGCAGCGTCGAGAACCCCATCAGCGCTGCGACGCATACGGCGCGCGCCGTCGAGAACCAGCGCAGGGCGAAGGCGAAGCTCACCGCAACGAGCGCCAAATGCGACGCCAGCGAGAGCAGCGAGATGGAGCGCAGGCTCGCGCCGAACAGCTCGCTCCACAGCGCACAGGCGAGTGTGAACCCGACGCGACTGGGCGGCGGGAAGATCCAGTGCCGCGGCTCGCTGAGATAGAAGGTGAACTGCTGCGGCACGGCGCCGAGTCCGCGCTCGGCGACCTCCTGCATGTAGCGCAGGTAGTAGCCGTCGTCGGAGTGCGGCTGGTACTGCACCGAGTCCAGGCTCCCGTGCAGCGCGACTCCCAGCCCAGCGATCAGCGCGACGACCGCGCCCCACCCCACCAGGCGCGCGCCGCGCTCTCCCGCCGCTTCGTCGGACATGTCGAGGTTGTACGCGCCGCGCCCGCGCCCCGCGACACCCAACAACGAGACCCTGCTGCGACGCCCTCCCGCACAAGCACCGGCCCAAGGCGGACGAGTCGCCTGACGAACCCGAGGCAGCAGCAACGCGCGTTCAAGTGGGCCCGGGCGACATGCACATGACGCCGCATCCTTAGGGCTGCTCCGTTCCCGGCCTGACCCGGTTCGAACGGGAGCCATCGCCGACGACCGGACCCACTTGAACACACGCAAAAACAAAAACGCGGCCCCACCAGGGCCGCCACCAAATGGCGGAGAGGGCGGGATTCGAACCCGCGGTACCCTTTCGAGTACACACGCTTTCCAAGCGTGCACGTTCGGCCGCTCCGTCACCTCTCCCCGAATTCCCCGAACCACCCCGCGCGCTCGCTCGCTGTGCGCTCGCTTTGGGCGCGCTCGCTGTCTTGCGCTCGCATCGTGCGCACTGGCTGTCTCGCGCTGGCTTTGGGCGCGCGGACTGTTCTGCGCTGGCTCTCTTGCGCTGGCTTTGGGCGCGCGGGCTGTTTTGCGCTGGCTTTGGGCGCGCTTGCTCGCCTGCCGCAGCTGCCGTTGCGTTCCTCGGCTCACCTGCCCGTCCCACCTGCGACGCCGGCGTAGCGGCGCCGGCGCAACCAACATCGAGCTCGCGCCCGAGCTCGAGCTTTGCTCGAGCTCCGCGAGCTCCTCGATCGCCACCTACGTTCGACCAGGCGCGCTTCGCGCGCCAAGGTCGAACGTAGGTGGCGGAGAGTGAGGGATTTGAACCCCCGGTACCCTTTCGGGCACACCGGTTTTCGAAACCGGCGCTTTCAGCCGCTCAGCCAACTCTCCGCAGGGCCTCGCCGCGTCGCCGCAGCTCGGCCTGTTCGTGGGACCTGCACGTCCAAGGTGGACGTGCCCAATGTGGACGTTCCCAAGGTGAATGTGCCCAAGGTCGAGGCGCCCAAGGTGAACGTGCGCTGCACGCTCACTCGGTTCGGTTCGTGTCTCGCGCCTTGCGGCGCTTGTCTTCAAAGAACGCGCGCAGCAGCTCGCGCACCTCGTCGGCGCACTCGCCCTCCGCGACCGTGCAGCGGTGGTTCATCCGCACGTCCGTGAGCACGCTCCCCAGGGAGACCGCGCCGCCGAACTTGGGATCGCGCACCGCCCAGACTACCCGAGCGACCCGTGCGTGGGACAGCGCCCCGGCGCACATGAAGCACGGCTCGACCGTGGTGTAGACCGTCGCGCCCACCAGACGCTGCGCACCGACCACCTTCGCCGCGGCGCGGAGCGCGAGCACCTCGGCATGCGCCGTGGGATCGCACTCCGTGCGCGTTCGATTGTGGGCGCTTGCGATCAGCCGCCCGTCGAGCACGACGACCGCGCCTACCGGCACCTCGTCCAAGGCGAAGGCCGCGCGGGCCTCCGCCAGGGCGAGGAGCATTCCTGCTCGATCGGTCTGCACCAACTCGCCGGGTTCGCGCGCGTCTTCGCGGGTCAAGACGTCGGTCCAGGCGGGGGCAGAACGCGGCCGGTCAGGGATCAGCCGCGGCGCCAGGCGCGCATCGCTCCGCGGCAGTGAGTTGGTACACCCAGAAGGACTCGAACCTTCAACCTTCTGATCCGTAGTCAGATGCTCTATCCAATTGAGCTATGGGTGCGTGGGGGGGAAGGTTTTAGGGAGAGCGCCGCGCGCTGTCAAGCTGGGACCCGCGAGCCCGCGCCGGATGCAGCCCTGGACGGCGCATGGACTGCCCGGCGCGCCGGGCTACCCTCTGCGGCATGCCGTCCTCGCGCCCTCTGCGTCACCTGATTTCGCTCCACGACCTCGCGCAGAGCGAGATCGACGACCTGCTCGATCTGTCGCTGCGCCTCAAGCAGCGCCCCGGAAAGGCCACCCTGGCCGGCAAGACGGTGGGCCTGCTGTTCTTCCGCGGATCGTTGCGCACGCGCAGCTCGTTCGAGGCCGCCATGAAGCAGCTGGGCGGCAACACGATCAACCTGACGGCCTCCAGCGACTTCTGGGAGCTCGAGTCGGGCGCGGGAACGGTCATGGACGGGCGCGCGCCCGAGCACGTCAAGGACGCCGCGGCGGTGCTCTCGTGCTACGTCGACGCGCTCGCCATCCGCACCAAGCCCTCCGGCGGCGCCTGGGCGGTCGACCGGCGCGACGCGGACATCCGCAGCTGGGCCGAGCACGCGCGCGTGCCGGTGATCAACATGGAGAGCTCGCTGTGGCATCCGCTGCAGGGCCTGGCGGACCTGATGACCATGCGCGAGTCGCTGGGCGAGCTGCGCGGCAAGACGCTCAGCTTCGTGTGGACCAACTCCCCCACCGCCGCGAGTCCGACCGCAGTGCACTCGCTGATGCATGCGGCCCTGCGCTACGGCATGCAAGTGCGCGTCGCGAACCCCGCTGGATACGAGCTGGACGAAGACGTGTGGCGCCGCGCGGGCGCGCTGGCCAGCGAGCACGGCGGCACCGCGACGAGTTGCACGGAGGCGAACGACGCGATCCGCGGCGCGCACGTCGTGTACGCGCGCTCGTGGCACAGCCTGGAGGACTACGGCAACCCGACGCTGGCCGCGAGCCGGCGCGCGCGGGCCGGCGACTGGCTCCTCGACGAGCGGCGGATGGCGCTGGGCGACGAGGCGAAGCTCATGCACGCCATGCCGGTGCGGCGCAACCTCGAGGTGGTCGACAGCGTGCTCGACGGTCCGCGCAGCCTGGTCGTGCGGCAAGCGGAGAACCGGCTGCACTCGCAGAAGGCCGTGCTGCAGTGGCTGCTGCGCTCGTGAGCGCGTCGGGCGCGCGCGAAGTGCGAGGTTGACGCTCGGGCGCGTGCGCGCACAATCGCAACGCGAGGCAGCGACTCCCTGCAGCGCGCGCCGCGTCGGCGCGCCGACGGACCCGCCTCGCCAGGAGACCCCAGAGGATGAGCGCGCCGGACTTCGTGCACCTGCACGTGCACAGCGAATATTCGTTGCTGGACGGCGCCAACCGCATCGAGGACCTGGTCGCGGCCTGCGTCAAGGACGGGCAGGGCGCGCTCGCGCTGACCGACCACGGCAACATGTTCGGCGCGATCGAGCTGTACCAGAAGTGCCGCTCGAAGGGCGTCAAGCCGCTGGTCGGCTGCGAGGTGTACATCGCCAAGCGCTCGCGCCTGGAGCCCCACGACCGCAAGGACAACGGCTACCACCACCTGACGTTGATCGCACGCAACAACGTCGGCTACCAGAACCTGCTGAAGCTGTGCAGCGAGGCCTACGTGCGCGGCTACCACACGCGTCCGCGCATCGACAAGCAGTTCCTGAGCGAGCACGCCGAGGGGTTGAGCTGCTTGTCAGGCTGCCTGGCGGGCGAGATCAATCAACTCTTCCTGCGCGGCGAGGAGCAGCGCGCCGAGGAGGTGGCCACGACCTTCCGCGACCTGTTCGGGCCCGAGCACTTCTGGCTCGAGCTGCAGCGCAACGGCATCGACATCCAGGACAAGGCCAACGAGGCGCTCGCGCGGCTGCACCAGCGCACGGGCGTGCCGCTGGTGGCGACCAACGACATCCACTACCTGCGCCACGAGGACTGCCAGGCGCAGGACGTGCTGCTGTGCATCAACACCGGGGCGAAGCGCTCGGACGCCAAGCGCTTCCGCTTCGACACCGACACGCTGTACTTCCGCACGCGCGAGCAGATGGGCGAGATCTTCCGCGATCTGCCCCACACGCTGAAGGCCACGATGGACGTCGCCGCGCAGGTCGACGTCAACATCGAGTTCGGCAAGTACCACGTGCCGGTGTTCCACCCCGACACGGGTGAGACGCCCGATCAGCTCTTCGATCGGCTGTGCGACGAGGGCCTCGCGCGCCTGTACGGCCGCGACAACGCCAAAGCGCGCGAGCGCCTGGAGTACGAGAAGAAGGTCATCCGCCAGATGGGCTTCGTCTCGTACTTCCTGATCGTGTGGGACCTGATCCGCTGGGCGCGCGACAACGGCGTGCCGGTCGGGCCGGGGCGCGGCTCGGCGGCCGGCGCGATCGTGGCCTACGTGCTCGAGATCACCAAGGTCGATCCGCTGCAGTACGACCTCCTGTTCGAACGCTTCCTCAACAGCGCGCGCGTGTCGATGCCCGACATCGACATCGACTTCTGCAAGGAGGGCCGCGAGAAGGTGCTCGACTACACGCGGCGGCGCTACGGCTCGGAGAACGTCGCGCAGATCGTGACCTTCGGGACGATGGCCTCGCGCACGGTGGTGCGCGACGTGGGCCGTGTGCTGGACGTGCCGCTCAAGGACATCGACCGCATCGCCAAGAAGATCCCCGCCGGACCGGGCGCGCCGAGCCTCGCCGAGGCGCTCGAGAAGGACAAGGAACTCGGCGCCATCCGCGACGAGAGCGCGCAGTTCGCCGAGCTGTTCGCGCTCTCGACTTCGCTCGAGGGCATGGCGCGCCACATCTCGACGCACGCGGCCGGCGTGGTGATCGCCGACCGACCGATCGTCGACTACGTGCCGCTGGCGACGCACGACAAGGACGTCGTCACGCAGTGGCCCGCGCCGCAGCTCGAGGAACTCGGGCTGCTCAAGATGGACTACCTGGGCCTGCGCACGCTCACGATCCTCGAGCGCACGCTCGAGTACATCCGGCGCAGCGGCGGCGTGGCGCCGGACCTCGACAAGCTGCCCGACGACCCCAAGACCTACGCGATGCTCTCGGGCGGCGACACGCTGGCCGTGTTCCAGCTCGAATCCGAGGGCATGCGCAAGCTGCTCGCGCGGCTCAAGCCCGACCGCTTCGAGGACCTGATCGCCGTGCTGGCGCTGTACCGGCCCGGCCCGCTCGAGTCGGGCATGGTCGAGATGTTCACGCGCCGCAAGCACGGTGAGGAGGCGGTGGTGTACCCGCACGCGTCCGTCGAGGCGATCCTGCGCGACACGTACGGCTGCATCGTCTACCAGGAGCAGGTGATGCTCATCTCCAGCGTGCTGGCCGGCTTCTCGCTCAACGAAGCCGACAACCTGCGCAAAGCGATGGGCAAGAAGAAGCCCGAGATCATGGAGAAGTTCGCCGCGCAGTTCGTGGCGGGCGCGGGCAAGAACGGCTGCCCCGAGGCCGTGGCGCGCGAGACCTGGGACAACATCGTCAAGTTCGGCGGCTACGGCTTCAACAAGTCGCACTCGACTGCCTACGCGCTGATCACGTACCAGACCGCGTACTTGAAGGCGAACCACCGCGTCGAGTTCCTCGCAGCCAACATGGCCTGCGAAATGGAAACGTCGGACAAGGTCAAGGCGCTTTTTGACGACGCGCGGCGCGCGGGCGTGGAGGTGCGCGGCCCCGATTTGCGGCGCTCGAACTGGCGCTTCGAGCCGGAAGAGGGCGCGATCCGCTATGGCCTGGGCGCGATCAAGGGCACGGGCGAGCGAGCCATCGAAGCGTTACTGCAAGCGCGCGCGCGGCTCGCCGAGCGCGGCGTGCCGCCGGGCTTCCACGATCTGTGCCGCGAATGCGATCCGCAGGAGACGCCCAAGGCCTGCTGGGAAACGCTGATCAAAGCGGGAGCGCTCGACTACACCGGCCACGATCGCGGCGCGCTGGTCGCCGGGCTCGACGTGGCCATGACCGAGTCGGCGCGCGCGGCTGCGGATCGCAAGTCGGGCCAGGGCTCGCTGTTCGACGCGCCGGCGGCGGGCGCGCGGGCGACGCGCGCAGCGGCGGCGCAGCCGGCCGAAGGCATCGATGCGAGCAAGGCCTGGACGCGTTCGGAGACGCTGAAGGCCGAGCGCGAAGTGCTGGGCTTTTATTTCTCCGGCCATCCGCTCGAGGAGCGCGCGGGTCTGTTCTCGATCCTCTCCAGCTGCAAGACCACCGAGTTGCTCGACCGCGGCCAAGGCGCCGAAGTCACGCTCGCCGGCTTGATCGTCGGCTTCGGCGTGTCGGTCGTGAAATCGGGCCGGCTAGCGGGCCAGAAGATGGCGCGCTTCAAGCTCGAGGATCTCGACGGCGCGGTCGGCGTGACGGTCTTCCCGCGCGCCTACGAGCAGTTCAAGGAGCGGCTGGTCGACGACACGGTCGTGATCGTGCGCGGCAAGGTCGAGGAGCGCGCCGAGGAGGCCGCGCTCACGCTCGACGAAGTGCTTTCGATCGAGGAAGCGCTCGGGCGTTTCGAGGGCGGCCTGATGGTGCAGCTCGAGCCCGAGGACGCCGGCGTGCTCGAGCCCCTGCGCGCGACGCTCGCACGCCACCAGGGCAAGCGCCCGGTGTACTTCCAGGTGCGCGGCGGCGATGGCTTCGTGCGGCGCGTGCGCGCCGGCAGCAGCCATCGCGTCAACATCAGCGCCGAACTGGCCGAGTCGATCGACCGGCTCCTCGGCCGGGGGCGTGTGCGCCTGGCGCGCCTCTAGCGCCGATTCCCGCTGGCGGCGCGGGTCGAAAGAAGTTCCATCAGCGCGCGCGGCGCTCGCCCGATAGGCACGGGGAGCGCGCCCGACGTCCCGGGCGCGCCAGTCCCTTTTCCCCGCTCGGGAACGCACGTCGCGATGGAACGCCGCAAGCGCCTCACGCTGGTCACATTCGGCTTCAAGTACGGCCCGCCGAACACCAACTACTACTTCGACGTCAGCTTCCTCAAGAACCCCGCGCGCCAGGAGGGCTGGTCGCTGTTCTCGGCCCCGGACGCGAGCATGCGCGAGTTCGTGCTCTCGCAGCCGCTGTGCGAGCAGTTCCTCGAGACGGCGACGCCGCTGGTTCGCCTGCTGCTGGATTGCGACGACGACGTGCGCGTGGGACTGGGCTGCTCGTCGGGACGCCATCGCTCGGTGATCGTCGCCGAGGAACTGGCCCGACGTCTGGAGACCGACGGGCTGACCGTGCGGCTGCTCCACCGCGAGGAGGTGGCGGCGTGAAGGTCGCAGTCCTGATCGCGTCGCGCAACCGCCCCGACCTGGTCGAGCGCGCCGCACGTTACTTCGACGAGTCGGTGACGATCCCCCACGACCTGTACGTGGTCGAGTGCGGCACCGATCCCGACAAGCTCTCGCAGCACAGCACGCTGTGGTACTCAGATCCGCAGTTCCGCGGCAAGTGCTACGGCCACGCGCTCGCGCTGGAGGCGGCGCGCAAGGCGGGTGAGTACGACTACTACTTCGTGATGATGAACGACGTGGTGTTCGAGCCCGGCGTCGATGTGCTGCGCGTGCTGATCGACCAGCTCGAACGCGAGCCGCGCATGGCGCTGCTCTCGCCCACCAATGCCGACGGAGGCTATCCAGGCGCCGCGCGTCAGCGTTCGCACGGCTGGCGCGCCGTCACGACCTGTGACTACCTGGCCTTCCTGATGCGCGCCAGCGCGCTCGACGAGGTCGGCTTCTTGAACCCGCAGTTCCAGTACTGCTGGGGCGCGATCCACGAGCTCTCCTACAAGCTCTACCGCGCCGGCTGGTTCGTCGCGTACTCCGACGCCATCAGCTACGAGCACCTGGGCGGGTCGACCTACGGGCAGCCCGGCACGCGCACGATCTCGCGCGAGGAGTACCAGCAGCGCGCCAAGCGCTTCGCGTTCGACTACTTCCGGCGCAACTGGGGCGACAACTGGGACGCCACCTTCTGGGAGGCGACCGCGGGCCACGACATCGCCGTGAACACCTTCGCCGAGCACAAGCGCCTGTGGTCCAGCGCCTACGGCGCGGCCGAGTTGCGCGAACTGGGCTTCGAGAGCGAGCCCGCGAGCGCGATTCAGCCTGCGCGAGCCGTCACCAGCGAACTGCGAGCGCGACGGGACGGCGTGAAGTTGCACCTGGGCTGCGGCCCCGAGAAGCGCGCGGGCTGGGTCAACATCGACACCAATCCCGCGGCGCAGCCCGACATCGTCAGCTCGGTCGACGCACTGCCGCAGTTCGACAACGCCTCCGTGGACGTGATCGAGGCCTGCCACTTGTTCGAGCACCTCGACTACACGCAGGCGCGCCGCGCGCTCGTCGAGTGGGCGCGCGTGCTCAAGCCCGGAGGCGAACTGCTGCTCGAGCTGCCCGACTTCGACGCCTGCGTGCGCATCCTCGGCAAGTACAAGGACGAACGCGGCTTCGACCTGGGCCTGATCGGGATCTTCGGCTGGCCGCCGGCGATCGACCAGGAGGGCGCGCCGCAACTCCACAAGTGGGGTTGGACGCGCAGCACGCTCTCCCAAGCGCTGCGCGAAGCGGGCTTCGAGCACGTCGAGTTCGGGCCGATCACGCAGACCTGGCGCATCGCCGCCAAGGTCGGGCGCGACATGCGGCTGCGCGCCGTCCGATCGAAGTCCCTCGCAACCAAGACGCCGACGAAGGCCCCGGCGAGCACACCGACGCAGACATCAGCGCTTGCGCCGCTCTCCGGACCGGTGCAGCGCGACTCCGCGGAGCAGCGCGATTTCCCGCTCGCAACACAGGCGCGCTGGCGCGTTTTCGCCTGGCCGAACTGGACCGACGAGCGCGAGTTGGGCTTTCTCCTGAACGCCGCAGGTCGCCAACTCGTCGGCCGCAGCGACGCCTGCCTGTGCCTGCGCCGCGATCCGCGCCTCGACCCGCCCGAGGAGATCGCGATCGCCGCACTCGAGGCCGCCCATGCGCGCACGCTGGGCGCCGGGCGATCGATCGAGGTGCTGCTGGTCGACGACGAGATCACGGCCGAGCAGTGGCCCAGCCTGCTGCGCTCGATCGACTGCGCCTTCGCGCTGCCCTCCTCGATCGGAGGCGAGCGCGCGCGACTGTTCGCAGCCCTGGGCCCCAAGGTCACGCACACCATCGACGCGCTCAGCGCAGCGCTCGGCGCGCCGAGCCAGGCGCCGACCACGCTCTATTCGCGGGACGTGCTCGACAGCGTCGACTGGGAGCTCGTCGCGCGCATCAAGGATCTGCATCCCTGGTTCTATCCGGTTGCGCTGGGCAATCTCGCGGTGACCCCCGGCGTCGGCACACACGTGTCCGCCGAGTACCTGTCCAGTCGCATTCGCAATCGTGCGACGCTGCTGGTGGACGAAGTCGCGCAACGCATCGATCTGCGCGGCAAGAGCGTGCTCGAGCTGGCCTGCAACTGCGGCTTTTGGTCGGCTCGCTACGCCGAACGTGGCGCGGCGCGCGTGGTCGGCATCGAGGGCCGCGAGAAGTACGTCGAGCAGGCGCGGCTGTACTGGAAGGCGAACAAGTTCCTCCCAGAGTCCGCCTACACCTTCATCCACGGCGACATCGCCGACGCAGCGGCGTGGCGCAAGCTGCGCGAGCTGGGACCGTTCGACGTCGTGCTGTGCGCGGGGATCCTCTACCACGTGCCCAACTACGACGAGATCGTGGGCTGGGCCGCGGACTTGGCGCGCGAAGCCTTGATCGTCGACACGCGCGTCACCGACGGCCCGGAGGTGCTGGTCGAGGAGCCCGGCGAACTGCACTTCAACGCGATCGAGGCCACGCGCCGCAAGGTCACGCCCAACCGCGCGCGACTGCTCGAGCGCATGCGCGCGGTGGGCTTCGATCCGCAGGTGCTCCCGGTGTCGTTCGGCCCCGCACTCGGCGTGGACGCGGACGACAACTACTCCGCAGGCAAGCGCATCACCGTGCTGGGCCGAGCGGTCGCGAACCGGCGCCTGGAGTCCGCCTCGGCGGACCGAGGCAACGCCGCAGCGGCAAAGTGATGGCCGCTGTCGAGGCGCCATGAGCGTCTGACGCGGCGCTGCACACCTCCCGAAAAGCAAAGCGGACGGTCCGAGGACCGTCCGCCGCCATTTCCAGTCGCGCCTACCGCTCGCAGGTCGCGCTGCCGCCTCAGCTCACGGGCAGAACGTCACGTTCACGCCGTTGGTGAGGTTGGTGGCCTTCGGCGCCGGGGGATCGCGGAACCAGCCCTGCGCATTGAACGCGAGGCCAGCCACAACCGGCTGCCCGAGCAGAACACCGCTCGAGGACTGCACGTAGGCGTTGATGTCCGCAGCGAGCGTCCCGTTGCACTGTTGCGCCGTGCCGCCCGAGTTCTGGGCCGGAGGCAGACGCACCGTCGGGGTCTTCACGCAGAAGAAGCTGGAGCTGCCCGGCGCCCAGGGGAGGGCCGACTGCTGCAAGCCGACGAAGATCAGGCCCGTCTTCTGCCCTTCCACGCCGCTCGCGGTGAGCAGTGCGGGGACGGTGCTGGTCGCGCTTGCGACCCCGTTGACCGACATGTTGGGCACGCAACCGTTGGTCGTCGTGCCGGCCGTGCAGTAGTTCGTCGCGTTGTTGCTGCAGCCGGCGCACGAGCCCGCCGATCCGAGCTTGAGCCAGTAGCTCGCGAAGTTGTTGGCCGGATAGCCGCCGAAGAAGTAGCAACCCGAGCCGCCCGGGAGCGCGCCCGCCTGACAGCTGGTGCTGTTGGTGTTGTCGCCCCACACATCGTTGTCCACGTTGGCCCACCAGCGGTCTTCAGTGCCCAGGCCGTGTCCGCACGGGAAGGGGTTGGTGGAGAAGGTCAGCCAGGGGCTGTTGTCCGTGCCGCAGGGGATGTTGTAGGTGCAACCGCCTGTGGGCGAGATCGCGGGGTCGCCCGCGCGGATCATCGCGACGATGGCCTGGCTCGCCGGACCAGTGGTCTGATTCTCGAACGACCACGCGAACGCATCGAGCCGATCGAGGTTGTCGTAGAAGCCGTCGCCGTCGCTCTGCATGCAGAACGAGTTGCTGCCCAAGTTCACGGTGACGCGGGTGCAGAAGTAGCCGCCGCCCGGATTGGGGTCGCCCGGGAGCGGGAAGCCCGCAGCCTGGCCGAAGTCGAGGTACTTGGTGGCCTGGCCCGAGAGCGGCGGCGGGTAGGCCGCGCCGCCGAGGTTGAGCAAGCAGCCGCCCCAGCTCTGGTAGAAGCCGATCTTGATGTCGACCGTGCCGGTCGCGGCCTTGGTGCAGTAGGCGATTTCGAGGCTGTCGATCAGGTTGTCGACCGTGGCGCCGGGCGGATTGATCCCGCCCAGACCGCCGGGGATGCGGCCCTCGTCGAAGTAGGTCAAGCACGAGGGAATGACGTCGATCTGGTTCGAGCCGCCCGTCCAGGTGCAGGTGTTGTTGTAGACGGTGAAGATCGAGGCGCGCAGCTGGTTGGCTTCCCAGTCGGGGAGCCAGCGCTTCTCGTCCCAGTCGAACACGCCTGAGTCGACGATCTTGACGTCGAGCGGAACGCTATCGCCCGTAGTGGGCAACTGGGCCAACGCCGGAACGGCGGTCAAACCAAGCGCTAGGAGCGCGTAGGGGCTGCGGATCATCGGGGAGACTCCTGAGGCAGGCGGTTTCGGTGTTCGGCCGCGCGAGAGGGCCGTGGCCGACGGGGAATCGAAATCGAAGGCACGCGTCAGCGCGCTGCGACACGGTGGTAGGGCTAGTAGCTCGCGAGCGGACCGGCGCTACGCGCCCGCTGCGTTCCAAGATCGTTTCCGCAACCGCCCGGAGTGTCAACCTCGTGCGGAGAGCAGGCCGGATCGGAGCTATCGCTCCTCGAAGGGCGGGCCGCGGAGTGGCTTGGGCCGCCTCGTCGCGCGGTTCAGCACCCGAAACACCGCGTGAGATCGGCTCCTCGGCGCGAAACCGGGATCCCGATCGGCTGAGTTCCATGCGGCTCGCCGCGGGCGCTTGCGCGCGAAAACCGCGAGGCGAGCGCCACGCCAAGTTGCGCTGGGACAGAACCAGCCGACGGAATCAACCGCAGCGGCCTGACGAAGTGCCCGGCCGCACAGTAGATGTCGAGTCGAACTCTAGCCGCAGGCTCGGCCCGTCAGGCGTGCCCCGTTGGGCCAGGCGGCCCCGAAGCGATCAGGCCTTAGCGCCGGCGCCAGCGGCAGCGTCGTTCGCCGGCTCCACCACGGTGCGCTCGACGAACTCGATGATCGACTGCTCTCCGCCGTCGCCCAGGCGCCGCTTCTGGAGCTTGAGAATGCGCGTGTAGCCGCCCGCACGGGCCTTGAAGCGCGGCCCGAGCACATCGAACAGCTTGGCCGTCGCTTCCTTGTCGCGCAGGCGCGCGAAGGCCAGTCGCCGGCGATGCTGCGAAGACTCCTTGGCGAGCGTCACGAGCTTCTCCACGAACGGACGCAGATTGCGCGCCTTGGGGACCGTGGTCGTGATGCGCTCGTGCCGGATCAGCGACGCCGCCATGTTGCGGATCATGGCGTCGCGATGCGCGGTCGTACGGGACAGGTGATTTCCAGCTCTCTGGTGGCGCATGGCAGCACTCGGGTCGTCAGGCGTGGTGGGCGGGCCCGCGTCCTGGCGCGGGTCGGATGAAGGATTCGAGGTGCGGAACGATCAGCCGGGGACCTTCATCCCCAGCGTGAGGCCGCGCTCGGTCAGCTTGTTCTTGATCTCGGTGAGCGACGTCTTGCCGAGATTCTTGAGCCCCATCACCTCTTGCTCGCTCATCGTGACGAGCTGGCGCAAGGTCGTGATGTTGGCGCCGTCGAGGCAGTTGCGCGCGCGGACCGAGAGCTCGAGGTCGGAAATCGGCTGCGAGAGCATCGCGCTGACCTTGCTCGACTCCCGATTGCGTTCGGCGTACGGCGAAACGCTGGGATCCTCGGCCAGGGGCGCTTCGTCGCGACTGACGTCGAAGAGCACGAAGGGGTTGAGGTGCTTGCGGTAGATCTTGGCCGCTTCGATGAGGGCGACGTCCGGAGCGACCGTGCCGTCGGTCCAGACCTCGATCACCAGCCGGTCGTAGTTGGTGAACTTGCCGACGCGCGTGGCCTCAACGCTGTAGCGCACGCGGTGCACGGGCGAGTAGATGGAGTCGATCGGGATCGCGCCGAGCTGGCCGCGCACGGCAGCGTGCTCGTCGGCGGACACGTACCCGCGGCCCTTGGCCACGTCGAGCTCGATCTTGATCTCGCGGTCGGACGTCAGACCCAACAGGTGCAAGTCGGTGTTGATCACCCGCGCGTCACCCGGGCACTGCACGTCGGCGCCGGTGACCGGCCCCTTGCCCTTCTTGTGGATGCGGCACACGATCGGCTCGGAGCCCTCGTAGCGGATTCGTAGCCGCTTCAGGTTGAGCGCGATATCGGTGACGTCTTCGTAGACGCCCGGGAGCGAGTCGAACTCATGGGCGGCGCCGTCGATCCGAACGGCGGTCACGGCGACCCCTTCGATCGAGGACAGCAGCACCCGGCGCAGACCGTTGCCGATGGTGTGGCCGAAACCCTGCTCGAAGGGCTCGACGACGAAGCGACCGTACTCCTTGGTCAGAGTGGCCTTCTCGGGGACGACCTTGCTGGGCAGCTCGAAATTGCGCCAACGGATTCTCATGTACGCGACCTCAGTGGCTTGGGCGATGGAGTGCAGATGCGGGCCGACGGTGGACGGCGCGGGCCCGGGCGATTGAACGGGGAATGGCGGAGGCTGAGCTTGACGACGGTCTGCAGCTCGCCCCGCGCCGCCGCGCTCGCGTCGCGGCAGGTCGCGACGGAGAGCGGAGCGCAGGCAGGCCTCGCGGCGGGACTACTTGGAGCAGAGCTCGATGATGAGCTGTTCCTGGATCGGGTGCGGCACGTCTTCGCGCCGCGGCTGCGCGACGACGCGAGCCGAGAGGTTGTCGCGATTGACCTCGAGCCAAGCGGGCACGGGCTGGCTCTTGTTGATCTCGACCGCGTCGGCGACCTGCTTGCGAACCGCGTCGCCTCCGCGCACGGTCAGCACGTCGCCGGGGCGCACGGAGAAGGAGGCCACGTCGATGAAGCGGCCATTGACCGCGAAGTGGCCGTGGTTCACGAGCTGGCGCGCGTGGTTGCGCGACAGAGCGAAGCCGCTCGCCAGCACGACGTTGTCGAGGCGACGCTCGAGCAGGACCATCAGGTTCTCGCCCGTGTTGCCCTTGATGCGCTCGGCCTCGGCGAAGTACAGCTTGAACTGCCGCTCCCACACGCCGTAGATGCGCTTGAGCTTCTGCTTCTCGCGCACACGGACGCCGAAGTCCGTGGGCTTGGCGCGCTTCTGGGCGTGGACACCGGGCGGATAGTCGCGGCGCGACACCGCGCACTTCTCGGTGAAGCAGCGCTGGCCCTTCAGAAAGAGCTTCATGCCTTCGCGGCGGCAGAGCTTGCACTTGTTGTCGACGTGACGACCCATGGCTTGTACTTCGGTTCTAGGACGCGGGGCGCGCTGCGGGGCGAAGGCGGCGAGGCTCTCGCTGCGGCGCAGCAGTCAGGCGTGGCCGACCGTCCGGAGCGGACGGTCGAGGGGAGGACGTTCGGGGTAGTTGAGGCGGGCGGGGTGAGGACGACCTACACGCGGCGGCGCTTGCGCGCCCGACAGCCGTTGTGCGGCAAGGGGGTGCAATCCTCGATGGCGAGGATGTTGAGGCCCGAAGATGCTAGCGCACGAATCGCGGACTCGCGCCCGGAGCCGGCCCCGCGAACCCGAACGAGGACTTCCTTGACGCCGTTGCGCACAGCGGCTTGCGCGGCGTGTTCGGCGGCGCGCGTCGCGGCGAACGGGGTGCTCTTGCGCGTGCCCTTGAAGCCCACGATTCCGGCGGACCCCGTCGCGATCACCTCACCCTGCGCGTCGGCAATGCTGACGTGGGTGTTGTTGTACGAGGCCTTGATGTGCGCGACGGCGCGCGCGACGTTGCGCTTGATCTTCTTCTTGGCGGCTGCCTTGCTCATGGCTTACTTCATTCCCTTCACGGACTTCTTGCCGGCGACGGTCTTGCGCGGGCCCTTGCGGGTGCGGGCGTTGGTGCGCGTGCGCTGACCGCGCACCGGCAAGCCACGGCGGTGACGCAAACCCCGGTAGCAGGCGATCTCGCGCAAGCGGTTGATGTTGGCTGCGATCTGGCGTCGCAGCTGTCCCTCGACCATGTAGGTGCGCTGGATGTACGTCGCCAGTTGCGCGATCTGGTCCTCGTTGAGCTCTCGCGCGCGCATGCCGCGGTCGAGCTTGACTTCGTCGCAGATCTTCTGGGCTGTCGCGCGCCCCACGCCATAGACGTAGGTCAGCGCGATCTCGAGTCGCTTGTTGGCGGGGATGTCGACGCCGATGAGACGCGGCATGGTTGCGGGGCTCCTGAGAACGGGTCGCGCCGTCGAACGCGGCGCAGGGTTGATTGGTGAATGGCGCGCTGATCAGCGCCCCTGGCGCTGCTTGTGCGTCGGTTCCTTGCAGATCACACGCACGACGCCGCGGCGCCGCACGACCTTGCAGTTGGCGCACATGCGCCGCACGCTCGAACGTACCTTCATGACGGATTCGCACTCCTCTTGCGGTCGCCGCGATAGATGATGCGGCCTTTGGACAGGTCGTAGGGAGACATCTCCACGGTGATCTTGTCGCCGGGCAGGATGCGGATGTAGTGCATTCGCATCTTCCCGCTGACGTGCGCCAGGATTTCGTGCCCCGACGCCAGCTTGGCCCGGAAGCGCGCGTTGGGCAGCGCCTCGGTGACAATGGCCTCAACTGTGATCGGCTCTTCTTTGGCCATGGTCAGGCGGCCCCCCGCCAGGCGCCGAGCAGCGCGTCGAAAACTTGGTCGGGGGCGCGGTCGCCATCGATGGCGAGCCGCTTGCCCTGCGCTGCGTAGTGGCTCTCCACTGGTGCGGTCTGTTCGCGGTAGACCGAGAGCCGATTCTCCACCACCTCGCGGGCGTCGTCCGAGCGCTGGTACAGCTCGCCTCCGCAACGGTCGCACTTGCCAGCCGCGGTCGGAGGCGAGAAGCGCTCGTGGTGGACATTGCCGCAGGCGCGGCAGGTGTGGCGCCCCGTGAGTCTCTCGAGCAGGATCGAGTCTGCGACCTGCAGGCTCAGAGCGCGGACGTCGAAGCCGGCGAGGCGCTGGTCCAGCGCCTTGGCCTGGGCCACGGTCCGCGGGAATCCGTCCAACAAGAACCCTCGGGCGCAATCCGGCTTGGTCACGCGATCGAACAGCATCGCGATCACCAATTCATCGGGGACCAGCTTGCCCGCATCCATGTAGCCGCGAGCCTCGCGCCCCAAGGGCGTGCCCGCCTTGAGGTTCTCGCGAAACAGATCGCCGGTCGACACGTGCGGCAGCCCCAACGCAGCGCTCAGGCGGACAGCCTGAGTGCCTTTGCCGGCCCCCGGAGGACCCAAGAGGATCAAAACGCGCTGCACGGTCAGGTCTTGGGCTGCTGTTGCTGAGTCCAGCCAGCGCCGGAGGACTTCATGAAGCCCTCGTAGTTGCGCATGACCAACTGGGCGTTGAGCTTGTCGACGATGTCGAGCGCCACGCCAACCACGATCAGCACGGAGGTGCCGCCGAGGAAGTACGCCATGGCCGGGCTGAGCGGCGTCTTGACCGTGACAAAGCTCGGGAGGACCGCGATCACCGCAAGGAAGGCGGCGCCCGCCATGGTGATTCGGGTCAGCGTGTGATCGAGGAACTCGGCGGTCTTCGGGCCGGGCCGGATGCCGGGGATGAACGAGCCGCGCTCGCGCAGATCGTCAGCGATCTGGTCGGGCTGGAACATCAGCCGATTCCAGAAGAAGCAGAAGGCGAAGATCAGCACCACCTGCAGCGAAACGTGTACGAAGCCGACCGTGTCCTTGAAGACTTCGGACAGGTAGTTGCTCCACTCGTAGTCGAGCAACGAGAACAGCACGCCCGGGATGACGAAGATGATCGAGGCGAAGATGATCGGCATGACGCCGGCCATGTTCACCTTGAGCGGCAGGTAGTGGCGCTGACCGCCGTACACGCGACGTCCGCGGGTCAGCTTCGCGTACTGGATCGGGATTCGACGCGTGCCCTTGGTGATGTAGACGATCACCGCGACGATGCCCAGCCAAAGCGCGACCAGGTAGACGATCGTGTCGTAGAAGTCGTCCTTGTTCACCATGCCGGCAATGGCGGCCGGGATGTCGGTGATGATGCCGGCCATGATGATCAGCGAGGCGCCGTTGCCGATGCCGTACTCGGTGATCAGTTCGCCCAGCCACATGCAGAAGATCGCGCCAGCGGTGAGCGACAGCACCACCACCACGGCCAGCGTGAAGCCGGCGCCGATGGAGTCGTCGATCATCTCGGGGTTGCTCAAGAACACCCCTGTGTAGACGAAGATCGCCTGGATCATGGCGATCGGGACCGCGGCCAGCCGCGTCCACTGGTTGATTCGCTTCTGCCCTGCTGCACCTTCCTTGGCGATCGCCTCGATCTTGGGGCTGACCTTGGCCAGCATCGAGAAGATGATCGAGGCCGAGATGTAGGGCATGATCCCGAGCGAGAACATCGAGGTGCGACCGATGTCGCCACCCGAGAACGCGTTCATCAAGCCGAACAGGGACTGCTGCGCGCTCTGCGCGATGTCGCGCAGGAAGCGCGGGTCCATTCCGGGGATCGGAACTTGGAATCCGAAGCGGAACGCCAGCAGCAGCCCCATGGTGACGAGGATCTTGTCCCTCGTCTCCGGGACCTTCAGCAGTTGGAGCGGACTGCCTTGTGCTTCCACTAGCCCTGCGCCTCCGCAGCCGCGCTCTCGGCGCCGCGCTCGTCGATCAGAACCGCCGTGCCGCCCGCAGCCTCGATCTTGGCTTTAGCGCTCGAGCTGAACTTCTGAGCGCGAACCGTCAGCCGCTTCTTCAACTCGCCGTCGCCGAGGATCTTCAGCAGCGGCGCGCTGCGGCTGACCAGTCCGTGCGCCAGGATCGCCGCCAGGTCGACCACCGCCCCATCCTCGAACGCCGAGAGTGTCTCGACGTTGACGACGGTGTAGTCCACGCGGAAGCGCGCGTTGGTGAAACCGCGCTTGGGGACGCGGCGGTAGATAGGCATCTGTCCGCCTTCGTAGCCCGGACGTCGGCTGGTGCCGGAGCGTGCGCCCCAACCCTTGTGGCCGCGGCCCGAGGTCTTGCCCAGACCACTGCCGATGCCACGGCCCACTCGCTTGCGCTGGGGGTGCTTGACGCCCTTGTCGCAGACCGTCTTGAGGTTCATGTGTGTTTTGTCGTTGGAGAGGTTCGAGTTGGAATCTGTGGTCCAGCAGCAGGCGCCAGAACTCTCAGGCGGTGGTGAGCTCGACGCCGCGCAGTGCGCGGATCTCCTCTTCCGTACGCAGCTGAGCCAGCGCGTAGAGCGCGGCCTTGACCAAGTTCACCGGGTTGGTTGAGCCGTACGACTTGGTCAGGATGTTCTTCACACCAGCCATCTCGCAGACAGCGCGAACCGACGCGCCGGCGATGATCCCCGTTCCGGGGGCGGCCGGCACGAGCCGCACGCGCGAAGCGCCGAAGGTCGCCTCCACCTCGTGCGGAATCGTGCCCGTCTGGGTCACCGGCACGCGCATCAAGTGCTTGCGAGCATCCCGGCCGGCCTTCTCGATCGCGCCCGGAACCTGCCGCCCCTTGCCGTAGCCGATGCCGACCACACCGCGGCGATCGCCGCTGACCGTCAGGGCTGCGAACGAAAAGCGACGTCCGCCTTTCACCACGACGGCGCAGCGGTTGACGCGGACCATCACTTCCGAGAGCTCGGAGAGCTGCTCGACCTCGGTGATGTCGAGGTAGCGAATGCCTTCATTCATCGCGGAAACTCCAGGGAGAGTCTTGGACTTGGGGGGTGCGGGGGCGGAGGAGTTCCGATCTCAGAACTTCAACCCGGCGTTGCGGGCGGCGTCGGCCAGCGCCTTGACGCGGCCGTGGAAGCGGGAGTCGCCGCGGTCGAAGACCACGGTGGTGACTCCGGCGGCGAGCGCGCGCTTGGCGATCTCTTCGCCGATCATCGCCGCGCGCTCGGTCTTGGTCTTGCCCTTGAGCTGGTCGGCAAGCGCCTTGGCCGTGCTCGTGACCGCACACAGCGTGCGCCCCTGGACATCGTCGATGACCTGGGCGGAGATGTGCTTGCTCGAGCGATGGACGGAGAGCCGCACCGCGTTCGATGTGCGGCGCAACTTGGCGCGCACGCGCCACTGACGACGTTGACGACGCGCCTGATTCTTGAGGATCGCTCGCATGACTAGCTTCCGAAGCTCTTTCCGGCCTTCTGACGCACGTACTCACCCTTGTAGCGGACACCCTTGCCCTTGTAGGGCTCGGGGGGACGCGTGGCCCGCATCCGCGCCGCTGCCAGGCCGACCTTTTGCTTGTCGTGACCCGTGATCACGACGGTGGTGTTGTTGGGGCAGCTGGCCTGCACGCCCTCGGGCAGGTCGACCGTGACCGGGTGACAGAAGCCGACGTTGAGGACGACCTTGCGCCCCTGGACGGCGACGTTCCAACCGACTCCGATCACGTCGAGCTCCTTCTGGAAGCCCTTGGTGACCCCGCTGATCATGCTCGCGACGAGCGCGCGCGTGGTGCCGTGTTGGGTCCGCGACACGCGGTCGTCGCCGGCGCGCGAGATCACGACCGAGGAGCCCTCGACCTTGACACCCACTTCGCTGGCGTGGCGAAACTCGCTGGTCCCCTTGGGTCCGGAGACCTTGACCAACCGGTCGGGACTGACCTCGACCTTGACGCCGCCGGGGATGGCGACGGGTTGCTTTCCGATGCGCGACATGGAACTGGAGTCCTTGGCGTTGCTGGTGGGACGTTGAGCGCTGAGGCTTGTCGTGGAACGACGAACGGTTGGATGCGGCGGGCGCGGCTGGATCAGTAGATCTTGCAGAGGATCTCGCCGCCGGCGTTGAGCTTGCGCGCCATGCGGTCGGAGACCACGCCCTGATTGGTCGAGAGGATGTAGATCCCCAGGCCCTTGAGCACCATCGGGATCGACTTGGCCGGGCTGTACACGCGCCGACCGGGCTTGGACACGCGCTCGATGTTGCGAATCACGCGTTCGCCATCGGGCCCGTATTTCAGCTCGATCTCGAGGGTGCTGTGCGGCACGCCGGGTTCGACCTTGTAGGAGGAGACAAAGCCCTCCTCTTGGAGGATCTGAGCCACCCCCACCTTCAACTTCGAAGCGGGCATTTGCACCGACTTCGAGCCGTTGGAGTTGGCGTTGCGGACGCGGGTCAGCAGGTCAGCGATCGGATCGGTCATCATGGCGAGCGGCTCCTACCAAGAGGCCTTGCGCATGCCGGGGATCTCTCCACGCAGCGCCTTTTCACGCAAACAGATGCGGCAAATTCCGAACTTGCGATAGACCGCGCGCGGACGGCCGCAAATCGCGCAGCGCGAGTAGCGGCGCGTCGAGAACTTGGGGGTCTGCTTGCTCTTGACGATCAAACACGTCTTGGCCATGGGCTACGTACCTTGCGCCTTCGGTTTCGGTTCGCGCAGCTCGCCCCCTTCGGAGCTGACCGCGCGCGGCAGAGGCGCTTGAGTGGGTCGGTTGTGGGTTGGGGTGCAGGAAAAGGGACTCAGCTGGCCTTCTTCTTGGACTTCTTGCCGTCGCCAGCTTCACGCTGGACGAAGGGCATGCCCAGTTCCTTGAGCAGGAAGTAGCCCTGCTCGTCGGTCGTCGCAGTGGTCACGAAGGTGATGTCCATGCCCTGCACGAAGTCGATCTTGTCGAGTTCGATCTCGGGGAACACGGTCTGCTCCGCGAGACCCAGGGTGTAGTTGCCGCGCCCGTCCAGCCGGTCCTTCACGCCGCGGAAGTCGCGAATACGCGGAAGCACGACCGAGATGAGCCGGTCGAGGAACTCCCACATGCGCGCGCCACGCAAAGTGACAGCGCAGCCGATCGGCATGCCCTCGCGCAGCTTGAAGGCCGAGATCGCCTCGCGGGCCTTGCGCACGGTCGGCCGCTGGCCGGAGATCATCGCCAAGTCCTTGGCCGCCGTCTCGACGCGCGACTTGTTCTCGACTGCCGTTCCGACCCCCATGTTGATGGTGATCTTCATCAGGCGCGGCAAGGCGAGGTCGTTGGTGATGCCGAAGCGCTCGCGCAGCTTGGCCTTCACTTCGGAGTGGTAGCGTTCCTTGAGTCGCGGAACGTTGGATGTGACAGGAGCGGACATCGTGGTGCTCGGTAGGGACGACGGCGTGTGCTGTTGCTGAGCTTTGGAGGTTGGCGGCGGCAGGTTTCGAGGGGAGAGCGACTGGCGCTGTCCCGGTTCAGCTTCCGCGCTTCTTGCCCGGCGCCGACTGGACCAACTTGACGTTGCTGGCGTGGATCGGCCGCTCTTCCTGGACGCGCTCACCCTTGGTGTTCTGCTGCGTCGGCTTGCGGTGCTTCCAGCGCTTGTTCACGCCCTGGACCACCACGCGATTTTCGCGCGGGCGCGCCTCGAGCACGATGCCGGTCTGACCCTTGTCGTTGCCCGAGACGATCTGGACCGTGTCACCTGCCTTGACGTGCAGCTTGACCTCTCCGCCGTTGACGAGCGGCGCCTTGCGCGTGGCCATCAGACGACCTCCTGAGCGAGCGAGATGATCTTCATGAAGTTGCGCTCGCGCAGCTCGCGGGCAACCGCCCCGAAGATGCGCGTGCCCTTGGGGTTGTTCTCAGCGTCGATCAGAACGATCGCGTTGCGATCGAAGCGCACGTAAGTGCCGTCTTCGCGACGGGTCGCCTTGCGCGTGCGCACGATCACGCCCTTCGCCACAGAACCCGCCTTCACGTCGGAGCTGGGCAAGGCCTTCTTGACCGCCACAACCACGATGTCGCCCAGTCCGGCTACGCGGCGGTGCGTGCCGCCGAGCACCTTGATGCACTGGACGCGCTTGGCGCCCGTGTTGTCGGCGACGTCGAGGAACGTCTGCATCTGGATCATGACTGACCTCCGAGCTTGTCACCGGAAATCGCGGACACTTCGATGCCGCGGTCGGCGGCAGCCTTCACGACGCGCACGAAGCGCCAGCGCTTGAGCGCGCTCAGCGGACGGGTCGAAACGATCTCGACCTCGTCGCCGAGGTTCACCGGCTGCTCGACGTGTGCGTGGTAGCGCTTGCGACGGCGCACGTACTTGCCGTACTTGGCGTGCTGGAAGGTGCGCTCGACCTGCACCGTGATGGTCTTGGCCATCTTGTTGGACACGACCACGCCGGTCAGCGTGTTGCGCGTGCCGCGCTCGCCCGCCGGCTGCTCCGCGGCGTCCGATTGGGGTTGTTCGGCTTGGGACATGGCTAGCGGGACTCCTGCCCGCGGATGTGGTGGGTGCGCTCGTGGAGCACGGTGCGGATGCGGGCCACGGCGCGACGCACGTTCTGAATGCGCGCCGGGTTCCCGGAGGTGTCGACGCCTGACTTGAAGCGCAGGTCGAACAGCTCCTTGCTCAAGTTCTTCAGCTCGTAGTCGAGCTCGGCGTCGGTCTTGCCGCGGATCTCGTCGATCTTCATGGGTCAGTGGAGGATTCGAAGCGCTGTGGAGGTGATCAGGGGGCGCGCATCACGTGGTGGGAAGGCGCTTCACCATCTTCACTTTGATGGGGAGCTTGTGAGCCACGCGCTTGAACGCGAGCTTGGCCTTGTCCTCGGTGATGCCGCCGATCTCGAACAGGATCGTGCCGGGCTTGACCACCGCGGCCCAGAACTCGGGCTCGCCCTTGCCGGTGCCCATGCGCGTCTCGGCGGGCTTGGCGGACACGGGCTTGTGCGGGAACACGCGAATCCAGATCTTCCCCTGGCCGCCCGTCGCGCGCGATGCCGCCACGCGGCCCGCCTCGAGTTGGCGTCCGCTGATCCAGGCGGCGTCCAGCGACTGCAGGCCATAGTCGCCGAAGGCAACGCGGTGGCCCGCGGTGGCGGCGCCGCGAATGCGGCCGCGCATCACCTTGCGGAACTTGGTTCGATTGGGCATCAGTGCCATGGCGCGTGTCTCCTAGCAGCTCGTTCGTCGTTGGCAGTTGCGACGTTGGCGGTTGCGACGTTGGTTGGAAGTGGCTGGGCGCAGTTGGGGTTCGCGGGGGCTCGCGGCGTGCTCAGCCCTGTTGCGGCGCGAGCGCGTCACGAGAGATACGACCGCGACGCGGTGAGCGAATTCCCTCGGCGCCGCGCGGCGCGACACCGCTCTGCTGCTGGTAGTCGAGCTTCTGGCCAGGCTCGAGGTCGCCCTTGTAGATCCACACCTTGACGCCGATGACGCCATAGGTGGTCTTGGCGAGGGCGGTGCCGTAGTCCACGTTGGCGCGCAACGTCGAGAGCGGAACCTGGCCTTCGCGCTCCTTGGCCTGGCGCGCCATCTCGGCGCCTCCCAGTCGGCCATTGAGCTCGACCTTCACACCCTTGGCGCCGGCCTGAACCGTGGTCTGGATGGCCTTCTTCATGGCGCGACGGAAGGCCATGCGCTTCTCGAGCGACTCGGCGACCATCTCGGCGACCAACGTGGACTCCAACTCCGGCCGCTTGATCTCGCGCACCGTCAGGTGACAGGTCTGCCCAGTGATGCGCTGCAGCGCCGCCTTCAGTTCGTCGACGCGCACGCCCTTGCGACCCACCAGCACGCCGGGGCGTGCGGTGTGGACGATCACGTTGACCGCTTCGCCGGTGCGCTCGATCTCGACGCGCGGGATACCCGCAGCCTTGTACTCCTTGGCGATGTACGCGCGGATCCGGTGGTCCTGCAACAGCAGCGCGCTGAAGTTCTGCTTGTTGGCGTACCAGCGCGAGCGCCACGGCTCGATGCTCGAGAGGCGGAAACCGGTCGGGTGAACTTTTTGGCCCATTCGGAGAAACTCGTCGTTGGGGTTGTGCTTGGAGGCGACCGGTTGGATCAGGCCTGGGCCGTAGCAGCGGTCTTGGCCTTCGCGGAGCGACGGCGCTTGCCTGCGCCTTCGGCGGGCTGCGAGACCACCACGGTCAGGTGGCTGGTCAGCTTCTTGAACGGGTGGGCGCGTCCTTGCGGGCCCGGGCGGAAGCGCATGCGGCCCTGCAGCATGGGACCGTCGTCGGCGCGGCAGTCGGTGATCACCAGCTGGTTGACATTCACGCCCTCGTCCTGCCCAGCGTTGGCCATCGCGGAGCGCACCAGCCCCGAGAAAAAGCTCGCCGCGCGCTTGTGCTCGAAGCCGAGCACCTCGAGCGCATTGTTCACGCTTCGACCGCGGATCAGGTCCGCGACCAGACGCGCCTTGCGAGCCGTGATGCGCGCGTAACGCAACTTGGCCGACCAGCTCTTGTCCGAGGCGCCAGCGCCTGCAGTGGCTTTGTTCTTCGCCATGGTTCAGGTCCCTCAGGTCGACGCCTTGGCGTCTTCCTTCTTGTTGGTGTGCCCCTTGAACACGCGCGTGGGCGCGAACTCGCCCAGCTTGTGCCCCACCATGTCCTCGGTGACGAAGACTTTGTGGTGGTGCCGGCCGTTGTGAACCATGAACGTCAACCCGACGAAGTCCGGGATGATCGTGCACGAACGCGCCCAGGTGGTGACCGGGTCCTTGCGACCGGCCTTGAGCATGGCCTCGACCTTCTCGGCCACGTTGTGGTCCACGTACGGACCCTTCTTGAGACTGCGGCTCATGGTTGTATGACTCCTTCGTGCGGTAGTCGCTCGGCGTTGAACGTTGTGACGCGTTAGGCCTTGTGACGGCTGCGCACGATGAACTTGTTGGTGGGGTTGCTCTTGCGGCGCGTCTTGAGGCCCTTGGCGAGCAGACCGTTGGCGTTGCACGGATGGCGTCCGCCCTTCGTGCGGCCTTCACCACCACCCAGCGGGTGGTCCACCGGGTTCATGGTCGTGCCGCGCACGTGCGGGCGACGTCCCATGTGGCGGTGACGACCGGCTTGCCCGATCGAGACGTTCTGCCAGTCGAGGTTCCCCAGGCGGCCGATCGTCGCGCGACAACGCAAGTGGACCTTGCGCAGTTCGCCGGACGGCATGAGCAGGATGGCCCACTCGCCTTCCTTGGCGGTGAGCTGAGCCGCACTGCCGGCGACGCGGCACATCTGGCCGCCGCGGCCTTCCTTGAGCTCGATGTTGTGGACCTGCAGACCGATCGGGATGCTCGCGAGCGGCAGGCAGTTGCCGTTGTTGGGCTCAGCGCTGGAGCCGTTCATGATCGTCTGGCCGACGGTCAGCCCCAGCGGCGCGAGGATGTAGGCCTTGTCGCCGTCGGCGTAGTGGATGAGCGCGATGTTCGCCGAGCGATTGGGGTCGTACTCGATCGAGGCGACCTTGCCAGCCACGCCGTCCTTGTTGCGGCGGAAGTCGATCACGCGGTACATGCGCTTGTGACCGCCGCCCCGCCACTTGCTGGTTTGGTGACCGTGGTTGTTGCGGCCGCCCGTCTTGCGCAGCGGGCGAAGCAGCGAGCGCTCCGGGAAGTCGCGCGTGATCTCCTCGGTGAAGTCGAGCACGCTGCCGTGACGACGGCCGGCGGAGGTCGGCTTGTAGGTCTTGATGGCCATGGCGATCGGTGGAGTGGATGGGACGCGCTAGCGTGCGACGTCGTTGAGCTTGGCTGGCGAGGGCCGCGCCGGGAGATGAGCCAGAAGGTGACCTGGTGATGACCGGAAGAAGGTCGCGATGGCGATCAGAGGATCTCGATCGAGCTGCCCTTGGCGACGGTCACCATGGCGCGCTTGGTCGTGGGCGACTCGCCGCTGGCCCAGCCGCGGCGCTTGGCCTTGCCCTGGCGCACTAGCGTGTTGACGCTGACCACGCGGACGTTGAAGAGCTTCTCGACCGCCTGCCGGATCTCCACCTTGTTGGCGTGGAGAGGCACTTGGAAGACGTAGACCTTCTGATCGATGTCCTCGAAGGTCCGGGCGTTGGCCTTCTCGGTCACGACAGGCTTTTCGATGATCCGGTAGATCAGGTCGAGCGAGGTCACGTTCGTTCTCCTTGAATCCTGCTGAGGTGGTGCGCGGCGGGCGGCTGGTGTCGGGCGACGTGGCGGTGAGAGACGGCTTCGAGGTGCGTTGCGACGGATCGATCAAACCGCGGCGCTGACACCGACGCGGGCGGCCAGCGCGTCGAGCGCGGCGACCTCGGCCCAAATCTGCCCACCCGCCAGAACTTCGTGAGCGCACAGATCGACGGCGTTGCGCACCGTGACTCCCGGGAAGTTGCGGAAGGACTTCCAAACGTTCTCGTTCGGCGCGGCGAGCACGATCAAGACGCGGCGGGGCGAACCGGCGGCGCTCAGCAGCGCGCGGGCCGACTTGGCCGAGGGCGCGTCGAAGCCGGCCGGCGCGAACACCGAAACCTCGCCGTCGCGGAACTTGCCCGCGAGCGCGCTGCGGAGCGCGACGCGACGCTGCTGCGCCGGCATGTGGTAGCTGTAGTCACGCGGACGCGGACCGAAGGTCGTGCCACCCTTGCGCCAGATCGGCGACTTCTTGTCGCCGGCTCGCGCGCGGCCGGTGTGCTTCTGCTTCCAGGGCTTCTTGCCCGACAGAGCGACTTCGGAGCGGATCTTGGTCTTGACCGTGCCCTGGCGTTGGTTCGCCATGAACATGTCGACCGAGTCCTTGAGCAGGCGGTAGTACACGCCTTCGCCGAAGGGCGCGGCGTCATAGGCCTGCGTGCCTTGCTTGGACTTGCTGTGCAGCTTGAGTTCCATTGCGTCTCGCGCCGGGTTGGGAGTCTTGAACTCTTCTGTGGGCCGTGAGGGTGACTGGGTGCGGGAGCGCGTCACTGCGCCTTCTTGCGGGCCGTGCGGGCGGCCTGGACCATCACGAAGCCGTCGTTGTGACCGGGCACCGAGCCGAGGACGAACAGGAGGTTGCGCTCGCTGTCGACCCGCACCACGCGCAGGTTCTTGGCGGTGACGCGCTCGACGCCGTAATGGCCGCCCATGCGCTTGCCCTTGGGCAACTTGCCGATGCGGCGGCTGGCGATCGAGCCGGGCGCGCGCACGTTCATCGAGCCGTGCGTTTCCGGGCCGCGGTTGAAGCCGTGCCGCTTGATCGTGCCCGCGAAACCGCGCCCCTTGGTCGTGCCGATCACGTCCACGACGTCGCCGACCTTGAACACGTCAGCCTTGATGGTGTCCCCCACCGCGACCTTGGCCGGCGCCGCGAGCCGCTCTTCGCGCAGGTAGCGCTTGGGCGCGACACCCGCCTTCTTGAAGTGACCCAGCTGGGGCTTGGCCACCAGCCGCTCGCGCCGGTCCATGAAACCGAGCTGGACGGCGTCGTAGCCGTCCTTGTCCTTGGTGCGGACCTGTGCAACGACGCACGGCCCCGCCTCGACGACCGTCACGCCGCAAAGCGTGCCGTCGTCTTGGAAGAACTGCGTCATGCCAACCTTGCGTCCCAGGATCAGCGTCATGAGCCCTTAGAACCTCGTGGGGAAACCCGGTCGCGATGCGTCCAGGTGGGGTGAATCGGAATCGGCGCCGGTTCGACCAGGGGTCGCCCGCGCCACCTCTGGGGTTGCGAGGAGACCCAACGCCTGGCCACGCGGCGCGGGTAAGTTTGAAAGAAGAGCGGCGCACAAATCCCAGGCGGCAGAGCGCGGGCCTCGTCGAGGTCGTTCACCTCGGACGAGCGGGCGCAGCGTGATTCCACTTGGGACAGCAGTCGGTTGCGGTAGCGGGCGCACCACCTCGTGGTGCGTCTCCCACGCGACGCCGTATCTCGCTTGCGTCCACCAGCAGCGCGCGCCACAGGGGCGTCGGCGACTGCAGGCGGCGCGAGACGTGCGCCGCGCTCGAGGCCCTTAGGCCTTGATGCGGATATCCACCCCCGCGGGCATGTTCAGGCTGGAGAGAGCGTCCACCGTTTGGCTGGTGGGCTCAGAGATGTAGATCAGGCGCTTGTGCGTCCGGATCTCGAACTGTTCGCGCGACTTCTTGTCGATGAACGGAGAGCGCAGCACGGTGTAGCGCTCGATCCGCGTCGGCAGCGGTATGGGGCCTGCGACGCGCGCGCCGGTCCGCTTGGCGGTCTCCACGATGTCGAGGCACGACAGGTCGAGCGCCTCGTGGTCGTAGGCCTCCATCCGGATCTGGATCTTTTCCTTCATGTACGCGCGCGAGAACGAAGCGGGGGACTGTGCAGCTGGCGGGTCAGGCAGGGGTCGATCTGCAGCGGCCGTAGCGCGTCGGGGACGGCTCGGCGGCTTTCAGAGGGCGGGGGAAGATACAGAGCGAGTCAGGGGTCGTCAAGCATCCACTCGCTCGATTTGCGGCAGACGCCAGACCCGCGCGCTCAGGCCCAGGTCAGCCCGCGTGCCGCCAGCTCGCTGTCCGGCAATGCGCGCAGCCCCCTCGGGCGCATCGAGAAGCTCGCCCGCCCCTGCGAGAGCGAGCGAACCGCAGTCGAATACCCGAACATGCGATGCAGCGGGGCCAGGCCCCGGACCAGCCGGTTGGGGCCCACCGACTCGACGGAGGCCAGCTCGGCCCTGCGCGCGTTCAGATCGGCGATCACCCCGCTGGAGTACTCCGCTGGCGCCATCACCTCGAACTCCATCAAGGGCTCGAGGATCTGCACCTGGACGCGCTCGCTAGCTTCGCGAAGCGCGCTCACCGCGGCATGCACGAAGCCGACCTCCGCGTCCGTGCTGGGACGCGACTCGCCGCCAAACAGGCGCACCGACGCCCCCACCATCGGGAACCCAAAGCGCGGCCCCACGGAAGCCGCACTGCGCAGAGCCTGCTCCACGGCCGGGCGGTAGTGCGCCGGCGTCTGGCAGTCGACCGACCACTGCACCTCGAGCCCCGCGCCCTCGCCCTCGACCCTGGCGCCTGCGCTCAGTTCGAGTTCGACGGCGCCGAACACCTCCTTGCCCGCGATCACGCGCTCGAAGCGCGCACTGGCCACGCTGGGCGGTCCATCCGGACGCAGGGCCTCGCGGTACGCGACCCGCGGGGCGCCCATGGACGCGTCGACGCCGAACTCCGTCGCCAAGCGCTGCAACGCCACCTCGAGGTGCAACTCCCCCATTCCGGACACGACCCATTGCCCCGTGCCTTCGTCCTCGCGCTGGTGCAGGGTCGGGTCTTCGCGCTCCAGCCGGGCGAGCGCCGAGCGGAGCTTGTCGCGATCGGCGCTGGAGCGCGGCTCGACCACCATCGAGATCACCGGCTCGGGGAAAACGAGGCGCTCGAAGGCGATGGGCGCGTCCAGGGCGCTGAGCGTGTCACCGGTCGAAGCCTCGTGCATGCCGAGCGCGGCGACGATCTCACCGGCGCCGGCCGACTCCACGGGAACTCGCACATCGGCGTGCATCCGCACCAGCCGGCCGACGCGCTCGCGCTTGCCGGTGCGAGAGTTCCACACCACGTCGCCTCCGTGCAGAACGCCGGAGAAAACGCGCAGGAAGCACAGCTCGCCGTGGGCGTCGACCTGCAGCTTGAAGGCGAACGCGCTGAGCGGGGCCGAGGCGACGGGCTCGCGTTCCGAGCGGGCCGAGTTGCGCGGGTCGAAGCCGACCTCGCGCGGCGCATCGAGCGGTGACGGCAGCCAGTCGACGACAGCGTCGAGCACTGCGGTCGCGCCAACGTTGCGCAGCGCAGCGCCACACAACGCTGGGACTATCTTGCGAGCGAGTGTCGCGCGGCGCAGCGCACGGTGGAGCGCGGGCCGCGTCGGCTCACTCCCGGCGACGAGCGCGGCGAGCACGTCGTCGTCGTGTTCTGAGAGAACCTCGAGAAGCTCAGCGCGCAGCACTCGCGCTTCGTCGCTCACCGACGAGGGCAGCTCGATCCGCCTCGCAGGCTCTTCGGGATCGTGCGCGCGTCCGCCTGAGTCCCAGGCTTCGAGCGAGAGCAGGTCGACGAAGCCCGTGAAGTGGCCGTCCTGGTACAGCGGGTAGTGCACCGGCCTGGCGGGCGCACCCAGACGCGCGTGCACGCTGGCGACCGCCGCCATGAAGTCCGCACCGGCGCGATCGCACTTGTTCACGAACACGATCGCCGGCGCGCGACGCCGCTCGAGCGCGCGCCAGACCGCCTCCGACTGCGCTTGCACTCCGGCCACGGCGTCGATCACCAGCACCGCGCCGTCCAGCGCGCGCAGCGAGCGCTCGACCTCGACGCCGAAGTCCACGTGGCCAGGCGTGTCGATCAAGTTCAGCTGGTGCTCGCGCCAAGGCAAGGTCGTGGCTGCGGCGGTGATCGTGATCCCGCGCTCGCGCTCCTGCGGCATCCAGTCCATCGTCGCCGTGCCTGAGTCGACCTCGCCGATGCGGTGCTCGACCCCGCTCTCGTACAAGAGCCGCTCCGAAAGCGTGGTCTTGCCCGCATCGATATGCGCGACGATCCCGAAGTTGCGGATGCGCGCGGGGCCCATGGCGCAACGGATGGTAGCGCTGACGAGCGTGAACTCGGCCCCGCACTTGAGCGTGCGACGGGCGGCGCACAGGCCGAATGCTCCGTCGCAAGCGGAGTCGATCCGAACGCCATGAGCTGGTGGGACCGCATCCTCGTCCCTGCGCACGAACGAGCGCAGCCCGCGCTCGCCAACCAAGCGCGGAGCGCGTGGACATCGTGCGTGCGCCCTACGCGAGCGCAGCGTTGCGACGCGGCGTCGGGCTTGGCCGTCGGTCGCGAGTTGCGACCGCTCCTGTCGATTGGCGTCACGTGCGCGCGTCGGGCCTGCGAGGTTCTCGACGTTCACGCCGAAGCTCGAGGCCCTTCGAACCTTGCCCCGCGGGGCACGTCCCCCGCCGGTCAGCGCCGGCATCACGCTTCGCGCGCGCGTTCGACGTAAAGGAGCTGGTCGGCGTCGCTGGCTTCGGGTCTCGGCGTGCCCCGCGGCGCTCGAGGTCCCGACCTGATCCCCACCATCGTCAGTTCTCACCCGATCGGCGGCGGTCAAGCCCCGCCGTTCAGCCCTCGAGCGAGGTCGGTGTTCGCGTCGAGGAACCCGCGCGCCCAGCGGTATTGCGCGAGGAGCTCCGGGCGCGGCTCGCCCAGAAGCGCGAGCGCGGCGTAGAGCGCTTCGACGGAAGCCAACCCGCTCGCCGGGTCCTCGAACTGCCGACTCTTGCGCGGGTACGCGGTTACGAGCGGCGGCAGGCGGCGATGAACGAGGGTCCCATCCAGCATCGCGAGCAACTGCGGGAGTCGACGCCAGGAGCAGTCCACGAGCAAGAGTCCGCGCCCCGCGTCGGCGGCGGTCAGCAACTCGCCGTCGGGATGCAGCAACGTGCGCTCGCCGACATCGACGCGTCGATCGATGCGGTGCGGCACGAAGCGGATCGATTCCATGCCGCGCAGCGGCGTGAGCGAGCACTTTGCCGCGGACTCGCGCGGGTCGCGGTAGATCAGGACGTCGATCATGTTCAGCGCGCGGGGTAGGGCCGCAGAAACGCAGCGAGCGAGCCACGTGGACTCGCTCGCGAATGCGATGCTTGGCGCGGGCCACCGACCTAGGCGGCCCGGCCTGGCGGCTCTCAGTGAGCGTAGTGGGCGTAGGCCTTGTTGGCCTCGGCCATCTTGTGGACCTGTTCCTTCCACTGCACCGACGCGCCGGAGCCGTTGAAGGCGTCCACGAACTCGTCGGCCAGGCGCTGCGCCATGCGCTTGCCCTTCTTGCCGCGCGCGTTGTCCACGATCCAGCGGATCGCAAGCGACTGCTGGCGGTTGCGGCGCACTTCGCGCGGAACCTGGTAGTTCGCGCCGCCGACGCGCTTGGAGCGCACTTCCACGGCCGGACGCACGTTGTCGATCGCGCGCGTGAAGATTTCCGCCTGGTCCTGCACGTCGGGGAGCTTCTTGTGGGCCATGTCGAGGGCCTCGTAGAAGATCGCCTGCGCGAGCGACTTCTTGCCGCCCCACATGATCTTGTTGATGATCTTGGTCGCCAGCATCGAGTTGAACTTCGGGTCGGGCGACAGCAGGCGTTCGGTCGAGACGTAGTTGCGCGGCATGGTCGGGGGTTGGCGTTGGGCGGGCGCTGCGGCTGAGGAGTGTCGAGGCGACGGGAGGGCGGACGCGGACTACTTCTTCGGGCGCTTGGCGCCGTACTTCGAACGACCCTGGTGACGACCGTCCACACCGGAGGTGTCGAGCGTGCCGCGAATGATGTGGTAGCGGACACCGGGCAGGTCGCGGACGCGGCCGCCGCGCACCAGCACGACGGAGTGCTCCTGGAGGTTGTGACCCTCTCCCGGGATGTACACGGTCACTTCCTTACCGTTGGACAAGCGCACGCGCGCCACCTTGCGCAACGCCGAGTTGGGCTTCTTCGGCGTCATGGTCTTGACCTGCAGGCAGACGCCGCGCTTCTGCGGGCAGGCGTCCAGCACCGGGGACTTGGTGCGGCGCTTCTGAACGACGCGCGGCTTGCGTACCAGTTGGTTGATCGTCGGCATGGAGAGATGGCTGCAGCAGTCAGGCGACCAGATGGTCGCGCAGGAAAAAAGGGCGAGCATTGTAGAGCCGGCGTCGTCGGGCGCAACAGCGTGATCGACGGCGCGGCCCGTGGCCGGGCGAGCGGCGGCGGCCCCGGGACGGGACCGCCGCGCCTGGTCACTACAGGTCGGGATCGGCGTCGACCTCGGCGTCGGCGCTGAAGTCAGCGTCGAGATCGTCGTCGCCGGCGTCGTCCTCGGAGCGCTCCTCGGGCGGGAGGTCGTCGACCTTCTCGCCTTCGTCGGCGCCCGTCGAAAGGCTCAGCCCGCGCGGCAACTCGTCGTCATCGGCGCCCACGGCCAAGCCGCTGGGCGACGCGAGCACCAGCGCCGGCTCGGCCAGCGGGTCGAAGCCCGCCACCAGCGCCTCGATCTCGGGATCGGGCGTGCGGGCCTCGAACTGCGCCGCATTGCCGAACTCGCCGAAGTCGATGTTCTTCTTCACGCGCGTGCGGCTGTGGTCGCGGAAGCCGGTGCCGGTCGGCACCAAGTGTCCGAGGATCACGTTCTCCTTGAGACCGACGAGGTTGTCGCGACGGCCGGCGATGGCCGCCTCGGTCAGCACCTTGGTGGTCTCTTGGAAGCTTGCGGCGGAGATGAACGACTCGCTCGACAGCGAGGCCTTGGTGATGCCCAGCAGCAGCGTCTCGCCGGTCGCGGGCTTCTTGCGCTCCTTGCGGAGACGCTCGTTCTCGCGACGGAAACGGAAGCGGTCGACCACGGCGCCGGGGAGGAACTCACTGTCGCCAGGGTCCTTGACCGACACCTTGCGCATCATCGAGCCCACGATGATCTCGATGTGCTTGTCGTCGATCGTGACGCCCTGCGAGCGATAGACGCTCTGGATCTCGCGCAGCAGGTAGCCCTGTACTTCTTCCTCGCCGGAAATGGAGAGGATGTCGTGCGGGTCGAGCGGCCCGTCGACGAGCGGTTCGCCAGCGCGAACCTCGTCGCCCTTGTGGACGCGCAGGTGCTTGGTCTGGGGCACCGAGTGCTCACGCTCCTCGATCACCTCGTTCTTCGCGCCCAGCGCGCGCACGATGATCGTGCGCTTGCCGCGCTTCTTCTCGCCGAGCTCGACCACGCCGTCGATCTCGCTGATGACCGCGGGATCCTTCGGGCGCCGTGCTTCGAAGAGCTCGGTGACGCGCGGCAGACCGCCGGTGATGTCCTGCGTTCCCTGGATGTCGCGCGCGCTCTTGGCGAGCAGCTCACCGGGGCCGACTTCCGCGCCTTCCTCGACTTCGAGGTACGCGCGCTCGGGGATCGGGTACAGAGCCAGCGGCCGGCCCTGAGCGTCCTCCAGCACGATCTGCGGGTGCAGGTCGCCCTTGTGCTCGATCACCTGCTTGCGGACGGTGCCGCGACGTGCATCGCGCTCGATCTTGAGCGTCTTGCCTTCGATCAAGTCCTCGTAGCGGACCTTGCCCTTGAACTCCGAGAGCACGGGCACGTGGTGCGGGTCCCAGCGGCAGAGCACGTCGCCGGCCTTCACGTCGCCGCCCTCCTCGACGAACACCGCCGCGCCGGTGGGCGCGCTGTAGCGGTCGATCTCGCGCCCGCGGGCGTCGAGCAGACGGATCTCGCCGTTGCGGTTGAGGACCACGCGCTGCCCGGCGGCATTGGTGACCACCTTCAGGTTGGCGAAGCTCACCGCGCCGGGGCGCTTGGCCTTGACCTCGGAGGCCTCGATCGCACGCGACGCCGTACCACCGATGTGGAACGTGCGCATCGTGAGCTGCGTGCCGGGCTCGCCGATCGACTGCGCCGCGATGATTCCGATCGCCAGACCACGCTCGGCGAGCGCGCCCCGGGACAGGTCCATTCCGTAGCACTTCGAGCAGATGCCGAAGCCCGCCTCGCACGTCAGCGGCGAGCGCACGGAGATCTTCTCGTAGCCCAGGGCTTCGATGCGCTGCGCGATGTCGTCGGTGATGACCTCGCCTTCGCGCACGACCACTTCGTCGTTCACCACGTCCATGATCGTGGTGCGCGCGACGCGGCCACGGATCGCCTGGGACAGGGTCACGACGATCTTCTCGCCCTTGTAGATGACCCCCTTCTGCGCGCCGTTCGGAGTGCCGCAGTCGTCCATCGTGATGACGACGTTCTGCGCCACGTCCGTGAGCTTGCGCGTGAGGTAGCCGGCGTCCGCGGTCTTCAGCGCGGTGTCGGCCAAACCCTTGCGAGCGCCGTGCGTCGAGCTGAAGTACTCGAGCACCTTCAGGCCCTCGCGGAAGTTGGCCTTGATCGGCGTCTCGATGATCTTGCCCGAAGGCTTGGCCATCAGACCGCGCATGCCGCCCAGCTGACGCACCTGGTCGATAGAACCACGCGCGCCCGACTGCACCATGCAGTAGATCGGGTTGACGTAGATCTGGTCGGTGCGGCTGTCTTCGCGCAGCACGTGCATCAGGTCTTCGCCGACCTTCTCACGGGCGTGTGTCCACAAGTCGATGATCTTGAGGTAGCGCTCGCCTTCGGTGATGACGCCCTTCTGGAAGGACTTCTCGACCTTGTCGATCTCCTTCTGGGTCTCGACCAGGATGCGCGCCTTGCCCGGCGGGATGCGGATGTCGTCCTTGCCGAACGAAAGCCCCGCGCGCGTGCTGGCCTTGAAGCCCAGGTCCTTGAGGTCGTCGAGCAGCTTCAGCGTCGCGTCGCGACCGAGCAGCCGGTGGCAGTCGCTGATCAGCGCCTGGATGCCCTTCTTGTCGAGCTCGTAGTTGTAGTACGGCATCCCCGGGGGAAGGATGTCGTTGAAGATCGCGCGGCCGATGGTCGTGGCCAGCAGCACGGCCTTCGACTTGGGATCGCGGGGGTCCTCGGGCACGCGACCGCCGTCGTCGACGAGCACTTCGGGCCCCTTGGGCGAGAGCTTGATGCGCTGCCCAGGCTCCATGCGCACTCGCACCGGACGGTGCGTGCGCGTCACGCTGTGCCCATAGGCAAGGAACAGCTCCGACAGACCGCTGAAGCGCATCAGCTTGGTCATGTCGACATCAGGCGGGTTCTTCGTCAGGTAGTAGATGCCGAGCACCATGTCCTGCGAAGGCGAGATGATCGGCGCGCCGTTGGCCGGCGAGAACACGTTGTTGGTCGAGAGCATCAACGTGGACGCCTCGATCTGCGCTTCGAACGACAGCGGCAGGTGAACCGCCATCTGGTCGCCGTCGAAGTCGGCGTTGAACCCACCGCACACCAGCGGGTGCAAGCGGATTGCGTTGCCCTCGATCAGCACCGGCTCGAACGCCTGGATGCCCATGCGGTGCAGCGTCGGAGCGCGGTTGAGCAGCACCGGGTGGTCGCGGATCACCTCTTCGAGAATGTCCCAGACCTCCTCGTCCCGCCGCTCGAGCATCTTCTTCGCCGACTTGATCGTGTCGGCCAGCTGCAGCTCCTTGAGCCGGCGGATGATGAACGGCTGGAACAGCTCCAACGCGACCTTCTTGGGAAGACCGCACTGGTGCAGACGCAACTCGGGACCGACGACGATCACCGAACGCGCGGAGTAGTCCACGCGCTTGCCGAGCAGGTTCTCGCGGAAGCGCCCCTGCTTGCCCTTGATCATGTCCGTCAGCGACTTGAGCGGGCGATTCGACGAGCCGAGCACCGGGCGGCGGCAGCGGCCATTGTCGAACAGCGCGTCGACCGACTGCTGCAGCATCCGCTTCTCGTTGCGGATGATCACCTCGGGCGCGTTGAGGTCGAGCAGCTTCTTGAGGCGGTTGTTGCGGTTGATCAGACGACGGTAGAGGTCGTTGAGGTCGCTGGTCGCGAAGTTGCCCGAGTCGAGCAGCACGAGCGGGCGCAGGTCCGGCGGGATCACGGGGATCACGTCCAGCACCATCCACTCGGAGTTGTTGCCCGAGTCGCGCAGCATCTCGACGGTGCGCAGGCGCTTGATGATCTCCTTCATGCGCTGCTTGGAGCGCGTGGAGAGCAGCTCCTCGCGGAGCTCGGCCGAGATCTTGTTGAGCTCGAGCCGACGCAGGATCTTCTTGACCGCCTCGGCGCCCATGTCCGCTTCGAACTCGGAGCCGTACTTGGCCTTGGCCTGGCGGAACTCGTCCTCGGTGAGCAGCTGGTGCTCGGTGAGCGGCGTGTCACCCGGATCGATGACGATGTAGTCCTGGAAGTAGACCACGCGCTCAAGCATCGAGGTCTGGATCCCCAGCAGCGTGCCGAGGCGGCTCGGCATGGCCTTGAAGAACCAGATGTGCGCGACGGGGGCCGCGAGGTTGATGTGCCCCATGCGCTTACGGCGCACGCGGGAGTGCGTGATCATCACCCCGCACTTGTCGCACACGATGCCCTTGTGCTTGATGCCCTTGTACTTTCCGCAGAAGCACTCCCAGTCCTTCTCGGGACCGAAGATGCGCTCGCAAAACAGACCGTCGCGCTCCGGGCGGTAGGTGCGGTAGTTGATCGTCTCGGGCTTCTTCACCTCGCCGTAGGACCAGGACCGGATGTCTTCCGGGCTGGCCAGGGCGATGGTGACGCTGCCGTAGTCGTTGATGCGGTTGAGCGTGGCTTCGACCATGGTCGTTCTCCAGACGTTCGCGTGTTGGGTCGGGAACGCTTCGCCTTACAGCGACGCCTTCTTGTGGAGCTGAATGTTGAGCGCGAGTCCCTTGATCTCGTTGCACAGCACCTCGAACGACACCGGAGTGCCGGGTTCGAGGATGTTGAGCCCCTTGACCATCGACTCGTAGATCTTGGTGCGGCCCTCGACGTCGTCGGACTTGACGGTGAGCTGCTCCTGCAGGACGTGCGCCGCGCCGTAGGCCTCGAGCGCCCACACTTCCATTTCGCCGAAGCGCTGGCCGCCGAAGCGCGCCTTGCCGCCCAGCGGCTGCTGGGTGATCAGGCTGTAGGGGCCGGTGGCGCGCGCGTGCACCTTCTCGTCGACGAGGTGGTGCAGCTTCAGCATGTACATGACCCCCACCGTGACGTCCTGTTCGAACGGAGCGCCGCTGCGCCCGTCGAACAGCTGGAACTTGCCGGTGGTCGGCAGGCCGGCTTTGCCGAGCAGGTCCTCGATCTGCTCCTCGCGCGCGCCGTCGAACGGCGGCGACAGGAAGCGCATGCCGAGCTTGCGTGCGGCGAGCCCCAGGTGGGTCTCGAGGATCTGACCGACGTTCATGCGGCTGGGCACGCCCAGCGGGTTGAGCACGATGTCGACCGGCGTACCGTCTTCGAGGTACGGCATGTCCTCGACGCGCATGACCTTGCTGATCACGCCCTTGTTGCCGTGGCGGCCGGCCATCTTGTCGCCCACCGAGAGGTTGCGCTTGGTGGCGACGTAGACCTTGACCATCTCGAGCACGCCGGTCGGCAGTTCGTCGCCGCGCGACAGACGGTTGACGATCTTGTTCTTCTCGGCCTCGCGCGCCTCGATCTTGGACTGGAACTCCGAGACCGCGGCCAGGGCCCTGGCCTTCTGGTCCTTGGCGGGGCAGTCCTCCGCCGACGCCATGCACAGCAGACGAACACGGCGCAACTCGTCGTACGTGGCGGTGTCGTCGAACTGGACCGGCTTGCCGGTCAGGTCGTCGAGCACTTCGCCGCCCAGCGCGACCTTCACGTCGCGCAACATCGCCGCGGTGTAGTCGCGCAGCGAACGGAGGAAGTCCTTCTCGGCGTCGCGGATCTGCGCCAGCGCCTTGCTGCGCTCGGCGTCGGTCAGGTTGACGCGCCGCGAGAATTTCTGTGCGCCGATCACCACGCCACGGGTGCCGGGAGGCATCGTGAGCGAGGCGTTCTTCACGTCGACCCCGGCCTTGCCGAAGATCGCGTGCAGCAGCTTCTCTTCCGGAGTGAGTTCGCTCTTGGACTTGGGCGCAACCTTGCCAACCAGGATGTCTCCGGCCTCGACGAAGGTTCCGATGCGCACGATGCCCGCGTCGTCCAGCGCCGAGAGCGCCTTCTCGCCGACGTTGGGGATGTCGCGCGTGAACTCCTCCTTGCCGAGCTTGGTCTCGCGCACCTCGACCTCGTACTCCTCGATGTGGATCGAGGTGAAGGTGTCGGCGTGCACCAGCCGTTCGGAGACCAAAATGGCGTCTTCGTAGTTGAAGCCGTCCCAGGTCATGAAGGCCACGAGCAGGTTCTTGCCGAGCGAGAGTTCACCCTCGGTGGTCGACGCGCCATCGGCGAGGAGTTGCCCCTTCTCGACCTTCTGGCCCTCGACCACGCGCGGGCGGTGGTTCTGCGCCGTGCGCTCGTTGAGTCCGCGGAACTTCGTGAGCCGGTACTCTTCCTCGTCGACGATGATCTTCTGGCTGTCGACGTAGCGCACGACGCCGGCCTTCTCGGCGAACATCGGCAGGCTCGAGTTGCGCGCCACCGTGACTTCCATGCCGGTGCCCACCAGCGGCGGCTCGCTGATCAGTAGCGGCACGGCCTGGCGCTGCATGTTCGAGCCCATCAACGCGCGGTTGGCGTCGTCGTGCTCGAGGAACGGGATCAGCGCCGCCGAGATGCCGACGATCTGCTGCGGAGCGACGTCGACGAAGTGGATGTCGTCGGGCGCCACTTCGATGTTCTCGCCGTCCTTGCGCGCCAGGACGCGCTCGCCGACGATCTGGCCCTTGTCGTCCAGCGCGGTGTCCGCGGGGGCGAGCACGTGGCCGAACTCCTCGTCGGCGCGCATCCAAACGATGCGATCGGTCAGCTTGCCCTTCTTCACCTCGCGGTAGGGCGTGACGAGGAAACCGTACTCGTCGATGCGCGCGTACAGCGACAGCGAGCTGATCAGACCGATGTTCGAGCCTTCGGGGGTCTCGATCGGGCACAGCCGTCCGTAGTGGGAGAGGTGCACGTCGCGCACGTCGAAGCCGGCGCGCTTGCGGTTCAGACCGCCCGGTCCGAGGGCCGACAGTCGGCGCTCGTGCGTCAGCTGCGAGAGCGGGTTGGTCTGGTCGACGACCTGGCTGAGCTCGCCGCGGCCGAAGAAATAGTCGATCGCGCTCGAGAAGGTCTTGGAGTTGATCAGGTTGCGCGGAGAGACCGTCTCGGGGTTCTCCAGGTTCATGCGCTCCTGCGCCGTGCGCCGCAGCTTGAGCAGACCCTTGCGGAACTCGTCACCCGCCAGCTCGGCGATGGTGCGGACGCGGCGATTGCCGAGGTTGTCGATGTCGTCGATGATGCCCTTGCTGTCGCGCAGCCCGATCAGGTACTTGATCGAGTTGACGATGTCTTCCGGCTGCAGGATCTGCACGTCCTCGCCGATCTTCTGATCGAACTTGCGGTTCAAACGGAAGCGCCCCACGCGCCCCAGGCGGTAGCGCTGCGGGTCGAAGAACTTCTCGTGGAACAGCTCGCGCGCCTTCTCGATCTGCGGCGGATTGCCCGGGCGCAGGCGCTGGTAGATCTTCAGGAGAGCCTCGTCGTGGCTCTTCGTCGGATCCTCCTTCATGGAGTTGATGATCAGCATGTCGAGGTCTTCGGCGCGCGCGTCGATGACCTCCACCTCAGCCAAGTCCGTGGCCGCGATTTCCAGCGCCGCGGTCTCGGGAATCGGGGTGCCGGAGTGGACCAGCACTTCGCCGGTCTTGAGCACCACGATGTCGCCCACCGCGATCTTGTCCGTGATCAGCTTGGCGAAGGCGTTCTGGGTCTGCGCCTTGGTCTTCTTCACGACCTTGGTCGTGTAGAAGGTGCGCAGAATGTCCTGGTCGGTCGAGAGCTTGGGATCGAGCGCCCGCAGCAGCGTCACGGCCGAGAACTTGCCCGACTGGTCGATGCGGACCGTCAGCACGTCCTTCTTCGTGACGTTCAGCTCGATCCACGAGCCACGCTCGGGGATGATCCAGCAGTTGTGGAGCTTCTTGTCGGGCGATGACGCGTCGACGGAGAAGTCCACGCCCGGCGAGCGGTGGAGCTGGCTGACGATCACGCGCTCCGAGCCGTTGATGATGAACTCACCGCCGCCGATCATCACCGGGATCTCGCCCAGGTACACCTCTTCCTCGATCGGCTCCGGCTTGATCAGGCGCAACCGGACCTTGAACGGGTAGCCGAACGTGAGGCGCAGCTGGCGGCACTCCTCGATCGAATAGCGCGGCTTGCCCAGCTCGTAGCCGATGTACTCCAGGCACATCGTCTTGTCGTAGCTGTAGATCGGGAAGACCTCCTTGAGCAGCGCCTCGAGGCCCGCGCTCTTGCGCGACCCCTGGGGCGTTTCGAGCTGCAGGAAGTCCTGGTAGGCAGCGGTCTGGATCTCGACCAGGTTGGGGATGTCGATGATCTTGGGGTAGCGCGCGAAGCTCTTGGGGGCCGTCTTGATCAGGCTCATGGCTGGGTGTGTGGAGTGCGCCCCACCGGGCGTCTTCGCAGCGCCGACTGCGGCGGTTGACGGGCGCTGGCGCGCGGCGGGACCGCGGTGCGCGCCCGGCGTCTGTGGCCGGCGACGAAGAGATGGCTTTCGGGCTTCGAGTCGAGTTCGGGCGGCGCGAGAGACTCGCGCCGCAGCGCCCGCACAGGCGGGCGATCCAATACGGACGTGACGGGCTGGGCACCGGTCGCGGCCGAGCGTGGGCGATCTACGCCGTCGCGCGGCCTACGCGTCGCTGGAGCGGCGCGCGTCGTTGGCCGACGCCGCCGCCTGGGCTCCAAACAATCAAGCGCGACACCGCGCGCGATCGACGAGCGAGCGCGCGCGGTCCCGCGATCTCCGCGCGCTGACCGCGCGGCGCGTCTGGAAGCAGGGGGAGACCAACGATCAGGTCAGCTTGACCTTGCCGCCGGCGTCCTCGAGCTGCTTCTTCATCTTGTCCGCTTCTTCCTTGGTCACGCCTTCCTTGACGGGCTTGGGCGCGCCGTCGACCAGGTCCTTGGCCTCCTTCAGGCCCAGACCCGTGATCGCGCGGACTTCCTTGATGATGGCGATCTTCTTGTCCGCGGGCACGCTCTCGAGCACCACGGTGAAGGCGGTCTTCTCTTCAGCGGCCGGAGCAGCAGCGCCAGCGCCACCGGCCGGAGCCGCAGCGACAGCGACCGGAGCGGCCGCGCTGACACCCCAACGCTGTTCGAGGTGCTTGACGACCTTCGACGCTTGCATGAGGGTCAGGCCGTCGAGCTTCTCGACGATGGCCATGAGCTCGGGCTCGAGAACATTCGTATCGGACATGGGATTGACTCCTGGCAAAGGGCTAGAGGGCAAACGGTTGGGTGCTGGCTGCACCCGTCCGGCGGAGGACGGCCGCCGGACTCGAACGGATCCGAGCGCGGGTGGTCAACGCCCTACGAGGGCGATGCCGGGTCGCGAACGGTGAGAGCTGGCGCTCGATGTCGATCTGCAGCGTGAAATCACGCCGCGGGCACCGAACCTTCCGCCGGAGCGGACTGCTGGTCGACACGGGCCTGGAGCACACGCGCCGTACCATTGGGCAGCGCGTTGAGCACGGACACGAGCCCCTGAACGGGCCCCTGGATGCAGCTGAGCAGCTTGGCGCGCAGCGTCTTCTTGTCGGGCAATCCGGCCAGCAGGGCTGCGTCGGCCGGTCCCAAAAGGGCGCCGTCGAAAATCGCTCCACGGAGCTGCAGCTTGCCGGCCTTCTTGATCTCCGGCGCCGTGAGCACCTTGGCGGCGTGGATCGTGCCTTCGATCGACCCGACCGCGACACCGATGTTGCCAGCCAGCATCTCCGGCGTGGCCTCGAAGCCGCGCTCCGCCATCGCCCGGCGCAACAGCGAGTTGCGCACCATGCGGAGACGGACCTTCTCCTTGGCCAGTTCGCCGCGGATGCGCTCGAGTTGGTGAACGGTGATGCCGCCGAGCGTGCAGATGATCACGCCTTCGGACTTGCCCAGGACGCTGTCGTACTCCGACGACAGCAGGCGGTTGACGAGATTAGGCATTGGTGGTCGCTCCGTAGTTGATCCACGCGCCGGGGCTCATGGTCGTGGAGACCGACACCTTGCGGACGAACTGTCCCTTGACCGCCGCCGGGCGCATGGCGATCAGGTGGTCGAGGAAGGCGCGCAGATTGATCTCGAGGTCCTCCGCCGCGAACGAGCGCTTGCCCACGGGCGCGTGGACGTTGCCGCCCGCGTCGGTGCGGAACTCGACCTTGCCGGCCTTGAACTCCCGCACGGCGGCCGCGACGTCGGGCGTCACGGTGCCGGACTTGGGGCTGGGCATCTTGCCCTGCGGACCCAGCACTTTGCCGAGCTTGCCGACGTGCTTCATCATGTCCGGGCTGGCGATCACGATGTCGAAGTCGGTCCAGCCGCCGAGGACCTTCTCAGCCAGCTCGCCCGATCCCACGACGTCCGCACCGGCAGCCGTCGCCGCCGCCGCCTTGTCGCCTTCGGCGAACACGATCACCTTGATCTTCTTGCCGAGCCCCTTGGGCAGCGAAACCGCGCCGCGCACGAGCTGGTCGGACTTGCGCGGATCGATGCCGAGGGAGACTGCGACCTCGACGGTCTCGTCGAACTTGGCGCCCGGAAGGGCCTTCAACAGGGTGAGAGCCTCGCCGGGCTCGTAGACCTTGTTGCGGTCCACCTTGGCTGACGCCGCGCGGTAGCGCTTGGATTGCTTGACCATGGCTTGACTAGCCCTCCACCTTGATTCCCGCGGCGCGCGCGGTGCCCTCGATGATGCGGCAGGCCGCATCGAGATCGCGAGCGTTGAGGTCCTTCATCTTCATCTTGGCGATCTCCTGCACCTGCGCCTTGGTGACCTGGCCCTTGATCTCGTGGCCCGGCGCTGCGGCGGCGCTCTCGATTCCGGCCGCCTTCTTGAGCAGCACCCCGGCGGGCGGCGACTTGAGCGCGAACTCGAAGCTCTTGTCCTTGAAGACGGTGATCTCGACCGGGATCACCAAGCCCATGTCCTTGCGCGTCGCGTCGTTGAACTGCTTGACGAACATGGCGATGTTCACGCCATGCGCGCCGAGCGCCGGACCGACGGGCGGCGCAGGGGTGGCCTGCCCGGCCGGGCACTGCAACTTGATCTTGGCTACGACTTCCTTGGCCATGACTGATCGAGACCTTTGAACCTGGTACGGCTCGGTGTGAACCTGGAACGGCTCGTTGGCGGGGGTGGGCTAGAGGGACTCCACTTCCCAGTACTTGAGTTCGACGGGCGTCGGCCGTCCGAAGATCGTGACCACGACCTTGACCGTGCCCTTGTCCGGCGAAACGTCCTCGACGGCTCCATCGAAGCCCTCGAACGGTCCGGACTTGATCTTCACCATGTCGCCGCGGTTGAGGCCGATGTTCACGGCCAGCGCGGTCTGGGTGTCCGACATGCGCGACAGGATGGCCTGCACCTCGTGGTCGGGCATCGGCACCGGCTCGCCGCGTCCACCGAGGAAGTCACCCACCTTCGGCGTGTCGCGCACCGTCGCGCGCGCCTGGCGCACACGGGCGTCCTCGGCGTCGTCGATGTCGGCCTGCAGCATCAGGTAGCCGGGGTAGAGCTTCTTGTTCACCACGCGCTTCTTGCCGCCCTTGAGGTCGGTGACGCGCTCGAAGGGAACCAGAACCTGCGGAACGATGTCGGCGACCCCCGCCATCTTCACACGCAACTGAACCTGCTTGCAGATCGAGTCTTCCTGACCCGATTGGCAGCGTACGAAGTACCAGCGATGCGCCATCAGCCACCGATCCCCAGGATGTTGTTGGTGACGCGCGCGAGCAGCCAGTCGGCGCCCGCCAGGAAGGCCATCAGGACCACTACGCAAACCACGACCACCAGCGATGAATTGAACACTTCCTGCGCCGACGGCCAGGTGACCTTGCGCAGCTCGGTCTCGGTCTCGATGAGCAGGTCAGCCTTCTTGGGCTGATCCTGAATGCGCTTGGCGACGATGAGCCCGCCGATGAAGCACACGCTCGCGATCAGGAACGCAGGCGTCAGCTCGACACCGACCACCGGCAGCTTGCGGAAGCCCTCGGAGAAGGGCGCGGCCAGGCTGGGCGAGAGCCCGCTGAGCGTCTCGCGCAGCGACTTGCAGCCATAGAAGATCAGCGCGGCGACGGCCCAGAAGACGGCCATTCGCGCCATGCGCCCTTGATCAGGCTTGTAGGCTGCCATTTGCAGGAGGTGGTGGGAGGGGTTGGGGTTTGCGAGTCACGGTGCGCGTCGACGCGAGCGCGCCGGCGCAAGATTGTCTTCGCTCTCGGGTGGCGCGCCCGCCGCGGCGAGGCGCGCTCGACGACCGAGCGCCCAGACGAGAGAACGCTGCGCGAGGCGCGGGCGCTCGCTCAGAGCTTGTGCTCCTTGTGCGACACGTGCTTGCGGCAGAACGGGCAGTACTTCTTCTTCTCGAGCTTGTACCCCGACTTCTGGCGCTTGAAGGTCGTGTAGTTGCGGTTCTTGCAGGCCGTGCACTCCAAGAACACGAACCGCTCCTTGGTCTTCATCGTGGATCTCGCGTTGGCTGGTCGTCGTCGCGCCGCTCGACTTCAGCGCCCCAGAATGGAGACGGCGAAGCGGAGGCGCAGCCGCCGGCGGCGAGCAGTGCTCACCGCCGGCGGCCGTTGGAATGGGTCTACTTCAGGATCTTGGTGACGACGCCCGCGCCGACCGTGCGGCCGCCTTCGCGGATCGCGAAGCGCAGCTTCTCGTCCATGGCGATCGGGGTCTGCAGCACGACCGACATCTTCACGTTGTCGCCGGGCATGCACATCTCGGCGCCGCCGAGCAGCGTGGCCTTGCCGGTCACGTCCGTCGTGCGGAAGTAGAACTGCGGCTGGTAGCCGGTGAAGAACGGCGTGTGACGGCCGCCTTCTTCCTTGGAGAGCACGTACACCTCGCACTCGAACTCGGTGTGGGGCGTGATCGAACCGGGCTTGGCGAGCACCATGCCGCGTTCGATGTCGTTCTTCTCGACGCCGCGCAGGAGCACGCCGACGTTGTCGCCAGCCTCACCGGACTCGAGCGTCTTGTTGAACATCTCGACGCCCGTGACCGTGGTGGTCTTGACCTCGGGGCGCAGACCCACCATCTCGGCGGTCTCGCCGACCTTGATGCGGCCGCGCTCGATGCGACCGGTGGCGACCGTGCCGCGACCGGAGATCGAGAACACGTCTTCGATGCACATCAGGAAGGGCTTGTCGACCTCGCGCTGCGGGGTGGGGATGAAGGCGTCGAGCGCGGCGACCAGATCGTCGATGCACTTGTTCGCCTTGTCGTCACCGCCACCCGACTCGATCGCGAGCTTGGCCTGGCCGCGCACGATCGGCGTATCGTCGCCGGGGAACTTGTACTTCTTGAGCAGCTCGCGGATCTCGAGCTCCACCAGCTCAACCAGCTCGGGGTCGTCGAGCAGGTCGACCTTGTTGAGGAACACCACGATGTGCGGCACGCCGACCTGACGGGCGAGCAGCACGTGCTCGCGCGTCTGCGGCATCGGGCCGTCGGCGGCCGACACGACCAGGATCGCGCCGTCCATCTGGGCAGCGCCGGTGATCATGTTCTTCACGAAGTCGGCGTGTCCGGGGCAGTCGACGTGCGCATAGTGGCGCTTGTCCGACTCGTACTCCGTGTGCGACGCCGCGATCGTCACGGTCTTGTCCGCCGAGCGCACCGTGCCGCCCTTGGTGATCTCAGCGTAGCTCTTGACGCGCGTGCCGTAGCGATGCGACGAACGCGCGGCGAGCGCAGCGGTCAAGGTGCTCTTGCCGTGGTCGATGTGCCCGATCGTGCCGACGTTGACGTGCGGCTTGGTGCGCTGAAAGACTTCCTTTGCCATGGTCGTGTGTGCGGGTCGTTGTGGATCCCCAACCGGGGGACCCGGCGGGCCGCGCGACGCGAACGGATTCGCGCCGCGGGCAGTCGGTTGGATGAGAGAGTTGACGTGACGGGGAAGAACGGGCGCCGGGCCTGGACGGCGCCGGCGGGGAGGGAGACGGGAGGGACACCCAGGCTCAGGTCGGTGACGATCGGGCGGCGGGCCCGCGCCAGGAACGCGCGCGAAGAGCACACGCGGGGTGCGGGGCTCTCGACACGGGCGGCGCCGTCGGCGGGACACGCACAGCGGAACGTGCACCGAGCAACGAGCGCCGTGAGATGGACTCAGTGGAAGTGAGATGGACTCGGGGGATGAACTCGGGTCGACCTGGCGCGCGCGACCCACGTCGCGCCCCGGCCGCCAAACCTGCGCCGCCAAGCCCGGGCAGCGCACGGGTCAGACAGCACGGGATGCGGGGAAAGTGGAGCTGCTGATGGGGATTGAACCCATGGCCTCTTCCTTACCAAGGAAGTGCTCTACCACTGAGCTACAGCAGCGCGGCGAGCGTCGCGGGGCGACGCGCCGTGAGCAGGAGGGAAAGCGAAGTCAGGGCGACGGCCCCCACGCGATCGAAGCGCGCCTCGCGGGGCGCTGGAGCGGGCGATGGGAATCGAACCCACGCTATCAGCTTGGAAGGCTGAAGTTCTACCATTGAACTACGCCCGCAGTTCGCGCAGCCGAGCGAGAAGCCCGTCGCCCGGCCTGAGGCACGCGGAGTGGCGATCGCGCGAGCGGAGCCGAAGGCGCGAGGGGGTGGTGGGGAGAGGCGGATTCGAACCGCCGAAGGTGAGAACCACCAGATTTACAGTCTGGCCCATTTGGCCGCTCTGGAATCTCCCCGGTGAACGAGCACCGCAGCACGAGCTGCATCGGCGTCAACGCGTACTGCATCGGCGGCGTGGCCGGCGGTTCGCTCCCGAACCGTCGAACCCAAACCGCTGCCCTCACCGTCGCGCACGGCGCCCGCGGCCCCTCGCGGGACGCGCAGGCTTCCGGCTCGGCCGCCGGAGGACGGCGACGGGCGAGTTGAGCACCGAGGACGAGGCCCTTACCCGCACCGCGACTCGCTGGCCGCACCGCCGGTCGCGGCCGCGATCGCCCTGAAGTCCGCGGAACTGGCGACCGCTTCGGCCGTCAGTTTCGACGAACCCCGGAGCGCCTTGGCCCTGCGACGCTTTGGCGTCAGCACAGGCGAGCGCCGGCGATTGCCGGGGCGCGCACGCTTGGCGCGGGCGCGAGCCTCATCCATGGATGCGCGGTTCGAACGCAGCCGCACAGGGCGGCCGCTCCCGAGTCATCAAATTGGGTGTCGTGTTTCCAGGGAACAGCCCGGCCGGGGGCCGGGGAGCCCTCCGCACCTCGGGGTCGAGCGCCGACGGCGACTTCGACTCTTTCGATGCGGGACGCTGACGTCCGCCGGGGTCGGCGGTCGTCGGGACGGGCTCTGCCCCACTCCGCGCGCGCGTCGGACCGAAGCCCGGCGCGTGGCGCGCGAAGAAGCGTTGCAAGCAGGATCTCGAGAGAGCAAACCCGCGTCGAGCGAGCGCCCCCTGCTGGAGAGGGGCCCGCTGCGTGGAGCCAGCGATGGGACTCGAACCCGCAACCGCCTGATTACAAATCAGGTGCTCTGCCAATTGAGCTACGCTGGCTTGGCGCGCTGCGCCGCCGACGTGGCCCAGGGCTCGAGCCAGGGCTTGCGACCGGAGTCCCGCCGGGCGACGCGGGGAGCGGAGGATGATAGGGACGAGCGGCGCGCCGTCAAGGGGTCGCCTTGAATTCCCGGGAGGGCCCCCGGCGCGCGAGGCAGTGCCTCACAGTCGGCGAAGCCCCTCGACGTACTGCTCGAAGGCGCCGCGCACCTGCTCGAGCGAGTCGCCGCCAAAGCGCTCCAAGAAGGCCTGCGCCAGCACCAGCGCCGCCACCGCCTCCCCCACCACGCTGGCGGCGGGGACGGAGGTCACATCCGAGCGCTGCCAGGTCGACTCCACGGCGGCGCCGCCTTCGAACTCGACCGTCGGAAGTCCTCGTCGGAGAGTCGAGATGGGCTTCATGGCTACCCGTGCGACCAAAGCTTCGCCGGTCGTCATCCCACCCTCCAGGCCGCCGGCTCGATTCGTAGCGCGGGCGAACCGGCCCCAGCGCGAGTCGGCTTGCGCGGGAACGATCGCGTCGTGCACTTGGGAGCCCGGTCGGCGCGCGGCTTCGAAGCCCAGGCCGAACTCGACGCCCTTCATCGCCGGGATCGAGAGCAGCGCCGCCGCCAGCCGCGACGTCAGTCGGTCGTAGGGATTGGCGTAGGCCCCCAGTCCGGGCGGCAGCCCCAGGACGCGCAGCTCGAACACGCCGCCCAGTGTGTCGCCGGCCTCCTTGGCGCGGTCCACCGCGGCGCGCCAGGGCGCCTCGCGCTCGGGATCCAGCGCGTGGAAATCCGAATCCGCGCGAACCTGCGTCCGACGCTCGCCGGCCGCTTCGAACGCGTCGGCGCGCGCCGCGTCGCCGCCGAGCTCCACGACGTGCGCGAACAGCTCGACCCCGAACACCTCGAGCACCTGCCGCGCGGCGCCGCCCAGCGCGACCCGCATGGCGGTCTCACGCGCCGAAGCGCGCTCGAGCACCGCCCGGGGGTCGGGGGCGAGGTGCTTCTGGCAACCGGCCAGGTCCGCGTGCCCGGGGCGGGGGCTGGGCGGAACCGGCAAACGCTCGATGGTCGCGTCGCGGTTCTCGAGGCTCAGAGCCAGGGGCGAGCCCAGCGTGCGCCCGGCGCGCGTGCCGGCGAGCACGCTCACGCGGTCGACCTCGATCCGCATGCGCCCGCCTCGGCCCCAGCCGCGCTGGCGCCGGGCCAGTTCGGCGTCGATGCGCTCCAGCGAGAGCTCGAGGCCCGACGGCACGCCCTCGAGAATGCCGATCAGCGCGCGGCCGTGGGACTCGCCGGCGGTGCTCCAGCGCAGGTGGGTCACGGCACGCTGACGTCGAGCGCGGAGTTCGTCGTCGCGCGCGTCCGGCGGGCGCCCGGGGCCGCGCTGGCCAAGGCCTGTTCGACGCGTCGCTGCAGCGAGTCGAACTCGAACGGCTTGGCGAGCACTCCGACGATCTGTGGAACGCCGCTGAGCTCCTCAGCCAACTGTGCGTCGAGGTACCCGGAGACCACCAAGGTGGGCGGCAGCAGACCCTCGCGCGAAAGCTGCGGCAGGAACTCCCGCCCGTTCGAGCGTCCCAAGTCGATGTCCGAGAGCATCAGGTCCGCGGGCGCGCGCTCGAGCTCGCAGCGCGCCTCCTCGAGCGTGCGCGCCGAACGCACGCGGTAACCGCGCCGCGCGAGGAACATGCACACGAGCTCGACGATGCGCGCATCGTTTTCCACCACGAGCAAGCTCGCGGCCGCGGCGCGTTGCCGCTGCTCGTTCGGATCCGCCCCCATTCGCGGGGGAGCATACTTCTCGTCCGCTCCCGCTTCACGTCCACGCCGCGCGCACCGCCATGCTCACCTTGATCGCTTGCCTGCTCCAGGCGCCCACACCCGCGCCGGCGCCGTCGAAGAAGGGCCTTCAGGTGCAGATGACCGACGACGCGCTCGAGCTCGGCGTGCGCCACGCGGCGCTCAACGTGGTGCTCTCGGGCCTGATCGATCCGGCGCGCTCCGCCGCCCATCCCAGCTGGACCCTCGACGGCGTGCGCTACGCCTTCGAGCCCGCCGCGCTGGCCCCCCTCGACCGCGACATCCGCGCCCTCTCCGAGCGCGGTGTGAGCGTCACTGTGATCCTGCTCAACGCCGCCACCGGCGAACCCGAGCGCGACCGCGCGCTGCTGCACCCGCGCTATGACCCGGCGGCGCCCAACCGCCTCTCGGCCTTCACGGTCGACGACGAGTTCCAGCGCGGCTGGCTGCGCGCGACGCTGCAGTTCCTCGCCGAGCGCTGGTCGGGCGGCGCGCACGGGCGCGTGGACAACTGGATCCTGGGCAACGAGGTCAACTCGCACTGGTGGTGGTCGAACCAGGGGCGCGCGACGCTCGAAGACGTGGCGCGCGACTACGAAGCTGCGTTGCGCGTCGCGCACGAGGCGCTCACAGCGCGCGCGCCGCACGCGCGAGTGTTCGTGTCCCTCGAGCACCACTGGAGCACGCGCCACGCCGCCGCCGACGAGCACCAGGGCTTCGGCGCACGACCATTCCTCGAGCGCTTGAACGAGCTCTCCAAGGCGCGCGGCGACTTCCCCTGGCACGTCGCCTTCCACCCCTATCCCGAGAACCTGTTCGAGCCGCGCACCTGGCTCGACGAGAGCGCGCTCGATGAGCTCGACTCGCCGCGCATCACCTTCAAGAACCTCGAACAACTGCCGCGTTTCCTCCAACAGGAAGAGCTGCGCGTCGGCGGGCGCGCGCGCAGCGTGATCCTCTCCGAGCAGGGCTTCCACACGCCCGACGGCCCCGACGGCGAAGCGCTGCAGGCCGCCGCGTTCTGCTACGCCTGGAAGAAGGTCGCGGCGCTGGACGGCATCGAGGCCTTCATCCTCCATCGCCACGTCGACCACGGCCACGAGGGCGGATTGCGTCTGGGGCTGTGGTCGCGCCGGCTCGACGTTCCAAGTCCTTGCGAGCCGCTCGCGCGCAAGCGCATCTGGGAGGTGTTCCGCGCCGCCGGCACCCCCGACGAAGAGCGCGCTTTCGCCTTCGCGTTGCCGCTGATCGGGCCCAAGTCCTGGGCCGACGCGCTCAGGGGTTCTCGCACCAGGTGATTTCGTCGAAGGGCACGGCCAGGTTCATGCTGCCGAGCTTGACGGTCACGCTGCGCTTGTCGTGTTCGACCTTCTTGATCGGACAGCGCTGGCGATAGCGCGGGATGTAGACCAGCTGACCCTTGTCGAGCGAGTCGAGGAACTGCTTGCGCCGATCGGTCAGCGAGGCGCGCGCGAGGGCCTCTTCGATGCGCCCCAGTGCGGTGCGCATGGCCGCCGCTCGTTCGGCGGGAAGCTGCGCGAGCAAGGCCTGCGCCTCCTCGAGCCCGCGGCGCGCGTCCCGGATGCGCTCCTCCAGCGCCCGCTGCGCCTCGGACTCGAGCAACTCGCCCTTCTTGTCGAGCTCGCCGCGGCGCAACTGCAGTTCCTGGTCCTGTTTTCGCAGCTCTTCGATGCGCGCCTCCGCATCGCGCCGCAGCTGCTCGGTGTGCTCCGACGCGCCCCGCAGCTTCTTCATCAGCTCGGCGGCATCGCGGTCGCGCCGCACCAGCAATTCCCGCGCGCGCACCACGATCTCGCGCGCCAGGCCGCGTCGCTCGGCGATCGAGAGCGCGTTGGACTCGCCCGGCGTGCCCACCAGCAGGCGATAGCGCGGCTGCAGCGTGGCGGCGTCGAACTCGACGCTGGCGTTCTCGGCGCGACGGTGCGCGAAGCAGAATTCCTTGAGCTTGCCGATGTGCGTCGTCGCCATGCTCGGGATGCGCCGCTCGAGCAGGTGCTCGAGCAACGCCGCGCCGAGCGCGCCCCCCTCGTCGGGATCCGTGCCGCCGCCCAGCTCGTCGAGCAGGCACAGCGTGCGGTCGGTGGCATGCGCCAGGCCCGCCTGGATGCGCGCGAGGTGCGAGGCGAAGGTCGACAGACTCTGGCGGATCTCCTGCTCGTCGCCGATGTCGGCGATCACGCCGTCGTACAGCGGAACGCGACTGCCCTCGTCGCAGCAGATGGGCAGCCCCAGTCGCATGCACCACGCGGCGACGCCCACGGTCTTGAGCGCCAGGGTCTTGCCGCCGGTGTTGGGTCCCGTGATCACCAACAGGTCGAACTCGCCGCCCAGGCGCACGTCGATCGGGACCACTTCGCCGAGCGCGCCGGCGCGCACTTGCTCCACGAGCAGCGGATGGCGCGCGCCGCGCAAGACCAGCCCGCGCTCGGGCGCCTTGGGCGCGTGGAACTCCCCCAGCGTGGCCATCCGCGCGCCGTACTGCGCGCAGTAACGCACGCTGACGAGCGCGATCTCGAGCCGGGCGATGCGTTCGCCGGCTTCGCTCAACTGCTCGCCGTCCTCCAGGAACAGGCGCGTCAGCTCGACCAGGATGCGCGCTTCCTCGGCGCGCGCCGCCTGCTCGAGCTCGACCAGCCGGTTGGAGGACTCGACCGCCTCGCGCGGCTCGATGAACACCGTCTCCCCGCTCTGCGAGCGCTCGTGCACGACGCCGCCGATGCGCAGCGTCGAACGCGCCTTGAAGGCGACGACGCGGCGGCCGTTGCGCCGGTGTGTCTTGAAGTCCGCCAGGTGCGTGCGGAGCGCCGGGTCGGCGAGCACCTTGGCCAGGATCTCGCCGATGCGCGCGTCCAGCGAACGCATCTCGCTGCGCAGGCGCGCCAGGCGCGGCGAGGCGTCGTCGCGCAGCTCGCCGCGCTCGTCCACGGCCGCCTCGACCGCCTTGCGCAGGCGCGTCAGCGCCGGGAAACCCACCGTCAGCTCGAACAGCGCGGGCGCGTCGCGGCGACGCTCCTCGAGCCACTCGACCAGGCGCTCGCAGGCCTCGAGGAAGCTCGCCAGCGCCGCCAGTTCGTCGCGCTCCAGCGGTCGGTTGAAGCGCGTCACGCCCTCGCGCGCAGGCTCGAGATCGCTGACACCCGCCAGCCCCACCGTGTCGCCCGCTCGCGCGAGCAGCGCCGCGTCGTTGGCCCTGGCCAGCGCCTTGGCCGCCTCGCTGTCGCCCAGCGGCTGAAGGTTGCGCAGCGCGCGCGCGCCCAGGCTGGTGTGGGCTAGCGCCACGAATTGCGCGCGAACCGCCTCGAGGTCGAGCCCGCTGACGGCGAAGCGCGCCGCGAGGCTCGGCGCGGGCTTGGCCGCGGCGCCCGCAGGCTTGGCGCTCACCGCCGACGCCCCTGCGTCGGCCGCGCTCGTGCGATGGTCCGGACCCGCATCACTGGACCGTCGAGTGTAGATCGCGCGGCGCGCGCGCGCCTACGATGAGGCGCATGAGCACCTCGTCCAACGCGCCCTCCGACCGCTTCGAAACCCGCGCCATCCACGCCGGCCAGGAGCCCGATCCGAACAACGGCGCGATCATGACGCCGGTCTACTTCACCAGCACCTACAAGCAGGACGCGCCGGCGCAGCCGCGCCAGGGCTACGAGTACTCGCGCACCTCGAACCCGACGCGCACCGCGCTGCAGGACAACCTCGCCTCGCTCGAAGGCGGCGCTTGGGGCCTGTGCTTCTCGTCGGGGCTCGCCGCGACCAACGCGCTGCTCGACCGCCTCGTCCCGGGCGACCATGTCGTCGCCGGCCACGACCTGTACGGCGGCACTTACCGCATCTTCAAGCGCGTCTTCGAGCGCTACGGCATCCGCTTCACGTTCGTCGACACCACGCAGCTCGCGGCCGTCGAGGCGGCGATCGAACCGAGCACGCGCTACGTCTACCTCGAGACGCCTTCGAACCCGCTCCTGCGCGTGAGCGACATCTCCGCCGTCGCACGCGTAGCGCACGCCAAGGGCAAGCTGCTCGTCGTCGACAACACCTTCGCGACGCCGTTCCTGCAGCGCCCGCTCGAACTCGGCGCCGACCTCGTGCTGCACTCGCTCACCAAGTACCTCGGCGGCCACAGCGACGTGGTCGGCGGCGCGCTGATCGGCAACGACCCCAAGCTGCAGGGCGAGCTGGCCTTCTTCCAAAACGCCGTGGGCGGCACGCCCGGACCGATGGACGCGTTCCTGGTGCTGCGCGGCACGAAAACGCTGCACCTGCGCATGGAGCGGCACTGCGAGAACGCACTCGCGCTCGCGCAGTGGCTCGCCAAGCGCCCCGAGGTCTCGAACGTGATCTACCCGGGCCTGAGCTCGCACCCGCAACACGCCATCGCCGCGCGCCAGATGCGCGCCTTCGGCGGAATGCTCTCGTTCGAGCTCGCCGCCGGCCTCGAAGCCGCGAACACCTTCGCTTCGTCGACGCGTCTGTTCACCCTGGCCGAGTCGCTCGGCGGCGTCGAGTCGCTGATCGAGATCCCCGCCAGCATGACCCACGCGAGCATCCCGGCGGAGTCGCGCCGCGCGCAGGGCCTCGCCGATGGTCTGGTGCGTCTGTCGGTGGGCGTCGAGCACGTCGACGACCTGCGCGACGACCTGCTCCAGGCCTTCGCCAAGGCGCACGCGCGCTCGGCTCGCGCAGTGCGCTGAACGCCGCGGCGTCGCGCGCATCGACGCAGCCACGGGCGCGTGGCGAGGCCGCGCCTTCGATGCGTCGTGAGTGCGCGCGCAAGGTGAGAACGGCGAGCTGAGCGCGCGGCAGCGTGCGGCCGAGTTCATGCGCGAGCATGCGCCGTCGAACGAGGCGCACGAATTTCCCGGTTCGGCGCGTGGTGGCACGGGCTTCAACACCCTGACGTGGCGGCCCGAATGCTCGCGCGGCAACGCTCGCCACGTGGATCGTCCCGTGGTCCTGCTGGCGTGGGATTTCGGACCCGATCCAGGAATCCACACATGCGCTGTCTCGCCGCCTCGCCTGCTCCGATCGCCCCTTCCCTCCGGCAGCGCGCGAATTCGCGACACGCGCGGTTCGCGCTCGTCGCGTGGCTGGCGCTCGCAGCCTGCGGCGGCAGCGACGCGCCCGCGGGGCCGCCCGCGGATCCCTTCGCTCTGCCCGCCGCGCCACCCGCCGATCCTCTCGTCGTGGACGCGGCGTTGGACGTGTTCGCGAGCGCGACGCAGCCGGACGCGGCGCTCGACGCGCTGCAGCGTGAAATCCGAGCGGTCTACGACAACACGGCCAATCCGCTCTCGGCCTCGCGCGCCGTTCGCCGCTCGCTGCTCGAAGCCGCCATCGAGAGCAACGATCTCGCCGCGCTGCAGGCGGCCTTCGAGAACGCAGGCAACGTGTTCGAGATCCCCTCGAACGCGGGCGACCCGCTGGCGCCGGAGGGCGGACTGTGCGGCGCGAGCTCCGACGGCGAGTCGACGATCGTGTACTACATCAACGGGGTGTTCACGGCTCCGTGGGAAGCGCTGAACACCAAGGAGAGCCTTCGCGCGCTGATGCTCGGCCAATTCCCCGCGGATGCAGCCGACATGAACTTCAGGCTGTACTACAACCGCAGCGGGTTGAGACCCGACAGCCTCAGCTCGCGCGTTTGCAACGCGCTCGACGGAGGCCTCGAATCCGCCGCGCAGTCCTGCAGCGTCACATGGATCCCGCTGTGCGCCGTGCTGAATGCTGCCGAGCTGATCAACGACTGGCTGAGGCTGCGCGACCTGTGCCTGGCGACCGGGCACTTGCCGGACTTCATTCAATCGGTCAATCAGTGGCTGAACGTGCTCAGCGGCACACTGATCCCAAGTCCGCTCTCTCAGCTCGAGACCGAGCAGTTCGCCGCCGCGATCGGCCAGGACGTGCTGAGCGGGAAGAAGGTCATCGTCGTGGCTCACTCGCAGGGCAACTTCTTCACGGAGGCCGCGCTCGGCCTCCTGCCAGCGTTCGTTCGCGACAGCGTGGGTGTCGTCGCCATCGCGCCGCCCACGGACTACTCGAACGCAGGCACGTTCGGTTACTTCGACTACTCGCTGCTCGAGAACGACATCATCCGCTGCATTCCCTTCACGCTGCTCCCGCCCAACGTGGACAACGCCGTCAGTCGCAACGCGAGCTGCATGTGCTGCGACGATGGCAAGTTGGTCCACAGCATCGACGACAGCTACCTCGGCTGGCCTCAGACCCGTTGGCAGATCGCCAGTCAGATCCGCGCCGCGTATCTGGGAACCAGCAACGGCGACCCCAGCGCGGGACAGGGCTTCGTGCAGTTCACGGCCTCGTGGAACATCGCGGGGGACATCGACCTGCACGTCTACGAGCCGACCGGCGAGCACGTTTACTTCGGAGATCGCAGCGGTGACTTCGGCACGCTCGACCGCGACGACATCACGGGCACTGGCCCGGAGAACTACTACATCTGCACTCAGCCGCAGGTGGGCGTCGGCGACTACGACATCTGGATCCACAACTACGGCGGCGCGCCGGGCACGCAGGTCTCCCTGGCGGTCAAAGCCGGGGCGCAGGTCCGCAGCTACACCATCACGGTCGGCGCATCGAGCCCCACGTCGACCCCCTCGATCTTCGTGACCACCGTCCGCTACGACGGGAACGGCTTCTCCTTCGAACCCTGAGGACGTCGAGCGCGAACACGTCGGCAGCGGCCGTCAGCGCGAGCACGACCTCATCCATCGTGCGCAGCGCGATATCAGAAGGGCGAGTTCGAGGGCGGCTTGGGCGGCGGGCGCAGCGGCGCGGCGGGCGGCTCCGGCGCGGGCGGCGGCGCAGCAGCGCTGGCCGCGGGCGATTTGCCGCGCGCGGCGGGCCGCTCGGCGGCGCGGCGCGGAGCACTGGCGCGGGTCGGCCGCTCGTCCTCGTCGTCGTCGAAGTCGTCGGCGCCGTCGTCGGAGTCGTCTCCGCCGATCTGCTGGCGCATCAGGCGCCCGGCCTTGAACTTCACGACGCGCTTGGCGGGCACCTCGACCTTTTCGAGGGTGCGCGGGTTCTGCGCCACGCGCGAGGCCCGCTGGCGGATCTCGAACACGCCGAACTCGCGGAACTCGAGCCGGTTGCCCGCGACCAGCTCCCCCACGATCTCGTCCAGGAAGCGCTGCACCACGTCCTTGACCACCACCTTGGTCTGGCCCGTGGCGTCCGCGATGCGGTGCACCAGCTCCTTCTTGGTGATGGTCAGCGGTTCTTGGCCGGTCATGACGCGGTCGGGGCGCAGGCGGGACGGGCGGCGCGCCCGGGTCGGGAGCCGCGAGTATCGAGCCGCAGTATCTTGGCGTCAAGCAAGAGCTTGCGGCGGATTCGACACTCCGCCGGCGGGGCCGCGCGAGGGCGGCGGGCGCTCGAACAGCAAGGTCACCGGACCGTCGTTGCAGGACTCGACGCGCATGTGGGCGCCGAAGCGTCCGGTGGCCGTCGCGAGCCCCTGGGATTGAAGTGCGCGCACGAAGTCGAGGTACAGCGCGAGCGCGCGCTCGGGCGCCTCGGCGGGATCGAACGACGGGCGTCGCCCCTTCGAGACGTCCGCGCACAGCGTGAACTGACTCACGACCAGCACCGCGCCCGACACGTCGCGCACGCTGAGGTTGAGCTTGCCGCGCTCGTCGGAGAACACGCGGTAGTTGGCCAGGCGCTCGGCGAGTTCGCGCGCGCCGACCTCGTCATCGCCGCGCTCGACGCCCAGCAACACGAGGAGCCCGTGGCCGATCTCGCCGACCACCGCGCCTTCGACGACCACGCGCGCCCAGGCGACACGCTGGAGCACGAGCTTCACGGAGCGGCCTCGGCGCCGAAGCGCTCCAGCACGACGCGCGCGCGCAAGCCCTGGATCAGTGAAGCGAGGTCGGTTGCGCCGCGCGTCGACTCGAGCACGCGCGTCCACGCCGCGCGGGCGGCCTCGCGCTCTCCCAGGTCGAACTCGCGCAGGATGGCGATCTGCACCAGCGGCAGCAGCGCGCTGCGATCGGTGGCCGCCGCGCGCTCCGCGGCCGTCAGGGCCTCGCGCGGACGTCCGGCGGCCTGCTCGGCGGCCGCGAGCAGGCACCAGCGCGTGAGCACCGCGCCCTCGGCGGGCGACGCGCTTTCGAGCAGTTCGCGCGCGCGCTGATCGCGCCCGTCGAGCAGCAGGAGGTGGGCGAGGTCGAGCTGCGCGTCGGCGCGCTCGGCGGCGCTGATGCGCGGATCGTCGCGCACCGCCTCGAGCCAGACCTCGAGCGCGTTGATGGCCTCCGCCGAGCGCGCGCTGCGCGAGAGGATGGCGGCCTCGAGGCGGCGCGCGGCGCGGTGACCGGGATCGAGTTCGAGCGCGCGCGCCACGCATTCGCGAGCGGCCACCCAGTCGCCGCCGCGCGCCCGCAGGAAGGCCGCCGCGTAGTGCGCCCAGACGTTGCGCGGATCCAGCGTGAGCGCGTGCTCCACCGCCGCGCGAGCCGCATCCGCATCGGGGGCCACGCGCGCCCACAAGAGCAGATTGTCGGCCGTCGGTTGAGCCTCGGCCTCGGCCCGCGCGACCGCCGCCAGTGGCTTGGTGTCGCCGCCTGCCAGTTCGAGCAGCGCGTCCTGGTGCATGCGCCGGATCGCGAAGGGCGCTCCGCTCTCGGCAGCCAGCGGTTCGAGCAGCGCCAGGGCGGCCGCGGCGTCCGCCCTCTCGAGCGCTTCGCGAGCGCGCTCGAGCGTGGCGAGGCGCGCGCTGCCCAGACGCTCCGGGTGATCGACGGAGCGCGTGAACACGCGCACGTCGCGGCGCGGCGTGGACGAGCAGGCGCTGAACGGCGCGGCGAGCGCGAGCAACAGGGCCGCCACCCGAGCGATCGAGCGCGCGCCGTGCGGGGCGCCGGGCATCGCGCAGCTCACGGCGCGAGCGGTGTGTCGAGTTCACCGACCAGCGTCAGCGTCGCCACGCGGGTCTCCCGGCCGCTCTCGAGCGCGAACAGGAACACGTCGCCGCTGGCGCGCACGACCACCCGCTGCGCCTGCGGGCGGATGCGGACCACGATGCTCTCGTAGGCGTCGATCACCAGCTCGTCGAGCTGCGCACGGATCGGCGAGCCATCGCTGTCCGCACGCTGGCGCTGCTCGATCAAGTAGCCCTCGGCGCTGGCGCGCTCGCTGTGATCGTGGTTGAACTCATCGCGGCGCAGCGCGAGTCGTTCGCGCAGCAGTTCGGGTCCGTCGATCTCCACGACGGCGGCCGACAGCACGGACTTCTCCAGGAAGCTCCTGGTCCAGGACTGGGGCGGCTGTTCGCGCGGCGCCGACGCGGGCGACGCGCTGCCAGGCTGCGGCGCGCGCGGTCCCGCGCAGGCGGCCAGAAGGCCGAGCCCCAAGCCGGCGCCGACTCGAGCGACCGTCGTCGCGCTGACCCGCCCGCCTGGGAACGCTCGACAACGCTTCGTTCGCTGCTCCATGGGACTTCGCCTGCGGCGCGCACCTCGGCGCGCCAGCGTTTCGAATCTACGCGCCGCGCGAGCACGGCTCCAGCCGGCGGGCGGGACAATCGAGTGCGCGTGCGGCCCGCGCGCCGAGCGGCTCGACCGCGCGGCCCTCGTTCAACGCAGGCCGCAGGCCGCGAGCGCGCGGTCGCGCGTGGCCGCGGCGCGCGCGCGGGCTCGCTCGGCGCCGCGCGCGAGGATCGCGTCGACCTCGCCCGGGTCGGCCAGCAGCTCTTCGCGGCGCTTGCGCGCAGGCGCGAAGTGCTCTTCGATGACTTCGATCAGCCTCTGCTTGAGGTGGCCGTATCCCGGCGCTCCCACGCCGCCGGCGCGCACGCGCGCTTCCCACTCGGCCTGCTCGCCCGGTGCGAGGAACAGCCTCAACAGGTCGAGCAGCAAAACCCCGGCGGGATCCTTGGGCTCCTCGGGCGCCCGACTGTCGGTCAGCACGCGTCCGACGACCTTCTTGAGCGCCTTGCCGGTCTCGAAGATCCAGATCGTGTTGCCGTAGCTCTTCGACATCTTCTCGCCGTCGAGCCCGGGCACCTTGGGGTTGGCGGAAGCGACGAACTCGGGGAGCACAAAGGTCTCGCCGTAGGTCGAATTGAACGAGGCCGCCATGTCGCGCGCGATCTCGACGTGCTGCTTCTGGTCGGCGCCGACGGGCACGAAGTTCGAGTCGTACGCCAGGATGTCCGAGGCCATCAGCGCGGGATAGATGAACAGCCCCACCGTGGCCGCGATTCCCTTCTCGACCTTGTCGCGGTACGACACCGCGCGCTCGAGCAGCCCCATGCCGGTGACCGTCGAGAGCAGCCAGGTCAGCTCGCACACCTCGGGAACGTCGCTCTGGCGGAACAGCAGCGCGCGCTCGGTGTCGAGCCCCAGCGCGATGTAGGCGACCGCGATTTCCCGCACTCGCGCGCGCAGCTCGGCGGGATCGCGCGAAGTGGTCAGCGCGTGGTAGTCCGCGATGAAGTAGAAGTGCTCGCCGCCGCGCGCGGGCAACTCGACGTGCTGGCGGATGGCGCCGAAGTAGTTGCCCAGATGCGGCAGACCGCTGGGCTGGATGCCGCTCAGGTACGTGGCCATGGGAGTTCGCGCGCGACGGTAGCCGCGGGCGCCTGGAGCGACAAGTCGAACACAGCCGCGCTTGCACCGCGCGTCGCAGGCTCCACAATCGCGCCCGCATGAGTCCCCACACGGCAGTGCGGCCCGCGCAACCAACGCCGCGCGCTGCCGAGAGCGGTTCCAGCCCGCGCGCGAGGCTCGCCGCGAGTCCGTCCCCGCGCCAGGGCGCGCCGCTGCGCCCGCGCCGGGCCTGTGGTTCGGCGCCGATCCTCGGCGCGTTGCTGGCGTGGCTCGCGCCGAGCTGCGCGAACCTCGCCGACGACATCCACCTCGCACCGCTGTATTCGAACCTCTCCAGCGCCGGCGGCGGCCGCGAGAGCGAGGCGCTGGCCGGCGCGATCAAGGTCAAACGGCCGCGGCCCTACGATCCGGTGAACGAGTGGGAGCTGCACCCGCTGGTGTGCCGCGATGAACTCGGCGACGGACGCTCGTACATGCGTTTCCTGACGCCCTTCGGGACGCGTCAGGCCAAGGGCGACGACGCCGTCACGCAGGTCGCTCCGCTGGTGCGCTACCAGGCCGACCACGACGAGAACGGACTCGCGCGCTGGCGCACCTTCGCACTGCCGGGCCTGTTCTGGTCGGAGGACTCCACTCGCCGTGTCGAGCGCGCCTTCTTCCCCTTCGGCGGCGTGATCGAGCGCTACGCGACCTACGACGAGATCCTGTTCGTGCTGTTCCCGCTGTACATGCGCACCAAGCGCGACGGCGGGACCTTTCACCACTTCCTCTGGCCGCTGTTCAGTTTCGGCCGCAACGGAAAGAACGAGCTCGACTGGCACATCTGGCCGCTGTACGGCATCGCGCGGCCGGGTCACGCCGAGAGCGGGTTCGTGCTGTGGCCGTTCTACCTGTGGTCGCACGAACGCCCCTACCTCCCGCGCGAGCTCCAACCGCGGCGCTGGATGCTCTGGCCGTTCTACGGCGTCTCGCGCGTCGGCACGCTCACCTCGCGCGTCGTGCTGTGGCCCTTCTTCGGCTTCGCCAGCGACAAGCGCAGCGGGTTTTGGTCCTGGGACGGCCCGTGGCCGTTCGTGCGCATCCAGCGGCCGGGAACGAGCACGTCCGTCGCCTACCGCACGCGCGTGTGGCCGCTGTACTCGTACTTGCGCAGCGACGGGCTCGAGAGCACCTGGGCGCCGTGGCCGCTCTTCAACCAGCGCGTCGAAAGCTATTCCGACGGATCGCGGCGCGCGACGAGCATCGTGCCCTTCTGGCAACAGTGGACCTCCTACGACTTGAACGGCGCCGAGCGCGGCTCGTTCCAGAAGTTCTGGCCGCTGTACCAGCACGAGGAGCAGGGCGAGAGTTCACGCACCGGATTGCCTACGCTCTTGCCGACATGGCGCCTGCCCGACATCGACGAGCACTACGCCTGGATCTGGGAGCTCTACACGCGCGAGCGCAACGGCGCGGTGGTGCGCGAGCGCTCCTGGGGCGGGCTGTGGCGGCGCGAGAGCGACGAGCGCGAGATGCGCGAGTACATCAGCGGCCTGTGGTCGCGCCGCAAGCTGCGCGACGGCGTGGCGACCGTGCGCGAGACCTCGCTCTTGTTCGGCTTGGTGCGCTGGCGAACGAGCACGCGGCGCCGGGGCTTCGAACTGATGTGGCCGGCGCTGCCGGGACCGGGTTGGCCGGCCCTGCGCGGCGAGTGACGCGCGAGCGCTGACGACGACCATGCGCAGCATGCTCTCCCGTTTTCTGGGCGACGTCGGCTACCAGCTCACGCTGGCGGCCCAGGTGGCGCTGCGCGTTGGCTCGAGCTGGCGGCGACGCACGCTGGTCGCCGATCAACTGTTCCAGTCGGGCCTGAAGGTGGTCCACGTCGTGCTGCTAGTGGGACTGTTCATCGGCATGATCGTCGCGCTCCAGACGGGCCTGGAGCTCTCGCGCTTCGGCCAGCAGGACCAGATCGGCACGATCGTGGCGCTCTCGATGTGCCGCGAGATGGGCCCGTTCATCACCGCCACGATCCTGGCTGCGACGGTCGGCAGCGCGCTCGCCGCCGAGCTGGGCACGATGGCGGTCTCCGAAGAGCTCGCCGCGCTGGAAGTGATGTCGATCGACCGCATCAGCTTCCTGGTCATGCCGCGCGTGCTCGCGGCGGCCATCGTGTGCCCGATGCTCACGGTGCTGTGCGACGCGATCGGCATCGTGGGCGGCGGCCTGATCGCGCAGTCGCAGCTCAACGTCGGCATGTCGCTGTACTACGACTCGGTGCTCGAGTCGCTCAACGACCGCGGCTTGCCCTTCGACCTGCCCAAGGACGTCTACACCGGGCTGTTCAAGTCGTTCGTGTTCGGCATCGTGCTGTCGGTGATCTCGTGCGCCGCCGGCGTGCAGGCCACCAGCGGCGCGATGGGCGTGGGCAACGCCACCCGCAAGGCCGTGCGCGACTCGATCATCGCGATCATCGTCTCGAACTACTTCCTGAGCTGGATGTTCTTCAACACGTGAGCGCGAACGCCGCAGCCCAGCGCGACGTCATCATCCGCTACGAGGACGTCCACAAATCCTTCGGGCCCAAGGTCGTGCTCGCGGGCTTCGACCTCGAGGTCTACCGCGGTGAGGCCTTCGCGATCATGGGCCCGTCCGGCACGGGCAAGTCGGTGGCGCTGCGCCACGTGATCGGCCTGCTCAAGCCCGACCGCGGCGTGGTCACGGTCGACGGCAACGACATGAGCAAGATCGCGCGCGAGAAGCTGCGCGAGTTGCGCTCGCGCATGGGCTACGTGTTCCAGGAGGCCGCGCTGCTCAACTGGTTGAGCGCCGGCGAGAACGTCGCGCTGCCGCTGCGCGAGACCACGCGCCTGTCCGACGCCGAGATCCGCGAGAAGGTCAACGCCAAACTGGCGCTGGTGCAGGTGCCGGACGTCTACAACAAGATGCCCAACGAGCTCTCGGGCGGCATGCGCAAGCGCGTAGGCCTGGCGCGCGCGCTGGTGACCGACCCGGAGATCATCTTGTACGACGAGCCGACCGCCGGACTCGACCCGGAGATCTCCAGCTCGATCAACCATCTGATGCGCGACCTCGCGCAGCAGCTGCACGTCACTTCGCTGATCGTCACGCACCACATCGGCTGCGTGCGCACCACCGCCGACCGCGTGGGACTGCTCGACGGCGGCAAGCTCAACTTCGTCTCCACGCCGCAGGAATTCATCCACTCCAGCGAGCCGCGCCTGGTGCGCTTCCTCGGCGACAAGCTCGACTGATTCCCCGCCCGACACGCCTCCGCGCGACCGCCATGAACACCCAACGACAAGTGCTGCTCGGCGCGTTCTTCCTGATCGTGCTGCTCGTGCTGGGCGTCTACACGCTGTTCCTGACCGACTTCTCCCTGTTCAAGGAGCGCCACTTCGTGGTGGCGCACTTCGAAGAGGCCTACGGCCTGCGCAAGGGCGACTCGGTGCTCGTGGCCGGCATCCGCGAGGGTCGCGTGCAGACCTTGAGCTACGACCCGGCAGCGCCGCTCGAGCGGCGCATCACGGTCACGCTCGCACTCGATCACGCGGTGCAGTTGCGCGAGGGCTACGACATCTACATCGCCGACGCGACCGTGCTGGGCGGCAAGCAGGTCTACATCGACCCGGGCCCGGCGGACGGCGCGCCGGTGTCGACCGCCGGAGCGCTGCCCGGCCGCGTGAAGGGCGGCGCGCTCGACGGGCTGGGCAAGCTCGTCGACGAGAACGGCGCCAAGCTCACGCAGACGATCGAAGACCTCCAGACCATCGTGGCCGACGCCCGCGCTGGCGTGGGCACGGTGGGCAAGCTCTTGCGCGACGAAGCGATGGCGACAGAGCTGCGCGACGGCGTGGCCGCGGCCAAGGCTTCGTTCGCGAACATCGAAGCGCTCACGGGCGACATCCGCGCCGGCAAGGGCGTGCTCGGGCGCCTGGCGACCGACGAGGACCTCGCAGGCAAGTTCACCGAGATCGCAGCCAACCTCGAGCAGATCACGGTCGACTTCAAAGGCTTCACCAGCGACGTGCAGGCCGGCAAGGGCGTGATCGGACGCCTCGCGAAGGACGACGTGCTCTCGCAGGACGTTGCGGACGCGGTGGCGCGCATCAAGGAGATCGCCGAGCGCATCAAGAACGCCGATGGCTCGCTGTGGAAGCTGATCGAAGACGACGAGTTGCACGAGCGCATCAAGACCTTCGCCGGGCAGCTCGACCAGGGCACGCTCGGCAAGCTGTTCACCAACGACGAGCTCTACACGAAGCTCTCGAAGGTCGCCGACGACATCTCGGCCGCCACCGGCGCGCTGCGCAACGCCGAGGGCACGCTGGGCAAGCTGGTGATGGACCGCGCGCTCTACGACGAGGTGCAGCGCGCGCTGAGCATCCTCACCCGCACGCTCGAGGAGTACCGCGAAGCCGCGCCGCTGACGACCTTCTCTTCGATCCTGTTCAACGGGCTGTAGCGCGCGTCGACCGGCGCGGAGCTGGTCCGCGCGGACGCACAAGTCGAACGAGGCCCGGCCTCACGGCGCCGCAGCCGACGCGGAGACGCCTTGCAGCAGTCGCTGCGAGAGCTCGCGCCCGACTTCGCTCTCGACCTCGATTACGTCGCTCGCCCCGACCGCGCGCAAGACGCGCGCCTGTCGCGCGTCGCGCGCACGCGCGATCACGCGCAGCACGCCGGCGTCCTTGAGCGCGAGCACGCTCATCACCGAGGCCTCGAAATCACCGCCCATCGCGATCACCGCAGCCTCGCACGAGCGCGCGTCGATCGAGCGCAGCGCGTTGCTGTCGGTCGCGTCGAGCTGGATGGCGTAGGCCACGCGGTCCTTGACCGGCTCGACGTACTCCATCATCCGGTCGACGGCGACGACCTCGCAGCCGGCGCCCGCCAGCCCGGTCGCGACCGCCGAGCCGAAACGCCCCAGGCCGACCACCAGAAATCTCCGCTTGCTCATCGAACGCTCCTCACCAGATCTGCAAGTCCGCCTGAGGCAGACGCCACGAGCGGCGCTCCCGGCGCTCGCCCACCGCCAAGGCGATGCCCATCGGACCGATGCGGCCGACGAACATGGCCGCCACGATCACTGCTCGACCGGCCGCGCTCAACTGCGGCGTGAGCCCCTGCGAGAGTCCGACCGTCGCGAAGGCCGACACCGTCTCGAAGAGCAGTTCGAGGAACGGGGCCTGCTCGGTCAGCGTCAAGAGCCCCAGGAACAGCACGATCAGCGCGATCGAGATCGCAGTCACAGCGCTCGCGCGCCGGATCGTCTCGGGAGCGATGGCGCGCGGACCGATGCTCGGCTCGGCGCCGCGCAGCTCGGCGCGGAAGGTCGCGAACAGCACCGCCACCGTGGTGGTTTTGACGCCGCCGGCCGTTGAGCCGGGGCTGCCGCCGATGAACATGAGCGCGATCACCAGCAGCGTCGAGGTCTCCGAGAGCGCCGCGAAGTCGATCGTGTTGAAGCCCGCGGTGCGCGTGGTGATCGACGAGAACAGGGCCGCGAAGACGCGGTCGAACCAGTCCAGGTGCGCGAACGCGCCCGCGCCCTCGAGCGCGAGCAGCCCCACGGCGCCGAGCGCGATCAGCAGCAGCGTGGTGCGCCACACGACGCGCGCGGCGAGCTGGTAGGGCGGCGGATCGACGGCCTGGCGGCGCAGCCAGCCCGAGGCGCGCTGACCGAGGCGGCGCAGCAGCACGTGGTAGACCGGAAAACCCAGCCCGCCGGTGACGATCAGCGTCATCACGACGAGCTGTGTGGCGCCGTCGGACGCGAAACGCACCAGCCCGCCCGGGAAGAGCGAGAAGCCCGCGTTGCAGAAGGCCGAGATCGAGTGGAACACCGCCAGCCACACGACCGACTGCTCGGCCAGAGCCGCGTCGTCCTTCCACAGGCCCCAAAGTGCGGCGGCGCCGAGCGCTTCGATGCCGAAGGTCGTCGCCACGATCGTGTACACCTGGCCGCGCAGCTCGCCCAGGCTGCCCGCGTCGAACAGCGAGGCGTACTGGGCCTGGGCGCCGAGCGAGCTGTCGGAGCGCAGGGACACGGCGATGGCGGCGATGCTCATGATCCCGATGCCGCCGAACTGGATCGCGAGCAGGATCACGAGCTGCCCGAAGGGCGTGTAGACCGCGCTGACCTCGTTGACCGTCAGTCCGGTGACGCACACCGCACTGGTGGCGGTGAAGAGCGCGTCGAGCGGCTGGATGTGCTCGAAGCCACGCACCGAGATCGGCAGACACAAGAGCAGCGTCGAGACCAGGATCATCACCGCGAAGCTCGACGCCAGCAGAAGCGCGGGCCGCGTTCCCATGCGCAACAGCGAGCGCGCGAAGGCCGGCGACTTCATGAGCGTCAGCCCCGCCAAGAGCGCGAGCGTGAGGAACAACAGGTCGTACAGCCGTGCGGCCTGCGATTCCGCGGACGAGAGCGGCCGGTCGAAGGCCTCGAGCGCGAGCAGCCCGCGCGCCACGGCGAATCCAGCGCAGGCCAGCAGCAACCCGATCTCGACCCGCGCCAGTTGCGGACTCCCTGCGCTGCGCAGGCGCGCGAGTCGCACGCCGGCGTCGCGGGCGATGTACATCAGCACGACCAGCATGCTCACGCTCACGACCAGCGCACTGATGCGCGTCGCCACGACGAGGTCGAACCCCATGGCCAGCGCGGCGATGGCCAGCACGCTGGAGAGTCCGATGTCGGCGAGCCTGGACTTCATCGCGCGCCTGGATCAGCCCGCGGCGCCGCGGGCGCGCAGGAGCTGTTCGATCCACTTGCCGATCAGGTCCGCTTCGAGGTGCACCGGCGCCCCCGCGACCGCGAGGCCGAGCGTGGTGCGCTCGAGCGTGGCGGGGATCAGCGCGACGGCGAACGCGCGCCCGGCGGGCTCGACCACGGTCAAGCTCACGCCGTCGATCGTCACGCTGCCCTTGGGCACGAGGTAGCGTTCGAAACCCGGCGGGCCCTCGAAGCGCATCCAGATGCCGCCGTCGCCGCGCGACTCGAGCGCGAGGACCCGTCCCAGGCCGTCGACGTGCCCGGAGACCAGGTGCCCCCCCAGCCGGTCGGACAGGCGCACCGCGCGCTCGAGGTTCACGCGCCGGCCGGGGAGCAGGCCGCCGAACCAGGTCAGCCGCAGGGTCTCCTCGGACAGGTCGAACTCCAGCGGCGAGCTGTCCGCCGCGCGCGGCAGGACGGTCAGGCAGCAGCCGCTGACGCTGACGCTCTCCCCGGCCTGGGTTGCGAACTCGAACTGCGGCGGCGCGATGACCAGCCGCGCGCCCTGGCCGCGCCGCTCGAGCGCCACGACCTCGGCCACGCCCTCGACCAGACCTGTGAACATTCGCGCGAGAGTAGTCTGGGGAGGGGCCAGTTCGAGCGGGGCCGGTCCGAGCGGCTTGCTTTCGGGCCCGCGCCGAGCGCGGTCCGAGCCGGGCGGCGCGTCTTCGGTCAGCTTGACGGCGCCCACCCCCGCGCATACCCTGTTCCCCCTTTCACGCGGGGGGGCCCCGTGCCGCTCTTTGCCATTCTGACCCTGTTTCCCGAGGCTATCGAGCCCTACCTGGGCGCGAGCGTCCTGGGCAGCGCGCGCGAGCGCGGCCTGATCGAGACCCTGGTGGTCGACTTCCGCGATTTCACGCGGGATCGCCACCGCACGGTCGACGACCGGCCGTTCGGCGGCGGTCCGGGCATGCTGCTGCGGCCCGAGCCGATCGCCGACTGCATCGAGTGGCTCGAAGCGCGCCACGGCGCGTTTCGCCGCATCGCCCTGTGCCCCTCCGGCGCGGTCTTCCGCCAAGAGTTCGCCGAAGACCTCAGCCGCCAAGAGCGCGTCCTGTTGCTCGCCGGACGCTACGAAGGCTTCGACGAGCGCGTGCTCGAGGCCTTCGCCTTCGAGCGCCTGTCGCTCGGCGACTTCGTGCTCTCCGGAGGCGAGTTGCCGGCCCTGTGCGTGCTCGAAGCCGCCGCCCGGCTGATCCCCGGTGCGCTCGGCGACGAAGAGTCCGCCCGCCAGGATTCCTTCTCCACTCCCGCTGCCGGGGCGCGCCTGCTCGACACGCCGCACTACACCCGTCCGCGCTCGTGGCGTGGACTCGACGTGCCGCCGGTGCTGCTCAGCGGCAACCACGCGCAGATCGAGCGCTGGCGGGCTCGCGCCGCACTCGAGCGCACCGAGCGCGTTCGCCCCGACCTGCTCGCCGCACGCCCCGCCCCGCCCCCCGCGCTGCGCGACTGACCCGGCGCCTCCACGCGAGCGCCCCCCTCTCGCGCGTCACTCACCGCTCCACATCGCCCACGACCGCCGCGCGCCGCGCGCCGGTCGAAGTCCCCCCACCCACACCACCCAGCGCCTGTTCCGCCCCAGCCCCGCTCCGCACGGCGCTTCGCCTGCGAGCGCGTTGCGAAGGGCGAGCTGGCCCCGCCCACCGGAGTCACGACATGCACCGCCTTCAGACCATCGAACGAGAACTTGGCAAGACAACCATCCCGCAGGTGTTGGTGGGCGACACCGTCGAGGTGCACTACCTCATCAAGGAAGGCGACAAGGAGCGCGTCCAGCTCTTCATCGGCACCGTCATCGCGGTCAAGGGCCGCGGGATCCGGCGCTCGGTGACCGTGCGCCGCATCGTGCAGGGCGAGGGCGTCGAGCGCGTGTTCCCGCTGCACAACCCGCGCGTGAAGGACATCGTCTCGGTCCGTCACGGCCAGACCCGGCGCGCGAAGCTGTTCTTCCTGCGCGACCGCGTCGGTAAGAAGACCCGCCTGCGCGAGGTCTTCGGCGACAAGGCCGAGGACGGCGCGGCGGAAGGCGACGCTCCGGCGCCGCAGGCCTGAAGTTCCCGCGCGAGCCGCGCGACTGGGAGCGCTCGCACCTGCGGCGGGCATTCGCGGACGAGCGCTCGCGGCTACCCCACGCACACGGATCCACCCAGGCGCAGTCCCCCTGGCTGATTTTCCCGGCCGCGCCGGGGCTGATTTTCCCGGCCGCGCCGGGTTGCTCTGGGCGAAGCCCAGGCCAGACGCGGCCACCCAAGCGTTCCAAAGGCGCGCCCCTCGCACTCGCCGGGCGCGGCCCATCACGCCCGAGAAGTGAGCTGATCGTTCATGGTCGAAAACGTAGGTCGCAAGGTCGCGCTGATCGTCGCTCTGCTCTTGGGCTCGATCGCGCTCTTGGTCGTCAAGCCCATGCTGACCGGCAACCCGCCGTTCCCGCTGGGCCTGGACATCGCGGGCGGCGAGCGCCGCGTCTACAAGTTCGACTTCGAGGAGGCGCGCCGCAACCGCGCCATCGGCGCCGATGAGTCGCCGGCCCAGATCCTCCAACAGCAGATCGACATCATCCGCGAGCGCCTCGACCCCGACGGCACCAAGGAGGCGATGATCCGCCCGCTGGGCATCGACCGCATCGAAGTGGCAGTGCCCAGCGCCGCGCGCCGGGGCAGCGCAACCGCGGTCTCGACCCTGGCTGCGCCGCTGCCGGCCGAGGGCACTCCGCCGATGGAACTCAGCGGCGACGAGAACTCGCTGCTGGGGTTCGAGAACGTCGAGTCCGTGGTGCGCGTCGGGTCCGAAGACATCCGCTACCTGCGGCGCGACGGCAATCGCCTGACGATCGTCAAGCGCGGCGAGAACGGCACCACGCCGGCCGCGCACGAAGCGGGCGCACGGGTGACGCTGGTCGCGTCCGACGAGATCAAGGCGGCGGTCGAGAACCTCGGCGACTTGCGCTTCTACGTCGTCGCGCAGGACACGGACTTCCGCGGTGTCGGCTCGGACGAGACGACCGCGCGCACGGCCTTGCGAACCTGGCTCGACAACCCGGCCCACGCCGGCGCTCCGATCAAGCTCTACAACGCGCTGCCGCGCGAGCAGGGCGGCCCCCCGACGGGCATCGCCTTCTTCCCCTCGAAGGGGGCGCCGCTCCCCGGCGCGAGCGATGCCAACTACGTGCCCTGCGTGCTGCCCAAGACCGACTCGGACACCTTCACCGGCGGCGACTTGGCGCAGGTCAACGCCACCAGCGACTCCAAGGGCTTCCCGGCGGTCGGCTTCGAGATGTCGCCGCAGAAGCGCATCCAGTTCGGTCGCTTCACCGAGCGCATCGTCGACCGCCAGATGGCGATCGTCATCAACGACGAAGTGATCAGCGCGCCGACCGTGAACGGCGGCCTGTGGGGCGCGTCCTACATCGAAGGCCGCTTCGGCCTCGCCGAGCGCGACTCGATGATCCGCGTGCTGCGCTCGGGCTCGCTCAAGGTGCGTCCGCAGCTCGAGGCCGCTGAAGTGGTCGGAGCGTCGATCGGCGACGACTACGTGCGCAAGAACGTGTTCGCGGGCCTCACGGTGCTCGGGATCATCATCACGTTCCTGATGTGGTACTACCGCTCGCTCGGCGTGCTGGCGAGCATCGCGCTGCTCTCGAACCTCGTGCTGATGATGGGCGCGATGGTGGTGCTCAACGGCACGCTGACCCTGGCCGGCATCGGCGGCATCGTGCTCACGGTCGGTATGGCCGTCGACGCGAGCATCCTGATCTTCGAGCGCATCCGCGAGGAGCAGGAAAAAGGCCGCAAGCCCATCCAGGCGGCCAAGGACGGCTTCGCCAATGCGATGAGCGCGATCGTCGACGGCAACATCACGACGCTGATCACCGCCATCATCCTCTACAACGTCGGCACCGGCACGATCCGCGGCTTCGCGGTGACGCTGTCGCTCGGCATCGTGGCCACGATGTTCTCGGCGCTGGTCGTGCTGCGCACGCTGGTGCACCTCAAGCTGCAGAAGGGCGTCGAGCGCTGGGAGATGCGCCAGATCCTCGGCCGCACGAACTTCAAGTTCATGAACCTGCGCAAGCTCGTGCTGACCGTCTCGGCGACGGTCACCGTCCTGGGCGTGGTCGGCTTCATCCTCGAGGACGATCAGAAGAAGCTCGGCATCGACTTCCTGGGCGGCGCGACGGCCAAGGTGCGCACCGAGGAGCCGATTTCAGTCGCCGCGCTGCGCACGAAGCTCGCTGCGGGCGGCGGCGAGCTCGCTACGGCGGATGTCGTCGACCTGCCCGGCTCGCGCGACGCGGCGGGCAATGCACGCGAGTTCCGCATCACCTTCAAGGGCGCGCGCGACGGCGCCGGTGACGACGCCCAGCAGCGCTTCGCGCAGGACATCGCCGCCGCACTGGGCGACGTGATCCAGAAGGGACCGATCGAGCTGGACGTTCGCACGCAGGACGCGCAGCACCAGGTGACGGCCGCGCTGTACTTCGAAGCGGAGCACCCGACCGCGGAGGTCGTCAGCGGCCTCGAGGCCGCCGGCGTGCAAGCGCCGCAAGTCCAGCCTCGCGGCGCCCGCAACGACGTGCTGCTCGTCACCGGCGTCGCTCCCCTGAGCGTCTCCGCCGATGCGCTGCGCGCCGCGATCGCCACGCAATTCGACGGCGAGCGCAGCGACGCCAACGGCAGGCCGCTCAAACTCGCCGAACCGATCCCCGAGACCAGCATCGTCGGCGCGCAGGTCGTCGGCGAGCTGCGCGACTCGGCCCTGATCGCGCTGTTCTTCTCCTCGCTGGCGATCCTGCTCTACATCCGCGTGCGCTTCGCCGAGTACAGCTACGGCTGGGGCGCGCTGGTCGCTGACTTGCACGACGTGCTGTTCACGCTCGCGGCCGTGGCGTTCCTGGTGTGGATCCCCTGGATCCGCATCGAGATGAGCCTGACGATGATCGCGGCCTTCCTGACGATCCTGGGCTACTCGCTGAACGACACGATCATCGTCTTCGACCGCATCCGCGAGAACCTGCCGCGCATGAGCAAGGCCAGCCTGCTCGAAGTGTGCGACGTCTCGATCAACCAGACGCTGTCGCGCACGATCATCACCTCGGGCACGACGATCCTCGCCTCGCTGGTGATCCTGGTCTTCAACTTCGGCACCGGCAACGCGCTGGAAGGCTTCGCCTTCGCGCTCACCTTCGGCGTGCTGGTCGGCACCTACTCGAGCATCTACGTCGCCGCCCCGGTGTTCGTGTGGTTCGAGGAGCGCCACCAGCGCAAGCTGGCGGAGATGGCCAAGGCCAACAACTTGCCGCGCGCTCCGCAAGGCGCCGCGAGCTGACGCTGCGCGCGTCGGGCGCGACTGCTAGTCTGAGCGCGCTGTGCGTTCGCTCGTCCTGATCCTCGCTCTCGCGATCGCGTTTGGCGCAGCTGCCGCGTGGCAGTCGCGCAAGGTCGAGGCGCTGAAAGCCGAACGCGCGCGCGCCGAAGCGATCGCCAACGGCGAGTTGGCGCAGACGCCCAGCGGTGAGATCCCAGCCGGCTGGGCGGTCGTGACCGTCGGGCGCCCATCGGGACGCTCGAGCGTAGGAGCGGACCTGCTCCCCGACGGCGGCGAGAGCAAGGCGGCGGCCGACGAGCCGTTCGAGTTCGATCCGAGCGTCGCGCCGGACGACTCCGCGCCCGCAGCGTCGCTCCCGATCGAAGACGGTCAGCGCATCTGGGAACTGAACGTGGCCGAGGGGCAATCGCTCTCGTCCATCGCAGCCGCGCACTACGGCAGCGCTCCGGCGGAGCTGGTCGAGGCTCTGGCGCGCTACAACGCCCTCGCCAGCCCGGACGAACTGCGCATCGGCCAGAGGCTGGAGCTTCCCCCGCTCGACCTGCTGCTCGGAAACTGAGCGCCTCGGCGCGGGCCGAGACTCACCCCGCGCGGCGTTTCACGCCTCGGAAGCGTTGGGCCAGGCGTTGAGATCGCCTGCGAACGGCGAGAGCAGCGTGAAGCGCGCATCCGCCGGCGCCGAGCGCACGAGCGCGCCGTACACCGCAGCGGGGATGCGAGCTTCGACGAGCAGGCGCTCGTCGCCTTCGATGCGTTGCGCGAGCACCTTGGCGACGCGCCGCAGCGCAGCCAGCGTCCGACCGTCGGTCACCGGGAGATCGACCTCGCAGTGGACCGAGCGTTCGTCCAGGCGCGACGCGACCAACTCGTGCAGCCGCTCGAGCCCGGCGCCCGTGCGCGCCGAGACGGCCAGCGACTCGCGGCGTCGGTCCTGGGCCAGCCACTCGAGCGCGCGCGGATCGCCGGCGGCGTCGAGCTTGTTGAGCACCACCAACTCGTCGCGGTGCGGCGAAGCGATCTGGTCGAGCACCTCTTCGACGGCTTTGAACTGCTCAGCGGCGTCGGGGTGCGAGGCGTCGACGACGTGCAGGAGCAGGTCGGCGTGCACGGCCTCTTCGAGCGTCGCGTGGAACGACGCCACCAGGTGGTGCGGCAGGCGCTGCAGGAACCCGACCGTGTCGGACAAGAGCACCAGCCGCCCGTCGCGCAGCTTCCACTGGCGCGTGCGCGTGTCGAGCGTTGCGAACAGCATGTCCGCCGCCAGCTCGGAGGCGCCGGTGAGCGTGTTGAGCAGAGTGGACTTGCCAGCGTTGGTGTAGCCCACCAGCCCGACGGTGAATTGCTCCGAGCGCGAGCGCACCTCGCGCAGGCGGCGCGTCTCGATCTCGGCCAGCTCGCGCTTGAGCTCGACCACGCGCCGGCGCAGGAGGCGTTTGTCGGTCTCCAGCTGCGTCTCGCCCGGTCCGCGCGCGCCGACCGCGCCTTCGGTGCGCTCGAGGTGCGTCCACATGCGACGCAGCCGCGGCAGCACGTACTGCGCCTGCGCCAGCGCCACCTGCAGCTTGGCCTGCCGTGTCTGCGCCCGGCGCGCGAAGATGTCGAGGATCACCTCCGAGCGGTCGAGCACGCGCACGCCCCAGGCCTTCTCGAGGTTGCGGATCTGCGCCGGCGAGAGGTCGTTGTCCACGGCCACGGCATCGGGCGCGAGCTCGCGGATCTCCAGCCCGATCTCCTCGACCTTGCCGCGCCCCATCAACGTGCCCGGATCAGGCAGGCTGCGCTGCTGCACCAGCCCGGCGCCCACCGCATCGGCCCCCGCCGCGTCGAGCAGGGAGCGCAATTCCGTCAGCGGGCCGCCGTGCTCGACGTGCTGACCGGGGAACAGCACTCCGCACACCAGGATGCGCTCGCGGGGCGGGCGCTGGTGCATCGCGCTGCGACTCATCGCACGGCGACCGATTCGCGAACGCGCTCGCGCGAGAGCGTCACCGCGCGAATGTTGTCGCCTTCCAGGCGCGGCGCGAGCAGCGTGTGCGCCCGCCAGGCAGGCCGGGTCTCGGGGAAGTCCTCGCGGAAGTGCGTGCCGCGCGACTCCTCGCGCGCCATGGCGCCGATGGCGGCCAGGCGCGCGATGATCAGCATGTTCTGCAGCTCGAGCGTGCGCGGCTCGGGCGTCGCGAGTCGATCGACGGCGCGCGCCCAGAACTCGAGCTTCTGCTGCGCATCGGCGATGGCCGCGCCGCTGCGCACGATGCCCATCTGCCGCCACATCAGGCTCTTGAGCGAGTAGGTCATGTCCTGGATGCCCAGGCGCACGTCGCTCGAGCCGCGCGGCCGCTCGACGCGCATGCGCGAGTCGATCGGGATCAGCGGGAAGTCCTTGCCATCCGCCGCAGCGCGCTCGCCCGCGCGCGCGCCGCACACCAGGCCCTCGAGCAGCGAGTTGGAGCCCATGCGGTTGGCGCCGTGCAGCCCGGAGCTGGAGCACTCACCCACGGCCCACAGGCCAGCGACGCTGGTGCGGCCGTCGGCGTCGACGGCGATGCCGCCCACCATGTAGTGCGCTCCCGGGCGCACCGGGATCGGATCGCGCTTGATGTCGATGTCGAAGTACTGGCAGATGCGACTGATGTGCGGGAACAGCTCGTGCGGATCGCGCTCGAGCCCCGAAAGGTCGAGGTACACGCTCGTGTCGTTCGTCTCGACCATGCGCCGGAAGCAGGCGCGGCTGACCACGTCGCGCGGCGCCAGCTCGGCGGCGGGGTGGTACTCGGGCATGAAGCGCACGCGGTTCTTGTCGAGCAGCACGCCGCCCGCGCCGCGCACGATCTCGCTCACCAGCACGCGCGCCGCGCCCGCGATGTACAGGCAGGTCGGGTGGAACTGGAAGAACTCCATGTCGCGCAGCGTCGCACCCGCGCGGAAGGCCATCGCGACGCCATCGCCGGTGGCGATCGCGGGGTTGGTGGTCTCGCGGAAGAGCTGCCCCCCGCCGCCCGTCGCGAGGACCACCTGCGCGGCGGAGAACAGCACCAGCTCGCTGCGCGAGGTCCAGGCGAGCACGCCGATCACGCGCCCGTTGGCGCCCGAGACCAGATCGATCGCAAAGCACGAGGTGAACAGCGCGATGTCGCGATGGGTGCGCACGGACTCGGCCAGCCCGCGCTGGATCTCGATGCCCGTCGCCGCGCCGCCCGAGTGCACGATGCGGTGGTGGCTGTGGCCGCCCTCGCGCGACAGATCGAGGTCGCCGTCCGCGCGCCGATCGAACGAAACGCCGGCCTCGATCAAGCGCTCGATCGCCGCCGGACCGCCCCGCACGATGCGGTCGACCGCGTCGGCATCGCACAGTCCGCAGCCCACTTCGAGCGTGTCCGCCACGTGCGCCTCGAACGAGTCCTCGGGCGCGAGCACGGCCGCCACGCCGCCTTGGGCGTAGTGCGTGTTGGTCTCGATCAGCTCGTCCTTGGCCAGGATCGCCACGGAACTTCCCGCCGCGGCGGCGGCCAGCGCTGCGCTGCAACCCGCCACTCCGCTGCCCACCACGAGCACGTCGAAGCGATAGGTCGGCAGCCGCCGGGTCTCGAAGGGGGCGAGGTAGCGCGGAAGCTCGAAGTCCAGGGTGTTCAATCGATCCATTGAGGCGGGCGATCGGGCGCTCCGACGCCAAGCTTCCAGTGTACGTCGGCGCGCGGACCTGCCGCCCACGAGCCTCCAGACTTCGCCGCCGCCTGTTAGCCCGAGTTCGGGCGCTCAAGCGCTGCCTGACGCCCCCTGTAGCCTCTCAGGAGCGCTCAACAGGCGTCGGCCCCGGCTGTTTTAGGGTTCTTTTCGGTTTTTGTTCGTGACACACCCGAACGACGCGGCTAGCCTGAGTCGTCCGTGTGAGCCGGCGAGGCGACAGGCCAGCCGCGCCGCTCATGCTGCCCCCAGCTGGCCCCGCTTCGCACCCTCGAGACTGGCCTGAGCCTCAAACCGGAGTTCCACGCCATGCGATCCAACCTCCCCTCCGACTTCATCCGTCGCACGGGTTGCCTCGGGACCAGTTCCGCAGCTGGCAGCGTCGGGGCTGGCTGCGTCGGGTCTGGCAGCGTCGGGTCTGGCGGCGTCGGGGCTGGCAGCGTCGGGGCTGGCAGCGTCGGGTCTAGCAGCACTGGAGCCCGACGGACGGGCGGTCACAGGCCGATTCCGGTCTTCCCTTCGGCGCGCTCGCTCGCGACCACGCTGCGCACCGAACGCGTGCGCGCAGAACGGTTGCGCGCAGAGCGAGAGCGCACCGAGAGCAAGCACGCCGAGGACGGGTCTCGCGCTGAGGACTTCGCCAGGCGCTGGCGGCCGATTCAGGCACTCTCACTCTCAGTCGGAACCCGCGCGGCTCGCGTCGACTCGACTCGCTCAACGCTCGCTCGAGAGCTGCAGCAGACCGACCGTGTGAACGGCGCGGGCCCTGTCGTGGCTCTCGACGGCGCACGCCCCGCAGACGGCGCGTTCGAGCGCCTCATCACGTTCACACGACAGGTGGCTGCGCTTGGGTCCCTGGTGCCCTCGCTCGCCGAACTCCGCTCGCTAGGGCGCTCCGTTTCTGGCGCCGTTTCGGGCTACGTCTCTCGCGCGTGGGGGCAGCACGCGCTCCCGACCCACGTCGATCCCGAGCGCGTGATCCGGAGCCCGCAGCAGTCCCCCACGGCATCGCTCGCTGCACGCAGCCTGACCACGGAGGCGCTGTCCGTTGAAGGACTCTCCTTCGCCGTCACTCTCGGTGCGCTCGCCGCGCTGTTCTTCGTGTAGCGTCCCAGCCGTGCTGTACAGGCGCGTCACTGCCCCGGCGCCACACTCCAGGCCCCACCCAGGCCCAATCCCATGACCTCGATCCCGCTCACCCGCCGGCAGCACGAGATCCTCGCCTTCTACCGCGCGTACTCGAGCGAGCACGGCTACAGCCCGACGCTCGAAGAGGTCGCACAGCACTTCGGCGTCAACAAGGTCACGATCTTCGGCCACGTGGCCGAGTTGGAGCGCAAGGGCGCACTCCAACGATCCGCCAAGCACGTCAGCCGCGGGCTCGTGCCGGTCGAGAGCGCCAGTCAGTCTTCGGCGCCGTCCGGCCCCTCGGTCCCGATCCTCGGGCGCATCGCCGCCGGCGTGCCGATCGAGACCATCGAGACGCCCGAGCCGCTCTCCTGGGCCGACATCGTGCCCGACGACCGCGAGGTCTACGCGCTGCGCGTGCGGGGACACTCGATGATCGACGACGGCATCCACGACGGCGACGTCGTGCTGGTCGAGCGACGTTCCAACGCCGTGGACGGTGACCTCGTGGTGGCGGTCCTGCCCGACGAGGAGGCGACGCTCAAGCGCCTGTACCGCGAGCGCGGCGGCTACCGGCTGCAGCCCGCAAACCTGGCGCTCAAGCCGATCTTCGCGCCCACGGTCGAAGTGCGGGGCATCGTCATCGGCGTGGTGCGCCGCTACTGAGCTCGCCCGGCGGCGAAGCCGCCTCTGAATTAGCTCTGCGGCGAAGCCGCCTCTGAATTGGCTCTGCGGCGAAGCCGCTAAGGAGTTGGCTCGGCAGCGAAGCCGCCACTGAGCTCGCCCGGCGGCGTGCGCCGCGAGTGGCCCCAGCCCGCGGCGCGGCGCCCAGACCTCGCTGCACCGCTTCTGGAGCGGGCGCTCGGCCGACAACCCACCGCGCACGAGCCGCCCCGCCCCGGCCGAGCCCGGGTTCGCGCGTAGACTCCGCGGCCCATCGGACGCGCCGCGGCGCGCGTCCTCACATCCCCGTGCTGCGACAGGCCATCGCCAAACTCACCAAGCACACGGCGATCTACGCGCTCGCCGAGCAGCTCGGGCGCCTGGCGAGCTTTCTGCTACTGCCGCTGACCACCGGCTACTTGAGCGAGGGCGACTTCGCCACGCGCGAGTTGCTCGCGGTCACGCTCGCGGTGCTGGCCCAGGTGTGCGGCATCAACATCAGCGCGGCGATGTCGCGGCTGTACTTCGACAGCGCCGACCCCGCGCGGCGGCGCGCGGTGCTGAGCACGGCCGTGGCGACGGTCAGCGCCAGCGCCGCGATCGCGGCCGTGCTGCTGGGCCTCCTCGCGCCCTGGTGGGCCAACTGGCTCCCGAGCGAGGCCAGCGATCTGCCCCGCCTGGCGCAGATCGCGCTGGGCATCTTCGTGTTCCAGACAGTGCGCGAGCTGCAGAACAAGGTGCTGCAGACGCAGGAGCGCTCGGCGCTGTTCGGCGTGCTGTCCGTTTCGAAGCTGGTGTTCGAGATCGTCGCGCAGGTCGTCGCGTTGGTGCACTTCGAGGCCGGCCTGCCAGGGCTCCTGTGGGCGGTGCTCATCAGCGAAGCGCTGTTCGCCTTGCTCTCGACCGCGGTCAACGCCCCGTCGGTTGGACTGGGATTCTCCGGCGCCGTGCTCGCGAGCCTGTTCGCCTACGCGGCGCCGCTCATCCCCAACGGCGTGCTGCAGTTCTGCCTGCACTCGCTGGACCGCTACCTGGTCGGCGCCGTCTGCGGACCGGAGCAGCTCGGCCTCTACGCGCTCGCCTACAAGCTCGGCTACGTGCCGAACTACTTGGTGCTGGGCCCGTTCCTGTTGATCTGGTACCCGTTCGTGTTCTCGGTGGTCGATCCGCAGCGCCAACGCGAGCTGGTGGCGCGCCTGACGCCGCTGTTCCTGCTCGTGCTGACGGCGGCGGCCGCCGCAGTAGCGCTGTTCGCCGAGGAGCTGGTCCACCTCGCAGCCACGCGCAGCGGATTCCACCGCGCCTGGCCGGCGATTCCCTGGATCGCGCTCGGCTACTGGCTCTGGGGGCTGTTCCAGCTCCTGCAGACGGGCTTCTACGCGGTCAAGCGCACCTCGCGGCTGCCCGCGCTCACCGCCGCGGCGGCGCTGGTCAACGGCTTTGCGAACCTGGTGCTCTTGCCCGTCCTGGGATTCCAAGGTGCGGCGCTGGCCACGGTGATCACCTTCGCGGTGCTGTGCGTCGCAACGCACGCCCTCAGCCGCGAGATCTACCCGCTCGACATCCACTGGCGCCGCGTGTTCGCGCCCGCGGCGCTCGCCGTGCTCGCCACCGCCGCCGCACTCGTCCCCGCCTGGCCAGCCGGCGCGCCGCTGGCGGCCATCAAGCTGGCGACGCTGCTCGTGTGGGCCCCGTTGGGCTGCTGGTGCGCGACCACGTCGGCTGAACGGCGGGCGGCGCTGCAATGGGTGGCGAGCGCCACGCGGCGCGCGGGTTGAGCACGCCCCTCGCGCCCTGCGACGGGGCGCTACACTCGCTTTGGCTGATGATGCTCAACCCGACGAGAGCCACGGGCCGACCCTGATCCCGCGCATGGGCGCCAGTTGGAAAGAGCTCCGCGAGGTCTGCCAGCGCCCCGTGCGCGCGGGCAACGACGTCGCAGGATTGTTGTTCGGCGACCACGCCTCGCTGGTCATCACCAAGCTGTTCGTCGACCTGGGGCTGAGCCCGAACTACGCCTCGGTCGGCTTCCTCGTCAGCGGACTGGTCGGGGCCGCGCTGCAGGTCGGAAGCGGCGCGTGGGCGCTCGCGGGCGCAGTGGCGCTGGTGATGTACTACGTGCTCGACTGCGTCGACGGCGAGGTCGCGCGCTGGCAGAAGGTCGTGAACGTCCAGTGGGGCTACTACGACTACCTGTTCCACATGCTGATCAAGCCGCTGGCGTTCTTCGGCGTCGGCCTGGGCCTGTGGAGGGAATTCGACGCGAGCTGGGCCCTGTGCGCCGCCTTCGCAGCTTCGACGGCCACCCTGTGGCGCAAGATCCTGATCGAGATCCCCGGGATCCTGTTCCTCAAGGACGTCCTGCGCCGCGCGCGCGCCGGCGCGAGCACCGCGAGCGAGCACCTGTCGACGCGCGACTCCAACGCGCACGCGACTTCGCCCGCGTCCGTGCCCGCGGCGGTTGCGTCGGCGCCCGTCGCAGCGCACCCCGTCGACGCGCCCGCCTTCCAGTTGCACCTCGACCTCGTGACGCTGCGCGCGCTGCTCACGAACTTCGACGTCGGGCTGGTGCTGCTAACGCTGGCCTGCGCGCTCGACCTCGTGCTCGCGCCGTTCGACGCCGGTCCCCTGGGCCAGCTCGACGCGCGTGGGGTGTGGCTCGTGTACTACGCGGTCGTGCTGCCGCTCGACTTCGTCGACTACCTGATCACGTTCCTGCGGCGGCGGCACTTCTCGACCGAGATGAAGCGCCTGCTCGCGCTGGCGCACCACTTCCACCTCGAGGAACCGCGGCCGGACGAGCGCCGCACGCGCGCCTGAGCACCTCGCGCAGCTAGCGCGCGCGCTCGGGGTTCTCGACGTAGAACGGTCCCATCACGAGCGCGTCGATGCGGCCGTCGAGGAAGGCGCGCACGGCGTCGCGCGGCGAGGCCACGATCGGCTCCTCGTGCATGTTGAAGCTGGTGTTGATCAGCGACGGGCTGCCCGAGAGCTTCTCGTGCTCGCGCAGGATGTCGTAGTAGCCCGGATTGACCTCGCGACGGATCAACTGCGGCCGCGCCGTGCCGTCGACGTGCACCGCAGCCGGACACGTGCTCTTCATGAAGTCCGTGCAGTCGAAGGTCACGGTCATGAACTCGGCCGCGTGCGCAGCACCGGCGACGCGGTGGTAGCACTTGGAAGCCGCCTCCCACAGCGTGACCGGCGCGAAGGGCATGAACTCGGTGCGTCCCAAGCGCTGGTTGAGCCACTGGTTCACCTTGGGCTCGCGGCCGTGGTAGAGGATCGAGCGATTGCCCAGCGCGCGGGGCCCGTACTCCATGCGCCCGTCGAAACGCGCCACGACCACGCCCTCGTGCAGCTTGCGCGCGACGAAGCTGGCGAGCTGCTCCGGCCGCTCGAAACGCAGGCCGGCCTCGTCGAGCGCGCTCTTCATCTGCGCCTCGTCGTAGCTGGGGCCGAGGTACACGTCGTGCACCGTCTCGCGCACGCCGCCGGGCCACGAGAGGTGCATCGCCAAGCCCGTGCCGCAGCCGCCGTCGCCCATGTTGGGGTAGACGAACAAACCCTCCACGCCTTCGATCTCGTGGATGCGCTGGTTCATCTTCACGTTGGCGGTGACGCCGCCGGAGAGCACGACGTGCTTCGCGCCCGTGCGCCGCATCCACTCGCGCACGTAGTCGCAGGCGAGCACTTCGAGCACGTGCTGGTACGCGGCGGCGACGTCGACCACCGGGAACTCGGCCGCCAGGCGGCGCGAGAGGTGCACGTTGAGGTTCTGGTAGATCGCGAACTCGCCCGAGCGCGAGCGGTCGACGCGGCTCAGCAACACCTCGGCGAGCACGCGCGGATCGCCGTACGCGGCGAGCCCGACGATCTTCCCGGCGTGGCGATCGGGCTTGAAGCCCAGCGAGCTCGTCACCATCTCGTAGAAGCTGCCCAGCGAGTGCGGGAAGCGCTGTCCGTGCAGGCGTTCGATGCGGCCGCCCTCGCCGATGCTCACCGAGCCCGCGAGCCCCGTGCCGTAGCCGTCGAGCGTGACGATCAGCGCGCGCTCGAAGCCGCTGGAGTAGTACGCGTTGGCGGCGTGCGAGAGGTGGTGCTCGCTGCGACGCAGCTTGCCCGCCAGACCCAGACGCTCGAGGCCGGCCTCGAGTTCGCGCTGCCAGTTCTCGTGGTCCGCGATCGCGCGCTGCGCCCAGTCCCTGGCGATGCGTCGCGCCGCAAAGCGCGAGGCGCGCGGATGCGTGCCTGCGAGGCGGTAGAAGTGCTCTTTCGCCGCGCCTTTGCGCATGCGGAAGTTCGGCTCGGTCAATCCGTGGATCGGCTCGCCGCGCGCCGGCACGCGCGCCAGCGCCTGGGCCAGCAACGGCTCGAGCGAGGGCGGCTCGAAGGCGTCCTCGAAGGCCGCGTCAGCGGCGAAGGCGCTCTCGATCGCCGCGCGCTCGCCGGCCGCGTCGAGGAAGGGATAGGCGACGACGTCGATGGCCTCGGGCGCAAGGCGCGCGAAAGACAGCGCAGCATCGATGGCCTTGATCGGAAAGCCCGACTGCTGCTTGACGCGCGAGTAGCGCTCTTCGCCCGAGGCGAACAGCACGCGGCCATCGACGACCAAGGACGCGTGCGAATCCTTGTCGAGCGGCGAGAGTCCCAGGACGTTCACGGCGCGGCGACCGTCCTCGAGCGCGAACGCAGCGACTCGTACAGCTCCGTGCCGGTCATGCTGACGGCGCCCAGTTCGCCGAACAGGTGCTCGTAGAACTCCTCGCAGGTGGCGAGCAGACGTCGATGCGCGGCAGCATCGGCGGCGTACGGCGTGCCGCCGACGTGGAACGAGGGACTGTGCAGACTGAACACCAGCACGCGTTCGCCGCGCGCGATCAACGCCTGCGTCAGGCGCAGCAGTTCAGGGAACGAGTGGCCCTCGGCCGAGAGTCGGATGCGCTCCACCATTCCGGTTCGAGCGAGCAGTCCGGGCAACTTGAGCGCGGTACCGAAGCGTGAGCCCGCCAGCGAATACAAGCGCGCGGCGCTCTCGCCTGCACGCCCGACGAACGCGCCGGACACCGGCGCCGAGAGCAACGCGCGGCCTTCGCCGATCCAGGCTGGCTGCGTCGGAGTGTGGGAGTAGTCGGGGCCGCCGTCGCGGCTGTAGTCGAAGGGCGGCGCGGCGCTGAAGTCGACGCAGAAGCCCAGCGCGCGCAAGGACTCGGCCGTGTTCGGTCCGAAGCCGTAGCGACCGGCCTGATAGCAGCGCGGCCGCACGCCGACGTTGCGCTCGATCGTCTCGGCCAGGTGCTGCAGCTTGGCGCGTTCGAGCCGCGCGTCGAGGTTGCCGGGGAAGCTCGCGTGCGTTCCGAGCGTCTCTTCGAGCGGCGGCGAGACCCAGGGGTGCAGGTGCGCGCCGATTTCGCAGCGCTCGGCCTGGGCCCACTCGCGAAGCCGACGCCAAGCGCGCTCCTGTGACGCGATCGGGAAGTCGATCACGTACACCGGCCGCACGCCGCAGCGTTCGAACAGCGCCTGTCCGACGCCGATCGAAGCCATCGCCTCGGTGCTGACCGCGTCGCGGCGAAAGGGCCCGTTCCAGTCGAACTCCTCCTCCGTGCTGACCACGGTCACAACGCTCAATGGCAGTTCGCTGACGTCAGCCGCGGTGCGCTGACGCCATGCGAAGGGGGAGCGGTCGCGAGCGCCGAACGCAGACATTCACTCCGTGTTTATCGCCACTTGTGCGGTGGCGCAAGCTCGGCGCGGCGCGCAAGGCCCCGTCCCGGGCCCGGTCGCGACAGCGTGATAGACTCCTCCGCGGCCCTGTTGTCGCGCTCGACGCCAGGAGTTCGTGTCCCCTTCCGATCGGCCTGTTTCGCCATGCGATTCCAGCGAAATCCACTCGCCCGCGTCCTGGGCAGCGCGGCGCCCGTCGCACTCGCCAGCCTGCTGTCCCCCGCGCTCGGCGTCGCCCAGAGCGATGTTTTTTCGCCCCTGGGCCCGCAATTCCGCGTCAACGCCTCGGTCAACTTCACGCAGTACTGGTCGCGCGTGGACATCTCGCCCGACGCCGCGCGCCTGGGCTTTTCGTTCAGCAACGGCCAGGACCCGCGCGCGCGCCAGTTCACGATCGCCGGCGCGCCGCTCACCGGCGACATCGCCTGCAATCCGCTCTTCACGCAGTACATCCAGGACGAGGCCGAGACCTGCTTCGCGCTCGACGGCCGGCAACTGATCGCCTGGTCGGAGCGCAACGGCCACGACGGCGAGCAGATGGGCATCTTCGGAATGATCGTCGCGCCGAACGGAGTCCCGGCGGCGGCGGAGTTCCAGATCAACCAGATCTGGCAGGCCTCGCAGTGGCGGCCGCTGATCGCGCGCCGGCCCGCGGGCGGCTGGGTGGTGGCGTGGTCGGGCGACTGGGACGGCGATCCGCTGTTCCGCATCGTCAACCCCAACGGGACTTTCGCGACAGGCGACATCGACATCAGCACCTGGGGCAACGGCGCACAGGTCGACACCGCGCCGGCCATCGCGCCGAACGGCCGCATGCTGATGGTGTTCGTCGACTACTCGGGCGCGTTCGGCGTGGGCACGGGCACGAACTTGTGGGCGCGCCTCTACGACGCGAACGGCGTGGCGCTCCAAGCAGCGCCGTTCGCGATGCTGAGCGGCGCCAACGCTGCGGGCGATCAGCGCGAGCCGCGCGTCGTCGCAGACGGACTGGGGCGCTTCATCGTGGTGTGGGAGGACGCGGCGCGCGAGGCGGGAACCTCGTGGGGCATCTACGCGCTGGTGTACGACAACGACGCGAACCTGCTCACGCCGCAGCCGATCCACGTCAACACCACGGTCCTCAGCTCGCAACGCAATCCGCGCGTGGCGTGCGACGAGCTGGGCAACTTCGTCGTGTGCTGGGAGGACTGGTCGGCCGGCAACGCGGACATCCGTGCGCAGGCCTTCGACGCGAACTTCCAGAAGTTCGGCAACGAGTTCATCGTCAACGAAGACCTGCCCGGCGATCACCGCCGACCGAGCGTCGCGATGCACGCGACCAGCGGACATGTGGTCATGACCTGGGAGGGCCCGGGCGTGTCGACGGACGTGTTCGCTCGCGTCTACATGAGCTACGCGCCGCCGCAGGTTTATTGCACCGCCAAGGTGAACGGCCTGGGCTGCACGCCCTCGATCGCGTGGAGCGGAACACCGACGCTGAGCGGCGCCGACGACTTCCACGTGCTCGCGAGCAACGTGCTCAACCAGCGCAACGGCCTGCTCTTCGTCGGCTTCGCGCCCACCGCGTCGCCGTTCTACGGCGGCACGCTGTGCGTCCAACCGCCGGTCGTGCGCGCCGGCGTGCAGAGCGCGGGCGGCAACGTCGGGACGGACGATTGCAGCGGGCAGTACGACGCGTTCCTTTCGCACGCCTGGTTCGCGGCCAAGGGCCTGGCCGTCGGCGACAGCGCCTTCTGCCAGTACTGGACGCGCGACCCGCTCTCTCCGCAGCCCGTCGGACTCACGAACGCACTGTCGTTCGACGTGCGACCCTGACGCGGTTCGCGCCCTTCGACTGCGGCTGCCGTCGAGGATGCGCGATCGTGGCGCCTGTCGATTCAAGCGGTTGGCTTCGATCGTTCGGCGGCCCCCGTCCGCGCGCGGCGTGAACTGGGGAGTTGAGGCGCGCTCGGTGGACGCTCTCGCGCGGCCGCGCGCCAGGACGGGGCCTGGGGCCACGCGTTTGCATGGCGCGGGGCAGTTCGAAACACGCGCGCGCCGGCGGCGTGATGAGCTTTCTTCATGCGCGCCTTGCGCGGCGAAAATGCAGGGCGCCCGGCGGCTTGCGAGAACGGCGATCTCTGGCACAGTACGACGCCCCGCTCCCCCAGCGCGCCCCGCAACATGCGATTTCTCCCCCTGATCCTGATTCTGCTCGGCTCGGTCCTCGCCAGCGCGCCCGCTCAAAACCTCCAGGCCCGACGCGTCGCCTGGGGCTTCACCCAGCCGGTCTTCGCGACGGCTCCGACGGGCGACAGCCAGCGCCTGTTCGTCGTGGAGAAGACGGGCAAGATCAAGGTCGTGCGCAACGGCGCGGTGCTCGCGACGCCCTTCATCGACTTGGGCGTGAGCGGGCTCAACCGCATCGTCGAGGGCGGCGAGCGCGGCCTCCTGGGGCTCGCCTTCCATCCCGACTACGCGAGCAACGGCTACTTCTTCGTGAACTACACGGCGCGCGACACGGGCGCGACCGTGGTCGAGCGCTTCCGCGTGAGCGCACAGCCCGACGTGGCCGACGCGAACAGCGGAGCGGTGATCATCACCGTGCCGCAGCCGCAGCCCAACCACAACGGCGGCTGCGTGAGCTTCGGGCCCGACGGAATGCTCTACATCGGGATGGGCGACGGCGGCGGCTCGGGAGACCAAGGCCCGGGCCACGCATCGATCGGCAACGGACAGGCGCTCACGACGCTGCACGGCAAGATGCTGCGGCTCGACGTCGACCTCCCGCCGCCCTACATCCCGGCCGACAACCCCTACTTCGGCTCGAGCAACGCGCTGGGCGAGATCTGGCACGTGGGTCTGCGCAACCCCTGGCGCTTCAGCTTCGACTCGCTCACCGGGGACATGTACATCGGCGACGTCGGCGAGTCGGCGCGCGAGGAGATCGACTTCGTGCCGGGCAACGCGCCCAACCGCAACTTCGGCTGGCGCTGCATGGAGGGCTTGCAGTGCACCGGCTGGAGCGGTTGCTCGTGCGCGTCGGCGGCGCTGACGCTGCCCGTCCACGAGTACGGACACACGCTGGGCTGTGCGGTGGTCGGCGGCTACGTCTACCGCGGCACGGCCATCTGCGGTCTGCAGGGCGCGTACTTCTTCGCCGACTTCTGCAGCTCGCGCGTGTGGACGATGCGCATGGTCAACGGTCAGATGACCGACCTGCGCGATCGCACGCCCGAGCTCGAGCCTCCCGGCGGATCGGTGAGCATCGCGGTGATCCCGTCGCTGGCGATGGACGGCGTGGGCGAGCTGTACGTGATCGACTCGGACGGCGAGATCTACCGCATCGAGAGCGCCCAGAGCCAACCGGACTGCAACGCCAACGGCTACGCGGACGCCTGTGAGATCGCCGACGGCGTCGCGCAGGACTGCAACGCCAACGGCTTGCCGGACGACTGCGACATCAGCGCGGGCACGGACAGCGACTGCGACGGCAACGGAGTGCTCGACGGCTGCGAGATCGCCGCGGATCCGGACGCGGATTGGAACAACAACGGCACGCTGGATACCTGCGAATGCCCCGGCGGCGCGCCGCCGGTCGTGTACTGCACAGCGAAGGTCAACTCGCTCGGCTGCACGCCCTTCGTGCAGTTCACGGGCTATCCCAGCGCGTCGCTCGCGCTGCCGTTCTGGATCGGCGCCAAGAAGCTGCTGAGCCAGAAGTCGGGGATGATGATGTACGGCTACTGGCCGAACATCACCCCGTTCCAGGGCGGCTTCGCCTGCGTCGGCTCGCCCATTCGACGCATGCCCCCGCGTCCGACCGGCGGTTCGCAAGTGACGGTCAACTGCTCCGGCATGCTGGTGTACGAGTTCAACACCTTCATCGCCTCGGGCGCGGATCCGGCGCTGCAACTGGGCCAGGAGGTCGTGTTCCAGTTCTGGAGCCGCGATCCCAACGCACCGTTCTTCTCGAGCTTGAGCAACGCGCTGCGCGCGCGCATCTGCCAGTGAGTTCGAACGGCAGAGCACGATGAGCGCCCTGCTGGATCTGCGCGAGACGAGCGCTCTGCGCGCGTCGGACTGCGCTCCCCTGCCGCGGCCGCGCCGCATCGTGATGGCCGATCCGGCGGCCTTCGACGTGGCCTACGCGATCAACCCGCACATGCTGGCCGAGAGCGGCGAGCTCGAGCGCGTCGACCGCACACGCGCGAGAGAGCAGTGGAGCGCGCTGCGCAGCGAATTCGAGCAGGCCGGGCTCGAAGTGCATGTGCTCGAGGCCTTGCCCGCGCAGCCAGACCTGGTGTTCTGCGCCAACCAAGTGTTGCCGATTCCACGCGAGGCCAGCGTCACCGGGCGCGCGCTCGCGCTCGCCTCGAACATGCGCTGGCCGCAGCGGCGCGGCGAAGTCGGGCACGTTGCGCGCGGCGTGCGCGAGCTGGGTTACGACGTGCGCCGGATCGACCGTCTGGCGCCGCTCGAGGGCATGGGCGACGGACTGTGGCACCCCGGACGCGCACTCCTGTGGGCCGGCGTCGGACCGCGTTCCTCGCTGGACGCGTGGCGCTCGGTCGCGCGCTGGACGAGCGCGCAGATCGCGCCGCTGGAGCTGGTCGATCCCGACTTCTATCACCTCGACACCGCGCTGGCGCTGCTCGACGAGCGCACCTGCCTGTGGTTGCCCGATGCGCTCTCGCCCGCCTCGCGTCGGCGGATCGAGCGCGCCATCCCGCGCCGCATCGAGGCGGACGCACGCGAGGGCCGTGAACAGCTCGCCGCCAACGCCTTCTGCCCCGATGGCCGCAACGTGTGGATCCAGCGCGGCTGCGAGCGAACCAACGAACGCCTGCGCGCCGCGGGCTACCTCGTCCGCGAAGTCGACACCGGCGAGTTCCTCAAGTCCGGCGGCAGCGTGTTCTGCATGAAGCTGTGCCTGTGGTAGCGCGCGTCACGGCGCGCAGCGCAGCAGCTCAGCGCTGATCCGAATGCGGAGCGCGCGCATCGTCGCGCATCGTCGCGCCGCGGTTGTGCGCTCACTTCGCAGCTGCTTCCGCGCGCGGACTCGAACCGCTTGCGCGCTCAACTCTGATAGCGCAGCCGCACGTTCTCGCGGCCCATCTCCTGCAGACGCTCGAGTTCCTTCTTGAGGCCCATGTGGTGCGCCTTGGAGACCACGCTCTTCACCGAGCGGCCCAGGCGCTGCGCGATGTCGAGGTTCGAGGTGCGCGGGTACAGCTCGCTCAGTTGAGCGAGTTCTTGCTCGCTCCAGCGCGGCATGCGCGTCGCGCCCTCGCCTGCGACGCGCCGGACGAAGGCCTTGTCCTTGGCCAGGCACAGCTTGCGCGCCTGGCGCTCGATCTGCTCGAGCGAGCGGCTGAAGATCACCGCCAGGTCCGCGTCGCTGCGCGTGCCGTACAGGCGGCGCAGCTCGCTGTTCTCCTCGCGCGTCCAGCGCGTGTTCTGCTGGATGCGACCCAGCTCGAAGATCTGCTCTTCGACCTGCGCGGGATCGCGGCCGAGGATGCGCGCGATGGTCTGCGGCGTGGTGGCCCCCAGGTAGCGCTTGAGCTGCTGGATCTCGCCCGCAGTCCACGGTCCGGCGTTGCGCGCGGACTCGAAGACGACCTCGGCCATCTTGCGCACCGACTGCGGCGAGCGGCCGAGTTCGCGCGCGATGACTTCGTCCGGCCGCAGGCCATAGGAGTCACGCAGGCGATCCAACTCCGCCCGCGTCCAACGGCCTTTGCGCCGCCCGCGCTCAGCCTCGTCGTTCCAATGGAACCGATGCACCCGTCCTCCTTCCGCGGCATGCGGTCGATGCACGGCTGACTATAGCGACGGCGCGCAGCGGCGAAAGCCCGCACTGCGCTGAACGCGCTCGCTCGTTCACGCGCCGTTGAGCGCGTCCCGAATTGAAGACAACACGCGCTTGGCGCCTTCGACAGTGTCCTGCGCCAACGCGTCCACTGCGAGGCGACGCGCGTCGGCGAGTGTCGTGCGGCGCAGCGCCGACTTGATCTCGGGCAGGAAGTACGGCGCGACGCTGACCGAGTCGAAGCCCATGCCGAACAGCAGCAGGGCCGTGGCGGGATCGTCCGCCATGTCCCCGCACACGGCGCAAGGAGTTCCCGCAGCGTTGGCCACGCGTGCGATGTCGGCGAGCGCGCGCAGAACCGCCGGATGATGCGGCTCGTAGAGCTTGGCGACCCACGGGTTGTCGCGGTCTGCGGCCAGGATGTACTGCACCAGGTCGTTCGTCCCAACGCTGAGAAAATCAACCTCGCGCACGATGCGTTCGAGTGTGAACAGCACCGAGGGCACCTCGACCATGACCCCCACGGGTGTGTCGCTCTCGACCTCGAAGCCCTGCTCGACCAGCGAGTCGCGCACGCCGTCGAAGATCTTGCGCACGGCCAGGATCTCCTCCAGCGAGCCCACCATCGGCAGCAGCAGCCGCAGCTCGTTGCCGAAGCCCGCGCGCAGCGCCGCACGCAGTTGCACCCGCAACAAATCCTGCCACTCCAGACAGACCCGGATGCCGCGCCAGCCGAGCGCCGGATTGACCTCGTGCGGAGTCTGGAAGTAGCTCAGCCGCTTGTCACCGCCGATGTCGATCGTCCGCAGCGTCAAAGGCTTGGGCGCCATGCGCTCGAGCACCCGGCGGTACATGCGGAACTGCTCGTCCTCGGAGGGGAACTGCGGGCGCTCCATGTACAGGAACTCGGTGCGCAGGAGCCCCACGCCGTCGCTCTGGCGCACGTCGAAGATCTCGAAGTCGTGCACGCTCTCGATGTTCACCAGCACGCCCTTGCGCACGCCGTCGGCGGTCTGCGCGGGCAGGTCGGCCTGCTCGGACAGCGAGGCCCGGCGCGCCTCGAGGCGCGAGCGGCGCTGATGGAACTCCGCCACCTGTTGCGGATCGGGCCGCAGCTCCACCACGCCGCGGCCTCCGTCGACGGCGACCGTCATGCCCTGCTCGAGGCGCGTGAGCAGACCCGGCAGCCCCACGACGCACGGGACACCGAAAGCACGCGCCAGCACGGCAGCGTGGGAGAAGCGCCCGCCGACCTCCGCTACGACGGCCGCCAGGCGCCCGCGCTCGACCGCGGTGACGACCTGGGGCGTGAGCACGGCCGCGGCCAGCACGACTTTGTCCGCGCTGCCCTGCGGCAGGATCGGCGTCACGTTGAGCAGCGCCTGCAGCACCTCGCGCCAGGGATCCGCCAGGTCGGCGGAGTAGCTGCGCACGCTGTTGCCCTCCAGGCCGCGCAGCGTGCGCTCCAGGCGCGCGATGAGCTGGTGCACGGCCGTCTCGGCGTTGACGCGCTCGCCGCGGATGGTGTCCTCCACCTCGCGCGTCGCCCCGGCGTCGGCCAGGATCATGCGGTGAACGGCGAAGATCTGCGCGTCGCGCTCGGACGACTCGCGCGCGACGAGCTGCTGGCGGCGCGCGAGCTGCTCACTGGCGACTTCGACCGCGTGGCGCAGTCGCTCGATCTCCGCGGCGACATCGCCTTCGGCCACCGACCAGGTCGGCGCGGCGTCGGGAGCGGCCTGCACCACGTGCACGGGACCGATCGCCAATCCGGGCGAGACCGAGACTCCGTGGACGGTGCGGGCGCGGGCCATGGGCGCTGGGATCGTTCGCGGGGGGTGCAGTTCGGACGGGGCGCGGTGTCGAGCCGCAGCGCGAGCGCGCGGCAGGTCGCACTCTAACCAACGCGGCGCGCGTCGATCGACGCGATCCGCTCCGCGCGCGTGCGCGCCGCCGCTGCGCGCAACAGGGCGCCGCAGACTCGCGCCCGCGGCCGCGGAAAGTCTTTCGACGCACACCGGCGGTCGCCGCGTCGCTTCTGCGCCGCGAGCTTCAGCGCTGCTCGCCGGAACTCCGACTCAAGCTCGCTGCGCCACCCTCGGCGCCCGAGCCCTTCGCCATGCCCAAGCCGCACCGAGCCGTCTCCGAGTCGCCCAACCTCGCCATGGAGTCCCAGATCGAGCTGGAGTCCTCCTCGCCCGCTCCCGTCGAAGCGCCAGCGCGCGCCAGCGGGACCGGCAGCTCCGGCGGCGGCGACGCAACGGCGTGGATGCTGCTGGGACTGCTCGCGCTGGCGGGCGGCGTGGCGCTGATGGCCTTGCCCAGCCTGTCGTGGACCGCGGGCAAGGTCGCCAGCCGGCTCGACAGCCTGGGCATTCAGTCGGGCGTGGTGATGCTCGGCGGCGCGCTGTTCATGGTGCTGGGCCTGGTGCGCCGCGGGCAGCACGCCGCGCGCGCCGAGATGCAGTACGACGCTTCGCTGCTGTTCGAACAAATCGCCGCTGAGCTGGTGGAGATCCGCACCTCGCTCGAAGCCGGCCGAGCGCGCGAAGAGGCCAGTGCGCGGCAGTTCGACGAGCTGCGGCGCGAACTCAACCAGACCCGCGGGGCGCTTGCCGCGGAAATCGAAAAGCACGCGCCGCGCGACCACAGCGACGCCCTGTTCCAACTCGCGGCGGGCCTCGACAAGCTCGGGCTGCGCGTCGAGCAGCGGCTGCGCCTGCACCACAGCGCGTTGCAGGACAGCGTCGACGAGCTGTCGGCCACGGTGGAGCACTCGCGGCGCAGCCTGGAGGAACTCATGCAGGGCCGCGGCGAGCCGTTGGCGACGAACCTGCCGTCGACGACGCCCTACGAGGAGCAACCCCAGGACGAGTACCAAGCACCGTCGGAGCCGCTGCCTGCGAGCGTTTCGGAGGCGCCGAGCGAAGGTACGGGCTCGCTGGGTCTGTTGGATCAGTTCGACGACGTCGCGGCGCCGCTCCCCACCGTTCAACACGAGGCGAGCGTGGTGTCGAACGAGTTCGACTCCTCCAGCGCCCAAGCGCAGGCCGATCTCGATCGCGCCGCGCGCAGTTCGCGCACGGAGTCGACCTGGGACGAACAGCTGATGGTCGAGTCGCCGCAGGACCTCGACACCAAGACCAAGCTGCTGCAGCTGGAGTCGCTGCTCGGTGACGAGCGCCTGCGCGCCGCACTCGACGCGATGCGTCGGCAGGGCTGACCCGCGCTCGGACGCGAACCGACTGCGGCCTGGCCACCGTGCGCGGCGCAGTTGCACCGCGCTCGTTCCTCTAGCGACCTGACAGCCGCATTCGAGAGAACCCGACGCTTCGTCGCGCGCGACGTGCGAGCGTGGCGTCCGGCCTCGCGCTCCGCTGGGAGCTCTCGGCTGAAGCGGGCTTCCGTCCGCAAGCAGCACCGCCGCAATGCGAAGGCGCGCGCCGGTTCTAGCTGAACCGCCGCGCGCCCTTGGAACTGCAGATCGATGCGCGCGAGTCCGAACTCGCCGCCAGACGGACTCAGCTCGCGTCCGCGCCGCTGGCCTCGGGCTTGGTCTCGCGCGAACTCTCGGGGCCCTGCCCCTGCGTGGAGGCAGCGCTGCCGCCCGCCTCGCCCGCCTGCGGTCCGGCCGCCTTGAAGAACTTCGCGAAGGGCTTGTTCCCCACCTTCGAGGAGAGCGAGCGCATTTCGTCCGGCGAGAGGCGCTCGTCGCTGGCCCCGCGGTCGCGCGGACCACCGCGGCCACCGGGCGCGCCGCGCCTATCGCCGCCGAAGCCGCCGCCGCCGCCACCACCGCCCCCGCCGAAGCCGCGACCACCGCCGCCTCCGCCGCCGCCCTCAGGCCGGCCGCCGCGGCGCTCGCCGCCGAAGCCGCGACCGCCCTTCTTGCCCGTCACCAGCCCGTCGCGGCGCGTGGTGGCGGCGCGCACCGGCGCCGCGGGTTCGCGGCGCTCCTCGACGCGCGGCCCGCGCCGATCCGGTCGGCCGTGTCCCTGGGGCCGGCGCTCGCCGTCGCCGCGCTCGAAGGGCCGCGGAGCGCGCTCGGGCTCGGGCACGTGCTTGAGCGACAGCGCAACGCGCGGCGAAGAACCGTCGAGGATGCGCAGCCGCACGCACTGACCGATGCTCACCAGTTCGCGCGCGTCGCGCACGTAGCGCTCGGACACCTCGCTGACGTGCACCATGCCGTCCTGTTCGAGGCCGATGTCGACGAAGGCCCCGAAGCTGGCCACGTTGGCGATCACGCCCTCGATCACGCGATCGCGAGCGAGCGTCACGCGATCGGTGTCGTGCGAGAGGAAGCGCGGAATGTGCATCGGCGGGCGCGGGTCGCGACCGGGGTGCCACAGCTCGCGCATCAGGTCGCGCCACAGGAACTCCTCGACGCCGAAGTCCTGCCGGCGCAGACCCTTGGTCACGCCCGGACGTCCGAGGGTCTCGGCCACCGTTCCGCCCGAGTTCTCGAGCAGGCGCCGCGCAACGTCGTACTGCTCGGGGTGCAGGCTGGTGCGATCGAGCGGCTCGACCTTGCTCTGCACGCGCAGGAAGGCGACCGCGTTGGTCCATTGGACCTCGTCCAGCAGGCCCTCGCTGCGCAGGTCCTCGCGGCTCTCGATCGGCGCCTGCTCGCGGCGCGCGATGATCTTCTGCGCGAGGTCCTTGTTGAGCCCCGGCACGTGCGAGAGGAACGCCAGCGACGCACGCTGCACGTCGCAGCCGATCGCGGCCACGCACGACTCGATCGTGTCGTCGAGCACGCGCCGCAGGTTGGCCTTGCTGACCAGGCCCTGCTCGGCGCCCAGGCCCAGGTTCTTGGGGTCGATTTTGAGGATCTCGGCCGCCGGGTCCTGCAGGCGCCGTCCCAGCGAGATCGCGGCCCGCTGCGGGACCGCGTGCTCGCCCAGCTCCGCGCGCGCCACGTCGGAGTTGGTGTAGCTCGGCAGCCCCGAGTCGTTGACCAGCATCACCGGCGTGCGGTTGCCGCAGGCGCGCAGCGCGGCGCGCAGCTTGGACAGCGACGCGCGCGAGAGCTTGGAGTGTCCCAGCGCGATGGCCTGGGGCTGGCGCTCACCGACGTTGGCGAATGCGGCGGCCAACTCGGCGCCGAGCGCCGCCTCGTCCTTGCCTTCGACTTCGATCTTGAGCGGCGCGAACAGCGGCGCGCCCGACTCGTCGAGCGCGGCCACGGTCCAGTCGCCCTTGGCGCTGACGTCGACCGCCGCGACGCACTTGCGTCCCAGCGGCGAGGTGAACAGCACCTCGCGCAGGTGCTGCGCCAGGAAGCGCAGGGCCTCCTCGTCCGCGTGCTCCTTCAGCTCGAGCCGCACGTCCGCTTCGATCAGCGGCAGCAAGCGGTGCTCGAGCGTGCGCAGCGCAACCGCGTCGAGGATGCCGGCGAACTCCGGGCGCGTGTGCCGCCCCAGGGCCGCGCGCACCTTGGACATCGCGAGCCGGCGTTCGAGCGTGATGGCGGTAGTGACCGCGCGCTCCTTCTGCGCCTGGCGGATCGCGATCAGGCGGTGGCCCTGCAACTGGCGCAACGGCTGGCGAATGCGCGTGAGCGGCTTGTGGCGGCCCAGACGCGACTCGTCGACGGTGGCGCGCACCGTGAGCACGCCGTTCTTGCGCAGCAACATGCGCACGGCGCCGCGCAGGCGCGGATTGCGCGCCAGGCGATCGGAGAGGATGCGCATCGCGCCCTCGAGCGCCTCCTTCTCGGAGTGCAGCCCGCGATCAGGGTTGACGTAGGCGGCGCACACGCGCGCCAGTTCAGGCGTGACCTCGATCGGTCCGTGGAGGAGCGCGTGCTCCTCGCTGCTCAGGCCGCCGAGTTCCACCTTGGTGGTGACCGGCTCGTGCGACTCGCCGTCGGCCGAAGGGTCCTGCGCTTGCGCGTCGCCATCGGCGGCGGCTTGCTCGTGCGCGGCGTGCTCGTGCGCAGCGGCTTCGTCGTCGCCAGCGCCCTGAACGACCGATTCCTGCGCGGCGGCTTCGTGGGCAGCGCTGGCCTCCGCCGCGATGGATTCGTGTTGCGCAGCCTCAGCGGCGCCCGCATCGCCGCTCGCCGCCTCGGCGCCCGCGGCGCCCTCTGCGGCAGCCTGCGCAGAAGCCTGTGCAGCGGACTCTCGCTCGGCTTGCGCGCCGCTCTCGAGCTCATCGTCGCCGTTGTCGCCGGCGGACTCGTCGGCCTCGGCCTGGTTCGCGCCGCGAGGCGGCTTGGGCATCGCGGCGACGAGTTCGTCGGCGAGCCGTCCCAGGCCGCGGTCCAGCGCGAGCTGGACTTCGGGTTCGGGCCGGCGGTGCGGCAGGAACAGGTCCTCCAGCTCGAAGCGGTCCATCGAGCGCCGCACGCGCTCGAGCGTGGACTCGTCGGCCTTCACCGGCGCGGAGTCCGACTCCAGCGCGCGCAGGATCGTCCCGCGGCGGCGGTCGAGTTCGCTCAGCTCTTCGCGGCGCTGAATCAGGCGCCGGATGGCGTACTCAGGCAATCCGCCGGTGCGCTCGCGGCGCACGCGCGCGATGAAGGGCGCGCGCAATCCGGCGTCGAGCATCTCCAAGGTGCTGCGAACCTGCTCGGGGGTGATCGAGAACTCTTTCCCGAGGTGCTCGACGATCTGGATGGACGTCACGAGACGACTCCGCGTGGTGTGTGTGGCTCCGCGGGGGAGCGTTGGACGACGACGGGCATGGAGGAACGCGCCCGCCGCCGAAAGGGGCGCAACATTCTAGCGGCGGCGCGCGTCCGCTGCGCGCGCAGGTCGAGCCGCTGGCGCGAAGCCGGCTGCGTTCAGATACCTACGATCGACGCCAGCGCCTTGCCGAAACGCATTCCGGCAGCGTCGTCGAGCCCGGTCACGAGCTTGCCGTCGATCTCGACCTGGCGCGTGGAAAACTTGCCGCCGGCTTTCTCCACCGCGGCGCGCAGCGACGAGGCGCCGGTCACGCGCTTGCCCTTGAGCACACCGGCCCGCGCCAGGATCTCGACCGAGCGTCCCCACGCGGCGAGGAGCTTGCCCGAACTGGCGGCTTCACGCGCCAATCGCAGGACATCGGGGTGATCCACCAGCGCCGCGGCGCCTTCGCCGCCGACGAACACCACGCCCGAGAAGCGCTCCAGGCTGACGCCCTCGAGCGGCTCGTCGACCATGAATTCGTCCTGGTGACGGCCCTTGATCAGCTCTGCGGCCTGCGTCGAGACCGAGCGCGTGCCGACGTGGACGTTGTAGAGACTCGAGCGCGCGTAGCGCAGGCACTCCTCGCCGTAGTCCTGGGGCGGAACGACCAGCAGCACGATGCTCTTGTACTTCTGGACGACCAGCCCGTCGGCGTCGAGTTCGGCCGCGGAGCTCGCATCGTTCTTCTTCGACATGGGGATGTCCTGGAGGAAAAGGCGAACGGCGGATGGCGCTCAGGCCGGCAACTCGAACATGGACACGCGGGTCTCTTCGGCGAGCAGGCCGGCCCCCTGCGCGACGGTCCAACCAACCCGTTCGTCGAGCCCCGGCACGGCCCAATCGCCGAGCGCGCGTCCGGTGAGCGCGTCGCGCACTTCGAGCAAGGCGCCGCGCACGAGGTACAGCTTGCCGCTGTCGGAGTAGATCGCCAGCTCGCCCACCTCGTCGGGATCGGCGAGGCGCAGCTTCTCGAACCACAGCGGCGCGGCTTCGTCGCTCACGGAGGGATCGAACACCACCAGCGAGGGGCCGCGACCGAGCGCGTCGCCGTGCGAGGTCTGCGACAGGTACGCCAGCAACGTCTCGCGCGGCAGGGCGGCCTCGAGGTCGTCGAGCAGCAGCGCGACGCCGCGCTCATCGGCGGTCGCGTCGTGGATCGCAGTCTGCTTGGGCAGCGCCGCGAGTCCGAGGAACTGTCCCTTCTTGGCCGACAGCACCAGCACGCCGCGCTTCTTGGTCGCGATCACCGAGTACACGACGAACAGCCGTTCGCCGCAGCGCGCCACGTGGTGGTAGCGCTCGCCGTCGCGGCCGTAGTTCCACAGCTCGCGCAGGGTCTCGCTGTCGTAGCCGGTGAGGCGCTTGATGCCCAGCACCACGCACACGTCTGCGGCCACCAGCGAAGCGTCGAAGGTCGGAATCGTGCCGGCCGCGATCAGTTCGCCGCTGTCGAGCGACATGCGCACGATGCGGTGACCCTGCGTCGACGGCCCGAGCACCACCGCGTCGTTCTTGCGTCCGAAGCCCGCGCCGAAGCCGCGTCCGTAGCCGACCTCGCAGGGCGAGGTCCACAGCACTTCACCGCTGTTGCGGTCGAGCGCGGCGAGCTTGCCCGGGATGGCGGCGTCGATCCAGCGATCGCCGGCGGGCGGGTCGTACAGGTGCGCCAGCACGGGACCGGCGGCGCCCATGGCGATGCCATCGACCTCGCTCTCGAACTCGCGTGACCAGCGTCTGCGGGCGGTTTTGGTCATAGCTGAGAATGGTACGGATCGCCGGGGCGTGAGTCTCGTGCGCGTGCTCGCTCCGGATGCGCCAGCGGCGCGCCGCAACCGCGACACGCCGCCGACTTGAACACTCGCTCCGCGCCGCAAGCGGCGCGGCGCAGCTCAACCATCGCCCTTGAGGATCTTCTCGGCGATGTTGCGCGGAACGTCGCGGTACTCGTGCAGCTCCATCGAGTACGAACCGCGTCCCTGGGTCGCACCGCGCAGAGCCGAGCTGTACGCGAACATCTCCGCGATCGGCACCACGCCGCGCACCACGCGCAGGTTGCCCTGGGACTCGACTTCGGTGATCTCACCGCGGCGTGCGTTGAGGTCGCCCACCACCGCGCCGATGAACTCCTCGGGCACGCGCACTTCGATCTTCATGATCGGCTCGAGCAGCGTGACGTTGTTCTCGGCTGCCTGACGGAAGGCCAGGATGCCGGCCGACTGGAAGGCCATTTCGCTCGAGTCCACGTCGTGCGACTTGCCGTCGAACAGCGTCGCGCGAACGTTGATGAAGGGGTAGCCGTTGCGGCCGCCGCCGTTGAAGGCCGTCTCCAGGCCCTTCTCCGCCGCCGGGATGTACTCGCGCGGCACCGAACCGCCGACGATGCCGTCGACGAACTCGAAGCCGTTGTTCTCGCACTGGACCGGCTCGAACTTGACGCTGATGACCGCGTACTGACCGCGACCGCCCGACTGACGGATGTAGCGGGCTTCGGTTTCGACCGCCTTGGAGAGGCGCTGCTTGTATGCCACCTTCGGCTTGCCGGTGACGACCTCGCACTTGTAGTCGTTGGTGATGCGGTTGGTGAGCACTTCCAGGTGCAACTCACCCATGCCGGAGATCACCAGTTCGCCCGTCTCTTCGTTGGTCTGCGCCTTGAAGGTCGGGTCCTCGCGCATGAGCTTGCCGATCACTTCGCTCAGCTTGTCGCGGTCGGCCGACTTCTTCGGCTCGAGCGACATCGCGATCACCGCCTCGGGGAACTGGATCTTGGTGAGCTGGATCGGCTTGTCTTCGTCGCACAGCGTGTCGCCGGTAACCGTGAGCTTGAGCCCCACCACCGCGGCGATGTCGCCGGCGCGGATCTCGTCGATCGGCTCGCGCTTGTTGGCGTGCATGCGCACGATGCGGCCAGGGCGCTCGGTCTTGCCGGTGCGCGTGTTCAGCATCTTGTCGCCCTGCTTCAGCACGCCCGAGTAGACGCGGATGAAGGTCAGGTCGCCGGTGGGCTCGGCGATGGTCTTGAAGGCCATGGCCGCGAGCGGCTCGTTGTCGTCGGCGTGGCGGATGACCTTCTCGTCCGAGCGCGGAACGGTGCCCTCGGTCGGCTGCACTTCGATCGGGCTGGGCAGGAACTGCAGCACGCCGTCGAGCATGAAGCGCACGCCCTTGTACTTCAGGGCCGAACCGGTGAGCACCGGGAAGATCTGCATCGCGATCGTGCCGCGGCGCAGCGCCTTCATCACCAGCTCCAGCGGCGGCTCCTGGTCCTCGACGAACATGTCGAGCAACTGGTCGTCGAACTCGGCCGCGGCCTCGAGCATCTTGTGGCGCCACTCCTTGGCCTTGTCGAGCATCTCGGCCGGGATGTCGAGGTCCTTGAAGCTCTTGTCCTGAGCGTCCTCCTCGAACTCGTAGTAGCGCATCTTCGGCAGGTCGATGACGCCCTTGAAGTCCTTCTCCTGACCGACCGGGATCTGCACCGCGACCGGGCGCGCGCCCAGGCGGTCGATGATGGTCTGCACCGAGTAGTAGAAGTCGGCGCCGATGCGGTCGAGCTTGTTGATGAAGCAGATGCGCGGGACCTTGTAGCGGTCGGCTTGGCGCCACACCGTCTCGGACTGCGCCTCGACGCCGTTCACGCCGTCGAACACCGCCACTGCGCCGTCGAGCACGCGCAGGCTGCGCTCGACCTCGGCCGTGAAGTCCACGTGTCCGGGCGTGTCGATCAGGTTGATCGTGATGCCCTTCCACTCGACCTGCGTGGCGGCCGACTGGATGGTGATGCCGCGCTTGCGCTCTTCCTCGAGGTAGTCCATCGTGGCCGCGCCCTCGTGGACCTCGCCCATCTTGTGGATCTTCTGGGCGAGGAACAGCACGCGCTCCGACACCGTGGTCTTGCCGGCGTCGATGTGCGCCATGATCCCGATGTTGCGGTAGTTGATCAGGCGCTTGGCCGAAGGGCTGGACTTGGCTTCGGTCGCTGTGGTGGTGCTCATAAAAACGAACTCAGGCTGGAGGGCGATCGGCGCAGGCGCGGGCGAGCGGGCGGTCGGATGCGGCCGCACAGACACTCGACGGCGCGCGTGGGGCGCGCCTAGACCCGTTTTGCGAGCGGAATAGGGTAGCGAGAGCCCTTGAAGCGTCAAGCGACGCGCCCGGGCCGCCCGCTAGGCGTGCCCGTGGTCATGGTCGTGCGCGTGACCATGGTCGTGCGCGTGACCGTGGCCGTGTGAATGACCGTGGTCGTGGGCGTGCACGTGGGGCGCATCGCCGTCGGAGACCCACAGCTGCGCCAGGAACTGGCGCGGGCCGGCGCGGAACACGACCCACAGTGTCAGCGCCAGCAGCACCCAAGCGCTGGCCCAAGCGAAGGGGCCGTGCGCGTGCTCGTGCGACTCGCCTGGGGCTGTGCTCGGCGCGCCGGCGACCGAATCGCCCAAGAGCGCGTTCACCGCCAGGCCCAGCACGCAGGTCACGGCCACCGCCACGCCGACGAAGGCCAGTGCCACGCGCGGCGAGTGCAGGCGGCGCAGCGCGCCGATGGTCGTGAGGTTGCTGGCCGGCCCGGTGAGCAGGAAGGCGATCACCGCGCCGGGCGCGAAGCCCTTGGCCAAGAGCAACGCGGCAAAGGGCGTCGCGGCCGTGGCGCAGATGTAGGTGGGCAAACCGGCGAGGCACAGGATCAGCACCTGCGCCGAGGGCGGGATCGAGGCCGCGAAGTCGGTCGGAATCCAGGGCTCGATCAGCGCGGTGAGCACCAGGCTCAGCAAGATCCACGGCGCCAGGTGCGCCCAGGTCTCGAACAGGCCGTGACCCAGCGCGCCGAGCACGTCGCGCGGACGCTGCACGATCGAGGAGTTCGCCTCGGCCCGGGCCGGCGCGCGCTCGGCCATGGCGCCGACGATCCACGCCACCGCCAGCGCGAGGACGAGCGCACACACGACGCGCGCGACGGTGGTCGGGCCGCCGAGCATCGGCCAGGAGAGCAGCACGGCGGCGAGGTCGAGTTCTGGCGCCGCGACCAGCAGGGCCAGCGCAGCCGTCGCACTCACGCCGCGGCGCATCAGCGAGCGGTAGATCGGCAGCACGCCGCACGAGCACACCGGCATGGGCGCCCCGACGGCGACGCCCGCGAGCGCTCGGCGCAAGCGCGAGCCACCCGACAACCAACGCGTCGCGGCGCCCGGCAGAAAGGCCTCGATCAACGCGGCGCCGATCAAACCGACGAGCAGCGGCGTCGAAGTCTCGAGCACCAGCTCGGCCAAGCGTTCGGGCAGTTGCGTCGGTCCGTGCTCGTGGCCGTCGCCGCCGTGGCCGAGCAGGTAAGGCACGAAGAACGCCACCGCGAGCACCAGCCCCAGGGCGGACCAAGCGTGGCGTTCGCGCTCGTGCTCGTGCATGTGCTCCGCGGCAGGCGCGTGCTGCAGCACCAGGTGCAACAGGCCGCCCGCGAGCAACGCGGAGAGCGCCGCGGTGAAAACGCCGTGTTCGATCGGCACCAGCACCGGGCCGAACCAGGTGAGCAAGGCCACCGCCGCCAGGGCCACGACGGACCACGCGGCGCCGAAACGCCGGCGCGTCTGCCCCCACAAGAGCAGCCCCAGCGGCAGTCTGTGGCCGACGACCACCAGCAGCGTCGCAAGACCCACGCGTTCGTCGCTGGCGACCGAGGCCAGCGCGGCGCTCTCGATCAGCTCGTGCGCGAGGAACAGCGCGACGACCAGCACGCCCAGCGAGATGCGCATGTTGTCGCCGCTGCCCTCGATCAGGCGCTCGGCGAACACCGGCAGCAGCAGCCCCACCGCGAGCAGCACCAGCGCCCACAGGCCCAGGTGCTCGCCCGCTTCGGGGATCAGGTGCAGGAACGAGAGCACCACGATGCCGCCGACGGTGGCGCCGTCGATCAGCGCGGGCACGATCGGCCAGCGGCGCGCCACCCGGTCGAGGAGGGGCCCGACCACCAGCGCCAGGGTCGCGATCGCCAGCAGAACGGTCTGGTTCAAGCGCGCGAAGGTACCACGGCGCCGGGGCTCACTCCGGCCGCGCGATGCGGTCGCCTTTGGGCGGGAAGCCCGGGAAGAAGCCGCGCCCCACGGCCTCGGCGCGCTGCACGTACTCGCCGTTCAGGCGCAGGTTGTGCAGGTAGTAGGGAATCGACTGGCCCCAGATCGGCTCGGGCGTGTCCTGCAGGTGCAGCCCCAGGTGCGGCTCGGGCAGGATGCGCGAGGCCGCCGAGAACCCGACGCGGCCGATGGGCGCGCCGCTCGCGAGCTCCTGCCCCACGCTGACCTGCAGCGAGCCCTGCGCGAGCCCGGTGAGGAACAGGTACTCCTCCGGCGCGATCTCGAGCACCACGTGGTTGCCCAGGTCGTCGGACGCCGCGAGCCCGACATCGGGCAAGTCCCCCACCGCGCGCACGACGCGGCCCGCACACGGCGCGAGCACCGGTTGCTGGTTCGCGAAGGCGCTGGCGGGGTCCTGGGGATCGGCGCGCGTGACGTCTCCGCGCACGACCACGAACAGGCGTCCGAAACGGCGATCGGGGCGCGTCGCGAGCAGCGCGCTCGAATCGTCGGGCCCGCCCCAGGCCACGGTCCACTCACCTTCGAAGGGCGGCTCGACGCGCACGCGGCTGGGGCGGAACGAGCGGTGCGCCGGGAAGGGCAGGTGGTAGCTGGTGGTCGCGAACACGAACGCCAACAGGCAGAACGCGACCGTGCGCTGCGGCGTCGCGAAGGGTCGCTTGCGGTAGCTCTGAACCGCGCCGACCACGCCCACCAGCAGCGCCGAAGCGGCGAGGAGCGGCGCGCCGAACACGTACGCGCGAATCGGCAGCGCACCGCTCTGGCGCGTGCCCAGGTACATCGCCAGCAGCGCTTCGAGCGCCACCACGACCCACGCGGCCAGCACCCACAGCTCCGGCTTGAGCGGCAGCGACTGCGCGACGGCCTCGCGCGCCGCATCGACTCCGCGCGCGCGCGTTTCGAGCGGCGGCGGCGCGTTGGACTTCGAGCGCTTACGCCCCATGGCCCGCAGGTCGATTGCGTCCCAGCCGCTCGTGCGCGGCGACGAACTCGTGCGAACAGAACGACGCCATCAGCGAGAGATCTCCGGCCAGCACCGTGGCCGCCAGGATCTCGGCGAAGGTGTTCGCGTGGCCCGCGCCCGCGCAGCCCAGGATCGAGAGGCACTCGAGCGCGGTGCCCTTGCCCGCGCCGCCGCCGACCGTGCCGACCAGCAGGTTCGGCAAGCTCGCACTGGCGTACAGCGCGCCGTCGGGCGCGACTTGGAAGTCGAGCTGCCCCGTGCAGCACTCGGGCAAATAGGCCACGTCCTGTCCACAGGCCAGCAGCACCGCCGCGAGCCCGTTGGCGGACTGCACCAGCCAGTTGTGCGTGCCCAGTTGCGCGAAGCCGACCGCGTAGGAGGCCTGCAGCTCGACCAGTTGCTCGGGGCTCACCCGCGCCAGCTCGAGCAACGCCTCGCGCGGGATGCGCGCCTCGGCCACCACGCTGCGCCCGCGGCCTGAGAACAGCGCGCGCGAGTTGGCGCGCTTCTCGACATCTTGTCCGTGCACGTAGCGCGCGCGCGCCCCGCTCTCGCGCTCGAGGCGCTGCGAGAGTTCCTCGGCCGCGCGCGCCGCCATGTTGATGCCGATGGCGTCGCCGGTCGTGAACGACAGCTCGACGATCAAACGGTTGCCGCACACGCGCGCTTCGAGCCCCGCGAGACGACCGTGCTGAGAGAGACCGGCCACCAGCTCGCGGTACGAATCGAGCGAGCGTTCCGCCAAGGCCTTGGCCGCGAGCGCGCCTGCCAGGTCGTCGTACACGAGCATCGGATTCTGCGTGAGCCCTTCGCGCACCACGCGCGCGCGCGCGCCGCCGCCCGCCGCGATCAGCCGCATGCCGCGCGTGTAGCTCGCGACCATGGCGCCTTCGTTGGTGGCCATCGGCACGTAGACCTCGCGCGGCCCGGCGCTGGTCTCGACCTGCAAAGGACCGGCGAGCCCCAGCGGCACCTGCGCGAAGCCGATCAGGCCTTCGACGTTGCCGCGCGCCTCGTGCAGCGGCGTCGGCCGGCCCGCGATGCCCGGCAAGGCGCGCGCAGCCGCCTGTTCCGCGAGCGCGCGCCGCGCGGCCACGATCTGGGGCGCAAAGTCGTCTTCGGCGGAACGCGGCAGCTTTTCGAGCGGCATCGGGGGCCGAGGATGGTAGCGAGCGATTGACCCGGCCCGCGCCGATAGTCCAAGCTCGCTCCCAATGTTCGACATCGTCGGCGCCATCACCGGTCTGTGGGTCGTCGTCTACGACGGCCAGCACGCGCTGCGCTTCACGCTCGGCCGCGCGCAGGAAGTCGTCGGGCCCGGAGTGCACTTCAAGTGGCCCATCGTCCAGCGCTTCAAGGTCGCCGACACCAAGCACACCACGCTCGACCTCGAGCCGCAGACGATCCAGCTCAGCGACGAGCTGGTGTACGAGATCGACTGCAAGGTCATGTACCAGATCGTCGACTTGAAGCGCGCGATGATCGAGATCGACGACCTGGTGCAGGGCCTCAAGAACCGCGTGGTGCTCGCGATCCAGACCGTGCTGCGCAAGCGCAACCGGCAGACGATTCGCGAAGCGGCCTCGCTGGTGGCCGAGATCGAAGCCGAACTCGCGCCGATCGAGAACCAGTGGGGCGTGCGCATCCTGCAGGTGGGCTTCTCCAACATCTCGCCCTCGCCCAGCACGCTCGAGATCACGCAGCTCGAGCTGCTCGCGCAGGAGAAGCTGACGTTGTTCGAGCGCCTGCGCAGCCGCGGACTGAGCACCGAGGCGTCGGTGGCGCTGATCTCCGGAGCAGTGGTGTCCGTGCAGGCCGAAGCGAACCTCACGCGCGCGCAACTGCACGACGAAGAGGGCCGCATCCTCAGCGAAGTGGCCGAGTTGATCGGTCAGGACCCCACGGGCGCGGGGGCTGCGAATCGCAGCTCGCGCGCGGCGAGTGAGCCGACCGAGAGCGAAGACGCCGGCGAGGGCGGCGCCGCGCCGGGCAAGGCCTGAGCGGAGCGCCCAGGTGCCCGAGCTGGTGTTCGCAACCGCCCTCGCAACGGCGTCGACGGCCGAACTGCTCGCGCAGGCGCCGACCTGGCTGCGCACGACGCTCGAGTGGCTGTGGGAAGAGCACAAGCGCGACTTGCTGTTCGCGCTGTGGGCCGGCTTCTGGGGCATCACGCGCCTGGCGGGCAAGACCGTGAGCTCCGGCGAAGTCGGCGTGAAGTTCAGCTTCGGCCGCGCCGTGCGCGTGTGCGAGCCCGGCTTCTATCCGCTGGTCCCGATCTTCCAGACCATCCGCACGGTCCCGTCGCGCGCGCGCACGCTCGACCTGCCGCGCCAGCGCTTGACCACGCGCAACGGCTACGTGTTCGAGGTCGACGCGACGCTCGTGTACCGCGTGGTCGACCCGCGCCAGGCGCTGATCCAGATCGACTCGCTCGAGCGCGGCATGCTGCAGATGCTGGGCGTGTCGGTGTACGAGGTGCTGGCCGAACTCGACGGCGCCGAGCTGCGCGTGAGCCAGGAACTCGACGGCCGCCTGGCGCAGGTGATGGGCGCGCGCCTGGAGCGCTGGGGCGTGCAAGTCGAGCGCGCCGGCTTCGCGACGCTGCACCCCTCGCGCGAAACCGTGCGCATCACGCAGCTGGGCCGGCGCGTGGCCACGCGCTCGCGCGCCGCGCAGCGCTTCGTCACGCGCGCCGACGGCGGCGCCGCGCTGGGCCTGCTCGGCATGGGACAGCGCATCGTCTCGCGCACGCGCGCCCAGCGCGTACGCGAGCTGCGCACGCGCCGCCGGCGCTGGCTGCCGCTGTTCCTGGCGCGCTTCGAAAGCTTCGCCAAGTCCAGCGACGCGCTCGAGAAAGCAAGCGTTCGCGAGCGAGCACGCGTGCTCGCCCGCGAACGTTTCGAACGCGCGCTGGTGCGCTGACTACTTCGCTTCGCGCGGCGCAGCGGCCTCCAGCGGCGCGGCGCGCACGACGTACTTGTCGAGCCACTCGATGGTCTCGGCCTGCGCGTGCAGCACCGACTCGCGCGCGGCGTAGCCGTGGTCCTCCTCGGGCAGCAGGCACAGGCGCACAGTGCCCCCGTGGCCGGCGACCGCCTGGTACAGGCGCTCGGACTGGATCGGAAAGGTGCCCGAGTTGGAGTCCTTCTCGCCGTGCAGCATGAGCAGCGGCTCGTTGATCTTGTCGGCGTGCATGAAGGGCGAGAGCTGCGCGTAGATCTGCGGCGCTTCCCACAGCGTGCGGCGCTCCGACTGGAACCCGAACGGAGTCAGCGTGCGGTTGTAGGCGCCGCTGCGCGCGACGCCGGCGCGGAACAGATCGGTGTGCGCCAGCAGGTTGGCGGTCATGAACGCGCCATAGCTGTGGCCGCCCACCGCCACGCGCGCGGGATCGGCGACGCCCATCTCGGCGGCCTTCTCGATCGCAGCGCGCGCAGCGGCCGTGATCTGCTCGACGAAGGTGTCGTTCATCGTCTCGGGATCGCCGACGATCGGCATGGTGGCGTTGTCCAGCACGCACCAGCCCTGCGTGAGCAGCGCCAGGTGCGAGGCGCCGCGAATGGTGGTGAAGCGGTGCGGCGAGCCCGAGACCTGACCGGCAGTGCTCGTGTCGGTGTACTCGAGCGGATAGGCCCACACGAACATCGGCAGGCGTTCGCCGCTCTTGTGGTTCGCCGGCAAGTACAGCGTCGCGGAGAGCTGCACTCCGTCGGCGCGCTGGTACTTCACCAGCTCCTTCTTGATGCCGCGGATCTGCGGCTGCGGATCGGGGAAGCTGGTGATCTGGCGTGCGCTCTTCGCCGCCAGATCGTGCAGGTGGTGGTTGGGCGGTTCGCTGGCGCTCTCGCGCCGCGTCACGACGGTCGGAACGCCCGCCGCATCGACCGAGACGATCGTCGCGACGCTCTCGTACACGCCGTCGCCGCAGCGCCACAGCCGCTCGCTCGCGCGCGTCGCGAGGTTCTGACGGTCGAGGAACGGCCGCGCGCCGTCCTCGCTCGCGCCTTCGCCGCTGCGGTAGATCCAGTCGCCGCTCTGGCGCGCGACGCGCGTGCCGTCGAGCAGCGCCACCGTCGCGATCTGGCCCGGGTCGCCGTAGCGATCGTTGACACTGCGATCCTCGAGCACGGCCAGCGGCTTGCGCTCGGAGAGCTCGTGCAGCGTGGCGCGCGTCCAGCGCCGGTCGCGGTCGTACTCGCTGACCAGCACCAGCGCGGGCTGCTGGAACCAGGTCAAGCCGCGCGCGCGGTGCTCGGTGCGCGTCCACTCCTGCGCCTGCCCGTCGAACGGCGCGCTCAGCGACAGCCAGCGATCGCGCTGCGGAACCTTGGTCTTGGGATCGCCGCCGTCGAGCGCCTCGCACCACACCAGCGTCGCGGGCTCGTGCGGTCGCCAGCTCACGCTGCGCGGGCCGGTCGGCACGCCCTCGATCGGGATCTGGTCACGGAGCGGCGCTTCGTGCACGAGGTACGCGAGCGAGCCGTCCGTGCGCCAGACCTCGGTGCGCGACGGGAATCGATCGACCGTGAGCACGTAGCTGAAGGGCCGCTGGATGCGCGTCACCAGCAGGTGCTCGCCGCCCGGCGCGGGATCGAAGCGCGAGATCAGGCCCGGCGCGCCGAGCGCGGCGAGCGAGCCATCGCCCGGATCGAAGAGCGCGAGCTGCGCCGTCGCGAAGTGCTCGAACAACGCGGCGTCGTGCTCGTTCTCGAGCAGATCCTGAAAGGTGCGCAGCGGCGAGCGCTTGCCCGAACTCTGCATCACGGTCGGTCCGGCTGGCGCGCGCGGGGCCTTGGGCGCTTCACCGCGCGACTGCGGAACCACTGTGACGAGCACACGACGGCCGTCGGGCATCCACTCGAAGGCTCCGAAGAGCGCGTTGACTCGCGGCACGGCGAGCTTGGCGCTGGCGCTTTCGACATCGCCCACCCACAGCTCGACCTCGGTGTCGAGGTGGCGCAGGAAGGCGAAGTGGCGGCTGTCGTGCGACCAGCTCAAGTTGGAGAGCTTCGCGCCTTCGGGCAACGCGATGCGTCGCTCGTTCGCGCCCGCCAGGTCGCGCAGCACCAGGCCGCGATCGAAGTTCGACTGCGCGGGAGCGTTGCTGGCCGGATCGATGCGCATTCCGGCCAGACCGATCCACGGACGTGCGACGTCTTCGATCGACGGCAGCGCGGGGCGTTCGACGAGCATCATCCAGCGCGCGTCGGGGCTCAGGCGCGCCGCGGGCGTCGTCGGCGCGTCGACGAGCTCGACCACTTCCTTGGGCGGCGTCTTGTAGGGCGACTGGGCGTCTGCGTTCGGAACCAGGAACGCGAGCGCGACGCTCGAAGCGAAAAGCAGGGAACCGTGCGGCATGGCGGAAGCTCGGGGGACGAGCGGGGTGGCGGACGGATTCGACGCGGGGTGCATCGTACTGGCTTGCGCCGCGCGCGCCGCGCCGCGATCCTGCGCCCGCCATGTCGAGCCACGCCGCGCACCGAGCTTCACCCGACGACGAGCGCTGGATCGCGCGAGCGGTCGAGCTCGCACGCGCGTCCGTGCAGGCCGGCGGCGGGCCCTTCGGCGCGCTGATCGTGCGCGACGGCGCATTGCTCGCCGAGGCCTCGAATCGGGTCACGCTCGAGCTCGATCCGACCGCCCACGCCGAGGTCAACGCCATCCGACGCGCCTGCCGCGCGCTGGCGGACTACCGTTTGAACGGCGCCACGCTGTACTCGAGTTGCGAGCCCTGCCCGATGTGCCTGGGCGCGATCCACTGGGCGCGTCTGGAGCGCCTGGTTTTCGCCTGTTCACGCACCGACGCGGCCGCAGCGGGCTTCGACGACGATTGGATCTACCGCGAGCTCGCGCTCCCGCTCGAGCAGCGCGCGGTGCCGACGCTCCAGCTCGGACGCGAGCTGGGCCTGGGCGCCTTCGACGCCTGGCGCGAGTTCTCCAAGCGCGTCGAGTACTGATTGGCGCGCGCTTGGCGAGCCGACCCGTTCAGCGCTCCCAGGCCCCCACGCGCTCGCCGCGTTCGAACTCGCCGCACTCGAGCACGCGCCCGGCTTCGTCGAAGTAGGCCCACAGGCCGTGGCGCTCGCCGCTGAGGTACGCGCCCCGCGCCGCGAGCAACCCGTTCGCGTGGAAGTAGCTCCACTCGCCCTCGCGCAACCCCATGACGTGCTCACCGCGCGAAGACAGCGAGCCGTCTGCGCGCCACCAGCTCATGGAGGTCGCGCGAGCGGGCTCGTAGAAGGCCTCCGACTCGAGCACGCCGTTCTCGAACCACGAGCGCCAGCGGCCGCGCGGCTCGCCGCGCTCGAACTCACGCTCGTACTCGAGCTTGCCGTTGGAGCGCCACGCGACATCGCGGCCGTGCGCGAGCGTCGAGCCGTCGTGGAGGATCAGCACGCCGTGCTCGCGCGCGAGTTGGGTAGCGGCGGAATCGAAGTAGCTGCGCCGCCGCTCGAACAGCGGCTCGCGCGGCGCGGGCAGCGACTGCCCCAGATAGCGCGCCGCAGGCCGAAAGTCGGGCGCGCAGGCCGCCAGCGAGAGCAACGCACTGCTCCAAAGCAGCTCCGCCACGCGGCGCGGCCGTTCCGGCCGGGCGCAGCGAGGTGCTTGGCCCGACGTGGGGGAACTGCTCTGGAGCGGCGCGTCGCGAGTCACGGACAGATCGTCACGGCGAGTGCGTTCGACAAGCCGGTGTTCGCGAACGCGCCAGGGTCGCGCATCCACCACTGGAAGTAGATCTGCTGCCCCGCGACGAGCGCGTTCTGCGCCATGTAGGCCTGCGTGAAGGCGTGCGAGTACGAGCCGTCACACGCGCCCGGCGAGCCCGGACTCAACTGCGCCGGCGTGCGAATCGTGGGCGGATACACACACAACAAGCCGCCCTGGTAGGGCGTGGCATTGGGCTGATAACCCCAGAAGACCAGGCCGAAGCGGCCGCCGATGACGTTGCTCGCTTGCAGCGTGAAGTCGTCGGCGCCGCTGAGGGTCGGAGACCCCGTCCAACCGATCGCGGGCAGACATCCCAGACTGTTGGTCTTGGCGGTGCAGTAGCTCACCGGCGAAGTGCAGTAATTCGCGTCGAACGGAAAGGCCCCCATGTCCGCGCGCGAACCGTCGCTGTCCAGCGGCGCCGCCGGATCACCTGTGTTGATGCAGGGCGAGCCCGGGCGCAGGTGGTAGTCGCGCGTAGCGGGGTTCCAGAACAGCGGGTCACTGTTGATGTTGCCGATCCCGGCGACACCGCCCTGGACGTTGGAGTAACGCACCGTGCTGGTGAGCACCTGAGCCGGCGCGTTGTCGCGCACGATGCACGACGCGAGTGCGGCCGAGGCGGCGCCGCCACCGGTCGAGCTCAGCGCCTGATTGCCCACCAGCGTGCAGCGATCCGCGCTGCCACCGAACAGGCCGCCGCCTTCCGATGCCTGGTTCCCGAAGACCGAGCACAGCGTGAGCGTGCAGTTGGCCGCGGCGCCGCCGAATCCCGGATCTGTGCCGCCGATGGCCTGATTGGCGAAAACCTCGCAGCGCACGAGATTGGTCGAATGCGCTCCGCCGCCGGCCGACGCTTGCCCCGTCGAAGAAAAGTCTCCCGAACAACTGTTGCCGCCGATCCTGCAATTGGTCGCCGCGCCGCCCCTCAAACCTCCACCGGTCGAGTTGAATCCCGGGCCCGCAGCGTTGGCCTGATTGTTCAACACATCGCAGTCGGTCAACGTTGAATCGACCGCGCCGGCGCCGTGGCCCGCGACGACGTTGCCTTCGATAACGCAGCGTACCAGCGTGCTGGAGTGCGCACCTGCCCCAAAGTCCTCGGAGGCCGTGCTGCAGCCGTAGTTGCCCCGTATGAAGCTGTCCTGGATGAAGCACCCGTACGCGCCCCCGCCCTCGAAGGAACAGTTCTGCTCGACGTAGCTTCGATCGATGAATGCGCCGTAGGCCCCGCCGCCCGCGAGGTCGGCGTAGTTGCGCCGGAGAGCGCACTCGATCAGCGAGACGTTTCCAGCTACGCCTCCTCCCTGGCCTGAGATGTTGCTGTTGCCAGCGTCGTTGTCCTCGATCGCGCACGTCTGCAGTGTCACGGGACTGATTGCGAACACACCGCCGCCAGTGGGGAGCATGGCGCCTTCGACCCTATTGCGCGAGATGGTGCAGTTGGTGGCGATCGTCGAACCACCGCCGAACGTGGCCAGGCCGCCTCCGCCCTCGCCGCCGAAGCCGAACACGAACCCAAAGTTGCTGTTGTCGAGGATGCTTACGACACCCAAGGTGAGAGTCGAATTCTCCGCGAGAATCCCGGCTCCGCTGCCGTCGCATTGATTGAACAAGACACTGGAGTCCTGGATGTGCGCGGAGGCAGCGTTCTGCATGAACACCCCGCCTCCCTCCCCTTCGATGAACGCGTTGAAGTCCGCGACAGCGATGTTGTCGCGGATCACGCTCTGTTGGATCAGCGGCGAACCGCCGAGGATCCCCACGCCGCCGCCGAGCGTCGCCGTGCAGTTACTTATCACGCAGTCCAGGATCAGCGGCGACGTTCCCGAACAGAACAGACCGCCGCCGACCGTCGTTCCCAACGCGCTCGCACCACTGCCGTTGACTAGCGTCAGACCTTGCAGAGACGCGCCCACCTCTCCGCTTGCGATGACAACCGCAGCGCCCTGCTGCTGCGCGTCGATCGTGGTCAAAGCCGCGCCGGCGAGTGAACGCAGCGCAATGCCCTTGCCGAGCAAGTTCACGTTCTCGTTGTACGTACCCGGCAGCACGAGCACCGTGTCACCGCTCAGCGTGGTCGGTCGCGAGATCGCGTACTGGATGCTGGAGTATGGCGCGAGCTGGGTTCCGAGCCCGGGCGGCGCGGCGTTGACGTCGACATACCAGGTCGTCTGCGCCGACGAAGCGGCGCTGAGCACCGCGAGTGCGAGTGCGGTCCAAGTTGCGAGCATGATCTCTCCCGAGAAGTTGTTGCAGAGCAGGTTCGGTCGCGCCGACGGCGTTCGGCGGCGCGCCCCGGGCCAGTGCGCCCGGTGAAGCGATCATCCGAGCGCGTGGACAAGCCGCGATCAAGCGCCGTGCAGCGCTCAACCGTCGAGCAGCGCGGCGCGGAACAGCAGTTGGAAGGTCTGCTGCGACCAGCCGCGATAGTGCGGGCTGAAGCCGAACACGTGCGCGGCGCCTTCGCCGTGCGGCACGCGCACCCAGGCCGCCCGGCCTTCGATGACTTCCGGCGAGCGGATCCAGCCGGAGTACAGCACGCGCTCGGCCGCGTACTCGAGCAACACTTGCGGTTGCAAGTTCTTCGCCAGTCCCTTGCGCTCTTCGACGCGCCACGCCGCGCCCCCGCCGAACATCAGCGCCAGCGAGTCGTCGAGCCCGGCCGTGAACAGCGACGGGCTCGCGGTGGCGCGCAGCACGCTCCCCGGACAGGAGAATTCCAACGCGCCGTCTTTCGGCTTGTCCTTGGTCGCGTCCGCCAGCGGCGCGTCGAACAGCTCGATCGCCCAGCGCGCCGCGCCGCCGATCGCGATCAGCGTGTCGCCCGCGCGCACGAACTCCTCCAGCGCCACCGCGCCCTCGGGTTCGAGCCCACGCGCGTAGTCGCTGAACACCGAGCCCTCGTCGCGCCCCTCGTCGAGCGTCGCCGGGTTGATGTCGGGCAGCACGATCACGTCGAAACGCTCGCCCAGCGCGCCCGCGCGCAAATGTTCGTTGCGCAGCGTCTCGTAGGGCAGTTTCCAAGTGTCGAAAACCCAGCGCAGCCAACCCTCGCTCATGCTCGAGGTGTACGGCGCGTAGACGCCGATGCGCGGCATGCGGCGCAGCAGCTTGCGGCCCTCGCCGGGCCGCTCGCCCTCGAGGAAGCTGGCGGTGTTGGAGTCCCAAGTGAGCGACTTTCCACCCGCCAGCGCCGCAATCGCACTGGCCCAGCCATCGCTGTCGCGCGCGCTGTGTCCCTCTTCGGATTTGGGGCCGCGCACTCCGGCCACGGCGTCGCCGGCGTCGCGCACCGCGCGCACTTCGCCCGCCGGTCGTTCGACGCACTCGACGCGCCGCACGCCGAACAAGAGCGGCAAGGTCCAACCCGCGACGTCGTAGGGCGGCTCGAGCCCGGGATAGCGCTGCACCTCGAACAGGTCCTTCACGTGCCGGCCGTAGGGCTGGTCGGCGAAGATCACGATCGAGCCGGCGGCGTGCTCGACGCCGTCGGCGCTCACCGGCCCCGTGGCGACGTGCACGTCGACTCCGCCGAGCAGCAGCGTCTCGACCAGTCGCCTCGTCGCGCCGCGATCCTCGTTGTCAGCCGGCAGGATCCAACCTCGCGGCGCTTCGTCGCGGCCCTTTTGCACGACGCGCTCCGCCGTGGCGAGAGCCTGCTCGAGCCAGGTGCGCGGTTCGGCGGCGAGGCTGCGCACGAGCGAGCGCGCGAACGACAGCTCGTACTCGATGATGTCGCGCAGGCGCCACCAGCCGCCCGGCCAGGGCAGCGGGAAGTTGTTCGCCGGCCCGTAGTCGCCCTTGCCGCCCGGCTGGCGCAGTCGTGAGAGTTCGAGGAACACGGGACTGGCGAAATTGACGCTCGCCGCCTCGGTCAAGAGGCCAATGATGTTGTGGCGCACCGGCACGTTGCGATTCCCGCCGTTCCACCATTGGTCGAAGGTCACGCCGGTCGCGACCCCCGATAGCCCCTCGCGCATCATGTCGAGTTGCGCGCGCGTGCCCAGGGCATTGATCGCGCCCATCAGCAGCGGGTCGCAATTGGGATTGAGCGGATCGCGGAAGGGCGGCGTGAAGAAGCGCTCGCCGGTCTGGCCCTGCTGGTGGACGTCCCAATAAACGTGCGGAAACCACTCTTGGTAGAGCAGCCGCGTGACGTTGCGCGTCTCGGCCTGCGTCAGCGCGAACCAGTCGCGGTTGTTGTCGTGGCCGCAGTAATGCTGATACAGCTCGTGCATGCCAGCCGACTCATAGGGTGTGCCGACGATGCGCCGGTACCACTCGACCTGGCCGTCGAGCCCGTCGGGGTTGGTGCAGGGCAGGATCAGCACGAGCAGCTTCTCGCGCGCGCTCTTCCAGGGTTCGCGCTCGCTGGTGGCGAGTTCGAAGGCCAGCTCCATCCCGAACTGCGGCGCCGCGGTCTCGTTGGAGTGCATCGCGATCGAAATCATCAGCATCGGCACGCACTGCTCGAGCGCGCGCTGCTTGTCTTGCACGGACAGCCCGCGCGGGTCGGCGATGCGCGCCGCGGCGGCCTTGATCTCGTCGAGCCGCGCGAGGTTCGCCTCCGAGCCAACGATCGCCAGCGGATAGTCGCGCCCGAGCGTGCTCTTCCCCGCGCTGACCAGCGTCACGCGCGGACTCTCGCGGTCGAGCTTTTGGTAGTAGCTCGACACCTCCTTCCAATCCGCCAACTGAAAGTCGGCGCCGACGGGCCGTCCGAGGTGTTCGGCCGGGCTCGTGACCTTCTGCGCGAAGGTCTGGCCGACCAGGAGCCCCAGCGAGAGTACGGGCAACGCCCAAGTCGAGTTCGTCATGCGCACAAGGTACTGAGCGGGCGCCTTGCGGCAGCGCTCCCGCGCGACGTACTTTTTGAGCCCGCCCGCGTCCGTGCGGGTCCGCCCCGACGCTCCCCTGGAACCGCGATGAGAAACGCGCTCGTCACCCTCTCCCTCGCTTGTGCGCTGGCCGGCTGCGCGTCGACAGCGCGCCTCCCCGCGGCCTCGGCCGAGGCCCACTTCGAGCGCTTGAAGCAGCTCGCCGGCGACTGGGTGGCCGTCAACGGTTCCGAAATGGCCGCAGCGGGCGCGCGCGTGAGCTACCGCGTCTCGGGCGGCGGCTCGACGGTGATCGAAACGCTCTTCCCCGGCTCGCCCGAGGAGATGGTGAGCGTCTACCACACGGCCAAGGGCCAGCTGGTGATGACGCACTACTGCGCCAGCGGCAACCAGCCCCACATGGTCGCGCGAGCGCAGCCCGATGACTCACGGCTGGTATTCGAGTGCGTCGGCGGGACGAACGTGGACTTCTCGAAGGGCGTGTACATGCAGCGCGCCGAGTTCGAGTTCGTCGATGCGGCGCGCGTGAACGCCACGTGGAGTGCGGTGAAGGACGGCAAGCCCGACCACAGCGCGCGCTTCGAGCTCGTGCGCTCGTGGCGCTGACACGCGCTGGTCGACCAGGGCGCTTGCGCGCCACGGTCGATCGGGGCGCTTGCGCGCCACGCTCACTCGCTCCAGTCGTAGCCCAGCGAGAGCACGATCGGAACGAGCACGAGCGTGAAGAGCGTCGAGAGCACCAGCCCGCCGACGATCACCGCGCCCATGCCCTGGTAGAGCTCGGCGCCCGAGCCGCCGCCGGCCGCGAGCGGCAACATGCCGACCACGGTCGTGATCACCGTCATGAGGATCGGCCGCAGACGCGTCTGGCACGAGCGCGCCAGCGCGACGCGCCGCGCCAGGCCCTCCGCTCGGAAGTTGTTCGCCTGGTGCACGATCAGGATCGCGTTGTTCACCACCAGCCCCGCGAGGATCACGAAGCCCAGCATCGAGATCACGTCGAGGTTGGCCTGGCCGCCGGAGAACTCGTGGGCCAGGCGAATGCCGATCAGGCCGCCCGAGAGCGCGAGCGGCACGCTCGTGAGGATCACCAGCGGCGAGGTCCAGCTCGAGAACAGCGCCACCATCAACAGGTAGATGATCAGCACCGAGAGTCCAAAGCCCTGGCTCAGCGAAGCGAGCGTCGAGCGCAGCTTGTCGGCCGAGCCGCCCGTCTCGAGCGTGTAGGCCGCGCCCAGCTCGCGCGAGAGCTCGGGGAACACGTCGCGCTCGACCGCTTCGACGACGCTCGACAAGGGCGCCTCCTGCGCGATGTTCACCGTGAGCAGCACGTTGCGCTCGCGCTCGAGGCGCCGCACCGACTCGGGGCCGGTGGTGCGCTCGACGTGCGCGACGCTGGCGAGCGTGACGAGCTTGCCGTTCGGCGCGACGAAGCGCAGCGCCGCGAGTTCCTCGGGCGAGTCGATGCGCTCCTGCGCCACCAGCAGGTTCACGTCGACGTCGCGGCCGCCCTCGATGAGCGAGGTGTAGCGCCGGCCCGCGACCGCGGTCTCCACCACGTCGCCGACGTCGGCCACGCTCAGGCCCAGGTCCTTCGCGCGGTGCTCGTCGACGCTCACGCGCAATTCCGGACGCCCGGTGACGAGCGAGCTGCGCACGAACTGCACGCCGGGCAGCGCCTGGAGGCGTTGCTGCAGCTGGCCGCTGGCGCGCTCGAGCGTGTCGAAGTCGGGCCCCGAGAGCTCGATCTCGAACTGCTTGCCGGGGTCTTCGAACAAACTCGAGCGCACCGGCACGACGAACTGGAAGCCCGCCAGCGACATGGCCGGCCCGAACATGCGCTGGTGGAAGTTCGCGATCGTCGCGCCGTCGGCGAACTCGTCCTTGAGCACCACGCCGCCGCCGTTGAAGCGCGGACCGATCACGGTGAAGGAGTGGCTGGCCTCGGGCTGCGCGAGGATGAAGCGCTCGAGCGGCTTGAAGTTGTCGCGGGCCTGCTCCGCGCGCGTGCCGGGGATCGGCGAGGCGAAGAAGAACACCAGATTGCGGCTGCCCGTGGGCAGGTACTCGATCGGCGGCGCGAGTTCGATCGTTGCGAGCGAGCCCGCGACCGCGAGCAGCACGAAGCCCAGCTTGCCTGCTGCGCCGCCGGGTGCGCAGATGCGCTCGACCAGCGCGCCGTAGAGCCGCCCCACGCGGCCCAGCGAGCCTTCCTCCGCCTCCTGCGCCTGGCGTGCGACCTGCGCTTCATCGCGGTCGAGCCACATCGAGGTCAACACCGGCACGACGCTCAGCGACACGACGAGCGACAGCAGCACCGCGGCCGAGATCGCGAGCGCGATGTCGGCGAACAGCTGGCTGGCTTCGTCGCCCTGCAGCAGGATCGGCACGAACACCGCCACGGTCGTCAGTGTCGAAGCGAGCACGCCGCCCCACACCTCGCGCCCGCCGTCGACCGAGGCCTCCAGCAGCGACTTGCCCATCGCACGGTGGCGGAAGACGTTCTCGAGCACCACCACCGCGTTGTCGACCACCATGCCGCTCGCGAAGGCCAGTCCCGCGAGCGAAATCACGTTGAGCGTGCGGCCGAGCAGGCTCATCACGAGGAACACCGCGACCAGCGAGAGCGGGATCGAGAGCGCGACGATCAACACGCTGCGAACGCTGCGCAGGAAGGCTGCGAGCACCACCACCGCCAGCAGCGAGCCGACCAGCAGGTTGTCCTGCACGAAGCCCATCGCTTCGAAGATGTAGGTCGACTCGCGATAGACCGCTTCGATCGAGACGTCGATGCCGCGGCGCGCGAAGATCTCGTTCAGCTCGGCGCAGGTCTGGTCGACGCGCGCGATCAGCTCGACCACGTTCGAGCCCGACTTGCGGCTCAAGCCGATGGCGACGCCGGGCGTGCCGTTGATGCTGACGAAGCTGGTGGTCTCGCGGTACGTGTCGACGATCTCGGCCACGTCGCGCAGCTGGACCGCCGCAGCGCCGCTCTCGCGCACGATCAGCTCGCCCAGCTCCTGGGGCCGGTCGGCCATGCCGACAGTGCGCACCACGAGCTGGCGCGAAGCCGTCTCGACGCCGCCGCCGCGCACGTTGACGTTGCCGACCGCGAGCGCACGCCCCACTTCCGCGAAGCCGATGCCGTACGCGGCCAGCTTCTCGGGATCGACGCGCACCTGCACTTCGTTTTCCTCGCCGCCGACGACGAGCAGGTTCGAGACACCCGGCACGCGCTGCAGCCGCGATTCGATCTCGTCCTTGACGATGCGCCGCACGCGGTTGGCGTCGTAGTGCGAGCGCAGCGCGAGCCACATCACCTGGCTCGAGTCGCTCGGCGCCACCTCGACCAGCGGCTCGTCGGCCTCTTCCGGCAGGCGCTGCACCTGCGTGAGCTTGTTGAGCACGTCGATCACCGCCAGCTGCGTGTCCGTGCCCAGCTCGTACTCGAGCGTGATCTGGCTGCGGCCCTCGCTCGACTCCGAGGTCATCTCGATCACGCCCTCGACCGCCGCCAGCACATCCTCGAGCTCGCGCGTGATCTGCTGCTCGACTTCGACTGCTGACGCGCCGCGGAAGTTGGTCGCGATGGTGATCAGCGGGCGATCGACCGTCGGCTTGAGCTGCACCGGAATCGTGCCGTAGGCGAGCACGCTGAACAGCACGGTCAGGATCACGCCCACCGCGGTGATGTACGGCCGCTCGACGGCCGCGCGGATGGGATTCACGGCTGCTGGGCTCCCGCGTGCGGCGCGTTGCGCGCGGCGAGCGCGGCGCCGGGGAAGGCCATGTCGACGCCGATCACCACCAGCGAATCGCCCGCCGCAAAGCTGCCGTCCAGCGCCTCGAGCGCGGTCTTCCCGTTCGCGCTCGCCAGTTGCTTCACTGCCACGAACTCGGCGGTCGAGGTGGGAGCGCCGCTCATGTCGGGCGGCCCGCCGGGGCGCGCGCGCACGACGATCGGTCCTTGCGGCGTGATGCGCACAGCGTCTGCGGGCGCAATCCACGCGTCGCGCAGCGGCTCGAGTTCGAGCTCGACGCGCGCAAACATGCCGGGCGCAAAGCGCCGTTCGAGGTCCTGGTCGGCGGCGAGCGGCGCGAGCGCGCGGAAGTGGCGGCTGGCGTCGTCGGCCAGCGGCACGAGCGTTCGCACCGCGAGCTCGAGCTGCGCGCCGGGATGCTCGTCGAGCCTCACGCGCGCCAACGCTCCAGCGCGCAGCGACGCGGCGACGTAGCCGGGCACGTCGATCTCCAGCTCGCGCCGCGTGAAGTCGACCAGTTCGAGCACCAGCTCGCCGGCCGCCACCGAGTCGCCCAGCGCCGCGGGACGACTCACGACCACGCCCGCGAAGGGCGCGACCACGCGCGTCTTCTCGAGCTCGCGCTCGGCCACGGCCAGCTCGGAGCGGCGCAAGTCGACCTCCGCACGCGCCACCGCGATTTCCTCGACGCGCGCGCCCGCCTGCGCCGCCGCCAGTGCCTCGCGCGCCGCACGCACGCGCGCCATCGCCGCCGTGTGCGCCGCGTCGAAGCGGTCGAACTCGCCCGTGGAGATCACGTTCTCGGCCACGAGCCCGCGCGCGCGCTCGACGTCGCGCCGCGCCAGCTCCGCCTCGGCCTCGCGCGCCTCGACATCCGCCGCGAGCCGGCGCTTGTCCTCCTCGCGTTCGCCGGCCAGCGTGCGCTCGAGTTCGCGCGTCGCGCGTTCGAGCTGCGCCCTCGCGCGCGCGAGCCCGGCCTGCGCGTCGCGCTCGTCGAGCCGCGCCAGCACCGCGCCCTGGGCCACGTCGTCGCCCTCTTGCACGCCGAGTTCGACGATGCGGCCGGACACCTCGAAGCCCATGCGCGCGCGCTGGTTCGAGCGCACGACGCCTGTGAGCGTCGCGCGCGGCTGCAGTTCGCCGCGCTCGAGCGGCGCGAGTGTGACCGACAGCACGAACGGCGGCCGACCGCCGCCGGATTGCGCCGGTGCAGACTCCGAGCGCAAGCGCCACACCACTGCACCCAGCGCCAGCACGCCGGCGAAGAGCCACATCGACGATCCGATCCTTGCCATGGGACTCCACATGGAACCCAGCGCGAGCGGGGCTGTCCACCCGCGCGTTGTACGAGTGCTGTGGTGAAGCTCCGAAGTAGACCAGCGCAGCGGCGATCGAGCGCGTGGATCGCCGCGCGCGCGTGTGCCACACTCGCGCGCGACCGTGACGACGCCGACATCGACACCGACGATCCCGCACCAGACGCACGTGCTGGCGAACGGCCTGCGCGTGCTGCTGCACCCGACCAACGCCGCGCCAGTGGTCTCGCTGCAGCTGTGCTACCACGTCGGCAGCGCGCAGGAGCTGCCGGGCAAGACCGGCTTCGCGCACCTGTTCGAACACTTGCTCTTCCAAGGTTCGGCGCACGTCGCCAGCGACGGCCACTTCCGCCACATCACGCAGGCCGGCGGCACGCTCAACGGCAACACGAGCTTCGACCGCACGCTGTACTACGAGACCCTGCCGGCCAACCAGCTCGAGCTGGCGCTGTGGCTCGAGTCCGATCGCATGGGCTTTTTCCTCGAGGCTTTCGACCAGCGCAAGCTCGACAACCAGCGCGACGTGGTGCGCAACGAGAAGCGCCAGAACTACGAGCTGCGGCCCTACGCCAAGGCGCACGAAGTGCTCGCGGCCGCGCTGTTCCCGCCGGAGCACCCCTACGCGCACCTGCCGATCGGATCGCACGAGGACCTCGAGTCGGCCTCGCTCGCGGACGTGAGTCAGTTCTTCGAGCGCTGGTACCGGCCCGACAACGCCACGCTCGTGCTGGGCGGCGATTTCGAGCCTCGGGCAGCGCTGGCGGCGATCGAGCGCTGGTTCGGCGAGATCCCCGCCCGCGGCGGGTTCGCGCGTCCCGTGCCCGTGCCTCATCGCTCGAGCACCGAAGTGCGCCGCGTCGTGCCCGACGACGTGAACCTGCCGCAGGTGACGCTGGCCTGGCCGACGCCGGAGTACAACCACGCCGACGAAGCGGCGCTGCAGCTCGCGGCGATGGTGCTCTCGGCGAGCCGTTCGTCGGTGCTCGACCGCGCGCTGACGCTCGATGAGGTGCTGGCCAAGAGCGTGACCTGCGGAGCGATGGCGAACGAGCTCGCGGGCCGCTTCCAGATCACCGCCACCGCCGCCAACGGCGTTGCGCCCGAGCGCTTGGAGCAGCGCATTCGCGAGCTGCTCGGGTCCGTGGTGCGCGGCGGCGTCGCCCCCGGCGTGCTCGAGCGCATGAAGGCGCGTGCGCGCGCCGACTTCGTGCGCTACCTCGACAACGTTTCGAACCGCAGCGGCGCGCTCGCGCTCTCCGACGTGCTGCGCGGCCGTTCGCTGGGCTTCGTCGAAGCCGCACAGGCCGTGCAAGCGTGCGACGAAGCGCGCGTGGTCGACGCGCTGCGCCGCCACTTGATCGAACAACCGCCCACGGTGGTGTGGGTCGTCCCCAAGTCATCCAAGAGCGCATGAGCGAGCCCGCGAAACCCGCCGCCGCGCGCGTCGACCGCAGCGGACCTCCGCCGGCCGGCCCCGCGCCGCGCTGGCGCCTGCCGCGCATCGAGCGCGAGCGCGCGGCCAGCGGCATGCGCATCGCCGCGACGAGCTGCGACGCGACGCCGGAGCTGCTGCTCGAGCTCGCCTGGCCCGCGGGCCGCAGCCGCGAGCCGCTCGGCCGCGAAGGCCTTGCGAGCCTGAGCGCGGCGATGCTCGAAGAAGGCACGAAGCAGCTCTCCACAGCGCAACTGGTCGACGCCTTCGACGCGCTGGGCGCGAACTTCTCGCTGCAATGCGACGACGACGACACGCTGCTGCACCTGCGCGTGCTCGAGGAGCACGTCGAAGCCGCGCTCGAGCTGGTGGCCGACGTGCTGCTCGAACCGCGCCTGGGCGAGCGCGAGTTCGAGCGCGTGCGCGAACAGCGCCGGGCCGCGCTGCGTTCGCGCGCCGACGACCCCAAGCGCGTCGCCAGCGACGTGTGGGCGCGACTGTACTGGGGCCGCTCGACGCCGCTGGGCAGTCCCGAGATCGGCGACGCCGCGAGCCTCGCCGCGACGAGACTGAGCGACGTCGCCGAGTTCCACCGCAGCGCCCTGCGCCCGCGCGCGCTGCGCGTCCATGCCGCGTGCCGCGGCGGACTCGAGCAGGTCCAGCGCTGGCTCGCGCCGTTCGAAGCGCGGCTGCGCGCGCTCGTCGACGAGAGCGGCATTCGCCCCGCCTCCGGCGAGTGGGTCGCGCCCACGCCGCTGGCCCGCACGCGCACGCGCCTGTTCCTCGCCGACCGCCGCGGCGCGCCGCAGTCGGAGCTGCGCGTCGGCCACCCTTCCGTCGCGAGCACGCACCCCGCGTGGTTGCCGCTGAGCGCGCTCAACCAGGCGCTGGGCGGCCTGTTCACCAGCCGCCTCAACTTGAACCTGCGCGAGACCAAGGGCTTCACCTACGGCATCCGCTCGAGCTTCGAGGGCGGGCGCCACGGCGGGCCGTTCGTGGTCGCGACCAGTGTGCACACGGCCAACACCGCCGAAGCGCTGCGCGAGATCGAGCGCGAGCTCGAGGGCTACCTCGCCGGCCCCAGCGACGACGAGCTGGCCTTCGTGCGCAGCGCGCTCGAGCAATCCCTCGCGCGCCAATTCGAAACGCCGCAGGCGCACCTGAGCTTCGTCAGCGCCGTCGAGCGCCTGGGCCTCTCCGACGACTACCCGCTCGCGCGCCTGCGCTGGCTCGCCGAATCGACCGCTTCGCAACGCCGCGCGCTGCTCGAGGAGCACCTGCGCCCGCGCGAGCTCACGATCGTCGTCGTGGGCGATCACGCCGCGACCGCGAAGGCGCTGGCCGAGCTGGGCCACGGCTCGCCCGCGCGCGTCGACAGCTCGGGCGACGAGCTTCCGCGCTGAGCAGCGCTGCGCGGCGGGCCCACACCGCAGCAGCGCTCACGGGCAGAGACGGAATTCGAGCCCGTCGGGCAGCGAAGTGCTCTTGGGCGCCGGCGGGTCACGCCAACAGGCCTGCGCCCCGACGGTCTGACCGCCGAAGCAGACGCCGCCGCGCGCTGGGCGCCCGGGACTAATCCTCTCGCATTCCGAATCGGACGCGGCCGTGGCCGATGCGCTCGAATTCCAAGCCGCGCGGGCTGCGAGGAACGTCGCCCGCCTCCGCCGCCCGCGAGACAGGCTCGCGCAGGAGTTCCAAGACTCGCTGCTCCAGACGCGCGACGGTGGCAGCCAGATCGTCGTGCGGACGGACCTCGAACGCGGGTCCGAAGCACACCTCAGCGCGCCGCGGTCCGATTCCGCGCGCGCGCGGTCGTTGGAGCAGCTCTTCCTCTAGTTGCGCGATGGCCGCGGCGGCGCGCTCGAGGTCGTCGTGTCCCTCGAGCGCGTCGAAGGTCCACGAGCGCAGGCCGTGCGCCAAGTGGAGCTGTTCCAGCGCGGCGGCGCGGGCGAGGGCGTCGAGGGTGAACTCGGGGTCGCGAACTCGGCGGCGCAGCTGCGCCAGTCGCTCGCTCCAGTGAATCGAGGCCGAGGCCGGGCCGTCGAGGCGCAGTTCGCGCTCGACGCGCTCGCAGAGCTCGTCGGCGAGTCGCGCAGCCCGTTGCGCAGCGTCGCCACTGCGCGGTTCGCAGCCGTGGTCGCGCTCGAGTCGCTCCAGGTGCGCCTCGCGGATGCGGCGCAGGCGCGAGAACAGGCCGCCGGCCGACGATTCGAGTCCCAGGCGCCGCTCGCAATCCTCGACGACGCGCCGCGCACCCAGGCTCGACGCGGCGTCGTGTTCGTAGCGGATCGCGCACGGCGCGAGCCACGCCACTCCCGCACGTCGCGCGCTGAGCAGCGCCAGGCGAGCGGCCCCCGGATCGAACCGAGCGGGCTGGTTCGGTGTGTGGTGGACATAGCCCTCGGGGAACAGAGCCAAGGGACGGCCGGCGAGCACATGTCCCAGCGCCTCGCGCAGCGCGACCGCGTTCGCACCGTCGCGCTCGACGCTCATGCAGCCGTGCCGCTGCAACGCGCGGCGCCCGAGGCGCCCCAGTTCGCTGAACAGCTCGCTCGCAGTGAGCCAGATCCACGGATGCGGCCCGTGCGGCAGGGCCTCGAACAAGCAGTGCGGGTCCGCGTAGCTGGGGTGATTGGCCGCGACGATCAGCGCCTCACCGCGGGACAGCGCACGGCGCACGTGCTCGCGTCCGTGAACCTCGATCGACCGCACGCCCAGTCGACGCAGACGCCAGCGCCGCAGCGGAGCGCACGCGCCGATCCACAGGCGGCTGGGCCGCGCCTCCCAGCGCCGCGAATCGATCAGCGCTGCGGGCCGGATCACGCGGCGCGCTCGTCGGCGAGGGTGCGCGTGAAGTCTCGGACCACTCGCGCCTGCAAGGCCCCGTCGAGGTCGACGAAACCGCGCGCGGCTGCGCTGGGCGTCGCGGCGGCCTGCAAGACTCCGCCGTACAAGAGCGCCCGCGTGAGCTGGATCTTCGCGGGCGCGATCGGGTCGCGTTCGCCCTGGAAGTTGATCGGAAAGCCCAGGTTCACGAGGTGCACGCCGTCGACGCAGAGGTCCTCGTGGAGGTGCGTCACGGGCGCCGCTGCGCGCAGCGCGGGCGCGTCGAACTCGCGGTCGGACGACGAGGCGCTGATCAGCACACAACCTGGCCTGAGCCGCGAGTGGAGCTCGCGCGGCAGCGAGCAGCCGCCCGTGCAGCCGATCACGACCTCGGCCTGGGCCAGCGCCTCTGCCAGTCGCGCAGCGTCGAAGTCGCTGCGCGCGGGATCGAGGTCGAAGCGCTTGACCGCGTGGGCGCCCGCGAGCCGCAGACGCACCGCGTCGCCGACGGCGCCGGCCCCGAGCACGAGCACGCGACGCGCTCCGGGGGCGACGCGCGCAAGCACCTGCTCGACCTGCTCGGCCACCGACTCGGCGATCAGCGGAGACTCGTGCACGAGCTTGGCCGACGAACGCGCGACGTTGACGACCGGGAAGTCCAACTCGCGCTGGCGCAGCTTCTGCCAGCCGGAGGTCGTTTGCTCCACCGCCGCCAGCCGCGATCGGTCGGAGACCTGCTCGCACACGGCCGCGATCAGTTCTCCGCCGTCGTCGAGCACGAGGATGCGCCGCGGCCGCCGCTGCTCGAAGGCCGCGAGGGCAGCGCGGGTGAACGCGTCCACACTCGCGCGGAACTGCTCGTCGAAGCTGCGGCGCGGATCGAGCTCCAGGCTCGACGGACAAACCCGGAGACCGTCGGCGCGCATCTCCGCGTACGCCGCCGCCGAAGTCGAGTAGCACTTCCCGATGACCGCGATGTTGCGCCGCTCCAAGCCGTCCGCGACGAGCGCGCGCAGCAGGCTGTGCGTGCTGGAGAGGATGTGCTGGCAGGCGAGCAAGCAGGTGTCCGCGAGTGCGATCGATCCGAACGACGCGCGGGCGGCGCCGAGCAGCGGCAAGTGAGGAGGCGCCGGTCGGACGCGCCGCGGCGGGATGGCGCGGATCCTCCGACCCGGGGACGACGAGCCAAGCGAGCTGAGGTGGTTCATGGCGATGAGGAGCGCAGCGAAAGCGGGGCGAAGCGAGCAACACACCTCTTCGAGCCATTCAGTCCTGCCGCGAAGGCGCCGCTCGAGTTGCTATAGCGGCGTACGGATGGGGACTGGACGCGAACTCGGATGGAAAGTCCGCGGTGGACTCGACGCAGCGACTCGACTCGGACGGGCTCTCGACGTCCGCCCGCAGAACGCTCGCCCGCTTCGCGGGACAGGCGCCCGTGTTCGCATGCACTCTTGCGACACGCTCCCCGGGCGTTGCGAGAGCGCGCCGAGCCGTCGTCTTGACGCGCCCGGCCGGTGGGCCAGCACAAGAGCTCGAACTTCGCGCTCCCCGCGTTGCGGCGGCCGAGCGCCACCGCTGGGCGACCGGCGTCGCGTCCGAAGCGTCCTCCGACGAGAGTGCATCGAGCCGCGCCGAGGCCTCGCCGCGGCTCGGTCTGGTCGGCGCCGAGCGTGCGGGCGCAGACTCGCCCACGGGACAGGCGCGCACCCGAGGTCGACTTCGAATTGCCGACAGTCGATTCAAGCGCCCCGGTCGACCGGCGTCCGGGTCTCGCGCGACCGAGTCCGCGGCCGCGGGCGGCCCGACCGCGGATCAGCGCAACGGACCGCCGCCACGCCTCCCCGTTTCGTATCCTCTTCCGCCCCAAAATCCCGGCCCGCGCCCCGCGATGACGCAGAACAATCCCTGGCACCACAGTCTGAGCCTGGCCTTCGTCGAGGGCCTGTACAGCGACTACCTGCGCGACCCGGCGAGCGTGACGGCCGACTGGCGCGCGTACTTCGACGCCGAGGGCGGCCGCGAGTGGGGCGGACCGCCGACGCTGGGCCCCAACTTCGCGCCGGCAAGCCTGTTCAATCCCCCCGGCGCCGCCGCGCGCCCGCGCGAGGCCGAGGCCAGCGCCGCCGACGTCCAGGACCGCGCCGACCAGTTGATCCGCAGTTTTCGCGTACGCGGCCATCTTGCGGCGCTGATCGATCCCCTGGGGCTGCCGCGGCCGCGCCACGCCGAACTCGAGCCCGCCTTCTACGGCTTCTCGGACGCCGACCTCGACCGGCGCGTGTCGGCGCGCACCTTCCACGGCGAACAGGTCGAGACGCTGCGCAGCGTGCTCAGCCGCATGCGCAACACCTACTGCCGCTCGATCGGCGTGCAGTACATGCACATCGACGACCTGCACGTGAAGCGCTGGCTCGAGGAGCGCATGGAGGCGTGCGAGAACCGCATCACGCTCGGCCGCGAGTCGCAGGTGCGCATCCTCACCAAGCTGCTCGACGCGGTGATCCTCGAGGAGTTCATCCAGAAGAAGTTCCTGGGCGCGAAGAGCTTCTCGCTCGAGGGCGCCGAGAGCCTGATCCCGCTGCTCGACCTCGCCTTCGAGCACGCCGACACGCAGGGCGTGGACGAGATCGTGCTGGGCATGGCGCACCGCGGCCGGCTCAACGTGCTCGTCAACATCATGGGCAAGCCCGCGGCGGACCTGTTCCGCGAGTTCGAGGACACCGATCCCGAGCTGCACATGGGCCGCGGCGACGTGAAGTACCACAAGGGCTACTCGTCCGGCCGCGTCGGCGCCTCGGGCCGCACGATGCACCTCTCGCTGTGCTTCAACCCCAGCCACCTCGAGTTCGTGAACCCGGTGGCGATGGGCCGCATGCGCGCCAAGCAGGATCGCTTCGAGGATCCCAAGGGCGACCGCGGCTTCGCGCTCTTGATCCACGGCGACGCGGCCTTCGCGGGCGAGGGCATCGTGCAGGAGAGCCTGAACATCTCCGAGCTCGCCGCCTACCGCACCGGCGGCACGATCCACGTGGTCGTCAACAACCAGATCGGCTTCACCACCACGCCGTGCGACTCGCGCTCGAGCACGTACTGCACCGACGTGGCGAAGATGCTGCAGATCCCGATCTTCCACGTGAACGGCGAAGACCCCGAAGCGGTCGCGCAGGTCGTGCGCCTGAGCCTCGACTTCCGCCGCCAGTTCAAGCGCGACGTCGTGATCGACATGTACGGCTACCGCCGCCGCGGCCACAACGAGGGCGACGAACCGAGCTTCACCGATCCCAAGCTCTACCAGGCCATCGCGCGCCGCAAGTCGGTGGCCGAGGGCTACCTCGAGCACCTGCTCAAGCTCGGCGAGGTCACGCGCGAAGAGGCTGAAGAGATCGGGCGCAAGCGGCGCGCGAAGCTCGAGGAGGAGCTCGCGCTGTCGCGTTCGAAGGCCTACGTGCAGCCGCGCGACAGCCAGGGCGCGCACTGGAAGGGCTACGAAGGCGCGTCGGAGGCCGACGTGCCGCGCGTCGAGACCGGCGTGGAGCGCGCGAAGCTGTCCACGCTGCTCGAGAAGCTCGGAACGGCGCCCGACGGCTTCCACGTGCACCCCAAGCTCGAGCGCTTCCTCGCCGGCCGGCTCGAGATGGCCAAGGGCGAGCGCGCGCTCGACTGGTCGGCGGGCGAAGCGCTCGCGTTCGCGACGCTCGCCGTCGAAGGCCACCGCGTGCGCCTCACCGGCCAGGACAGCGAACGCGGCACGTTCAGCCACCGCCACGCGGTGCTGCACGACTACCAGACCGGCGCGCGCTACGAGTCGCTCAACCACCTCTCGCCGCGCCAGTCGCGCGTGTACATCCGCAACTCCGCGCTGAGCGAGACGGCGGTGCTGGGCTTCGAGTACGGCTACAGCCTCGACTACCCCGAGGCGCTAGTCGCGTGGGAAGCGCAGTTCGGCGACTTCGCCAACGTCGCGCAGCCGATCATCGACCAGTTCATCGTCAGCGCCGAGGACAAGTGGAACCGCCTCTCAGGCCTGGTGATGCTCCTGCCGCACGGCTTCGAAGGCCAAGGGCCCGAGCACTCCAGCGCGCGCCTCGAGCGATTCCTCACGCTCGCCGCCGAAGAGAACATCCAGATCATCGTGCCGACCACGCCGGCGCAGATCTTCCACGCGCTGCGCCGCCAGGTCGTGCGCCCGTGGCGCAAGCCCTTGATCGTGATGACGCCCAAGAGCCTGCTGCGCCACGCAAAGTGCGTCTCGCCGCTCGACGAATTCGCGCAAGGCCGCTTCCAGCGCATCATCCCCGACGCTGCGGCGATCGACGCGGCGGCCGCGCGGCGCGTGCTGCTCGTGTCGGGCAAGCTCTACTACGAGCTCGTCGACGAGCGCGAGCGCCTGGGCGCGAAGGACGTCGCCATCGTGCGCGTCGAACAGCTCTACCCGCTGCAGCAGCGCGACGTCGAAGCCGCACTCACGCCGTACTCGAAGAGCGCGGAAGTCGTCTGGATCCAGGAAGAGCCCGAAAACGCCGGCGCTTGGCGCTTCCTGGTCGCGCGCTTCGGCGAGCGCATCGACGGCCGCCGTTTCCGCGGGCTCTCACGCCGCGCCGCCGCATCGCCGGCCACCGGCTCGCCCGCCAGCCATCGCATCGAACAGAAGAACCTGCTCGAGCAGGCCTTCGCCGCTCAATAGCCAACACCACGAAAAGCAGATCCCCATGAGCTTGGAACTCAAAGTGCCGTCGGTCGGCGAATCGATCACGGAAGTGCAGATCGGCGACTGGCTCAAGGCGGCCGGCCAGGCGGTCTCGGCTGATGAAGGCATCGTCGTGATCGAGACCGACAAGGTGACCGTCGAGCTGCCGGCGCCGGCGGCGGGCACGGTGACGAAGGTGCTCAAGAAGAAGGGTGAGACGGCGCTCGTCGGCGAAGTGATCGGCTACATGGAGGCCGGCGCGGCGGCGAAGACCGAGAACAAGGCGGCGCCCGCGGAAGCCAAAGCCGACGCGAAGGGCGCTGCCAAGTCGGGCGCGAAGGGCGGCGAGAAGGTCGTGATGCCCGCGGCAGCGCGCGAGCTCGCGCAGCGCGGACTCGAGGCGAGCGAAGTCGCGGCCAGCGGTCCGGGCGGTCGCTTGCTCAAGGAAGATGTGCTCAAGCACGCGAGCGCTGCTCCTGCTGCGGCGCCGGCTCCCGCCGCTGCGACCGCGGCGCCCGCTCCCGTCGCGAAGGCCCCGGCCATCGCCGGCGCGCGCGAAGAGCAAGTCATCCCGCTCACGCCGATGCGCAAGCGCATCGCCGAGCGCCTCGTTCAAGCGCAGCACACCGCCGCGATCCTCTCGACCTTCAACGAGATCGACATGTCGCACGCCATGGCGCTGCGCAAGCAGCACCAGGAGCGCTTCGTCGAGAAGTACAAGGTCAAGCTCGGCTTCATGTCGCTGTTCGTGCGCGCCGCGATCGACGCGCTGCGCATGTACCCGCAGGTCAACGCCGAGATCCGCGGCGACGCCGTGGTCTACAAGAATTACTGCGACGTCGGCATCGCGGTCGGCGGCGGCAAGGGCCTGGTCGTCCCGATCCTGCGCAACGCCGAGCGCATGGGCTTCGCCGAGATCGAACTCGCCATCGCCGACCTCGCCAAGAAGGCGCAGGAGAACAAGCTCACGCTCGACGAGCTCACCGGCGGCACGTTCACGATCTCCAACGGCGGCATCTACGGCTCCCTGCTCTCGACGCCGATCCTCAATCCCCCGCAGTCGGGCATCCTCGGCCTGCACGCGATCCAGGACCGCCCCATCGCGCTGAACGGCCAGGTCGTGATCCGCCCGATGATGTACGTCGCGCTCTCCTACGATCACCGCATCATCGACGGCCGCGAGGCCGTGAGCTTCTTGAAGCGCATCAAGGAGTGCATGGAAGACCCCGCGCGTTTGTTGCTCGAGATCTAGCGCCACGTTCGACGGAGCTGACATGCCTCAACACGATCTGGTCGTCATCGGCGCCGGGCCCGGCGGTTACGTGGCTGCGATCCGCGCGGCGCAGCTGGGCCTCAATGTCGCCTGCATCGAGAAGGAAAAGGCGCTCGGCGGCACGTGCCTGCGCATCGGCTGCATCCCGAGCAAGGCGCTGCTCGAGTCGAGCGAGCTGTTCCACGAGACGCTGCACGCCTTCAAGGGCCACGGCATCGTGGCGAACGACGTGAAGCTCGATCTGGCGGCGATGCTCGCGCGCAAGGACGGCATCGTCGAGCAGTTGACCAAGGGTGTGGCGGGGCTGTTCAAGAAGAACAAGGTCACGCGCTACGAAGGCCTGGGTCGTTTCGCTGGTGCAGGCGTCGTCGAAGTCGTCGACGCGAAAGGCGCGGTGACCAAGCTCGAAGCCAAGCACGTGATCGTCGCCACCGGTTCGGTGAGCGCGCAACTCAAGGGCGTCGAGCTCGACGGCGAGCGCGTCGGCACGAGCACCGAAGCGTTGTCGTGGCCCAAGGTCCCCCAGCACCTCGTCGTGATCGGCGCGGGCGCGATCGGGCTCGAGCTGGGCAGCGTGTGGAAGCGCCTCGGCGCCAAGGTCACGGTGCTCGAGTACCTCGATCGCATCCTGCCCGCGAACGACGCCGAGATCGCCAAGGAAGCGCAGAAGATCCTCGCCAAGCAGGGCCTCGAGTTCCGCCTCGGCGTCAAGGTCGTCGGCGCGCGCAAGGACGGCGACGGCGCGATCGTCGAGATCGAAGGCGCTGAGCCGATCCGCTGCGACCGCGTGCTCGTGTCCGTGGGCCGCAAGCCCAACACCGAAGGTCTCGCGCTCGAGAGCGTCAACCTCGCGCTCGACGCCAGAGGCCGCATCCCGGTCGACGCGCACTTCCGCACCGCCGCCGCGAATGTCTACGCCATCGGCGACGTGATCGCCGGCCCGATGCTCGCGCACAAGGCCGAAGACGAAGGCATGGCCTGCGCCGAACACATCGTCACGGGCTACGGCCACGTGAACTACGACGCGATCCCCAACATCGTCTACACGCACCCCGAAGTGGCCTCCGTCGGCAAGACCGAAGAGGAACTCGTCGCGGCGAACATCCCCTTCCGCAAAGGCGCGTTCCCCTTCCTCGCCAACGGCCGCGCCAAGGCCCTCGGCTCGACCGAAGGCCGCGTGAAGATCCTCGCGCACAAGGACACCGACCGCATCCTCGGCGTGCACATCGTCGGCCCGCGCGCTGGCGATCTCATCGCCGAAGCCGTCGCCGCGATGGAGTTCGGCGCCTCCTCCGAAGACCTTGCGCGCACCTGCCACGCGCACCCGACTCTCGCCGAAGTCGTCAAGGAAGCCGCGCTCGCCGTCGACGGCCGGGCGATTCACATCTAGCGGGCTCGCCCGCGCCATTCGCTATTCGCGAACAGCGTACGGGCTTGAGTGCGTTGACTTTGGGCGCGCTCATGAGCGAGCGCTCCTCGCGCAAGTTGTCGTCACTTCCACGCCGTGCCCTCGCTCCGCACTCCGACCTCAGCATGGAACCCTGGATCGTCCACGACCCCGCCGTGCTCGCTGGCAAGGCGTGCGTGCGCGGCACGCGCATCAGCGTCGAGTTCCTGCTCGAACTTGTCGCGAGCGGCGCCTCGCAGTCCCAGATCCTCGCCGCCTATCCGCAGCTCTCCAGCGAGTCGCTCGCGGCAGCGTTCCACTACGCCGCTGCGTCGCTGCGCGACGAGTTCGTGTGGGACTCCTCGCACGGAAGCTGACGCAGCGACGCACGCTGCCGAAACGAAGGCAGCCCCGCCGCGAGCTCACCGAAGCTCGCGGCGGGGCCTTCCTCTGTTCAACGCTGGCCGCGGAGACCAGCAATCACGCCACGCCCAGCGTCAGCCGCCGAGCATGCGCCGTCGCAGGTCACGGGCCCGCTCGACCAAGGCCGCGTCGCCGCGCTCGCGAGCCAGTCGCTCGAGACGCGCGTAGCACGCGGCCACGGGCTCGTCGCGCAGGACGTGGAGGCGCGCGAGCAGCCCGAAGATCGAGTCGAAGGTGAAGTCGCTCAGCAGCGGCGCCAGACCGCGAAGCGCCTGGTCCTCCTCCTTCGAGACCTTCGGTCGTTCGACGCGCGCCGGCACGATGCAACGCCCCGCCTCGAGCACGTGGAGCGCCGTCACATCGCGCACGTCCATGCGGGGGTCGAAGTCGAGCACCAGGTGAACGCGCTCCTCGCGCGTCGTCACACCCGCGCTGTGCGGGCGGCGGCCGTCGAGGAACCACACCTCGCCGGCGCGGAAGTGGCGCACCATGCGATCCTCGGCGTTGAAGGCCCCCGCGTGCGTCGCGAGCACTACATGCACGCGCGTGAAGCCCGACTTGAACTCGTTGTAGTCGGTGTGCCCCACGATCATGCCGCACTCCGCCGTCCGGAAGAGCCGCGCCGACTTGAGCTTCGTCACGTCGAAGTTCGCGTCGATCAGCTCGAGCAGGTACGGCGCCTTGAGCCCCACCTCGGTCACCTTCGACTCGCCGTCGTACTCGCGCGACAGCGCATCGGCCGCGCGCCCCGTCTGATTGCGCAGCATCAGCGACTGCCACACCCCCGAGCTGTACTCCGCGTACGCCGACGTGTAGTCCTCGGCCACCGCAGCCAGGCTCTTGCGAACCTGCTCCTCGTCCAGGCAGACACGCCCGACCAAGAACGACCCGCGCGAGGCCCCCATCCACTCCAGAAGTTCCACAGGCATCGAATGCTCCGTTCTGCCGCCGGACGCCCGCCGCGCGAAGGTGCGCGGGATGGGTTGGCGGACGGCAGCTGGGGCGGGAGTCGTGCGCGAAATGGCCAACGCCGGCGCGGATCGGAGGCCGCGAGGGATTTCGAGAATCCGTTGGCTGCCACGGGACCACTTCCCGCCTTTGGAGTCGGACGTCGGGCGGACATAGGCTGCCGCCACAACGACGTCCAACGACACCATGACCAAGACCGAGATCTCCGAAGACGAAGCTCGCCGCGAGTACGACGCGATGGTCGAGCAACTGCGCGTGATCGCGCGCGCGATGTACAGGGACGAGCGCCGCAAGACCACGATTCAGCCGACCCTCATCGTGAACGAGGGCTACAAGCACCTGAGCCTCTCGCGAGACGAGCAGATCGCCTTCATCCGCGAACACGGCTCCGAGGCCCTTCTCGGTCGGTGGCTCCTCGCCATGAAGAACTACCTCATCGATCGAGCGGAGGCGAAGAGCGCTCGCAAGCGCTCTCCGACGGGCGGTCGCGTCGATGCGCACGATGGGGCTGACGGGATCGACCTCGCCAAGAGCGCGTGGCGCGCGCGCACCGTGAACGTCAAGCAGTTCGGGGCCGCCTGCGAGCTTCTCGTCGAACTGAGGGAGCACGGTCCGCACCACGCGAACCCGCACGCGCCGACGGTGACCGAGCCCAGACAGGCCGCGGACGCGTTCGCCATGCGGTTCGTCGGCGAGCAGCAACTCGACGACATCGCGAAGGCACTGAACGTGTCGGTGAGCACGGCCAAGAACCGCATCAACGAAGCTCGCGAGTGGCTGCGCTGGCGCCTTGAGCGCTCCTCGCAGTAGCCTCCACGGCATTCCCAGCCGTCGCATGAGCCAACCCAAGTACACCGAGTGCGAACGGCGGGCCTACCTGCTTCTGAGATGGCTCGCCGAACGCGAGGACTTCTCGTTCGAGTCGTGCGCGCACGCCGAAGGACGGGAGAGCTTCTTCGAGGCCAACAAGGACCTCCTGCCCATCGACATGAGCGTCGCAGCGGCCTGCGATGTGATCAGCTCGATGCAGAAGCACACCGGCTTGACTCCGGTTCGGTTCGTAGGCGCCGGCGGCCAGGGTGTCGTCATCGAAGCCGCAATCCCCGAGCAGCGATGGATGGTGAAGTGGTTCAACCCGATGGTCGCCGGGTCGGCGGAGGCGAACCTCGAGCGCCAGTACGACCTGATGGCGGCCTTGGCGGCCAAGTCGCGCAGCTTTCCAGCGCCCGTCTCGATAGCCAAAGAGCGTGAGGCAGCGGTCCGTGTACTTCGCTGCCCGCTTGACGACGGCAAGCTGCTCGCGCTCGTGAGCGACGTCGCGGGAGCGCAGACGCTCCGTGCCCGTCCTCGCGACCCGACAGCTGATGGAAAATCAGGCTTGATGCTCTTCGGCGGCCTCGTCGACGCCATCGAGGTCTTGCACGGACACTCGAACCATGTCCATTTGGACCTGACTCCGGAGAACGTACTGGTTGATGCAGCCGGCATGCCCAAGCTGATCGACTTGGCCCTGGTCCGCCAAGTCACGGAATCGGCAGGGATCACGGACTCGGACGCGCGCGGTCGCGGCACAGCGGGCTACGCGCCCCCCGAACAACTCGACCGCAGTTCGAAGGCGGTGCTCGACCAGCGCGCCGACATCCACGCGTTAGGCGCAATCCTGTTCGAGGTTCTCACTGGCGGGCCGCTCTTCCAGGAAGTCGGCGAGGATCGCGCCACGATCGCTGCCCGGGTCCGAAGAGCTCTCAGCGACGACCCGCGACTCACCCAGGCAGTCCTCGACGCCACCGAACCCAATCCAGCGGATCGGCCAGCCGACATCGCGCAATTGCGCTCGCGCCTACAGCCAGCGCCCACTCTCGCGGCGGTTCGCGCAACGCCGCGCCCCTCCGGCGAACGCCTCCGCGACGCTTTCCTCACCGCGATCGACCTCGCGCCCGTGTACCAGGTCTTCGCGCTCAACGACGAGCCGCTCTTCAAGAACAGTGGACGAGCGGGCACGCAGTCGAGCTACGTGCCGCTGCGAGTCGGTCGGCCTGCCAAGGTCGAGGAGAGCCACGCGGGCGCCACACGCGATGCGGACGGCTTCTTCCATGCGCGCCCTTCCTTGGAAGAGGTCAAGGTCGATTCGCTGCTGACAGAGGGTGCTCGCTGGATCCTGCGCGGTGGTCCTGGGTCGGGGAAGAGCACGTTCGTGGCCCATCTGGCGCGCGTGGCGCTCGCTCGCAAGCAACCACTCATGCCGCTGCTCGTCTCGGCAGCGGCGTGGGGCAAGTCGAAGGATGCCTCGATTCCTGACCTGATAGCGAAGTCACTGCGCCAGTGCCTGCCGTCCCCCGGCTGGAACGATGTGACGGCTGAGCACCTCGCAGACTGGATGACGCAGACAATCAAAGATGGCGCAGCACTGCTGGTCCTTGACGGATGGGACGAGCTCGGTCGCTCGGAGAAGGAAGCCGCTACGCGCCTTCGCGCACTGCTCGAGGCAGGCGACACGAAGACCTGTCCTGTGCTCGTCACCGCGCGCGACGGATACGCCACGGGCGTCAGCGAGATCGATCAGGGCCCCGACAAGACCGATCGTTCGACGGTCTCCAAGAAGTCCGCCGCAAGTACGAGTCAGCTCTGGGTGCTTCCACTACAACCGCGAGATCCGCAGACGAATCAATGGGACGCGGAGCTCTTCGCAAGGCTCTACGTCCCCGATGACCAGCGTCGATGCGAGCTGCTCAAGTCGATCCTCGAGCACCGCGATCTGTCCGAGCTGTGGGATGTCCCGTTCATCCTCTCGCTGGTCTGCTGGCTGACGGAGCCGGATCGCGCCCGCAATCGCAAGGGCATCGAGCTGCCCTTGCGACTGCACGAGGTCTACGATGCGGCGATCAAGCGGCTCCATGAGCGGGCATGCGATCGATGGGACGAGGACCGACGAGCGAGGCGACAGAAGGCGGTATCTCCGCCACTGAACGCCAATCAGTGGAACAAGCGAATCGAGAAACTCGCCGGCGAGTGGACAACGAAGCATGGCCGCAGGTCCATCGATCGGGCGAGTCTGGAAGAACTGCTTGCCAATCCGCGCGCGGACGTCATCGACGGCTTCCTCTACCGCTCTCGCCTCCTCCAGCAGCCCGGTGACGACGTGTTCTGGCTGCATCCGACGATGCAGGAATTCTTGGCTGCGCGCTGGATCATGGGAACGAAGAGCGACCGAGCGCGTCGGAAGCTCATCGACTCCATTGCTTCCAAGCGCGTCCTCCACGAACCGCTCGAGCACTTGGTCTACTTCTATGGCGCGATCGCGGGTGACGCAGAGCGCCGCCGAGTCGCGACCTTGCTGGGCGCTACGCTTCTCGCAGCGCCCGCTGCGGGTCCGAGTGCCGTACCGATGCTCCGACGCGTGGTCGCCACCGACGTGATCGGTCGACTGGGTTCGTTCGACGACAACGCGTGCTTCCACGATCCACGCCTCAGCGAGGAGCGCCGCTGGGTCACGATTCGCTCCGGCGCGTTCTGGTGGGGCGCGGACAACAGGCGGCAGAACGACAACTTGGATTTCGAATATCAGATTCAGCGCTGGCAAACCACAGTCGCCGAGTACTCAGAATTCCTGAGCGACTGGGACCGTGGAGGGCTCGAGGCTGTGCTAGAAGGGCTAAGGCGATGGGGACATGATTCGCTTCAGTTCACGCTGGAGTTGGAGAACCCAGAATTCCTCCTGCCCGCGGACGCGTTTGGAATCGGGTGGAGAATGTCCTCTCCTCGATTCCGGTGGAACCATCCAATCGTCGGTGTGTCTTGGTCTGCCGCTTGCCTCTACTGCGCGTGGCGAACCGGACGCGATTCTGACCAAGAGATCCTGACGATGCTCCCAACCGACATGCGCTGGGAGCAGTCGGCGCGCGCAGGCTCAGCTCCACCGTTGGAGCCGACTGTGGAGCTCGACCTAGCGCTCGATTACCCTTGGACCGATCCCTTTGGGGCGATTTGCGCGGAACGGTTCGGGCCGGACCTCGCGAATACATCACTCACCGGACTCAATAGCACCGCCGCCGTAGGCGCGTTTCCTCGAGGCCATTCGAGAGCTGGACTGTGGGACATCGCCGGGAATGTTTGGGAGTGGTGTAGGTCGTCGGCAACTCGCACGGGCCAACTCCACGACGACGGCCCCGAACGTGTCGTGCGAGGCGGATGTTGGTACACCGATAGTCCAGAGAAGAATACCCGCTGCTCACGTCGATGGACGCGTGCAGAATTCGAGCGTGATCCGCGGGTCGGCTTCCGTCCCGCCAGAGTCTCCGCTGCTCTGCTTGACCAATTCACGAGTGGATTGAGCAGACGGGCGCAATGAAGTCAGGATGCTGCTAGCCAAGCGGCCGAGCGAAGCCGGCGCGGAGCGGGGCGACGGACAGTGGCGAACGCGGGGGCGGGGGCAGTGGGAAGGGCGCTTGGACCGAGTCCGCGAGTGTCGAAGCGATCGCGCAAGAAAATTACGGCCAGTCACTTGAAGTGACAGACACGCTGAGCCATGATCTCGCCTGTGACGCCGTTCGGCGGAAGCTCTTTGACAGCGTGAGTTCCTTGCGGTTGTTGATGACCGCGCAGTCCTAATTGTCGCGCCCCCTGCTCGTCAGGCGGCCGGCACCTTGAAGGCGACTCGGCGAAGAAGCCGAGGCGCTGCAGGTCGCTCCGAGCGTCCTGCCTCCTTCTCCCGGCACGGCCCCCGCGGCTCGGCGTCGATGGAGTCGGGTTCTGTTCGCGCTGGGCGCGAGCAGGTCACCAGGGGTGTGTTCCAGACGTTCCTCATCCACGAAGGCTGCGTGGCCCAACCAAGGGCGCGAGCCCGCGCAGTCTGCTCTCCGACGGAGAGCAGCGTGGGTGAGCCAACCTCCACAAGGAACAATGAGCAATGAAGAAGAAGCTTCGGGCTCTGCGGTCGCGCTTGCGCGGTCTCAGCGCCCAAGGACGTCTGGAACCCGACCAAGTGACCGTGATCTCCCGCGTGCTCAAGCGCGCCGAACGGGCTGCCCGCGCGGGCAACCGCAAGGCGATGCAAAAGGCAGTCGGCGAGATCGCCGGCGCTCTTCTCTCCCGGCTCCCGTCCGGGACCGAGTGAGCGCCGATGAAAGCGGTTGCCGTCGAAACACCTCTTCTCGTGACATTTCGTCGCGCCACACGGACCACCCCGTGCGCGACGCACAGCATGCGCAGCACCATGAACTACGGACGGGCCATCCGCATCGCGCGGACGGCACGCGGGCTCTCGCAGAAGGAACTCGCCGATGAGCTTGGCGTCGTGCCCAGCTACGTCTCCCTCTTGGAGTCGGGCGGGCGCTCGCCGAGCACTCGAACGCTTGAGTCGCTCGCGCGCGCTCTTTCGATCCCGATGCACCTCCTGATGCTGATGGCCGCAGGCAAGAGCGAGCTTCGCGGCCTCACCGGTGCCCAAGCACAGTCGATCGCATCTGAACTGCTCGAGTTGGTGCTCGATGACGACCCGGAAGGAACGTGAGCGGAGACTTGAGGGCGCCTGCCCCGTCCGCGGAATGCGGAGGCTCGAAGAAGTCCTCGTGATGCCCCGTGCCGAGATCCTGGAGCTGGCCCGACGCGCGCAGGATCACTACCACTCGTTCGAGAAGATCAAGCGATCGGGGAAGGCGCGGCGCATCGACGCTCCGATCGACCCGCTGCGTGCGATGCAGCGCCGGATCAAGCGCGCGTTGATCGACCCCGTGAAGCTGCCGCCGCGGATGCTGGGCGGCGTCAAGGGCTGCTCGCCGCGCATGAACGCGCAAGCGCACGTCGGCGCGCCTGTCGTGTTGACGATGGACATCAAGGATTGCTTTCCCAGTGTGTCCAACGAACAGGTCTACCGCGTGTTCGCCAAACGCCTTGGCTGCGTGCCTGATGTCGCGCGCCTGCTCACCCAGCTGACAACGTTGAATGGGTGCCTGCCGCAGGGCACGTCGACGAGCACCGGGCTCGCCAACTTGGCGCTGATGGACCTGTACGACGAACTCGATCGCATCGCCGAAAGCCTCGGCCTTCAGTTCACCATTTGGGTCGACGACATCACGTTCTCTGGGGAGCGCGCGAGGGAGGCGAGAGAGCCCGCCGTCAAAGCGTGCAGGCGACACGGATACTCCGTGAGTGCGTCCAAGGTGCGCGTGATGCATCGCGGTCGACGCATGGAAGTGACCGGCATCGTGGCGAACGGCGACGCGCCCAGCACAAGCAGGTGCAAGCGCGAAGAAGTCCGCCGCAAGATCCTCGCGCTTGGGTCGCAGGGAAGCGACATCGGCGCCGAACTGAGGTCGATTCGAGGACACGTCGCGCAGATCAGATCGGTCAAGCAAGCGCAGGCGGTTCCTTTGCAGCGCCTGCTCGACAGGAAGCTCAGCGAACTGGAAGGCTCCGTGGCGACCTCCGCGTAGTCGGCCACGGACGCGCAGTGCTCCCCTCACCGCGCCTAGCCTGCCGCTCGCGGGCTGGTCGATCTGGCCGGGCGCCGTGCGGCTGCGGCGCGAGAACGCGTTGCGCAGTCGTGCGAGGCTGCGGAGGCGGCGGGAGCAGTTCGAGCGGCGGGAGCAGTTCGAGCGGCGGGAGCAGTTCGAGCGGCGGGAGCAGTTCGAGCGGCGGGAGCAGTTCGAGCGCGGGAGCAGTTCGAGCGCGGGAGCAGTTCGAGCGCGGGAGCAGTTCGAGCGCGGGAGCAGTTCGAGCGCGGGAGCAGTTCGAGCG